>CAZYLT010000012.1:0-96336 GCA_964648855.1 uncultured archaeon
ATTCACATGGTCAAGAAAATAGCAACTTGATCAATACAACCGATTTATGGTTGGCTAATAACCTGACTGATTTGGGCTACACTGTTGTGTGGGCCAAAGGTGGGATCAACTCAAGCGTGATGGACGGCGCTGTTGGATTTGTTGCAGGCTCCATTTATGGAACTAGCAACGGATACACGACTAGCGAAATCTCTGCACTTGAAGATTGGTATGCAGATGGAAGGAAGTTCGCATGGATTGGCTACGATTCGGACTATGGTGGCAATCAGTACATCAATGATAACATGACTGCCCTTCTCGAGGCGATGGGATCACATGTATATGGCGAACCACTCTCAGTTGAAGACCCCGAGTCTAATGCTGGAGCTGGATATCGTCCAGTTGCTTCCGTGACTAGCGACGATGCCTTTGTCGCTCCAATAGTAGAAGGTATTGAGAAAGTTCTCATGCACGGTCCAACCTGTCTCTACGGCAGTGATTCTGATACTCCTGGAGAAGGCGTTGATACTGTTGCACTTGAAACTGAATCTATCGAGAATGTCTATCCATTCCTCTACTATTCACCCGATGCAACCATCGTGAACGGAGACCTCATTGATGGCTACGAACATGAGGAAGGTGACACAGGTTCATTTGTCGCAGCAACCATCGAGATTAACGCTGGTGAAACTGGTGACAACGTGATCATTGTGTCTGGAGCATCACCATATGGTGACTACCGCCCAATGTTCGAATCCGAGTACTATGATGTTGAGCTGTCAGAGATGATAGTCCCACAGGCTATCGACTTTGGCATGAATCAAGCACAGGCCCAAGATATGACTCTTATACTTGTTATCGGAGCCATTGGTGCTGTTGTGGTTGTAATCATCATCATAGCCGTCATGAGAAGGAAATAATTCAAATCCGAAGTAGTTGGGTTTCAGCCCGCTACTTCACTCTAATTTTTTTCCGTACAGTTTATTTGTGGCATTACTATCTTTGTTCCAATATGAAAAGATACAAAGTCCTTCTCTGTGTTTTGTTGCTATCATTTGTGCCAATAACGATAACGTTGCCAAGTGCTCAGCCAGCGAGTGCGTGGGGATTGACCACCCACATGTATATTGTTGACACGGCAGTCAATACCATAACGAACTCCAGCTGGTTGGAAGCGTTTCAGTACTATTTGCCTGAACTGATAACAGGGTCAACCACGCCAGACCAAGTATGGCAAGACTGGGAAAATCATCTGTATTACCCAGAAACTGGAGAATACAATGCTCCGTGGGCAGCAGCACAGTGGTTTGAATTTGCTAGAAACAATTTCACTGCAGGAAATTGGGAAGAGGGGTTCTTCGCTGCAGGTGTGCTAACTCACTACTTCTCAGATCCATGTATCCCCGTGCATACCGACTCGTACTGGCCGGGACACCCAGGATATGAAAAGGACATCAATGAGAATCTTGGGTCACTTGAGATTGATGACCCGACAGAAACAATTGTTGAGAATGTGACGGGTCTTGTTATTCAGAATGCTGAGTATTCGCATCAATTCTATGATACTATAGTTGATCACTATGATGATGAAGACTCACGAGCTTTAGACGATCCCGAGATAAAGGAATTAACAGAGAATTGCCTCTACAAAGCAGTAGATGGGGTTCTGTCCCTTTTCTATACCCTAACAGATTCCATTTCGGCTCCAGATATCACCATAACCTATGACTACGTAGCATTGATTGACCATGCTCATACAAATGACTACATCGACTATCAAGACGAGGATCAGCTTTCATCTATTGAACAGACACTCGAACGCAATCACTATGAACTGAGAAAACAAACAACAGCAGTTACCACCGAGGACCTCTCCGACGTGGACTTGTTCATTGCCACGTGCGCACTTGATGAATATACTTCATCAGAATTGACAGCCATTTCAAATTGGGCATCGACAGGAAATAAGTCAATGATTCTCACTGGCAGAGGGGATTTCTCAGAATACGTTGACAATGCTAAACCAAACCAAATATTGGAGGCAATAGGGTCGGACATACGGATAAATGACGACAATGTCTACATGCTCGGGACCTATCAACTCTGGTATAACGACATTTACGATATACCAGAACCTCAGAATACAAATGATTTGACATATGGTGTGTCAGCGTTAACATTGTTCTCACCAACATCCCTCTACTTCATTGACGAGAATCCCATCTTACCAATTATCTATGGAGAAGAGAGTGCGTATCAGACAGACCAGAATGCTCCAGCTCCAGAAGTCATCTATGATGATACAGATGATGGATTATATGGCGAACAAATCCCCTTGGTCGCAGTCGAGGAAATTGGCGATTTACGGCTACTTGTTGCAGGTACCACTTTCTTCAGCAACTATGACTATGGAAAGACTGCCATCTTTAGTAATATTCAACTCTTAGAGAACTTCATTGACTGGTCAATAACAAATAGGTCTACGGAGAATATCAGCAACGAAGATGAGGTCGGACCACGAATTAAGGACATTAGTTGGACACCTGAAAATCCAGATGGAGGAAACACCGTCACCATACACGCAGAGATTACAGACCCATACGGAGTAAACTCCGTCAAGCTCAATTATACAACGGACTCGACTAGTGTAGAGCTGGACATGTCTGCCACAGGCGATGAGTATTCAGTGGAGATTCCAGATGTAACTAGCGGAAATCTTACGTTTAGCATTATTGCAACGGACGCCAATGCCAATACTGCAATCAGGGCATATTTTGATATTTCATGGGGAGCTGGTACAGGCACGACCGATACTGTTCCACCACCCAATCAGACAATGTTGATTTTCATTGGAGTTGGCATTGCCGTTGTGGCAGTTGTCATTGTTGTAGTAATTCTGCTTAAGAGAAGATAGTTTGCCAGGCGGCTTTCTGCCGCTCCCTTTTCTTCTTTCCATAGAAAGACTCTGTGGATTTATTACGGAATGGGTCTAGTCCGCCAATGTTCTTATTATCAAATTCCTAATTAGATACCTGATAATTAGAACTGGTTTATTGAAGAGGGAAACCTCTAACTGGAGAAATTGGAAATGCTGGAGAGAGATATCCTATTTGCCTTTGGTTCGGCACTGATAGAATTTGAGGCAACCCTCTTTCACAAGTATCTAGTACTCTCTGCTAGTGGTTCATTGATAACAAGAGAAATATTCCAAGAACATTTGCGAAGCATGGAGAAGAAGGGGTACGTTTCCAAAGCATACCTCCATGGAAAGGTCTGCTGGAAGAGAGAGATTAGTGTGAATGACTTAGCACAGGAGTTGTCTGAGGGCGATATCGATAAGGACAGACCCATTCTCGAATTTGTTAGGTCGAAGTATCGACATGGTACAAAAGTAGAAGATGGAATGGTGAGCGGATCGAGCAAGGTAGCCGAAGAAATTGTAAGAGTCATGGACAATCTGCTGCTTACTGAATATGCGGGTCAGGCAAAGGCTAACGCAAAAATAATCCATCATGCTAGAGAGATGCGGAAAGCATTGTCGAGATCTAGTCCAAACTTCATCGAGTATCTGGAAAGAAACGTACCGGAGCTATTGCAGCCCATGAAACAACTACTGGATACAGAAGGAGAAGATCTTCTTCTACTCAGCCTTCATCTTATCGAGAGTAGGTATCCAGCAAGTTGATGGAGAACCACGTTGTGTTGCTCGATATCTAGTATTTTCTCTCTACGAGAAACTGCGAAAGATTGAGAAGGAAATTCTTATACCTTTCAATCAGAGGCGGAATTGTTGCCTCCAATGCATCCTGTCCCTTTCCTAGCAGATCCATCATCAGATCCTCGGTTTCTCTTAAGGCGCCAGTATCACGAAACAGCTGCCGAACCTGTTCCACTTCGTCGTCATTCATGCCTTCTTTGCCTAAAAGATTTTCAAGCAAGTTCCTCTGCTCTTCATTCGCGTTCCTGTAAGCCAGAATCACCAGCATTGTCTTCTTACCTTCACGAATATCGCCATCTGCTGGTTTACCAGTTATTTCTTCGTCACCAAATGTTCCTAGGATATCATCTTGCATCTGAAAAGCCTGGCCAACTTTGATTCCATACTCTTGCAATGCATTCAGTTGTGATTCGGTGGCATTTGCCAAGGTGGCACCCATTAGTAGAGACTTCTCAAACAAAACGGCTGTTTTCATTGCAACCATTTCCAGATAAGTGCCCGGAGATGTATCCTTTTGGTTCATCATGGTCATCTCCAGCATGACACCATCAGCCAAGTATTGAAATGCCGTCTGGTATAGCCTCTGGCACTTAACTTCAATTTCAGGATCGAGTTGCGATTCGCTTATTGCTTCAGCCCCCATATTGAGGAGGGAATCACCACCAAGAATAGCCATAGTCATCCCGAAATCTTGAGCCTTTTCCATGTTCTTAGAACGGTTCTTGTACCAATCGCGATATGTGGCATGGAATGTTTTGCCCCCCCGTCTGGTTTCGTCATGGTCGATTAAATCATCATGCAGGAGTGATCCATTATGCAAAATCTCCACAGAACATGCTGCCCGATACAGATGGTCAATGTCCACTACTTCTCGAATGGCTTTGTACCCTATTGCAACAAGAATGGGACGAAGCCGTTTTCCCCCGCGCATGATATACTCCCTGATATTGGCATAGTATTTTGTGTGCCAATCTCCCAATCGACTGACTTGTTCTATTTTTGAATCTAGATACTTTGAGAGAGCATCGTTGACTCTCTGTTGCTCCTCTTTCACAATTGCCTCGTAGTCATTCATCAGGCATCTTCCGAAGCTGGCACTCCCAAACTCCTTTTTAGAGTTTCTGAATCTGTCGAATATCATTTCATGAATTAACGACTATTGGAAGGAACTATCAAAATGAGTCAAATCTTTTCATCCGGGTAATATTGCGAGTCTGAACCGCAGATAGGCATCAGATATAGACTACGCCCTTCATCACCGTTACTGCAGTACCGCTTACTTTGACTTGTTCAATGCCCTCTCTATCTCCTACTACTTCCACTATCACCTTGCTTGGACGACCCAGGTGGTATCCCTGCTCCAGGACAATAGTTGTGACACGATTTGTAGAGTCAATAATACCATGCCGAATGAGATAACTTCCCAAACATCCCGAGGCAACGCCAGATGCCGGCTCTTCGGCAACACCAAGCGCAGGAGCAAAGTGTTTGAGATGTGCATCAGAAGTCACTTCATGCACATCTTTCGTGAATGCAATGATTGAGTCATAGTCGCCATCAGCAGATAGACGCTCAATCAACTCCAGATTTGGCTTGATTCGCTCCAAGGCATCCAGACCCATCAACGGAATAACCAGATGAGGAGTACCAGTACTGACTGTCTGTATAGGATACAGAGACATTATGTCGACAAGGTTCAGTCCAAGCGCCTCTGCATATACTCTAGTATCATAGGTGTTCATGAACTCGGGCCGTTGATGCGTTATTTGGACTTCATGAGTGCGGGTAGTTTCATTCTTGACAATCTCAACCTGTAAAACCCCAGATTTGGTTTCCAATGAGAACATTGTCACATCGGACACCAATTCTGCCTTTCCCTCTTCAACTAGCGCATGAAAGGCTGCAATTGCAGAATGTCCTGAGAAATCAATTTCACCCTTTGGAGTGAGAAATCGAAGACTGAAGTCAGCGACTGATGATTCGCAAACAAACACAGTTTCCCGTGATTTCATCTCTTCTGCAATCATGTACATTTGATCGTCATCAAGAGAATCTGCCTGCAATATGACAATAGCGGGATTTCCCCCGAAATGTGTTTCTGTGAAAGCATCCACTTGAAGGAAATTCAGTTCGTTTCTACGTGACATTATATTGCAACTCGCGAAAAATAAGATAGCACTGCTAATTAAGAATTGCATGGGTGACATCCTAGGCCCTAGTTGTGCATAATTATGGGCAGGAGATTCAGTCCTGTCATCTCTTCGGAAAGATCAAAACCCACAATGTTGACCAATATCTCTCCCTAAGTTGAATACCCTCACCTGAGAAATGATTTTCTCTCGTAGCAAAGAATCAGGAAATCATTGACATGAACAAGCAATCGGCATTGCAATCATAATCTCATGGAGAGATGATAATCAGTGGGCAATTTGTCTGTTCTCCTCAGGAAGATTTAATTCCCGCTTCCAATAGATGAGCCTCAGTGAGTACCATGCAGATAGGCCTTCTAGACCCGGAAGATTTGTTTCTGATAAGCATGGAATCTCTGATAATCTTAGGTTTATTTATAGCCACAGTGCTCTCATATAAAATCAGAAAGAAGCATCCAAGAATTACGTCAGAAGGATGGACTTCTATTGTAGCCGGCATTGCAGTCTTGATGTTTCACGCAATACTCGATGCCTTAGATACGCTTCAATTCGATGATTTTCTGATTGACATCCTAAATCTTTTTGATGGGTTAACATTCGTGATTGGACTACTACTATTCTCCTATGGTATATATCGAATTGCTGAGAATGGTGCAAAACAGTGGGGGTTATGATTCATGCAAGGAGTCATATGGGAATATCGCCCTCCTAGCGGCGTTCTGGAACTCGTAAAGGCATTCTTGGACCTCCTTACAGTGGTTGGATTCGTGCTGCTACTTGTGGTTGTAATCTACACAGCAAGAAGGTATCCGATGATTGAGAGAAAGAGAACCTTCTATCCATTGCTCATATCTGCAGTTTTTGGAATTATCAGTTGTGCAATGGATGCATTTGATGAGTGGTTTTGGTTTACTCCAGGAGAATTCTATGACTACATCTGGAAGCCAATCAGACTATGGTTGTTTCTCATTGGCATATTCCTTCTTATTGTTGCCTTCAGTCAATTCTATGACTTCTCAAGTCGTCTTTTTGGAGAAGAAAGCACATGAATGGTGTTGTGAAGACAGTATATGTCGTCCATTTGGCTGGCATTCCACTTGTAAGCGTAAATTTGGACGGATCTGCTAGGGACAATCGACAGGCATTTGAGGAACTGTTCGGAGGCTTCACAAGCGCGATTAATAATCTCATAAAGGAATTGGGTCACGATGAGCTGAAGGCAATTGAATCAGGTGATGGGCTCTTAGTTTACAGCTCGAGAGATCCCATTCTCTTTGTTGTCCACGCGGAAAAACAGGAATATGAGCAGTTCGCCAAGATATTAGTAAAACAAATTGAAAATCAGTTCTTCCAGGAGTTTGAAGGACATCTTCAGGAAGAAGAGGCTTATGTGCGAGGGGAGAGATACCAACGATTCAAATCGAATATTCGCGATTTATACAACCACCTTATTAGAATAAGAAACGATCATCCTGAGCTCATCCAGTTTCTACCTTCTTTCATTCCACTTTCTCAGCTCTATATGGTTTTAAATTTGGGACTTGATATAATCAAGAAATTTCCAGATGACACGATAAAGCTGGTTAGGGAACTGAATAACTACTTCGGAAACAAGCCAGAACTTGAAGACCTAGTGGCCAGAACCATAGGGAGGTATGCTGGGTACCGTATTGCAAAGAAGGAATGTAAAGATAAGCTCGTGATACAACAAAGTGAGCTCCTGAATTTATTGAATGAAATCTCAGTGACAAAATTTGACAGTGATGAAGAAGTCTACGATATCGTATTGTGCCCGGTTTGCCGCGGTAAGAGCGCTGATAGACCCATTTGTCACTTTTTTAGCGGGTTTATTGAGGGGGTATTAGGAAATCCTAGTATCTCTGTCGAAGAAATTTCATGTAGAGCTATGGGAGATACGAGCTGTAAATTTGCATTACATCGGCATTGATTGCCGAAAAGAGAATTCATCTCTATCTGCTATCGATAGATGATTTCTGTCGTTGCTAAAATCGCTTTGGAAGAACGTCCAATCTCGAGAACAAACCCACCTGGTTCTATTTTCCAATCATGTGTATCTGTGTCGTAAAATGCAAGGTCTTCAGCGCTTATCTGAAGAGAGATTTGCTTGGCTTCATTTGGTCGAAGGAAGACCTTCTCAAAACCGACCAATTCTCTTTCTGGTCGCTCAACTGAGGACTCCAAATCTCGGGAGTAAATTTGGATGACCTCGGAACCAGAAATCTCCCCGGTATTTCTTAACTGCATGTCAAGTGTTACGGTGTCATCTGGTGAAGTCAGGATGTTCTGTCTGGCTATTACGGATTCAAAATCAAATGTAGTGTAGGAAAGCCCGAAGCCGAATGGGAAATCTGGCTCAATGCCCTTCTTGTCAAACCAACGATAGCCAACGAAAATACCCTCATCATAGTATACTTTCTTCTCTTCATCACCAGGATAATTCCGTGATTCTCCTGAATAGTGAGCTGGAGAATCGGAGAGCTTCTTTGGAAATGTAATGGGCAGACGGCCAGACGGGCTGATATCCCCAAAGAGGATATTAGCGATGGCATTCCCCCCTTCCATTCCTGAATACCATGCATTGAGAACCACTGGCACCTCATCCAACCATGGGTTCATAGCAATGGGACTCCCAGCAACTAGAACGACAATCGTATTTTCATTTTGAGCGGCGGTTTCTAGGATTAGCCTCACTTGTTTCTCGGGTAAGTGTAACGACTGTCTATCGTAGGTTTCTGAGTCCATCCCTTTGCTGTGGTCAAGGCCCATGAAGAGAACAGCAACATCAGCTTGAGTGGGATCCTGGACTACTCTGACGATATCGCCGCATTTGTTCCTCATTCCTTCAAGTGGAGTTATCTCATATGGTGGTACTACTGCTGATGATCCACCATAAAGAAACCTGCCAAACTTCTTTCTCAGATTCGGCCCTAGCAAGGCAATGCGCTCTAGATTCTCAATGTCCAAAGGAAGAAGACTTCGATCGTTCTTCAGTAGAACCATTCCCTCTTCCGCGGCATATCGCGCGAGCTCTTGATGCGCGGATGTGTTTCGAGCTCCTGAGGGGACATGCTCATTCCTGTCAAGTGCTCGAGCTCGAATCATGGTCCGCAGATTCCTTCTGACCAAGTCATCTAATGTATCCTCGGTGAATTTGCCCTGTTCAAAAGCCTTCTCAAGAGAGCTTACCTTGTACCTTGCTGGAAAGGGCATCTCTAGCGTAAGGCCTGCATGCACGCAGGACTCTGTTGTTTCAATTCTGCCAGTGGCTAACCAGTCAGTCATGGTCATCCCATCGAAACCCCATTTTTCGACCAAGACATCTTTAATCAAGTATTCATTCTCAGCACCATAGACTCCATTGACCATGTTATAGCATGTCATAAAAGACCAGACATCTGCGTCTCTTGCCAATGCGCGGAATGCTCGAAGATAGATCTCATGCAATGTTCGTTCATCTATCTCCGCGCTCATTGTCTTTCTGTCGATTTCCTGATTGTTCGCCGCAAAGTGTTTTGCACATGCAGCAATATCCTGACTCTGTACACCTTTGACAAATGGCACAGCCAATTCCTTTGTAAGAAATGGGTCTTCGCTGAAGTATTCGAACGTTCTCCCGCAGAGAGGAGTTCTATGGATGTTGATTCCAGGTGCTAGGAGAGCATGACGCCCACAGGCTCGTACTTCCTTTCCCATCGCGATTCCAACACTACGGGCAAGGGCTCTATTCCATGAAGCCGCTAGAGAAACTGTAGCTGGAAATCTTGTGTTCTTCTTGAACCAGCTCGAGTGTCGCGCAACCCCCAACGGGCCATCAGTAACCTTGAATGGTGGAATTTTTAGCCGCTTCATTCCCTTTGTTACATACATTCGATGGCGACCCTGACTGCTAAGAAGGGAAAATTTCTCATTAAGAGTCAAACGAGAGAGCAGGTCCTGTGTTCGCTCTTCAACACTTAACGCTTCATCAAGATATGGGAGAAGTTCGTTCAAGCCAAGAATCTCCAACAGAAAATGGAATAGCAAGACCTGCTTTAAGCACGTCGTTCGTTAAGTCATGGAGATGATAAGAAGGTGGCGGGACGTGGGAAATCGTGGTAGGAGGGGGGAGTTTCGTAATTGAGGGCATGTAACGAAAAACTAGCCCACGTACCCGCCAATGTTCAATTGCATCATAGTAGTAGCCCTTTTCCCTCATTGACTACCACTCGACAATCTATTAATTGTGGCACTTCTTATTAAGGTTTTCTTTGAGGTCGTAGGCACTTTAAAAAACTTAAGTGTAGTTTAAGATACTGGAAAACTGGTTGATTTTCGGAAAACATCCTACAAAACTAAGCAAAGAACGGCCCTAGATTTAGTTTTTTATGAGTGAAATCTCGGAAACATTTGTGAGATTAAACTGACAGAAGATGAGTAGGGGATGTATTAAACAATAAAAAGGCGTCTGGTAATTTCCCAGACCGCTTCTATTGTCTAAACTAATCACCCTGATACGGTTTGGAAATGCTGTCTTCCTCAACATTGTCAGGTCTATGTCGTCCACGCCATTCTTCTATTGGCATGCTAAATTTCTTCTCTACCCGTGAGCGATGGATGGTGTTCATCGTGCAGAAGGGAATAATTCTGCCATCAGGAACAGAGTAATTGATATCACAATGCTGTACTCGTTCCAAGTCAAAGTTGTAAGGATCTTGGAAATGCATCATGCCAATCATGATGACACGTTCCATGAACGTGGAGAGGGAACCATAATCGCCCCGGCTCAGGAACGCTGACAACAGATCCTTCATGATACCCTTACGCTTGATGTGTCGGATTCCTGCGGCTAATTTAGCTTTCGCCCGTTTGCTAGCCGCCATTTTATCATCAGCATACAGGTTGGCAATGCCCTCAAGAAGCTGGATGAACTTATCTACATCGATTAGATTGGTGATTGGTTCATAGGAACCGTCATCATTGATGTAGAGAAATGTAGACATCCCGCATGCAAAGTGTGCACTAAGCTCTAGCTGAGGAGTACCCTTCATCAGTCCAAGAGCTCTGCCCACAGGCATCATGGCTGGTACGGGGTACCATTCTGTAGCGGGAATCTTGCCACCAGTTTGTTCCTCTATGAGATGTATGCAGTCGGGAATTGTGATTCTCATGTCCGTTCTAGCATCATAATCAATACGACCAGTAATGCTCACAGGCTGGAAATTGACACAGCGGATGACATCATTATTTTCTATAGCATACTCTATGATGTCGCCCAGTTGGTCGTGATTGACACCACGTACAACAGTTGGCACAAGTACGAGTGAATCAAGTCCAACTTCGCGACAATTCTGTATGGCCTGCTTCTTCAATGGAAGAAGATTGGTTCCACGGGCTTCAATGTACGGCTCAGGAGTGACACCATCGAATTGCATGTAGATAGTTGATAGACCAGCGTCGAGTAGTTCCTGTGTATACTTCTTGCTTTTCCCAATACGGATTGCATTGCTGGCTATTTGTACGTGTTTGAATCCTAATTCCTTTGCCCAACGGATGTACTGGGGCAAGTGTTTGGATACAGTGGGTTCTCCACCAGCGAATTGAAGTGCTGGAGCAGGAACAGGAAGATTGCTGCGAAGATTCCGCATCATTTCAAGAACCTCTTCCGGTTCTGGTTCATAGACAGTTCCAGATTCAGCTGCATGTGCAAAACAGATTGGGCACCGGAGATTGCACCTGTTTGTGACATCCAGTAATGCAAGAGCTGTATGCGATTTGTGTTCGGGGCACTGTCCACAATCATTTGGACATCCGTCTACTGTTTCTGTTCGGGGATTGTCCAATCCAACCGTCTTGTACCACCACTGTTGGGCCTTCATGAACATATCAGCGTCTCCCCAGTAAATGTCAACAAATTCACCATGCGTGTCACATTTCTTCTTGTACATCACTTTGCCATCTTCCTCATATAGGGTGGCATCGATTACATTGACTTCATCATCGACCAAGAGACATTCCGGACATATTGACTTGGTATTGTAAGGAAGTTCTCTTACATCGTGCTTCTCAACATGATAGCGGGAAATATCACCACTATCCTCATGATGAGTTTCCTTGCTAGGTACTGGTTCAACATTTTCTATTTCCATTATCATTTATCTCCCATGAAAATGTAACCACCACTGAACAGGGTGGTATTGATACATGTCGCCTTGTCTGATGCAATATAATCTTTATCCGAGCATTCAGAGTATGAATAGGGAATCAATCATCATTAAGGCTGCTCAAAGATAGAACATAGCCTTCCTCAAATGCACCACGAGCCAGACGTTTGGCATGCTTTTGAATCTCCAAGAAAGCTGGGTCCACATTGCGAATGTGCAGAAGAGCATCAATGACCTCTAATATATCAACAATTTCTGCAGTATCGCCCGACTCAAGAAGCTCTTTTGACTCTTCCACAATTTTTGCTCTCAATAGATAATCCAGTTCGTCACCGCTGGCGCGTCTATACTTGGGTTTCTGTCCATTGTTTTCAATTAGTTCAGGTATGCGATCCCTCACTAGCTTCTCATCCGAGTCCATGCAGGTTACCCCGTTCAATCAGTCAATTTCATTACAACTTCAATGTGTTCCTTCGCCTTTTCTTTGAATTCACTAAGAGCTTGCTCGACATCATCTGGGATATCCTCTGTCCAAGGTGCCTCCGCATCTCTCTCAACGCCATACTTCATATTTTCAAAAGGTAGAAACTTCGCATTCCCTGATTTTTCTAAGGAGATGGTGCCAATCCATTGTCCACCTTTTACTATCTCATATGACGGAAGAAACTTCTCTAGTGATTTAGGTACGATGGCATTCCAGAAGATCGACATGCCATTAAATTCGTCTCGACCGCCTAGACCAATGGTATATGTCTCGAAAATTGCCTTTGCGAATTTAATGTTGTAGATGATTCCTATTTGGCAGTTCAAGCACTGATTGAACTCGAGCCCGTCACCATCCTCATCAACATATGCAATCCCATTTTTCTCGACATTATTATCATTACAGTGAACGCAAAGGTTCATCCCCCACCTGACTTCAAGATAGTCTTCAAAGGGACCTTTAAGGAACCGGTCTTTAGCGCCTTCAAAGGCCGAACGGACAGCCTCTACTTCTTCTCCATCCATTTTCTTGTGGACTGCTCGCCAGACCTCAAGCAAATCCTGCCATAAGATATTGTAGATAATATCAGCAAGCTTGTCCAAGGATTGTTCTTCAAGATGCGACAACTGTAATCACCCTATGTTGTTCAATGGATATAGTTTTGAGGTGACCGACAATTAAGTGTTGGTTGCACTTATCCAAATTGACCCAAAATGCCTGAATAGCCAAGTATGCCTAGCCTAAGATTTTTAACTAGAACGCTTGCCATATCAGCTAGTCCACAAGGAGAGTAAAGGATGGATTGCCAAATTAGCCTGTAACGCGGGCCTTTCAACTAGATGCTGGTATATGCTTCTCTCAAACTTGAGGACGAGCAGACTACTTCTGCCATATTTGAAGTTCAGTGCTAACAAAACAGAGAGGAGAGTAGAATGAGTCCACTCCCGAAGAGATACAATCCGCAGCTTGTTGAAGATGAGATACTAGATTTCTGGACAGAAAATAACATCAAAGATAAGACTGTTGAGATGAGAAAAGACGGGCCGAGATGGAATTTCTTGGAAGGGCCACCCACAACAAATGGTTTCATGCATGTGGGCCATGCACGTGGTAGAGCTATGAAGGATGCCCAGCTCCGATACATGACAATGAAGGGATATAATGTATGGAGAAGAGGGGGATGGGATATGCAAGGGCTTCCTGTAGAGCTCGAAGTGGAAAAGAACGAGGGGTTGGCTGAAAAGGGAGAGATTGAGTCAGAGATAGGCCTTGAAAGCTTCGTGGAGAAATGTAAGGAACTAGTAGACTTCTATCTGGAAAGATGGGTGGATGATTCAGTCCGACTAGGCCTATGGCTAGATTATGAAACTGCATACCAGACAAGAAGAGATGATTACATTGAACATGTCTGGCATTTTCTGAAGCTAGCCAGCGAAAAGGGACTCCTTGGAAGAGGATATAGAGTGAACCCCATATGTCCCAGATGCGAAACAGCACTATCTGGACATGAGGTATCACAGGGCTATCAAACAAAAGACGATCCCTCGATATACGTGAAATTCAGGAGGCAAGGTAAAGAAAATGAATACCTAGTGATATGGACTACAACGCCCTTCACCCTCCTTTCTAATGAACTCGTGTCGGTACATCCCGACTATACATATGTAAAACTCAAAATAGAAAATGAGTTTTGGTGGATAGTAGAGGACCTAGTTGAAACCGTGATGGGAAAGGCTGGAATTGAAGACTATGAATTTGAAGAACGAATAAAGGGCAAAGAGATGCGTGGATGGAAATACGTTCACCCATTCAAACCAGAAGTCCCATTTCATCAAGAACATGATGAGGAATACATGCATGCCGTAGTGACTGGAATACATGTGACTGTTGAAGAGGGTACTGGGTTGGTGCATACCGCGCCAGGATTTGGCCCAGATGACTTTGAAGTGGGCAAGGAATTTGGTGTTCCAGTGTTCAACCCCGTCACTAGCAAGGGGAGATTCACAGATGAAGTTCCAATGTTTGAAGGAAAGTTCGTATTTGATACAAATGAAATAGTACCCAAGATGCTCGATGAAAAGGGGCTCTTAGTTCATAAAGAAACCATAGAACACGAGTATCCACACTGTTGGCGATGTGATTCGCCTCTTATCTACCTAGCAGATGCAACTCAATGGTTCCTCAAAATGGAAGGAGTAAGAGAACAGCTGGTAGAAAAGAATAGAACTGTTGATTGGACTCCTGAATGGGCTGGCACTGGCCGGTTTGGCGACTGGGTGGCAAATGCAGATGACTGGTGCATCTCCCGCTCTCGAATATGGGGATCACCACTACCGGTCTGGGTCTGTAAAGAGTGCAGCGAAGAGGTAGTCATAGGAAGTCGGAAAGAACTCAAAGAACGGGCAATAGAATTTCCAGATGAATTTGAAATGCATAGACCTTGGGTCGATGAGATTGTTCTCCGGTGTACAGAATGCGAAGGCAAAATGTATCGTGAAGAGTTTGTCTTAGATTGCTGGTTGGACTCGGGAATGGCACATACCGCCAGTCTACATTACCTGAAGGACCCAAGCGTCTTCAAAGAGATATTTCCATTTGACTTCATCACAGAAGCGGTTGACCAATCTCGCGGTTGGTTTTACAGTCTGCTGTATACCTCCGTCCTTCTTCATGGAGATGTTGCATTCAAGGCGTGCGTAAGTCAAGAGCACGTATTAGATGAAGATGGAGGAAAAATGAGCAAGTCAAAGGGCAATGTGGTCTGGGCTAAAGACGCGTTCGAAGATTTGGGTGCAGATCCGTTCAGAATGTTCATGCTTACAAGGTCAGCTTCATGGACGCGAACCAATTTCAGCACAAAGCAAATAGAATTGACTAGAAGAAATCTTGACATTCTCTGGAATGTTGTGCTTTTTGCCGAAACATACATGGAACTGGATGAATTCAAGTATGATGAGAAGCGGATGCTAAGCAATTTGGACAAGGCAGAAATGGAAGATAAGTGGCTTCTTTCCCGCGTGCAGACTGTTCTCAAAGAGTTCCACAAGCACATGGACAAATATCTCTGGCATCTAGCGGGAAGAGTTCTCCTAGAATTCATCTCAGATGACCTCAGCCGAGTATACCTTCCTCTAGTAAAGAAGAGGGTTTGGCTTGATGCGGATAATCCTAAGAAAGTCATGGCATATGATACACTATTCTACGCGTTGGACACCATAATACGTTGTCTTAACATATTCACTCCCTTCTTGGGTGAATATCTACACCAACACTTTTTGAATCGGTTCAGTACCAGCAATCTCGAATCCATTAATATGACAGAAATGCCCGGAGTTTCCGACCCCCTATTTGATTCAGAGATAGAGGCAGCCTTCCACGTCCTTCAAGAATTACGCTCTGCATCAAGTCATGCGAGGAACAAGAAGGGCATGAAGCTTCGTCACCCTGTTGCTAAAGTCATGTTAATACCTGCAAGTGATGAGGTTGGACATAGGGCACTCTCATTAAGGGAATTGCTCCTTGAGGATTTGAACACGCGTCAATTTGAGGTTCTTGACTCAGAAGTTGTATCTGAGTTCATCGACTTGAGTGTGAAACCAAACTATCAGACACTTGGTCCAAAATACAAGGACAAAATGAAGGAGCTAGTTAAAGTGCTTCAAGAAGCAGATGCGAACAAGTTACGAACTGACCTACAGAAAGGTGAGGCAGCCCTCAGAGTTGGTGAAGAGAATCTCAAGGTAGAACTTGAAGACGTGGAATTCGAGGAGTCATTACCCGAATACCTTAGTCGTGCAGAGAGCAGAATAGGCGATGTATATGTGGATCTCACACGAACAGAGGATCTTGAAGCAGAAAGCCTCGTTAGAGATGTGACAAGAAGAGTGCAGGTAATGAGAAAAGAGCTCGACCTAGATGTGGACAAGAATATCGACTTGGTCGTTCAGTTTTCTGACAAGAATTCTCTTCAGCTTGCACAAATGTATGAGGGATATCTGTCGAATGAGACAAGGGCAGAGTCCACAATTCTAGCTGGTCCTCAAGAAGAACCGGAATGGAGCCAGTATGATCATGTCAAAACCTGGGAAATAGATGACCTAGAGATAAAAGTTGGAATGACACCGCGGTAGAGATTACTCTCAATTGTCGCTAAGTTTCATTGCTAAGTGGTGGTAAAATCGAGCGTTCTCATCCAGCGAAGGCAGCCAAACCCATTCATTGGGACCATGCAAATTATCGCCTCTTGGACCAAAATCAAACACATCGGAACCATGTCCAGCAAAGTATCTGGAGTCGGAAGCGCCGAAACCTTCAACGATTGCATGCGGTATTGATAATTCATCTAGTACATCCAATGCAGTCATTATGAGTTTTGAAGATGGATCTGAGTCAACATAGCCCATTCCGGCATGCACCTCAAGCGATTTCAAATCCATTCTGCCCTTCAAGTTTCTTTCAAATGATTCTTTCACTTCTCCACCATCGTTAGTCATAGCTCGTATATCGCAATATAGTTTCCAGGAATCCCCATCCTCTTCTAGGATATTTGGATTGATTATAGTTCCCTTATCCGAGAGACGAGTGGGAAAGCTGGTACTTGATATGGTTAACAGCTCTCTCATGAGATTTGTCAAATTCTCATCGTATTCACATACTTCACCATCATCTGTGGGGTCAATAATATCCATCTCTATCCAATCAGGAACAACATTCGATTTGACAAAGGCCCCTCTTACTTCTGCTACAAGTACATCGGAGCGCAAATCGAGATGTTTTGATGCGGCGAGCATAGCATGCCTGTCTACTCCTAGTCTCAGATATGCCGAATGCCTAGTATCAGTTCCGAATGTATCTGTTTCGAAACGAAAAATATTCTTCGTTCCCCTAGTGGTGGCATTCTTCTTCTTGGTCCTGAATATCGTCGGAAGTATATTTCGCCGCCGGTTGATTATCTCTTGATTCAAACCATCTGCGATTACGATATAGTCAGGAAACCGATCCTCATCAAGCAACTTCTTCTGCAGGACATTAGCGCCATTACGTCCTCCAATCTCTTCATCACCAGTGGTGCCAATCATCACGGTGCAATTTGGTTCATCGTGAGTCATCATCTCTGCCATCTTTAGTAGAGATACAAGATTGCCTTTATCATCACAAGTCCCTCTCCCATATGCCTTATTGCCATCATATGTGACCTCAAAGGGCGGATGATCCCAGTTGTCACCAACTGGAACCACATCAAAATGGGCAAGAAACAGCACAGAGTATTCTCCTTCACCAAATTCGCCAATCCCACTGTAATATCCTTCTGATTCGATAAGCTGGGTTCTGAATCCATAATCCTCCAAGCGAGCTAGGATGTACTTAGGACACTCAGACCCAGACGTTCTCTCATCTGTGTTTGTTGTTTCAAAAGCTACAAGGGTTTCAAGAGCCTCCTTTACATCGAATGCCATGGCAATCAGTTGGAAATATGGGCTCTTGTGACTTATACTTATCCAAAAAGAGTTGAAAAGTGACATCCAAAATACGATGTCACTCAAACAACGTTCTATGTACGCTTGTAAACCCAGCGGCTCCATGAGCCCAGAGTAGGTAGTTCCTTGGGCATTCCCTTCCGCTCACGTATCTCAAGAATAAGCTCTTCTTGAAGGTTGGATGGTAACGCCTCAAAGCCTCTAAACTCGTAACCAAAGAAGCTTCTACCGGCAGTAGCACTTCTGAATTCGTCAGCAATACCTATTGTTTCTGATGTTGGTAGTGTGCCTTTGACCGCAACAGCCTCTTCCTCACCCTCTATTGTGACGATCTGTCCACGATGGGAAGTTAGAACCTTGATTACCCCGCCCTGTGTGTCTGTTGGCGTCTTGATATCCACATTGAGGATAGGCTCGTACAGGCCAGGTCGCCCAGTCAGAAAGCTCAAGTTGAGAGCCGCACTGGTCATTGTGGCAACCTCGTTGTAACCTGTGTGAGCAGGGTCAGTATGAATTGTTGCATCTGTGATTGTTGCCTTGACACCCATTACAGGTTCATGAGCCAGCGGACCTGCTTCTACAAATTCCTTGAATGTGCTCTTGACGTAAGGCTCGATTCTATCAAATCGCTGTACACCACTCATCTGATCCACTAACATGCAATTCTCATAGACGTCAAGGATTTTCCGAGCCTCTTTGGCATCCCAATCTGCTTCATCTCTGAGAATCTGTGCACGTTCACGTTCTGGCATATCGATGGTGACTTTCTTCTTCTTGATCAGTTCAACAGTTTTCTCATCCAGAGGTTCAAGGAACATCTTGATTCGGTTGTGACCGTTTGGTGACTTGGTATGGAATTCATCTCCATGTTCCGTCATCTTCTCTCGATATACAATAATCGGCTCAGATACGTTGATCTTCACTTGTTCATTAATCCTTTTTGTAAGGATTTCTATCTGGAGAGGGTCAATTCCATCAAGGCGATACTCACCGGACTCCTTGTCATGGAAGAATCTCGCCGTTGGGTCTGCCATAATCCATTTGCGTACGACTTCACCAAGCTTAGCAACGTCCTGTGGGTCAACGGGCTTAATGCTCCGACTAACAACGGGCTCACTGACATATTCAATTGCCTCAAAGCCTTTCATATCAGAACCTTCAGCTACGAAGGTTTCTCCAGAAGGACACATGAAGCCAAATATTGAGAATAGGTTTCCGGCGGGTATCTCTTCCATGGGAAGGATATCAGTAATTTCTTGAACGCCTAACCTTCGAACTCTAGCGGTTTGCTTCATGTTCACAAGTCTGATTTCTTGACCAGAGTGTAGAGTACCTGAGAACACTCTTCCAATGAGAGTTGGCCTCTTGCTTTTCGGGTCGACAAAAATCTTGGTAATCATTCCTAGGAGCGGACCATCAGGGTCGCATTTGAGTAATGCCTTTCCTTCGGGACTCTCAGGGTCACCCTTCCATATTCGCGGGATTTTGTAGATTTGAGCTTCTTTGGGATTTGGAAGATGTTTGACGATCATCTCAAGTATAGCATCATCGAGTGGAAGATTCTCTCGGAGCCAACGTTCGTCGCCCTCGTTATATTTCTCAAAAACTACTGTGGGTTTTATATTTTTCTTCTTGAGGGTTTCCATGGTAAATGCCCATCCAGTCTTTGCACTGCCAATAGCAACGGTTCCCTGTTCGAAGCTGACTCGCCAATTCTTCGTGAAGTCATCGGGAGCAACTTTCTTGATGAGTTCATTCACCTTTGCAATGATAATGTCAATTCTCTCGTACACTTTTTCAGGTGGCAACTTGAGCTCGTTAATCAGTCTGTCAACTTTATTGACAAACAGTACTGGCTTGCAGGCTTCTCCACCGACAGCCAATTTGATATTGGTTTCAGTTTGAGTCATTACACCTTCGAGTGCATCCACCAGAATGACTACACCATCACTGGCTCTCAGCGCACGCGAAACCTCGCCCGTGAATGACAAGTGGCCGGGCGTATCGGATAGCTGTACTAAGTACTCGGTATCATCCACTTCGAAGTTCAATAGAACCACAGAGGTAAAGATTGTAATTCCTCTCTCCTGTTCTTCTTCATCGCTGTCAGTCATCAATGCCTGACCAGCTGCAGCATCACTCATAAGACCAGCACGACGCATCAAATAGTCGGTTGTTGTCGTCTTACCGTGGTCGATGTGCGCGGATATGCTAATAATGCGCTTCTGTTCGTAATTATCTGACTTGATGAGCCTCTTAATTGCATCAGGCTCCTTAATCTTAACCATCTTTTTCACACTCGTTTTGGGGAATAACCATAATCTGACCCGAACTGCCAGAGTTAACGCGAGAGAACTCGGCGGGGTCACCGAAAGCTATTCGGTGGCATGCGCGACGAGTCTAACAGGTTCTTAAAAGATTTCCGTCAGAGGAGCTACTTTGTTGCAACTACAACCATTCTATCGGAACCGGCAGTATATGGACAGCGCGGCAGTTTGTTCTGTCCAAAGAGGTCAATCTTCTCGAACCCGACCTCTGTTATGAGACGGCGAATTTCGAGAGCGGTGTACATACGAATATTATTGTTCGCTAATGCGTCTTGATTGGGCAAGACCTTCCTCGAGGCCTCTACATCAATGTAGGTTGCCGGTCTTCCTCGTAGGACTCCAGCAGGAGCATCAAGAAAGTGTGGTTCACTTAGGAGATAGCCACCATCGAGCTCAGTCCAAGACTTCTGGAACTTTGGCAAATTATATGGATTCATCAGGTCAAGTAATAGTCTTCCACCATCTACAAGTGCATTGTAGCTTCCCTCAAGCACCAATTTGTTTTCTTCATGGTTGAAGAAACCAAAGCTGTGACTGAGAAGAACTGCACCATGAAAGCGCTGTACGAAGTTAATCTCTCTCATATCACCGCGATAGAAATTGACATCAACGTTTTCATCCTTGGCATGCCGAGTAGCGGCATCAATGAGTGTTTGTGATAAATCAAATCCGGTAACATCTAGACTGTTCTTTGCGAAGAGAACACTGTGATCTCCTGCACCACACGCAATATCGAGAATCTCGTCCCCCTTATTGAGATTCAGGGTTTCTATACAGAAGTCAACGACCATTTCATCGTAGTGCTGAATTCCTGGAATCGAACGACGATGCTTCACTCGAAATAGTTCAGCCCAGAATTCATCCCAGCCAAGCTCGACTGTTTCCATGATGTATACGTCCCATGGAAAAATGTGCTCTAAATCGATATGAAGGTTGTCCTATTAAGAATAGAAATTCGACAGGACCCGTATTCATTGATAGCCGCCGGGAGGGACGCTAGTCAAAGCAACAGAAAAGTGTTGAATCACGGGTCTTCTGTCGTCTTCAGATAATGGTCACGAATCCCTTTAAATGTATAGTATTGCGCTAAAAAGGTCAAACTGTTCGAAAAAGAAACATGGTAGTATGTAGTCGTGGGGAATGCGTTTTCTGACGATAGATAGAAGAAAGAAATGGTAGCCCCGCCAGGATTTGAACCTGGGTCAAGGGGAGTTCCTATCGAAGAGCCAATAGAGCTCAATGATACCAGAACCCCTCATGATGGACCGCTACACCACGGGGCTATAATCCAAGCAAGGGCGTGTACCCAATGCTAAGCACCGCACTACTATGATGTTCTTTAATCCTTTTTGGTGGTTCTATAGATTTTAATTCTGAAACATAACAGATGATTAATATTGTAATGGATGCCCAAGGCATTCCGAGTAATGATGCCATTTTGGAATGAAATGACCCATGGGCAGTTCCTGTCTGAGAGCAAGAAGACAAAAATCGCGGTGCTTGTGACAGGCTCCCTTGAGGCGCATGGTAGGCACTTACCTCTCGGTACAGATGCCCTTCTTCCGGAGTATCTCGCCAAGCATATAGCTGAGAACACAAACGCAATGGTGCTCCCTGCTATTCCATTTGGCGATAGCTGGATTTTCAATCAGTTCGAAGGCACGATTTCGGTCAGGCCAACGACCCTCATCGAGTTCTACACAGACATTATGAAAGGCATATTCATTCATGGATTCAAGTATATCGTTGCGCTGAATGGACACGGAGGAAATACGTCTCATTTAGAGAGTGCTGCCAGACTAGCCACCAAGAAGGGTGAGCGGGTGGTCATAATAGTAAATTGGTGGCGAGACCTTGCCAAGGAAGTGAGAAATGAGCTGGTAGAAACTCCGATGGGGCATGCGGGGGAGGATGAAACCTCTCAAATGCTATTCGTTAAATCAGACTTGGTCGATATGGAATCCGCATATCCTTCGAGAGTCGGGACGAAGTATCGAGTCGTATCAGCCTGGTACAGAGAGGATCTCTATCCTAGGGCGACCTATGGTGACCCCACTAAAGCAACAGTAGAGAAGGGAGAAGCAATAATGGAACAAGCAAAACAAGAGATTATTAAACTCATTGAAGAACTTGAGAGGGGAAAGCTACCTCTCGATGGTAGAAACTCGGATTAGAGCCCAACCCGAAAGATGAGAGAGTCTCTAAGAATACGTTGAAACATTCTCAAGAGATTTTTACCTTCAGTGGCTATGGTAGAGAAGACGGGATATCCTTCAACATCCAACATGTCGACCATATAGTCAACCGGTAACGCATTTGGAAGATCTCGCTTATTCAATGACACAACAATGGGCATGTTAGCTATCCTGTCGGTCCCAAGTGCAATCTTTAATTCTTCTAACGAAGCCAAATTCTCGTTTGTCATTTCCGGTCGAGAGTCAGCCATGAATATGATGCCATCAGCATCACGAAGGACATTGATCCTTTGACGGGCATGCCGCCTCTGCCCTGCCACCGTAAAGACATCAAATACTATTTTCTCACTAGCAGTGACAGGTACAAAATCAAAGAAAGTGGTTCGCCCCAGATCGTCTGCAATCTCAATAAGCTTGCCTTTTGATAGGGACCTGACATGAGAAAACAACCATCTTAAAGCCGTAGTCTTTCCGGATAGAGAGGGGCCATAGAAAACTATCTTGATGTGAATTCTTCCCTGATCATCTCGCTTCAGAGCATGACCTGGAACCATCTCAGCTATGGAGTGTTCACCTATTTTTGCATCTTCAGCCAAGCTTTTTGTTTGCTCCGTATCGATTCTGAAACTCGCTGATGATGCAAGAATACTCCCATCTGGAGGAGTTGAATCCTGATACACTTTCTTTGTTGGAGGTTCTTTCTTCGTAGGAAATGCCTTAGGTTCGAGCGTAGGTTTCTCGGTTTTCGTTGGTTCAGCCCCATCCTTTCGCGCCTCAGATTCTGAAGACGGCGGTTGCTCTACGGCTTCTTCCTTTTCTTCCTTCTTCCCCTTTAATCGGGCAATGATTCTACGGAATAGGGACAAACCTCTCTCCAATCACACAACAACGCCAGGTAAGACTTAAACTTTAGGTGAGTGTAATCAGTGAGCTTTATCAACCAATTTATTGAGTTTTCATCATCATGACCCCCTCATTTGTTGACCAACTCCGTGAAACCGAGTTCCCAACACTAAACAAGATGGTCTATCTCAATAATGCGTCTACAGGCATTATGCCACAACACACACTTGGCGCAATTGAAATGTATCTTCAAAATAGAGTGTCCGCTAAAGGCGATTTTCAAGATACTCTTGCCACCTTTGGCAAAATCAGGAGCAATTTGGCAAAACTATTAGGCGGAACGAGTGAGGAATATGGATTCGTACCAAATACCTCTACTGGACTGAACACATTTGCGAACGGATTGGATTACCCAAAGGGTTCCAACATCGTGGTTTGTGATTTAGAATTTCCAGCAAACTATATTCCGTGGCAGCACATTGCAAGAAGGAAGGATATCGATCTTAGGGTTGTGAAGTCACAACGCGGAGCAGTTTCTGATTATGATTTTCTAGAAGCCATTGATGAAAACACGCGAGTCGTGGCAATCAGCATGGTACAATTTGCATCAGGATATGTTGCAGATATAGAATTGTTGGCCGAGGCGGTCCATGAAGTCGGGGGCTATATTGCAGTTGACATAATTCAAGCTGCTGGATGGAAAGAATTCGACCTGCATAAAATGGATGTGGATTTCGCAACAGCCCAAGCTGCTAAATGGTTAATTGGACCAATCGGAGCCGGATTTCTCTTTCTGAAAAAAGAGCTTCTCGATGCAGTGACTCCTGTATATCTAGGATGGTGGGGAGTGAAAAATTTGGATGAATTTGGCTATTCTATAAGAGAACCTCTTGATGATGCTAGACGTTTCGAAGTGGGGTCACCAGCCATGATGGCCTATGTAGGATTTCTCAAGTCGCTTGAATTACTACTAGACATTCCTGCCAAGAGGCGGGAAACAGCTGCTCTTGATACGGCCGATTATCTTAGAGACCGCCTAGATGAATCTGATATCGATTACTATGAATTTGAAGACAATCATCGTTCACCCATTGTATCCTGCAAACCGTCTGATGTAGAACTGATTCAGAATTCTTTGCTAGAAGAGAATATTCACTGTTCTGTTCGCAAGGGTAGGTTGCGGGTATCACCCCATTTTTACAACACAAGGGAGGATATTGACCTCCTCATGGAGCAGATGAGGTGACGATATGTTTCAGCAGGTGACAGAAGGAATCCATATTCAAGTAAGTAATACATTTGATTCAAATATTGGCTTAATCCAGTCAGGAGATAGATTCGTATTAATAGATGCAGGAACTGGGGCACATGTCCAGAATCTGGAGAAAGGGCTCTCTTCATTGGACCATTCTATAGAAGATATCACAGATGTGGTTCTCACACATAGTCATATCGATCATATTGGAGGGGTGGTTCCCATAATGGACCGAGCCGATGGTGTACTTCATCTCCACGAGAAAGAGGCCAATCGCATAAACTCGGGAGACATGCAGTTGACCCTGTCAAGCACCTTTGGGGTTCAGCTTCCTGAGATAAAGATTGAGAGATCCTTCAAAGATGGAGATGCATTGAAGCTAGGAGAATTGAAGGCAACAGTTGTACATACCCCCGGACACTCTGAGGGGAGTTGCTGTTTCCATTTTGAGGAGGAGGGAGTGATGTTTACTGGTGATACCCTCTTTGCAGACGGGAGTTTTGGCAGGGTTGATTTTCCAACCGGTGATCCGCAGCAACTAGTCGATTCTCTGGAAACCCTAACAAAGATTGACTTCAGTACCGCATTGCCAGGCCATATGCGCCCAATCCTTGGTAATGCTCAGAGGTCAGCAATGTCATCATATAAGACAGCCAAATCATGGTTTAATGTGTAGAAAGCGTCTTTACCAATTCATCCGTCGCCATCGTGATATCTTCATCGGCAACATCTTCGTTCTCTAGGTACTTGGCTTCGATGGCCTTGACAAGTGCATACACTGCTTCACTTGTTGGAGTTTCCAGACCGAGTTCATGTGCCATCTTAATGACGGCGCCGGTAATCGTTTCAATTTCGGTCCGTTTCCGGGCCTTGATATCTTGGAGCATTGAATTTGTATTATTTGCAGTTGCCTTTGCAGTGCCAAGGGTATAGCGAATTGGATCATTTGTATTTAGTTCTATTCCAAGTGCCTTCACAACTTCGACCGTTTCTTCTACTAATTTGATAACGAGTTCCCTTAGCATGGCACTGCTGTATACCTCACCATTCTTCATGTCAGTGATGGCTCCAATTGGGTTTATGCCACAATTGACGATGGTCTTAGTCCATACTACGCCCTCGATGTTTCTACTACCCTGTGCCTTAATATTGGCATCATTCAGAAGTGAAACTGTCATGTCGATTAGCTCGTCGTTTTCAGGGTAGTGCGAGCCAATTTCTGTTATTCCTTCTCCAGTGGCATTTACTACCCCGGGAGACTCCAAGATTGCACCCATACATGTTGTTGCTCTCAATACTCTTTTTGTTTCAAGAACTTCTGCAATCTGATTTTCGGTACCGAGACCATTCTGGACAACTACAATATATGCACCATTATCAACTAGGTGGCGAACCTTTCGTGCAGCTTCAACCGAGTCATATGCTTTGGTAGTTATGAACACTATGTCGGCCACCTTTATCTTGTCGGCACTTGTTTCAGCGTTGATATTCAACGCAGTTTCACCAACAACACCCTTCATCCGCAGTCCATTCTTCTTAATCTCTTCAACATGGGGCCAGCGTGCGATTAGGGTAACGTTACCCGGCTGTGCCATCTCCAGCATACCGCCAAATAGGCTTCCTATGGCACCAGCACCCATTATGACTATCTTCATCTCTTTTCCTCCTTGGGGTCTGCGAAACCAACCGCTTGCTTTTCTAAGTGCTCAATAATTCTTTCGATAACAGTCTCTAGATTCTCCCTGTTATCAAAAGCCTCGATCATTGCATCTAGTTTCTCTTCTGGTTCTTCTGACAAGCTACGGGCACGTTCAACCATCATTGGCATCGCCCGAACTATGTTATCAACGATAGTAATGTCCGAATAGATGGCAGTTCGACTCATAGGATTCAGATCAATTGTGACCACAAACTTGCCAACTCGTTTTAGAGCCTCCGTGCGGTCACCATCTTCGAGTGGAACCAATACTAGGTCCGCAGAACCAATTCCATCGGGGTCGACCTTTCGCCTATTGCTGCTTAACTCAGGAATAGTTTCAGAGGGGCGGTTAACTGTGCCAAGAACACCTTTCGCTCCTGCATCCGTTAAAGCCTTCAGAATAGCATCCTCTCTTTCCTTTCTGTAGTAGAAGAGGTTGATTTCTAGTGGGGCTCCACAAATCTCGGATAACTCCACAAGCTCTTCTGGTACCAGAGAGCAAACATTACCATTAACGCTAATCACTGGATGGTCCGCTAAAAGCATGGATGCCACAGCTGCATCGATGGCCTTCATGGCTTGGTCATTGGTATTCTCGCCAATTAGATAATCAAACGCTTCTCCGCGTCCATGTGCCAGTAGGCCTGCAGTAGCTACAATATTATCTTGATGCCCTTCAATTATTCTCTCACGCGTTTCTAGAGATACTCGTCGGGGGTGATCGGATGGGATCTCTATCTTTGTCAATGCAGTAAACCTCCTCCCCTGTTGGCAATTGTTGTCACAAGTGTTTCCTCTGGCATCCAATAATCAGTCAGTATATTACGGGCTCTATCCACGTCATTGTGCGAACATAGACAAAACAGCGAATCTCCTAGCATCACCATGCTAGAATTCTTCAGATTGGCACTATCTAATTCTGACAAAGCTGCTTCTGTTCTTTCGCTCATAAGCCCTGTGAAATGGGCGAAATCTCTTGAAGCCCTGATAAATTGTTCACAGGTGGGGTCATCTCGCATGTCATCAACTAGCTGGCTCCCTCGTTCGTTGATCCGGTGTCTATACTCTTTATCATTTAGCACCGTTTTAGTTTCTAGACCACCTGAACCAGCCAAGACAACAGTGAAGGGCGACTCGCATCGGAAGGGATTAATCTCTCCAATCCCAGGCGCACCAGGTCGTACCCGGATTTCCATCCCGCCAGTGAATTGAGCAATAACATCACCAAGGCCACCTTGCTTTGCAACCTCAGCATAGTGAGCATATTGCGCAGCAACTTCTGGTGTCATTTCAGAATCTAGGATGTAGTTCATAGCGAGGGCGGTACCCAATGCACCAGCACCTGATGCACCGTATCCGACGCCTATGGGTAGCTCTGATTTGTGCTCTACCGTAGCTGAGATTCTTTTTCCGTATACTTCTGACACTTGTTCAACCACCATTTCTGTGATTTCTGCCTCTATGCGCTTGCCATTGTATGTAACTAATACCTCATGTTCATCTTGTTCTATTAGTTGGATAGTGGTGACGGTTCCCGCGGTGATACAAAATCCTGCACCGGTTGAACCTCTCTTCAAGAGATTGCTACTGGTATCATGGATTCTGAAAAATCCGGTGATGTGCCCAGGAACAAATGCTGTTGCAGTTCCAACTAAAGGTATCAATGTTTCCGTCAACTCATCCTGAACTAGGCCGTTCATAAAGATATGTATACGATTTTATCAACATGGATATACGCCTCTATAATGTATATACAAAGCCCTCTTTAACAGTGGGTCGTCAATCTTCGTCCTTTCCCAGAGGAACAAGACTGGTGTATTGCTTTACGCGAGGGTCATCGTATGGTGGGGGGGCAGGATACGCCCATCGAGCATCGATATCGCGTCCGCTCAAGTCCCATACTTTGAAGCTGCCCGAAGACCACGTCAGTGGACTGAAGCCAAGAAGCAGAGTCTGGGTCCGCCAACTGGTGACCACCATATGTCGGTTCATTCCTGCAGTTGGCACAACCAAGAATGCATTAGAGAGTTCCATCAGAAGAGATGTGCTGATTCTATAGAAAAAGCTGTACGTCTTTCTGTGTTCTTCGCTGCCCTGCTGTCTCAAGTCACTAAGGTATCGATGAATGGTCTGATCGTGAACATCACCGTCCATGACATCAGAGAGATCCTCCACATCGACAGTGATGGCGGTCTCGAAGTAATATGCAAGGGGGAACTCGGTGATATGAAAGATGGCGAATTTGTCTTTGGTGATGGTCTCGTATAACTTCTGGAAAATGCTCTGTTTTGAGAAGAGCATATTGGGGTCCATCTTCGCTGGTTCGAAATTATCCGCCTCTTCCGAGATGGTCAGTCGGAATAAGTCATCCAGCATGTCGCCATCATATCCAAAGTGTATCATATGATATGGCAACTCGTTGGAGTCCTCATCCATCCTGTTCGATGATACGAGGAATTCATTGAAGTCGCGCTTGAAGATGTCAACCTCATTGTCACCGTCTACAACAAATAATGACTGTGATGGAGTGCCAAAATCCGAGATTACTTTCTCATAGGCATCAAATCGTGCCTTCTTCTCTTTCCTCAAGGTTAGCATTTGCCTCCTCGCGGATAAGAAATTCTGGACACGTCCTTTCACACCTGCTCTAGATTTCAGACTTTGTAGTTAGTTCATTGTTCGTTGTTGCCCTTTGTTGTTGCGACGCTGTAGCCGACGGCGAAACCACTAGGGCGTGCGGTGTCGGTGGGAAGGCTGAATGATTATGCAACATATATTCTTTGCCCACCAACACATTCCCATCCATTCTAACGAAAATTTCACTGAAAATTTCAAAATGAAACATCACATCAGCCAAATTTTTGTGTAAAGAACCAAATTGACGTTACAAGAACCAGAATCCACATTCGAATAGATTAAGAATGAACACGTAATCGTTAAAATTGGATGAATCGGCCATGCAACACACATCAAAACTAATTATAGGAAGTCACAGCAATCTTCTGTCAGGTAAATCCATTGCACTATGTGTAACTGGAAGCGTGGCAGCTGTTGAAACCGTGCATTTGGCAAGAAGGTTGATGCGGCATGGCGCGGAAGTATATTGTGTCATGAGTAACTCCAGTCAACAGATAATTCATCCCCATCTTTTGGAGTGGGCAACCGGAAACTCAGTGGTGACAGAACTCACAGGACAGATTGAGCATGTCACCTTGGCAGGAAAACACTCAGGCCGGGTTGACCTTATTCTAATTGCACCGGCTACTGCGAATACCATAGGCAAGATTGCCAATGGAATAGATGATACCCCCGTGACTACAACCGTGTCCTCGGGCATCGGAGCACATATTCCAGTCGTTGTCGTTCCTGCCATGCATGAGAGCATGTATGACCATCCAGCAGTGAATGAGAATATCAAGAAGCTGAAGATGATTGGAGTCACAGTGATGACCCCAAGGATAGAGGAGGCTAAGGCGAAGATACCCAGTGTTGATGCCATTGTATCTCAGGTGATCAGTTTGCTCGGGCCTAGAGACTTGGTTGGAAAGCAATTCCTAGTAAGCGCAGGACCTACTCGCGGCTGGTTAGACAAGGTCCGGTTCATTACAAACCCATCTACTGGAAAGATGGGAATTGCTCTTGCCGAAGAAATTATCTCTCGTGGTGGAAATGTTACGGTTGTTCTAGGGCCCACGGGAGAAAGACCGCCAGATAATGCTGAAGTCATTAAAGTGGACACATCTGAAGAAATGCAGGAAGCAATTCTTGACAAAATAAAGACAAACACGGTTGATGCATTCATCTCTGCGGCTGCAGTGTTGGACTATATACCATCGAGGAAGGAAGACCGGAAACGCCCATCTGGAAAACCCTATACTATTGAGTTAGTACCCACCGCTAAAATAATAGAGGAGGCTCGTAAACTGGAAAGCGACCTTTTCATTGTGGGATTCAAGGTAGAGTCAGGAGTTTCAGATAAGGAACTGGTGGCCAGAGGAAAAGAAAAAATCGAGGCAGGCATTTGTGATATGGTGGTTGCCAACGATGCAGCCCGAGAAGGAGTCGCCTTTGGGACGGATACAAATCAGGTTATCATAATTGGTAAAGAGGACATTCAGACGAAGATACCCTTATCATCAAAACGCGAAATAGCAGGCGCTATTGTAGATGCAATGCTTGAACTGCTTTAAATCCCTTAACCAGTAATGAGGGTCAACGCGCGGTCTAAAGTACATCCAATAGTTTGTCTGACATTCTCTTCATGTCAACAAAGATTAAGCCAAGCTGTGCGTCTGCCTTTGCAAGAACCAATAGAAGGGCACTTTCCCCGACAGAGGTCATTAGTGTGTAGCCTTTGTCACCCTTCACATAAATCTCCAAGAGGTTACCCCTATCTAGCTCATTAGTCGCCTTCTCTCCTAAAGATAGCATTGCGGCACTTATTGCAGCCACTCTCTCCTGCTCACTCTCAGGAAGTGCGGAAGATATCATCAGTCCATCCAGCGACACCAGCGCAGCTCCTTCAACTCCTGGCACTGTTTCAAAATCTTTAATAGCGGCATTTATTTTATCAACACGGCTTGACATCATATTACCTCAGTTTTGCCTTATAACAAGCATTCCGTCTAGTTATCTATTGAATGTTGTTATGCTATTGCACGAATTCTCCCCCAAAATTGCGCATTCTACATTCATACCCCAAAGAATTCCTTTGGGTCGAACTTCTCATCTTCTTCCTTTTGCCTACGCTCTTGCTCCTCTTCTTCCTTGTTCAGGCGGTCTTTCTCGTCCCGAGTCAGTTTTCTCCACCCATCCGAGCTCTGATCCTTTTTGTATTTCAGAATGGGTTCCCCTTTTCTTCGCTTTCGATACACCCAGATAGCAATCCCTGCCACGATAATTCCAGCAAATGCAAATATTATGGGCCATGGCAAAGGCCGAATAAACATGAAGTCGAGCATAGTTGCGTCAAGCGTATCCATACCATCTAGCGCGGCATGAATCTGAAAGTCGTACATACCTGTTCTAGAGGAAGTCCAGTTCTCGCTAAGAATGATTGAGTAATATCCACCACCGGATTCGGTCATTGCTACTGCTGATGAGTTTATCCAGGATTGCACTTCAGCACCCTCTACTGGGTGTCCTGTTCTGTCAACAAGCTCAATTTCAATAGTCACTCGGTCTCCAGACCAAATTATTTCTTGATTCTTACTTATGCTCCCAATCACAATAGATGGTTGCCAATTCCAATTGACTGCGTTTTCGATAATTTGACTTCTTGATGGTCCCTGCTCATCTACAGTAGTTATTGCGATTTTGCCCAAACCATGCAGTCCAGCCAATATAACCGGATGCATGTCAGCAGTTGCTAATATGGATAAATTGTGAGAATGTTCAGTGAAGACACCTGTGTACTGGATATCGGTGCCAATCTCATTTGGAATACTTACGAGGGGATGTCCTGCATCATCTATTTCTATCTCTGAGCCACTATTGTCGCTCCCATATGAAGCAAGACCAGGCAACCAAGGATATTCACCATTGAATCCTAGAACCACGAGTGTTCCACCTCTGCTGACGTAGTCTTTCAGAAGATTAACTCTACTTGAGAAGAAGCTATCAATGATGTCAAGAACATTGGGCTCGATAATTATGGAGGAGAACAAACCAAAGACGTTCAAAGAATCAGAAAGGTTTGATTCGGTGTAGAAACTGTATTCAGTACTAAGAGAATCCAAGACGCTTGGGAGATACGTTGTTGCTCCGATTGCCGCAACAGAGGAAACCCCTTGGCCAGGGACATGGTTGTTGAATGTGCTATTTGGGTCGACCGATGGCACCCTGTCAACAAGGTTAGGATTGATTAAGAGAGTTGACGGATCGCCAAAGAGAATTTGCTGATTTGCATAATCCCTAGGAGTGTAGGACTGAGTGTTAGTATAGTCGTAGGAAACAGCCTTTAAAGCATAGTTGAGAGCAGCTCCTGTCGAATTACCGCTTGCAAGAGCCTGTGTGAAATATATGGTAAGAAGACCAGCAGGCTGGAAATATACAGTTCGAGGGGCGGCTATCACTGCGACTGCACCACGTTCCATAAGAACTCGTGGGAATTTTGTCCCACCCAGAAGGCAGGCAGTGGTTGTAATAATGGGAGAGCCCAAATAACCCACAGAAGCCAGCAAATCATCAGTAGTTCGTGTGATATGATGAGCATTCTCTGGGCTATGGACAACGGGATTGACTAGATTATCATCAACAGTAGTTTCGGAGAGGCTGACTTCGAACCCATATGGTGCATCCTCGTCGCGAAGTGAGAATACACCTACACCATTAGGTCGCTGTGGAGGGTCGTTGGGGTATTGACTCAGTGTCCCGTGAGTACTGAAAGACCATAGAGAAACCTGTGAGTTGAGAGAGGTGAACACCTCGTTTACTCCAATGTGGGAATCGATGCTGAATCCTGCAGATGACAATTCGCTTTCGATATCGTCATACTGACGTATCTCTACTATGTTACCAAAATTATCGAGATAATTCTCTCCATCAGTGTAGGCATACATTGAAAGCAGAGATGTGTCTGCTGATTGTGCAGTTCTGAAAATGAACGAGTGAAGTGTAGCCTTATTGACCATAAAAGCAGCTGTTTGAGGAGTCCCAGCGGGAATACGCCCAGGCATGAAGTGGCTCTGAAGTGACCTGTCAAAACTCGGTTTTATCGCGTCAGTACCAGACAGAATTATGACATTTTGTTTGTCTGATTCATTATATGCACCACGTTGCGTGAGAAAGGCTTCAAAGGAATCAGCTGACTTGTACATTGAATAGATGTTCGGTATCCGCTCATCATACCAGCCGTTTTCGATACGTTCTTCGAATCCTCTCGTCACGAAGATGTCTATATTGGGGCCTATCAAGTAGGGTGCCCAAGTTTCTTCTGCACGGGTAGTCATAGAATTGTCATCTCCACCCAAAGAGAATACAGGTGCCCCATGAAATGCTCCAGATAAAGAAGCTGCAGGAAATACTTCTCTCTTATTGGCAAGTGGAAGTGTCAAAATGACATCATGGCATCTTGATAGGCTAGAGATCATGTCAGACACAGCTGGATAGGTATTGAGATTCGTCAACATGGCGATATCAGTGATATCAGTTGACAACGTCCCGGACTGCAGACCGGCAGGATCAACAAGAATAGCATTGGTTACGCCTAAGCGATTTAGGGCCCATTGCGTAACGGTGGGGAGTGAATCCGAGTTTGCATATAACAAAGGTGCATTCAAGAGTGAAGCAAGCGTTGCGCCGTTTGATGCAGATTCAAGATATCCTTCAATTCCCGTAGGTAGAATGCTGATAGCCCAATTGACATCAAGAGCATTGGTTTCATCAATAGGGTCCATCCAAGCACAGATGAGTTTCCAATCTCCTTGCATGGGGAAGGGCATTTGGAGACTCTTCCCTCCAGCGCCTGATAGCAGACTCTCAGATGGTTCCCATTGTACCATTCGACCGGTTGGGTCAATAAGTGCCATGTTTACAGTAGTACCAGCATTATTCCAGTCTGCAGTTATATTGAGCCAGTTTGTATTCGCCGGGACCGATATTGTTTGTTGGAAGCTGGGATAATAGGTGATGGTCATGTCGATAGGCAGGGGGTCTATCAATGTACCACCGGGCTCAATTCTCACTTCCCATGTGCCGTCCATGGTTTTGGGAATCCAGAAATGGGTGGGCACCAAATTATCTACATAGGCGCTATTTCGTTTGAAGAACGCCTGTTTGTAAACAGAATAATCAACAATTCTTCCTGCTGGATCTCTGATTTGATGAAGTAGAGGGTCACTCGTAGTCCAATTAAAGACGCCGTATATCCAGCCAGCATCTTCTGGAGGATCAAAGTTGACTACAATAGGTGAGTCAATAGGAAGTGTTGTCTCGGGACTCTCAGTTTCTAATTGAACGTTCTCGAATACGTAAGATGAAGAGTCAGTTTGAATAGTCGGAGAGTCGAACCTGTCCTTCGCCAAAGCAATAACGGCAATGTCGGATTCGTCCCAGTCGTTAGCTGCGAGCTTGGCAGCTATCTCGTGGGATGTCTGCCCTGAAACTTGTGGATACACACGAGCGCCCATCTGTTGTTGGAGCTCGAAAATTCTTGCTGGAGACGTATCTCCGATAGATATCGCCTGAGATATGCCTCCATCCGGTTGCAAATATTCTATCCAGTCATCTAGAAGATTATCTTGTTGAGCAGCGCCATCAGAATATAGTAAGGGGGACACATATTTTGTTCCAGAATCGTAGAAAATAGACATAGGAACTGCTGCCATGTAAGCAAATTCATCCAAATAGGATTCGGAATCAGCAGCAACAAAAATGGCTCTCCGCATCGGGATTGAACTGCCATTTGCTGCAAGACTAGCACTAGTAGCGGAATTACGTGTTACATATTCATCTGATTGATTTGTATTGAACTGAACAAGGATAGGTAGAAAGGCAGGAGCAATAATAAGCATAGAAATTAATGGAACGATGATTTTCTTATTGATGAACATCCGCCAGCCTAGCTCCTGTGTAAAGAAAGCCCGTATGGTAAATAGGGTTTTCTAGTGGGACATCAATGTTAGAATAGACATTGGTATAAACATGGAGCATTTTGGTAATGACGACTACAAATCGAGGAGATCCTCGTCAAAGTCATCATCATCGTCATCTTCAATGTCTTCAGGAAGAGTATCCCGTACCGCATCGCAGCGTTTCCTAAGACGTCGTCGAGTAGACTTGGGTATATCCCACATTTTTGCTTCTGCTCGCTCTACAACTTCTAGAGATATGTCGTAGATTTCTGCTTCAAGATAGCATTCCGCAGCCTCTGTGAAATATTCCGCGGCTTTCTTCTGATTGTTGTTTATCTCCGCTATATCACCGAGAAGGGACAAGGCATCAGCAATTCCGCCTTTGTCATCAAGCTCCTTATAGATTTTGAGAGCCTTTTTGAATGTCTTTTCTGCCTTAGTCCAGTCTTCCTTATCGGCATATGCATTACCCATGTCCATTATCACACTTGCTTGACCCTGTTCATTATCGGCACTCCTGTAGGCCTTTTGGGCTTGCTTGAAGAAGTCCATTGCAGTATCAAATTCGCCTTTACCAAGTTTAGCCAAAGCAAGAGCGTATGTACCATCTGCTACACCTTCTTCGTTTGATGCCTTCTCAAACATTTCTATAGAAGACTGGAGCATTTCGTCTGCCTCAATCCAATTCTCCAGATTGATATGTGCAACTCCAAGATTGTAATATGTATCAGCAATCCCCGTTTCTTCTTTCAGCTCCTGATAGAGCTCTAGGGATTTCTCAAATGAGTCGAGAGCCTCGTCAAATTCAGCAACAGACATGAAGATGTTTCCGGCTGCATTGTATATCTTAGCAGCTATCTCACTCTCACCAACATCCAAAGCCTCTGCTGCCTGTTCTAAAAGTTCTGCTGGATCTAAATCGTCCATTGTATCTTCTTCATCATTCATGGAATGCACCCTTCTTCAGTCAGATTGGAGAAAGCGTAAGCTGCTTTTGATTCTTTCTGATTGTGATTCAGCGACGCATCATCAATACAGGGTTCTCTAGTAGAGGCTTTACATTCTCATTTGCATGAAATTGTTCGTCTCCGACCTGTAGAGTTAGCAATTTTCGGAGTTCAAATCGACGTAGGTGGCCTATGGCACGTTCTCTCTCAATATTCAAATCCCTTACGATTTTGTCCAGTCCCTTCTTATCACCGCTATACTCCGCGATTTTGCTAAAGACTGAGCTCCATTGCATCATGGAGAGATAAAGAAGCGTTCGCAACATACTATCTACATTCTTGCCCGTCTTCGCTGACACAGGAATCACTGGAAGACCTGCCAAAAAACTCATACTTTCCCGTAACTGATCGACAGGTCGTGCATCATCCAAATCCTGTTTGTTTGCTGCCACAACACATGGCACTCCTGGCAAGAAAAAGGCTATTTCACGGAAAAAAAGCTTCGCCCGTGCATCAGATTCTGGATTCACCGAATCAACAACAAAGATGATACCGTCTGCACCCGAGCTCAGAATCTTCCGCATTGTCCTAAATCTGAGCAGACCTGGGGTCCCGAACAAGAAAACACTCATTCCATCGACGTTTGCGACACCATGGTCCATAGCAATTGTCGTACCACGTCGTTCTACATTAATGCAAGCACCGTCAGTAATGTGATGAATCATCAAACTCTTTCCAGACTCGTAGGGCCCTGTTACTACTATCTTCATCGGATTATCTCTCATCCTTTAATGTTCGACCATGGAAGAACACTCGAAAAATAGAGCACTCGAGGTTCTTCGCTTGTATGTATAGCACTGATTGCATAATGATGTGATAAATTGTTTGCCTATCTACAGTGAATTCCATTCTAATTCCAATTTCACCCAATGTCGAAAACAGTCTAGCGATTCGTCGAATGACGTATTTTACCGATTAATTAATAACATGAAATGAGAATACCATTGCGTCGGAGTGATTCCATAGTGTCCCAAACAAAAAAAGTTACTACTAACGAGTTTTGGTTATTCCATGATGCAGAAGAAGCAGAGGTAACCGAGCTGCGAAAGTTCATCCCCCCCGAACTGGATCTTGAGCCTGTCAAAGGAATTGACAAGCTATTTACTAAGCTCAATCATCTAATGGAATGAAAAACTACAGCTGGCAAGAAAACTAGGCTATATTTCTCTATTATAGAATGAGACTGGCCGTTTGCTACGGCCCTCCTCCGCTATCACTCCATTCTGGTTTTTGATAGCATCACGGGAACACAGTCTCAATAAACTGTACGTCCTCAGCTAGTCTTGATGAGGGCGTGTCCATGGATTTGCAAACATGTCCAACAGACCAACAAGGGAGTCCCGAGTCCTGCAGCAAGGAAGAAAACTCCTCTACTTTTTCGGAATCGAGAAAGACTAGCATTCCACCAGCAGTTTCTGCTCCGAATCCGGTAGACACCTTATGACCAAAGTATTCGGCCAAGGGCAGGATACCTCGAATCACCGGGAGTGACTCGAATACGATATCTACTCCACTCAGAGTCGCAACATTCTCGGCGTGACCGAGAAGACCGAAACCCGTAATATCGGTAGCCGCATGAGCACCAACTTGTTGCATTGCCTTCGCAACCTCAAGATTACTTTGAGTCATTATACGAGTGGCAACATTCTGCATTTCTTCAAGCTCTTGCTCAGTGAACCTTTCCAAGAGTGCATCACGCTTCTCGTCTTTGAGGTCTCGATACGACCTCATTGCGGGTTGAATGCCTAGGGGCTTTGTTAGAAGAACAGAATCCCCGGGTCGTGCACCAGAGGAGTATATCACATCATCGGGATGCGCTACACCAGTACAAATACCACCAAATACGGGGCAAGGATTAGTGATTGTCTGACCACCAGTTACGTCTGAGCCGAGGTCTTTCATGAAGTGACTCATGCCCTTCAGTACACCCGCAGCGATATCATCAGACATCTCTGCTGGATACGCTAGGAATGCTTGAAGGGATAGTATCCGTTGAACGCCCATTGCGAAGACATCGTTGGTAGCATTGCATGCGACGATTTCCCCTTGAGTAAAAGGATCGTCGGTTATTGGAGTAAACACATCCACATTCTCAACGATAGCAATGTCATCACTTGCCACCTTGACAACGGCATCGTCACCAAGTAAGTCTCTACACGACGTGTCAAACGGAAGAAGACCGGCCTTCTGCAGCAGTGCCGTTAAATCCTTCTTCTTGATCTTACAGCTTCATCCATGTGTTGTAACCATTGCAGTCAATCGCACTTCTGGCACTTGATACATCAACCTCCATTCTTCTTTGGGAATAGTCCCTGTTAGAAGGGACTGTAAACCCACTAATAGAATTTTGTTATTCAGAGTAGCTGACACTTCACAACCCTTATAGCCCGCATAACGTAGATAACAATGATTGCAACCCGGAGAGGTCATTATTGCAGATTAATAAGATTGATAATTATGTCTATGAGATTCCTAAGGACACCAAACCTTGGATGCGAGTACCGGTTCGAATCTATGCGTCACCTAAGTTACTTGAAAAAATAAAGCAGGACAAAACCTTGACTCAAGCCGTGAATACAGCCAGTCTTCCCGGGATATACAAGAAGAGCATCGTTTTACCAGATGGGCATCAAGGGTATGGATTTCCCATAGGTGGCGTAGCTGCAGTTGATTATGAGGATGGTGTTATTTCACCTGGAGGAGTAGGCTATGATATCAACTGTGGAGTAAGAGTAATGAGAACATCACTTGATGAGAGTGATGTAAGACCCAAACTCCAACAGCTGATTGATACCCTCTTTAATGAGGTTCCTACAGGAATCGGAAGAAAGGGAAATATCAGATTGGATAATAATCGTGAACTGGACGAGGTATTAACAGGCGGTGCGAAATGGGCTGTTGAGAATGGATATGGATGGGATGATGACCTTGAACATCAAGAAGCAAATGGGACGATTGAACTTGCAGATCCCAGCAAAGTTTCAAATCAAGCGAAAAAGCGAGGGCTATCTCAAGTTGGCACCTTAGGGTCAGGAAACCACTTCCTAGAGATACAGGCAGTTGATAAGATTTTCAATAAAGAAGCTGCCGAAGCAATGGGGATCACAAGAGAGGGGCAAGTAACTATTATGATTCATAGCGGTTCCCGTGGCTTTGGTCACCAGGTATGTAGTGACTACATCAAAATAATGAACAAGGCCATGAAGAGGTACAATATTGACGTGCCTGATAAGCAGCTTTGCAGTGCCCCTATCACCTCAAACGAAGGGCAGGATTATCTAAAGGCAATGAGTGCTGCAGCAAACTACGCCTTTGCAAATAGACAATCCATGCTACACTGGGCAAGGGAATCTTTTGCCCGTGTTATTGGCGAAAGCTCGCGTGACTTGGATATGAATCTAATCTATGACATTGCTCACAATATGGGCAAAGTAGAGCATCATGATATCGACGGAAAACGGACAAAAGTTGTTGTACACAGAAAGGGAGCAACTCGCGCGTTTCCGCCAGGGCATCCAGAAACACCCGATGCCTACAAGAAGATTGGCCAACCGGTTATTATTCCAGGCACGATGGGAACTGCCTCGTACATCTTAGTAGGTGACGAGAGAGGTATGGAGCTTACCTTTGGATCAACTGCTCATGGAGCCGGTAGGGTAATGAGTCGTACTCAAGCGAAGAAGGATTTCTACGGCAGAGATGTGCAGACCAACCTGAAGGAACGGGGAATCATTGTGAAGGCTACCAAGGGCGTTGTTATCGCAGAGGAGGCCCCAGGAGCTTACAAGGATGTTGACGAGGTTGTACGAGTTTCGGACGCAGTGGGAATCGCTACAAATGCGGTTAGATTGAGACCACTTGGAGTGATCAAAGGCTAAGTCGGCTCTTCGTGTTTGCGTGCGATGTCCACCAAAACAAGAGAAACGCCAATTAAGATGACCCCAAATCCGAGAAAAGTAAAGGCTGTTGGTATCTCGCCCAGAAAAACAATAGCAAGCAATGTAGCACCGACTGGCTCAGCGATGACCGCTGATGATACGAAATATGCAGGAACAAGCGTGAGGAGATAATTATTCACCGAATGACCGAGCGCAGTGGGAAATATCGCCAATGCGATGAAGATTAAAATTTCTGTCGGCTCGAATATTAGGACGTTGATCTGAAGAATCACGCATACAATGAAAGTGACCACAGCAGCCGTCAAATACACAATCGTAGTATAGGCGGTTATGGGAATCCCTTTTGCAAAGCGTCTACCGCCAATAAAGTAGATTGCGAGAAAAAGGGCGCCCAACAATGCAAGGATGTCACCGAGCAACGCCCCAGCACCAACTGCTAATAGATCATTCCAAGCCAGTAGAATTGCTCCCCCTACGGCAATTACAACTCCAGCCCACGATTTCCTCCTAAGGGATTCACCTAAGACTATAGTCGAAAAAATTGCAGTGAATATTGGGGAGGTATTGACCAAGACGACGCTTGCTGCAACAGTTGTAAGAAATAGCGATGTAAACCAAGTGGAGAAGTGCAACGAGAGAACTACTCCTATCAGCATAAACCAAGGCCAGTTCTGCATGGCTTCCGAGGCTTTCGCCTTTTGCGTATCACCTCGCAAGAATCCAACCAGGGCCATCACGATGGAACCATATAATGTGCGCCAGAATACTATTGCTAGAGGATGAGATGTGCTATACCGAATCAATATACTTGCAGAGGATACCATGGTAACTGAGAGAATCAGAAGAAGAATTACTTTGAGCTCTTGGCCTTCTTCAACAATTTTCAGACCCTTTTGCAAATGCCTCATACCCCTACTTGGTTGTTCCACAGAACACGCATCTATATTCACTAGCTTGAGCTTCAGCAACTTGTGAGTCACATTGATCGCATTCATGGACAGTCAATTCTTTAATACGAATCTGTGCAAGGATGTCTTCGACTTCATCAAGAGTGTTATATTCGAATAGTACCTTCCCAGTTGCCCCAAACGCCATTCTCGATAGCCTTTCTGATTCACGGTGTCTGAACATTAACACTGGTTTTCCAAGTTCTATGGCTAGCATTAATTCCATGCCAACTCCCAATGAAGGATTGGAAACCTCTGCAATTAACAGGTCTGACTTCCTAACCTGATTCACATCTCGTTCATAGATATATTTTGCATCACTAGCAGCCATGAAATGTGGGGCAAAGACATCAATATCTCTCTCTTCAAGAAGTTTTATCACGCTTTTGTAGAAGTCGTCTTTCCGAAGATTTTCGTGGATTATTGGGCCAGACAGGTATACTTGCACCATGTTGATCACAGATAGGAAAAGCACGCTACTTAATGTGTTTGTCCTCTTTGTTCTGCTCTATTATTTCTCTTGTGGAGGGGATAGTATCATCATCAGGGACTTCTTCCATCTTACCAGACCTCCCTAATGTTAATTGCATTTTACCTTGCCATTCCTTTGCCCATCCGTCTGTAATTTTGATAATCTTGCCAGATGCTAAATCCTCAGCCTCTCGAAAGCCCCAGAGAGTCAAAATGGTTGTCCCCGTTTCGTCACCCAAGAGAACCTCAGTCAATTGCGTCTTTCTTCCAGTACGAGTGCGTATTATTCGAGGTATGCCTACTTTCATTACTCTGACAGTGAGCTCAGGTACATCTTCTCCAATTTCAACGTCGCTAATTTTCAACTGTGGGAACCTCTCAATTCTATTCAACATTCATGTATAAATCAGTCTTACTAAGTGACAGTAAGGAGTGATTAGTTGGCTGACATATCTACTGAGTGGATTCGAATTCGAACTTGGTGAACATTTTGTCAAGTTCTTCCAATTGCTTATCAATATCTGCGTCCTCATCCTCTTCCTCCGGAGATGATGCCTTACGTTCCAGCTCTTCCTCTTCCGACCCTAAGATACCATAGATCTCCCTGATTGCCTCATCCACATCACTCTCGGGTTCGGCTTCCTCGTCAGGTGGAAGTACCTCATCGCTTGAAAATGCTTCGAGAGCTGTATCCAGGTCCTCCCTTGAAGCCCGTTCTATCTCCTCACTTACAATATCGTCAGCATCTAGAGCTTCTGACAGCAATTCTCTAGCCATCCGAGTCCCGTCAATCATGGCTTCTTCTTCGTCAGGACCTCGTGGAAGTTCTTCAGCTCTCTCAAATTCTTTCTCAGCCAGAATTGAAGCATCAGATTCAGCGGGAATTTTCTCTCTCTCTTCCTGGTCTAAAGAAACCATATCTGCATCCAAATCGTCTTCTGAAATAGGCTCCTCTGATTCGACGACTTCTACTGGAATCTGTTCGGGTAGGCTTTCTTCGCTTGCAGCAGGTTCTATTTCCCATCCCATTTCTTCTGCAGCAATCACGTCAGACTCAGCTGTGTCAACCGGGATTTGCCTTGGCATAGCTTCCTCAGTTGATATCGGTTCTATCTCCCATTCTTCTTCTACTTCTTTTTCTTCTCTTGCAGATTCTAAGGCAATCTCATCAGGCTCGGCGGTTTCTATTCCTACCTCCTTCGCCCTATCTTCTTCCGAAGTTGTCTCAACAGTCCATTCCTCATCCATCAGTGGCCTAGGAGCCTCAGGAGGTTTTTCCTCAGCCACTCCCTCTGACTCGGCTATGTCTTCGTCTTCGATTACCTCCACTACTTCCTCGACTATGATGTAATCATCTGTGGCATCAACAATACGACCGTCTTCATCTACGTAGACTTCTTCAACGACTTCGACCTCTTCGTATTCTTCCTCCTCTTCAGATAGTCTTCCTTCATCGATTGCGTCTGCTGCACTCTCAGTGGCTTCATCCGTGAATCTTAGCAATTCCTGAGGAGGTAGATCAGGAAGAGCTACACCCACATACTGAGCTGCAGCATTCATTAGAATCCTAAGCATCTCATCGCGTCTGCTTTTATCAATTGCCACCATTGGATAGGTTGGGACACCGAGAATCTTCTGTACCACCTCAGGCTTCATTGCATTAGGCTTGTCCTGCTTGTTTGCCAGCGCAAAGACGGGTACTTTGGGAGCATCTCGTTTGATGAGCTTGAGAATGTCCTTGCTGATAATGACATTCCGAAGTGTCGAGTCACATACCAAGAAAATCACATCAGCACCGTGGAAGTAAAAGCGCCAGAGGTTTCGGAAACGCTCTTGGCCTGCAAAGTCCCACAAAACAAGGGAATAGTTCCCGAATCTAATATTCTCAACAGTTTCAAGATTAAGAGCAATTGTGGGCACATACTGAAGAGGCGGTGTATCGCCCAATAGCAAATGGAGTGTGGTTGTCTTTCCAGTACCGCCTTCTCCCACTAGAGCAATTTTGAGCCGGGTAGTTATGGAGTCCTCAATCAATGTTTCATAGTGATTTGTCACATATTCAAGCCCATCACGTTGAATACGGCTTTTCAGTATCTTCGCAGCAGCCGCTAAATGGTCCACCAGCGTATGTTCCTGTTCCCCCAAGTCACTCACAAATACCAAAACAAGATCCTTTACAACATCCGCTCCAACGAATTTGTCGTCATCGATACTGAGGGGCAGATTGGCCAAAGAAACATCATCACTACGAAGATCTTCTCTTGTTTCTATGAACTCATCTAGGCTGTCAGCTGTTACCTCCACTGGCCAGTATTGACTAGAGGTTAATACCTCCTTACTAGAAATTCTCATGAGGAAGGTGTTATGAATCATTCATCGTCACCAGAGAGGCTTCTTTCCTTTCGCTGCTTTCTTCTATCTTCACTAATAATATAACTTCCCAGATATGGTCTATTGTATTATTGCCTTGGTACGCATCTATTTTGTTCTTCTTGCGATGAATTCTGGGATTTCACACATCTCTCCTGAGAAATCACTAATCTTCTCTCACAAGACAAAAGCCCGAAGGAGGTCCAGCACAAAGTTGGAAACGGAACGGGTTGCCTAAGCAGCCCCTTCCGCATCCGTGGACACCATCAGCATAAGTGTACGAAAAATTGTGCGAATTTGTGAGGAAAAAACCTCACGTTTACGGGGACCTCGCCAGCAGAATCTGCTGGTATTTCAGAGGCTTCTCCGTCGGTATGTACTGACGGAAATGGGACCGCGTTAACAAGCGTTTCATATCAAGCCTCTGAATGGGGGATATTGTACACCTATACTTCAGGCAAGTAGAAACTAATGATGTGAATATATGAATATTCCTCGTTTCACAGAAAGCGTTATTCTGATACAAAATAGATAAGGCGTGTGCAAAAGTTTCAAAGGAATTCAATATTCCGATGTGTCAATGCCTAGTCCATAGAGTGAATGAAATGGCGCCAACTAAGCATACTAGCACATTTAGAGAGAAGTCTATTCTCAGAGCTAATGCCGGCTTGAAGAATTGAGATAACTCTGCTTCATCTCGGAAAGTTATCGCGCAACAGTCTTAGATGCTGATGAACCAATTCCATCATTCTTTCATCATCTGGGTTCTTTTCCAGCTCGGTGACCAAGGTGTTGAGGAAGTACTCAGGGAAGAAAAGCCTGACTCGGATGTCATTGAGCAGAAACAACCATTTGTCATACTCACCAGATGGGCCCTTTCGACGTTTTTCTGAGATGATTCGATACTTCTTCAGCATCTGTATCGCTTGTTTGAGCTCTTTCGGCGGTATGCCCAAAGTTGCCTCAAGTTCGGAAATATTCACCGGTCCTCGTCGCAAAATACTCAGAACGTCATAAGCGTCTGGATCAGCTAATATCTCCGCAATAGCAACTGTGTCTTCAGGGGTCTTTTTCCACTCAGTTAGAAATTCCAAGACCTCTGCCTTGTACTCCGCAGCTAACTCTGGGTCAAGAATAGAGCTAGAGGATTCCATAGATGTCAACGGGGGTGCCCTAAACACCTCTAGGTCCTTAATCATGAAAACACATGATCTACCGATCTCATCTACCCATTCTGTTTTGACGAGACCAAGCTCTTCGAAGGGGGCTATAATAGAATCAACACTCACGCTAGGAAGGCCTGTGACCATCTTGAGCCATTCTTCCAGATCCTCTTTTGTTATGCCACCTTTCCATAGTTTGGGGAAGACTGCCCGGGAAACTTCGTCAGAAAATAGACGAGCCAATCGTGATTCATCTGTCATCCCAGCGAGTCTGATGATTCGGCGATAGGTGTTATCAAGTTCTTCCTGAAGTTCAGCATCCGTCATCGATACGACAGAATTCGTTATGGGAGACACCACAGAGGTAATAGCAGCCTCGTAGGTCTTTGGGTCTTCTGAGGGTGTCAAAAGCAGGGAGATACAATACTGCTCTTCTTCACGCACTATCCCAGTGTAGTATGATGCAACACTGTATTCTTCTCCGCCAATTCTCACACTCAACGTTGAGAATCCTGCAGAAGCATCACCCATGGCGTGTGAGGTGAAAATTCGCATGATTTCTGTATTGAGATCTTCCTTGTAGTAATCAGCAAAATCTGCGGGCACTTTTGCTTTCAGAACTGCCCCTACTTTTGAATCCCAATCTATTAGTAACATCGCTACAGGCATATTTCACCTATCTCCGGTCCCATCGAGGTAGGCCAGCGAAGACGCTGTGCTTTGTAGGCAAACGTGGTGAGTTCCTAAAAAAGCTTGTCACTAGACCTTCCGCGATATAGGAACTTCTTCACTCAGACCGACAAAATAGAGCTTATTTCATCGAGTATTACCGCCACTACTTCCTGTAATGGCATTGTAGCATCGACTACTCGATATCGACCTGTATCCTCTCGAGCCATCTCAAGATAGGCGTTTCTCACTTTTACTAAACGTTCAAGCTTCTCAAATTGCAGATTGATTTCACGGCCGCTGCCAGAAATCCTTCTCAACCCCTCTTCTGCAGGTATATCTAGGACAAATATCATCTCAGGCTCTGGAGCGTCAATTTCTGTTCGATTCCGCTCCAAGATGACACGCCAGTCAATTCCGGTGCTAACCGACTGATAGGCACCAGTTGCAAAGAAATATCGATCTAGGAGAATAATTACGCCATTATTAAGTGCAGGAAGAATGCGATTCTTCACATTCCACTCTCGATCTCGAATGAATAATTCGAGTTCTTCTTCCGGTGATAATTCTCCCTTCGGAGAACGTCTTCGAATTTCAAGTCCAAATGGGTTTTCGTCTGTCGGCTCTCGAAGCTTAATCACTTCATGACCTGATTTCCTGAGAACCGAGATTGCTCTATCACAAACAGTGGTTTTGCCAGCCCCATCGATACCTTCCATGACAAAGAGGTGGCCTGGATAATCAAACGAATCAATAGGACTCATGCAACATTGTCTCCTAACATAATCAAATCCCAGCGGTTTATTCTGTGTATTAGATGCTTCGGTCCAAGTTTAGCTAATAGATGGGGACGCGAATGTTTATATTCCGAATGTTATGTTGTAGGCTAGGTTAGCCTACGCGGTGATAAAATGAGCCGGTTGAATGCTGCTATAATTCTCATGCTAATTCTTCTGCTTTGCATTGGGAATGCATCTGGAACTAGAGTTTCATCAACCAAATTCGCACCGCAAACAACAGAACTTCACGTGACAATAGACTTTGGCAATGGAACAACCCTAGAATTCGCGTCAGTCAATGGAACTACGGTTCTCAATGCAACCAGCTCAGTCGTTTCTGTAGAAACTGATTGGTATGGAGATAGCGTTTTTGTGACGTCAATCGGTGGAGTATCCAATAACCCGGATGCAGGGCTATGGTGGCAATACTGGGTGAATGATGAGCTAGGGCCCGTGGCAGCCAATAAGTACATTCCACAGCTAGGAGATGAAATTGCTTGGAGAAGAGTACCTCCTCAAAATACCGATGATAGTGGAATAGGAATCGATATCTCTACGGTAGCCGCGCTCTTGCTATTGCCAGTTGTTGGTATTGGAGTTCTCTTGTTTTTGAGAAATAAAAAATAGAGTGATCGCCAATAATGAAGTACTCAGGACTATTCATAGTAATGCTGCTTTCTGTTTCCATGACAGCTCCTCTGTCGACAAGTGGATATAGTAGCATTGCTGAGCCAGACCTCTTTTCGCGTCCACAATTCCTTTGGGACATTGTTGAATCCCCTGATGCTCCTTTTGCGTGGGGGTGGACGGAACGGAAGGCATGGATTGCAGACGAACAGAGCAAGATGTTCTTTGAAGTAACTGAAATTCAAGATGATGTAACAGGTGTGTTCTCGGTCGGGAATCTCTCCTTGCTGGCAAATAACACAGATATTGCAAGAGAATTGGTCTTGGGAGTATGGGGACTGACACCCTTCTTTCCTGGCTTAGTTGTACCTATTGGAGAAACTGAGCTAGCTCAACTCAATGAAACAGCTCATAAATCAGCAGAACGGGTTCAAGGCAATTACCTAAACGGAACAATGGAGAGCGAGTATAGTAACATAACCATTGGTGCTACACTCTATGAGTGTATTGTCTTTGATTATGAGCAAGACCCGACAGCCTTTGGAGAGCCACAGAGAACAGAGCTCGCCTATGATCTCAGAACCGGCCTGTTGGTAAGAGGAAACACGAGCTACTCTTTTGGAGAACCTTATTCATTGGTTGTAGAACTAGAATCAATTGGAAGAATACTTCAGCCTCCGGCCTATGCACTCGGTACACTTGGTGCAATAGTCATACTTGGAGCAGCATATATTGTATACAAAAGAAAAGAAGAGGTAATGTGACCAATTCATGAGCAACCACGAAGTTGTTGAGAGAATATCGAGGAGCAAGCGCGTTGCTATTACAGCAAACATGGCAGCCCTCGCACTCATAGGAAACTACGCGTTGGTCTTCCTTCCAAATATGGAGCTAGGTACATCAATCATATTCATCACAGCATACGTGTTTGATCTTGGCATGGCAATTGCCTGCGTTATGATTACGTCATTGATCTTTGGAATGGCAAATCCGTGGGGAGGATTCATTCCACAAATCTGGTTGGCGCAAGTTCTCGGATGGATATTTGTGGCTGGGATTGGCTCGTTGTTGTCGAAGGGGGAGGAAGTCGATCTCGATGACTTTTACTTCCCACTAAAAATGGGACTCGTTGGAGCTTTCGTGACCATCTTTTTCGACCTCTCTACGAATTTGGGATATTCATTGGCTTTCGGAATCCCCTTTGTTGTAGCAATCATAACAGGATTCTCATGGAGTCTTATTCACATAGCATCCAATATTCTGATTTTTAGTCAGGTGGTCCCCACCTTGGAAACAGTATTGAAGAATCATTTCAGATATGAGATATGGTCTGTAAATCAACAGCCATACTCCGAAGAGTAAAAAGAGGATTGGACGTCAAGATGAAGGGAGCGTCATGAGTAATGTCTTGGAAACAGGAATTCGTTGATCTGGCAGAACCTGCAGATGGTCGTGTGGCACCATCATTTGAACCTCATCATGCGGTAGTTGGATTCATTCTTATCGGTAGAGAGCAGCCTTTGGGGCGATACGAACTATGCAAGCGGATGTCCTTAGGTGAAGGGACAGTAAGGACGCTCCTAAAGCGTCTGACAGAATCGAATCTCATCACTGCGGTGGGCAGGCAAGGTCAGAAACTTACGGAAGAAGGCCAAGAGTTGTATCACCAAATTACAGAGGACATTCCTATTGGACTCTCTCTTCCTCTTCACGATCTTGTTGTCTTTGAGCATTCATTTGCAAACAGGGTTTCTGGTAAGGGAAAAGACGTCACAAACGGGATACGACAACGAGATGAAGCGATAATTAAAGGGGGCTCTGGAAGAGCTGGTGCTACAACTCTAGTCATGAGAGAAGGAGTTCTTGTGATTCCACCTGACGACTTCAAGATACTCCTTGAATATGAAGATGAGGCGCTTCTGATTGCAGAAAGTTTGAGAGTGGAAAAGGGGGATGCTGTGGTGATTGGAACTGCAGTCTCTGAGAGTTTGGCACGTGAGGTATCCATGGCGGCAGTAATGACGCTGTTTGAGGGGGAGTAGAGGTGCAAACTGACCTCTATGGTAACATACCCCTAATTGTAATCGATACTCATGAAACCAAAGGGAAGAGAAAGAATGCAGTTAAGCATCTCATGTCGATGCTAGATAAAGAAGAAATCAAGTACGCTATTCAGACAATTCCTATTGGTGATGTGTTAGGAATGAATGGGATAGCAATTGAGAGGAAAACTGTAAGTGACTTGGTAAATACACTAAAAGGAAGTGCAACAGGCGTACCGCGATTCCAAAAGCAAATGGACGCTCTTCTGGAATACGAAAAACCCTTTCTTCTTGTTGAGGACATATTAGCCATCAGGCGGGATCCATCAAAAGGATGCATCTACATTCCATTCAAGAGCAACAAAACAAAGGGAAAGCCATTCTATGTTACCATGGAGAGGGTGAGCTTCATCCACCCCAGTTCACTACTTGGTCTGATTGATAGTGTCAAGGACAGGGGAATCAAGATTCTTAAGGGATTCAATGCACTCCACTCCGCCGGATTGCTCTATGGGGTGCTGACCGAAGGAGAGGTTCTGGACTCTGACAAGACCCAAAGACTGCCAGTTGTTCGAACAAGAAAGGGGCTAGATACGATAGATGATGAGCAGGAGTTCTTCATGGCGGGATTTCCTAGCGTCAACGTCGTTCGGGCAAAGAGTCTTCTAGAACACTTTGGCAGTCCAGCAGAGGCAATCAATAGGATTGATGAGTGGACTGACGTTCACGGAGTTGGAAAAAAGACACTCAATTCAGCTAAAGAGCTTCTCTTTGCCAAGTATAGGTCAGACTCTGATGAGAGGGAAGAATCAGAGTAGCACAAATAAACATAGAAGTATTATATGGCCATAAAACTTTATAAGAGAGGCACTATCTTCGAAGCTGGAAGAGAACAGGAAGCATGATTTTGATATGGGTGACGTTAGAATAGCAATTGCTGGACTCGGAAACTGCGCATCTGCCCTGATACAGGGTGCACACTATTATAGAAATGCCAACGCAGAAGATAATGTCCCAGGCCTCATGCATGTAGACTTTGGCGGATATTATCCAAAGGACCTGAAATTCGTAGCTGCATTCGAGGCAAACAAACACAAGATAGGCAAAGATATTGCGGACGCAATGTGGGTGAAACCGAATTGCTGTGCGAAATTTGCACCGGATGTACCCAAGACGGGTACCAAAGTACTGCCCGGACCAGTATCTGATGGAGTAGCCCCGCACATGCGGGAGTCCTTTTTTGCTTATGATGAAAATGAAATAGAACCGGTTGATGTTGCAGAGGAGCTGAGAAAAGCAAAAGCGGACTTGCTTGTTTCATATCTTCCTGTGGGCAGTGCAGACAGTTCCAGAATGTACGCGAAAGCGGCTCTTGAAGCAGAGATCGGCTTCATCAATGCAATCCCCGAATTCATTGTGTCAGACCCTAACTCCCCAATTGCTCAGGGATTTGAGAAAAAGGGACTCCCGTGTGCTGGTGACGACATAAAGAGCCAACTAGGAGCAACGATACTTCACAGGGTTCTTGCCCAGCTATTTGACAAGCGAGGTCTTGAGCTTCAGAATACCTACCAACTCAATATTGGTGGTAACACAGATTTCGAGAATATGCAAGTTGAAGAGCGCCTCTCATCGAAGAGAATCAGCAAAACTGAGGCAGTCACAAGCTGCGTTAAGTATGAGTTACCAACTAAGATAGGACCCAGTGACTACGTACCATTCCTAGATGATAACAAGGTATGCTACATAAGCATGCGCTCTAAGGCATTTGGAGACTTGCCGCTGGATTTGGATCTAAAACTATCAGTTCAAGATTCACCAAATAGTGGTGGAGTTATTATCGACGTTGCGCGGGCTGTCAAGATTGCACTCGATAGGGGAATAAGTGGAGAACTCTCAAGCATTAGTTCCTATTGCTTCAAACATCCAAGGTATCAGATTGATGACTTCGAAGCACGTAACAGAGTAGACGAATTCATCGAGGGAAAACGAGAAAGATAATAAAAAGAAACCGTGTTGCCTGAAGCTCAGGCAACCTCTCCTATTTCATATTTCACTGAAGCTCTTAGTTGTTTTTTCATCCAGCCTCTTGATAAGCTCGACGAGGAGGTCAACGGCATTTTCCACGTCGCCCAAATCCAGAATCCCATTATGGGAGTGAATGTACCGCGTTGGTATCCCCAAGAATAACGAGGGGACACCCATCCCAGTCAGATGAATGGCGCCAGCATCAGTACCCCCAGATTTCAGAAATGCTGATTGATGTCGAATTTCTTCTTCTTCTGCAACATTTAGGACAAAACGTCGTAGTCGAGGGTTGGGAATCATTGAGCCATCCCCGGCAGAGATGGCGACACCTTTCCCCATTTTCTGCACGAGGCCCTCACTGTCAGGAGAGTCACCAGAAATATCTACATCTAGAGCGAAACCCAAGTCGGGCTCAATCATCTTTGCAGTTGTCTGTGCCCCACGAAGACCTACTTCCTCCTGTACCGTTGAACAGGCGTAGATGGTATTGGGATGATCAATTCCCTCTTCCGACAGCCTGCGGAGGACCTCTAGCGCAATGAATACGCCAATACGGTCATCGAATGCCTTAGCCATCCCTAGAGTGACTTCTCGTGTCTTTTTGGGTCCGTTGTCTTCATCTTTTTCAATCCATTTGCGTTTCATAGTCCTAAAAGTACTGACCGGCACTGCTGCATCACCGACACGTATCCCCAGTTTTTCCACTTCTTCCTTCGAACTGCAGCCAATGTCAATCCACATATCTTCTTTCTTTACCACTTTATTTCGTTGCTCTTCTTTGAGAACATGAGGAGGAGGTGCACCAATGACTCCAATGATTTTCTCCTCTCCCTTGAATGGACGTAGTAAGACCTGTTGGGTAAGCAGAGTCTGGTCCCACCATCCACCAAGCTGATGGAATTTAAGATATCCTTCCTTAGTTATTTCACTAATCACGAAGCCGATTTCATCAACATGTCCAGCAAGCATTATCTTTGGACCGGATTTTCCCTTTTTGAAGGCAAGAGACCCCAAACGGTCAAACATAACTTCGTCGGCGTACTTTTCACCATGCTTACGAACAAGTCGCTGGACTTCTTCCTCGTGTCCGCTGGGACCAAATCCATTACATAATTCTTCCAAGAGCCCAATATCCAGTTTTGATTTTGCCATTATATTCACTTCTGAGGCGGTTTTCTGGTTAGAATGAAACCAGCAAGGGGTATATTGCTTTTTGGACAGGACAATGACACTAGTTCAGAGTGCACTCGGCTAGAATCTCAAATGCGTTTTCTACATTTTGGCCTGTGAGTGCACTTGTTTCTAAGTAAGCGGTAAGGTTGTTATCCTCAACAAATTGCATCCCCATATCGGTAGAGATCACACGTGATTCAGCCAAATCTACTTTGTTTGCAAGAAGTACGATTGGAATCCTATGACCCAGTGCATCCTCGGTTTCTTCAATCCATCTGGGCAGCTCCCGGAATGTGCTCTTTCGGGTCACATCGTAAACCAATAGGGCACCCTTGGAGCCTTTGTAGTAACTACCACGAATAAAATCAAACCGCTTCTGACCTGCCAAGTCCCAAACCAAAAGCTTCACAGTCACTGTAGTTCCATTGTTCTTTGGCACATCCACAGTCTTAACCGCAAATTGTGATCCTATGGTTACGATATATTGTTTAGTAAACTTCTGTGTAAGAAAACGATTGACGAGTGCGGTCTTACCGCTACCACCTGCACCAATCATGCATACCTTCCGCATGAAGTCAAATGATTGACTAATAATTCAATCCTCCGTCATCTGTTTTCAGACTCGCTGTCTTTGCAGCAACTCATGATTAGCAGACATGCCATGCTGATTTGCCTGCCCCACCTGTTTCAAGAATCGATTGGAAGCATTTTCCATCAATCAGATTTCACATTGAGAGTCGCTGTTGTATCTTATGTTATCTTCTGGGATGTATATTTAGCCTTTATCGGGCTGAATACCTTGATGGAATCGGACAGCTTTGCTCATGTGGCGCTTTCGGTAACGAGCGAAGGGGTATACACGAAGATATTATATCTTTAGTCAGAAAGGGAACTTAACGCCGGGAGGCCTTCATGTGGAATTGATTACAGTCAAGATGAGCGACATCTATGTCAATGGTTTAGACAGGTTGGTTGAAGCAGGTATGTATCCATCGAGAAGCGAAGCTATACGTGTCGCCATCCGAGATCTTCTGATGAAGGAATTATGGAATAACGAGGGGATGCCTGTGAAGCTATCTCCCAACCCTGAAGCGTCAAGTGAACCCTCAGATGCTTGATTGCATCGCATGCTAAACATGCGAAAGACAATTAAGAATACATAGAGTCTGCATTATAGTCACGCTGGAGGTAGAATAATTGAATTGGAGAATCTTGTTGAAGAGCATAAAATTCGCTTTTCGCGCCAAGAAGCGAGTCTTCTTCTTTATTGTAGTCTATGCCATACTATTTGTTTGGGTTGCTAAGGGGTTGACAGTTCCCATTCTTGGAATCCCGAGCATTATAATGGCATTCATAGTAGCAACGGCATATGCCATTCTAATAGCACAATTCCGTCGTCGGGATATTGCCATCCTGAAATGTGTTTCATGGAGTAATGCTGAGGTTCTGCTATTGCTAGTCGGTGAGGTAGTCCTTGTATCAGTGTCCGCATTCTTAATCGTCTTCCAAGTGAGTGTGGAAATACTCGGTCTAGCAGCCTATTTCGGAGCAGTAGGCTCATCATTCCTAGAACAAATCAAGGAACTAGTTTCTGTCGAGGCAGGTGCCATGGGAGTCACTCTCTTTTACATAGTGATATTGCAGATTCCAGGACTCGTTCTAGCTCAGCTGAGAGCAATGAGAATTCCGCCAATGCAGGCTTTGAGGGAGGAATAAATAGAATGACAAATCCAATAATTAGGCTTGAGAATGTCAATAAGGAGTATGGCAGCGGAAAAAATACTGTCGCTGCCCTTAAGGATGTGAACCTTGAGATTCAAGCCGGGGACTTTGTAGCAGTTGTAGGAGTTTCAGGATGTGGCAAGAGTACGCTGTTGCATGTTATGGCGGGCCTTGAGCAGCCTACCGGTGGGAGAATCCTTCTAGATGGTGTCGATGTAACTCTGATCAGTGAGCGTGACCTTCCGAAAGTACGAGCACAAAAAATCGGGTTCGTGTTTCAGTCATTCCTTCTTATTGAAGACTTGACTTCATATGAGAATGTTGAAGCGGTGCTGTGGCCGATTGAAGAGCTCTCGAAGCAGAAACAAGAGTCCATGACACTGCAGGTTCTTCGAGAGGTAGACATGCTGGAAAGAAGGGACCATAGGCCACTGCAGCTAAGTGGGGGAGAGCAGCAGAGGGTTGCAATTGCGCGAGCTCTGGTAAATAGCCCTCCAATCCTATTCTGCGATGAACCAACTGGGAATCTCGACTCAAAGACTGGCGAGAATATCATGAAGATAATTGCCAGACTGAACAAGGAGAAAGGGATGACGGTAGTATTGGTCACCCATGATGAGAGTCTGACGAAATTCGCGAAAAAGACTCTGAGGATGAAGGATGGGGTTATCCGCCAAGGGTAGACTCAATCCACGCTGGAAAGCAATCAAATATACACAGTATATGAGTCATAAAGCTTTAGACCATCTGCTTACTAATCAGTGACGAGGAGGTTTCTAGGATGCAGACTTCTGATTGTCAAGAGAAGATCGACACCGCAGAGGAAAAAGCCAGAGAAGGTTGTAATGATGAGGCAACCGACCTCTTCAATACAGCAGCTGAATGTTGGCTTCGCTGGGAATTCTTCTCAAGAGCTGCTCAAGCCTTTGAAAGAGCATATGAACACGCGATGCTATGCCATCAGTATACCAGAGCCTCCCATTTGATGGTTCAGGCGTCCAATGCATGGATGGCACAGGGCGAACATGACAAATTTGAAATTGATAACCAAATTGCATCCGAAGCTTATGTCTATGCCGCTGAAAAAAGCAAGAAGCCAATACGTTTGATTGATGGTGCATTTTGCGCAATATTGGGTGGAGACCTCGATTTTGCAAGACATCTGTTGCATGCAGCCGCGGCGGGAGCTCGTGGTTCGTCAAAAGAGCTCATTAATCTCGCGTTGATGCTGACTGAATACCATTTTGGCGACGCGGATATGTACATTCGGGCAGCATTAGCACGTGTCTTGGATAAACAGCAAATGGATCGCGTCAAAGAAGTCTTCTTCTTTGCATTTGTAGGGTTTGTCAGGTCATCTCTGGAATCCGAGGCTGCATTATCCTTGTCGAGTCTATCAGAGAGTACGGACATGTCACTCGATAGGATTCAGACCCTAGTTGAAAGAGGAATAAGAAAGGGATACATACCGGCATACATCGACTATGATTCACTGGAACTTGTCGTAGACCCTGATAGAATTGATATTTCTGACCTCACTAGAAGAAAAGGACCAATTCTAAGCAGAGACATCGATGACCCAGGTGCATGGGATATCGATTTAGAGGATTAGAAAAAGAAGACCATCTTCTAGGTTTCCCGTCTATAAGCAACAGATAGATTAAACTACTAGGATAGTACAACATCTCTTCACAAAAGCCTTGGTCGAGGATTGGTGTTAATGTTCCCACTGGAAAACGTTTTTAGTGCGATTGCAATCACTGACACCTTGTACAAGCGGCTTAAACTAGGTGGCATTCATGGCTGATGAGCTCAAGTGGCTTCAGGACCCTATAACCAAAGAAACTATCTACTTTAAGTTACCAGTTAAGCAATTGAAGGATGTCAAGCGGTTTCCTGCCCCCATTGTAATCAAGCATAAAGACCACTATCTCATTTGTTACGTTGACAGTCATTACCAACTGGCAGATACAGAAGTTGCTATAGCGGCTGTTGATGCCCATTCAAAGGAATGATCTAGTTCTAAACCCTGCTGGTCGTAATTGTTTGAGTTTATTCTACCTCTAGTTCATTATCAAGAGCCCATTCTAATACTTGTGCAGCCTGTGCACTAGCCATCTCCCAACTTTGAAGATTATTAACCAGATTTCGAATCCCCTTTACCCAATCATTCAACAGGTTTTGAATTCTGTTGTATAGACTGGGTTCTTCTGTTTCTTTCATTATTGGGATTAGTTTCCCAACAAGGCTTTGAGAGAGGACTAGTATTGTTTCGACACGAGCCACCCATTCTTCTCGAGGTAAGCCAGAAAGTGTCTGTGCTACAGCCAGATGATAATCATATTGAGCAGTGTAGTACCGTAGACGCCAGCTAAGCAACTCAACGAGTATGGTTCTATATGCGTTGCTAGGCGAGGTTTTAACCAGTAAAGTAAGAAACCGTTCAGTCATTTCATCAGCGGTTTGGCTTGCATCATAGTAGAGAGCCATGGCCTTCTGAAATTCTTCGCTTAATAGAGAATCCTCAGCATCTTGAGCCGCTTGCTTGAATCTCTTAAGCAGCGACTTTGTCGAGTCCGATTCACTCTCTACCATCACAATTTCACCAACATCATGACCCAATGGTCATTTCTTCTAGAGATTCTACTTCAGTGTTTAAGATACCCTCTTGTTCGTCAAACCAGTCAATGAGGCTAGACAACTCATTGGAACTACTTAGCAAGAAATATCCTTCCCAAACGCAATACTCCTCAAGTGGACAAAATCCTGTTGAATGCACAATATTCAGCCCCTCATCCTTTATGTGGTCGTACAGAACCTTCGCTGACTTCGCAAAGAGATCCAATCTTAAAGAAACCCTGAGAAGAGTGGGAGTTCCCTCTCCGAGAGGTATGGCGCGAATGAAGTTGCTCTTTGAACTTATGAGGAGCATCCGAGTTCCTTTCTCAATGTTTAGTTCCTCCATGTGACCTGAGATAGATATGGAGTCTTGGTCTATTGGGGAGATAGTACCTCTTGTTAGGCGCCTTATGCCTGCCATCCTCTGACCTCACTCAAGAATCTCTTTCCACGTTCGATGACAGTATACCTGCCACCATTTTTCATAATCAGGCCTAATGTAGCTAGTAAGGGAATCTTCACATCTAGACACGATTGGGAAATAGTGCTCAGACATTTGATTTCGTCATCAGAGCTGCAACCTTCGTTTATAAGGGCAAGAGTCTGAATGCCAAGTTCTCCTAACAAATACTTGGTCTGACTAGCATCAATTCTACGTTCGATTATGTCATGTGGAGTATTCATTGTCAATTACAGATTCGTAATTACTTGGTAAAAACTAAGCTAGGATGTACCACCAAGTTTGGAGTAGTCGATTTCAGGAATGGGAGGAGGTTCAGTCATCTTGTACTTGTCTGTTGCATCAGTCCATGCAATGAAATCCTCAGCGGGAGGGGCCGTTTTGTAGAGCTCCGCTCGTTGGGCTTCAAGACACCGGTTTTCCTGCCCTCTAGCCTTAGCGGCTGTGAGAACTCGGTTTTCAGTTTCCTCAGCGGCTCTTATCACTGGTGCCAACCATTTTTCCCATTCTAGTGATCTCTGGAGATGATGATCAATTACCATCACGGCGGTGGAGGTTGATAATGTAGTTGCGGAGAATAGTGCATTTCTTCTATCTTCTTTGGAGAATTTGCTAATGTAGATTGGAGGTCCTCCCACGAGAAGCAAATCAGGTTCTAGTGAGAGAAAAAGGGATAGTGTACTTCGAGAAACTGGGCCTTGTACATCCGGAGCAAAGAGAACCTTTTGACCATCGTGTTCTATGACAGTGGAGATGACGAAACCAAGAAATGTTCCATCAGGCCCATGGGGGATTGCATTCGTGAATCTTATGGTCGTGTCACCAAATTGAAGTGTCTTGCCATCAGCCCACATAATGCTCTCAGCTATATCTCGTACATCCTTTTCAAAATAGTAGCCCCTCCTTCTCTGAGATGGGTTGATATTCTCTCGATTATCTTTGGCGATGATTCGTTTGTCGTAAAAAGTAGCTTGAAAATTCTCCGGACTGCTAAAATTGTACCTATAGTTTTCTAAAGAGGGGCGAACATGATCATAATGATAATGGGATACAGTAAGAAGGTCAGCCTTCTCCGAATATTCCAAAATTTCCATCAGAGCATGATAGAGTGCAATATACTCTTGAGGATGGGGCTCCAATGACATTCTCATTGCGAGAGCAGCGGACGGATCCATTAGTATGGAAACATCAGGAGTTTCAACAAAGGTACTAAATGACCGCACACCCATACTTTCTGCAGCTATAGGTTTAATCTCAACTGAACCAATTTTCACACAATATCATCTCTATAGTAATTCAGGTCATAGCCATCTCCAGTGAAGACTAGCTCTGCTTCGTGGTATTCTATCGCCTTGTCTTCATATACCGCAAATCGCTGGAACATTTCAAGGTCCGAGGGCAGAAACTCGGCTGATTGCTCTTGTACTGCCTCCCTCGTAAATATCGCCAAATCCCCTTCTCTATTTGTATCCTTGAAGTCAAGAACTTTAGCACTTCCGAGAAACATCAAGAAGTGCCCGCTCAATCGGCCCGAGGCATCAATAAGCCGCTCAGAAACAATAGCATGCAGTTGGTAATCCCTGATGGAGTGTGAAGAGGTTTCTTCTATGATTTCTCTTTCTGCGGCAGAGGGTATATGCTCCCCCATTGCGATTTTGCCACCAACGAGCGCCCACAAGTTCTCATAAGGAACTTTCTTCCTCCTAATGAATAGAAATCCTTCAGGATGCTGCAGAATTGTTATGGCAATAGGAGTTATTTGTGTCAATGATAGCAATCTCCGTAGGTGAAATCAGGTTTATAGCTATGCACCTTTGTATGGGATGCCCTCATATTAAGATGAATGGATTTGGATGTGGGACCATTTAATCAGCCTCATCTCTCCATGAAATTGGTCAATTGTATACAAAAGAAATCGGGAATGTTGAAACATGGCATTAGGGATTGCACCTGGAATCAGGGAGAGTATTCTTGAGCTCATAGTGCCAACCAGAAAAGAAATCAAACTCCAAGAAAGAATTATTGAGCTATTACACCGCGCACTGAGAGACCAGGCTGAAACCCTTGCAGTCAATTATGCCTTCATAGAGCCACAAGGATCGACAGGTAAGAAACAGACTCAACTGAGAAACGATGCAGATATTGATCTATTTGTTGGATTAGATACTGCAGACTATGAGGAAACACTCTCCCTTAATCCTGAAGATAGAGATAGAAAGCTTGGCAAAACTCTGGATCGCCTTGTGGATACTTGGTTTCGACCAGTTCTTGAACTGGTTTCTGCAGAGCATATCCAGAAAGCGTATTCTCAACATCCCTATCTAACGGGGAAGATTGAGGGCGTAGATGTTGATATCGTATTCTGTTTTGACTTGAGCAAACAAGAAATCATGGAAAATGGTCCGATTACTGCCGTTGATAGAACCCCACATCATACGAATTACGTAGCTCAGAAGCTTGATGATGAATTGCGTCAGGATGTAAGAATATTCAAATCCTTTGTGAAAGCCGGTTATGGATACGGGGACAGATGCGCGATAGGACGGATGGGTATAACAGGGTTCACAATTGAAGTCTTGTCCATATATTCGGGAGGTTTCGTTCCAGCCCTAGGGAGATTTCTGAATCTCAAAGATATGCCTCTAGACCCCGAGGGTAGAGCATTTGAAGAATTAATGAAGATAGAAGGGCTTCGTGACGACTATTTGATTATAATAGATCCAACAGATACGAATAGAAATGCAGCATCCAGTTTCGATCCGAGAACTGTGAAATGGACCAACTTGAGAATAAAGGAACTGATGGGCGATCTTGAAATAGAGAACAGCGCTGCTATTATGAATCAAGTGATAGAGAAGCCAATACCTGTCTCCCCGCTGCCACAAAGAATCAAGAAGCATGCTTATGTTTCTGAATTCAAGTCTGATGAAAATCACCATTATACAATTCTACGGGACAAACTCTACAGTTTGGGAAATAAAATAGAATATTTGCTTGAGAAAGAGAGAACTGGAGAGAGGAGGTTTGGAAAAGCACTCTTTGAAGTCTATTTTGAAGAACCGATTTACTCGATAGGCTTTCTTGTAGAATCTCCAAATGTATCCAAGAAATATGAGCGAAGGGGCCCACCAGTTCATCTTTCAGATGCGGTTCATAAGTTCAAGGAAAAACATGATAGAATCATTGAGAAGGAGGGCTACATCTGGACCACAGAGAAGAGAAAATGGACAAAAGCTTCTGACCTGATTGATTCTAGTATCTCCGAATATATGCCGAATGGGCTTCATCAATTGCATGAAACAGGAGATGTTTCCAGAAAGACACTCAATGTACTCCATAAGTACATCCTACAAATCGAAACTGATTTCACTCTTAACAATGTGGAAGAAGACAGCGAATAATGCAAAGGAGAAGATTCATGGTGCCAATCAAAGACATAGCAATCATCACACATCCAATGTCAGGAAACCATATTCCACCTTTTCCTCGACCCCACCTTGAATCATTTGAGGCGCCAATACGCACCCAGATGATGGTTGAGTATCTCAGAAAAGCAGGATATCTAGGAAAACTCACTAACAAACGAGCACCAAAGGCATCATTCGAAGACATATTGTCGGTGCATTCCCCATATCTATTGGATTCAGTTAGAGTCCTATCGAACCTAGGAAGCGGAGTTCTTGGTGAATCGGCTTATGCCAGCCCAGGACTTCTGGATAGTGCCTTATTAGCTGTAGGAGGGGCTGAATATGCAGCAGAATTGGTTGTCAAAGGACACTTCACACACACTCTCTCCATAATGCGTCCTCCAGGGCATCACGCTTCCAAATCGACCCCATCAGGACTCTGTTACTTCAATAATATTGCAATAGCAGTGAGAAAGGTGCAAGAATCAGAATCCGTGAAAAAAGTAAGTATAATTGACACTGACGACCACTTCGGAAATGGAACCTCAGAAATCTTCTATGCAGACCCTAGTGTGCAGTACATTGGACTACATGAATATGACTATGAGATGTTCGGAGTGGGGCACTATGACGAAATTGGCTATGGAGAGGGACTAGGTACGAATGTGAATATACCTCTCCTTGAAGGCGCGTCTGATGCTAGTTATTCATCCGCGTTTGAACGCATCGTGATTCCAGCGGTAGAAGCATTTTCACCAGACCTGATTGCGATTTCCTTAGGTTTGGATACACATTATGCAGACCCAGTTGGCAACATGAATCTTGATACGTCTAGCTACTATAAGATTGGAATGCATATTGATGACCTCACCAAAAGGGCAGATGCATTGGGGAGTTTCAGTGTGCTTGAAGGGGGATATAACCCCATGCTATTGGGCCCGTCTGTTCGGCTCACAATAGATGGCCTTACGGGCATCGAGATGGAGAAGATGGATGACCAAATTGACCGGCTACAAGATGAAGAGATAGAGTCTAGCAATGAAGAGATAATATCGACTGTTCTCAGTACGATGAAGAAATACTGGTAGGATATGCCATTTGTTGAGTGAATCCAAGACGTTATGAACAGGTTTTTAGGCGCAGCCGTTGAGCCTCGAAAAGAAGTAAAGTTTTGGTGGAGAACCATTATGGCTAAGAAAAGAAAATCCGGTGGCCGTACAAAAGGCAAATCCGGAAGGTCAAAGTCAGTACAGTGTTCTAAGTGTGGGAGAATGGTCCCAGTTGATAAGACCAAGAAACAAACCAAGAGAGTTTCTCTGGTGGATTATCAACTTGCTAGAGACCTCCGCAAACAAGGCGCATATGTACCAACCAAGAAAATCACTCGGTACTATTGCATTAGCTGTGCAGTCCACACCGGCAAGGTTCAGATACGAGAAGAATCAGAACGCAAATCTCATCTGAGATAGCACTTGCACATATTATCTCACAATGACCTCCCTAGCAACAAGATTAATGCAAATACTCTGAAGTTTGCAGCATTAGATGGTATGCCAAATGGCTAGTTCCACCTTGAGTTTCAGGTTCATCCATGTTTTTTCGGGTATACCAGCCAAACCAGATTTCCATCTCAAAGACCTACCAGGATCCGGTAACCGTATTGATATACTGTGTAGAGGATTAGCAGCTTGCTTTGGCTGGGCTCCCGAGTTGATTAGGAGGGAAAATATTCAGTACTATGCCGTATTGTCGGATGAGATAACGCTCAAATTTGCATACACACCAGATTGTATTGGAAGGGGAGAAACGTGGTGGGCTTCAATTATTCAGCAGGTGCTTCAAGGACAGGACGTAGATTTCTGCCACAAAATGGATTGGGACCTCGAAAAGACAATGAAGTCCACAATTCAAGAAGGCTTTAACCTATATGTTCTTGATGAGAATGGAATCCCCCTTGATAATGCGCTCCAACAGAGCAACTCATCACAGAACAGTTTTATGCTGGGAGACCATAGAGGCTTTGCACTGGACGCCCAAAAACTGCTCGATGAAATGAATGTGCAACAAGTGTCACTTGGAGAAAAAAGTTATCTTGGGAGTCACTGCATAGCACAAGTCATATCCAACCATGAGAGGATTTCCAAATAATGAACCAAGATAGAATTGTTAGCGATGACTATGAAACCAAAGCCATGTCACGCCTAGAAAAGAAGATGACAAAGGAGATGCTTTGGATATACATTCTTCGACTGCTGCAGGAAAGACCCCACTATGGATATGAGATAAAGGAGCTCGTAAAGAAGAGATTTGGATTTCAACCTGCAACAGTTAGTGGGTATGCCATCATCTATCGGTTGATTAAAGATGGTCTCATAGAAGAGCAGGCAAGGGGCGATTCTAAGCGCAAATACTATGGCATTACTGAAGAAGGTCATCAAGCAATGAAGAGAGCTAAAGATTTCATTAGTGGTGTCCAAGATAGTGTCTTTGATTTGACCGAATAGAATATGGATAGGGCACTAGAATTCAGCAGGATGTTCTTGTTTCGTGTTTCGTTGGATCATTTTATTCGCATATGCTAGTCGTTGATATACCGTAAAGTGTGAGAGAATTGCCACTAGTGCAATACAGAAAGTGAGAATATTCGTGATTGCAATGGATACGAAGAATTCAGCAATTATAGATGGAAAGAGCGAAAGGAGGTCCATCCAGATATTAGTTGCTGGTAGAGCTAACAAGAGAATACCGGCGAAAGTCAGTAAGAGCTTCTCTTGACGTTCGGCAATGCCTACTGCGCAATCATCCATGCCTCCAATCGATTCAGCTTTTGCTCTCGAGAAACTTGCCATAATCATCCCAAATAATGCGAGGAAACCCCATTGCCAGGGTACGAATGTAGCACCACTTGACAGAAACCACCAAGGAATAGCGGGTTGAACCGCAGGACCGGCCATAAGACCGAACATGAAAAAGAACTCTGCATATCTATCCAATGTATGGTCAAAGGTCGCACCGAATGGTGTTGCTAGATTGGCTGCTCTTGCGACGGCTCCGTCAAACATATCCATCACAACTGTCAGAAGCATGAATACAAACCCTAGCAGAAGGCTGCCCTGATAGAACAGGTAAGCTGTGAATATTGAAACGAGGACAGTTAACCCTGTTATCATATTGGGAGTGAGTCCTGTTTTTGCCAATGCTCGTCCAATTGGCATCATGGCTTCCTTGTATCGTCCTCTAAGCGCACCTAGCATATCCATCCACTCGTCCAATACCTAGACTGGCCGAACCCGAGCAAGGATGGTAATAAACGTGTTGTGCCCAGAATCTACTTACTTTCCAGTGCCTTGTTTATTCGCTCAATAACCCACTCTCGGCCGAGCATATTGATGAAGGGACCAAGACGCGGACCAGATTTGCTCGATATCAAAACCCGGTAGAGTACAGTGAATGCCCTTCTAACCTTGAAATCCAATTCGTTAGCAGTTTCAAACACAGCAGTCTGAATCTCCTCATCTTGTAGTGGACCTTTTTGTAAGAGATTCAGTATTTCACGCAAAAATGTGACATCTTCAGGAGTAAGAGTGCCTACAACCTGCTTTGGTATTTCGTCAGGAACTTGGATAAGGTCTCTTTTCGAGCCGAACATCTCAACCCATGCCTGTGCACGTCGTAGTCTGACAGGGATTTGCTTCTTTGCGGCATCAGGAACTGTTTCTAGGTCATATTGCTGTTTCAATGCCTCTTCGCTTCGAGCAACAATTATACCCATTCCTAGGAGATTTTCAAGCTGAGACAGTACCACTGCAAATTTGAATGGGAGTTTGGGGATGTATTCCTCCGAAATCGGACCGGTCAACGCTAAGGGATATACTACTTGTGCCAAAGCCTGTGTTTCATCGTCGGTATCTTCTAGACCATAGTAAACTCGTTCGAAACGTTCGAATTCGTCAATCATATCAGGAATTGCTTCCGGCCGTATATTCACAGCTCGTGCTAGGTCGGTCCTCAGCATAATGAAACGGTAAAGCTCAGGAGGAGCGATCTGCAACCAAGTCTTCGGAGTGAAAACAATACCTTCAGAGGTACTCATGTCCCGACCACTTATCCTGACCCACTCGTACGGAACTTTGACCGGTCCATCCCAGTCAAATACGCGTCGAGAAACCTCCAGTCCTGTATCGTAAGAACCCCCTTTCACCGAGTGGTCTTTTCCAGCAGGCTCACAACTAACGTCAAGGACATACCATTTCGCTGGCCAATCAACACGCCAAGTCAATTTGATTCGCACATCAGTGAGAGGGAGGGTAGATCTGTGACCACATCCAGGGCACTCGAAGGATACCATATCATTTTCTTCATCATAGTCTGTGACTCTGTTTGGTACTATCTCACCTTTTGCCCCAGATTGAAATTTCCCGCATTCCGGGCAAATCACTGAGGCAGGATACCAAGATTCCATCGCACTGAGATACTGCTTCTTTTGTTCAGGATTGAAATCCTTTGCAACATACTCCTTCATTATCTCGCGAATGATTTCTGTTTTCTTCAAACATATACGAACTGCATCAAGCATTTCGTCAGTTCCATACAACTTGCTTGTCCATACAATCTCTGGGTCTATACCAAACTCCGGGAATGTTTCGATGAGTTCGTTCGCCCAATGGGCTCCAAAACTCTCACAACACCCAAATTCATCCGGGACATCAGAATAGGGGACTCCAGCCCATTCAGAGAGCGACAAACTAACTGATTGCGGAAGAGACCTGAGTGGATCATAATCATCAACTACAAACATTGAACGAGCTTCTTTTTCTAGGCGAAGGAGTTCTCGTTTAATTACATCTGCGATTATCAGTTCTCTCATTATACCGATATGGATGCTGCCACTTGGGCTCTTCCCTGTAGAAATGAGATAATCGTCAAATCCCCGTTCTACTGTTTCTTGTACAACATCTTCTATCCAATGTATCGAGAATTCTTTATCTACTCCTTCGGACAAGTTTCTTACCTCAAGAGCCCACCAGCTGAATTTCTAAAGAACGTTTCCAATTACACTGCAAATTCGGAAATACGTAGGTCCTTTCTACTCATAAAAATCAAGTAGACGGGAATGGCGGCAAGAACGATTACTCCCAGAAGTGCCAATAGTAGGAGCCCAGCTGTAAAAGGAAGATAGACGAGAGAGGGAACGGAGGCCTCGGGAACCAAGAAGAATACACTGAATAGGACTGATACAAAGAGTGCAGGAATACCACTTTTCATTCCCATACTGAGTCCTTCAGCAATTATTGTCTTTGCAATGAAACTTGGGGAGGCCCCCACTGATCGCATGACAACATAGTCCCTGAATCTGCTGAACACTGAAATCAGCATATAATACATCAATCCAAGAAAAGCGCTCACCAGTGCCATGATTGGAATAGGCTGCATCAGGCTCCAATACGACCCAATGATACCCTGATTGGCTTCGAGTATTTCTTGTTGTTCGTATATCGAGAGTCCATATTCCTCAGCCAATAGACGGAGTTGAACTACTGTAGATTCCGTGTACCTGCTTAGTTGAACTAATACTAAGTTTACACCATTCATATCGAAAATATCCTGCATACGAGCAAGTGGTATTAGTGCCACTCTTCCACCGTTCAGAATTTCAAAAGCAATCCCATTTATCTCAAATGAGCTGCCTCTTATTCCTACAGATTGTATCAACGGATCTTCAAATGAGTTGATTGCGATTTCACCACCAATCCAGGCAGATGTGGTTGTATTGACTTCAGTGCCCTCATAATACCAATCGGAGAGTGTGTTTTCCCAATCAATACCGACAACAAGGGCGTCAACTACTCTGTCTTCACCTATCCGTTCATATCTTTCTAGGGTTGGATTCCATATTATAGCTGGATTCTCTGCAACCTCCGCAAACTGGACTAAGCGGCCTTCTATTCCATCTACAGCACTCATTTCGGATGCTTCCACTAAGAGCTCTTGGGGTATGAACTGCTGATTCCCTGTATAATTGAAGGGAGCACTAAGTTGATTCCCATCTAGCCGGTATGAATCATAGTACTGACTGAGGAGACCAGGATCACCAATTGCCACAACGTTCTCACCCATAGACCTAGTAACATAGGAGTCCATTGTTGTTTCAACGATGCCTCCACCTATCAGCAATACGGATGCAAGTGAAAAGGACAAGAAGAGCGAGAGGATAGTTCGCCGGGTGCCTTGGATTCTTCTTCCGGTACCTTTTGTCGCGATTTTGAATGGGAGCCCAAAACTATCCATCAAACCATACTTCTTCACTTTCATTCCCACATCAGGATTGAGAGCCCGGATAGGAGACTCGTGAACAGCATCATAGATTGGCTTTTGCGCTGCGAAATAGCCCACAAATAGCAGAAGACCGGCTATCAGTAGAATCTGAACCCATGGGAAGACAAAGACAAATTCTAAACCGGGTACTGCAAAGGCTAACCAAATCAACCCCAATAGGTATAGGAAACTCCCCAGAGCAACACCTAGAATGGTGCCAACACCTAAGATGATTACAGACTGCGCCATAAAATGGTCAAAAATGGTATCTATGAGAGTGCCAATGGATTTCATTAATCCAATATCCTTCCGACGACTCACAATTTCTAGGGAGATATTGCTAGAAACGACGGTCACACCGAGGGATATGATCAAGATGAGAGCAGCCCAAATGAAAGTTTCAAAAAAGACTCCAAGGGCAGAGGCGAGCCCGATAGATGTGAGGGTTGATGTTACATCTAGCATGACATTTGAGAATAGGAATAGGAATGTTGTTGCACCTACTACAGTCGCAATGGAAAGTAATACTACTGAGGTTCTGAAGGGGCGCCGCTTGAGGTCTTGTGAAGCATAGTCCTGTTCAGACATTTTCACCAATAACCCCATTTTTCATTGTGAGTAGTCGAACTCGGTCTTGCTCAATGATATTGATATCGTGCGTCATGCACAGCACGGTCTTTCCAGACTCATTCAGCCAAAGCAGTACATCACGAATCATCTGTGCTGACTCAGCATCAAGATTGGCAGTGGGTTCATCAGCCAGAATGATAGGGGGATCATTTGCCATAGCCCGCGCAATTGCCACTCTTTGTTGCTCGCCTGAACTTAACTGCCAAGGAAGATGGTCTGTTCTTTCACCAAGGCCAACTCTCCGCAGCAGTTTGTCCGCTTCTTCCTCTGCATCAAGCTCCATGTCATCAAACAGCTGCATGGGAAACATGACGTTTTCTAATGCAGTAAGGGTGGAAATCAGATTGTAGCTTTGAAAGATGAAGCCAGTATTTGTTAATCGGAAGAGAGCACGAAAGTGTTCATCATAGTCCCCGATTGGTACATCCATGACCAATACCCTGCCAGATGTTGGATAATCAATCGCACCAATCAAATTTAGAAGTGTCGTTTTACCTGATCCAGATGGCCCTTCAACAACCACAAATTTGCCGGGGTTCACTTCGAGGTCGGTCTTCCTTACTGCAACGATTTCCCGGTTCCCCAAAGAATAGCTTCGAGTCACATCAACCAGCTTGATTGCATTCTTGACTTCTTCCGAGCCAAGAGATTCCATGAAGTCAAACTCGTCATCCATTGGTGCTAGGTCAACTGATGTGTCATCGTCCAATTCTATTTCACCTATGTTTGCAGTGGGCTCAATTGAGGAAATTGACCAACGTGCTACTGTATTCCTTGTTATCAGACATAGGACTGCGTTATCGTTCTAAGATAAACATGGGGTTTAAGGAGTGAAGTCACACGAGTTCAAAGCTTGTAAGTGCCTGGTCAGCCCATTTGGTTAGGGCTAAGGGACGTTCACGGCCAAATACTCTGATAGTTCGAAGAACTCCTGATTCGACAAGACTGTTCGCATAATAGGATACCAGACTCTTATCGATGTCCAGGGTTCTACTCAAAACAGCCTGTGTGATGCGTCCTTCGGTTTTGACTTCAGAGAGTATTGAACGAATTGTAGGATTTCTCGTCATGGAGGCAAGCATGAGAGTGTTTTCATCATCCGAATAATTTCGCATGAAGAAATGTCGTGAGTTGCCATTCCTGATAGATATAACCTGACCATCAGCCTCCAAATTGTCTATATGATACTGAAGAGCACCCATAGCACAGTCTACTGACCGCTGTAGCTCTCTGAGATGGATTCCAGGATTAGCCTCTATTTCGATAAGAATCCGGTCGCGAAGTGAAAGTTGTTCGTCTTCACTTCTTCGTTCCGAGGCGACTGTGCCGATTGCAAATGCGACAACAGTACTCACTGTGAGAGACCTAGTTAGAAAACTGGGAAAGAGAACGGATGTACCACTAGCCATAGGAATAGACAGCATCTGAACATCCAGTGAGCCAATATCTGAATCATAGGAAAGAGGAATATCTTGAATAGCAGCGTCACCTACTACTGCATTAGAACTGATCAAAAAAATGCTGACTAGACCGGTCATCATTAAGGATAGAGCTAATGCCATTAGTATTTTCTGACTGCGATCGCCCATCTTATGCCTATTCTAACATACTTCAATATATATTTAGGGCATTGGTATGTGCAATGTTCGTACTATTCTCCTCTTGGCGGGTAACTCATCTTTATGTGAAATGAGCACAGCTCGTGTCCAGTTGCCATACATCTCTCTTCTACTACAGTAAGAGTTTCATATTCTATTCTATTATAGTCGGTTAGATACTCTAGGACAGACTCAATAAAGCCGCGCAAAAAGTAGCAAGATGGATCTTCGCTTTCATATCCTGAGGCGTACGGATTATCACGAATCTCGATTATTGCTTCTTCATCCAACCAAAGCTTGTAAAGCTTGGCAATTTTGATGTCGCCGAACGGCACTATTAGAGTTTCCAGAGCCATTCTTATGAACTCAACAATACCCTTGAAATCTCCAGGAGGTTTTTGGTCCCCAATTTTGAAGTATTCTCGCTGTGCTTCAAGTCCTGCAAGACGTCCTGCAGAGTAATACAAGTCTCGCACTCTATCGGGAAACATAACTCCTATGCGATTTCCGATTTTGGTCCATGTCTTTCCAAAAAAGGCACGCATTAGCTCCTGCTCTTTTAGTCGACCTTTCCACCATTCAATGACTTCATCCTGATTAGACATCTTGGTCTCTCCAGTCTAGCTCTCAAAGGAGTGGTAGGTTAAGTGCTTTATGTTGATAAATTAAAATCCAATCTATCCTAGCCGGACATTCCAAACGCAAACTTCTGCACCGGTAGCACGACTCATTTCTTGAAAGACCTTCACGTCAACTCCCTTAAAGTCCAGAATAGATTCCAATATGCCACTAAAAATCTCGCAGTATCCAAATCCGCGCATTCCCTCGAGGTTCACTTCTTGGCACCAGACGCACTCTTCGTCTGTCACACGGATTGATCCTCGTGCGGAGTCCATATCCAAGTCGTCAGGCTTCTTATCATATAGGACTTTGAAAACGGATTCAATGAGTTTGGATACGTCTTCTCGAGTGGTTATCGTGTCTTTGGTTTTATCAGCAATCTCGGTATTTAGGTATAGATTTGTACCCAACCCACGACCGATATCACGAAGCCTTTCATTTGCAGCCTCGATATTACTGGTCTCCTCCATCACACCATCTACTATCCAACCATATATACTAAGCAACAATGGATTCTCGATATCGCCCATTAGGATGAAACCTCACTTATGACTACTATACAGTTTTGCCAATCATACTAACATTCTTTCGGTATTTAGCTAGCACATTGATGACCATCTGCTTCTGAACCCCAGCAGCTTCTGCAACTTCTGCAGTAGTTCTAGTACCATCACAGAATTTTAGGATATCTTCGTCTGCGTCCATCGCCTTCGAAAGATCGCCCTCAAATTTCGGACATTTTACGAATTGACCCATGGTGCCTGCCTTGGCGCCCTTGCCGTCTTCTGCTTCAATGGCTGGAACATCAACAATATTCCTCGATGCTGCCCATTTAATGCACTCTATAACTCGCTCTGTAGGTTGAAACATCGAGTCTGCAACTTGAGCAACACTCACGTTGCCATCAACCAGCATCAAGACATCAAACCCGAAGTTCCGATATGTCTTTTTCATCTCGGATGATAATTCAGAGTCTAGTGACAAGGTAGTGGCATATGCAGCTCCCCGTTTAGGAATCGTGGTCGGGATAACCTTGAAGTCATCAGGAGACCTTTCTTCAGGGGGAGCCTCCTCTGATTCTACTTCTGGTTCCGCTTCAGCAGTGACCAGTACTTCAGCAGCGGGTTCTTCTGCAGCTGTAGAGGCTGCTTGAATACCTATACTCTCTAGTACCTGTAGATTACCTTCAGCAGACTCCTCGAATTCATCCGGAGGAGGTGGAAGTTCTATTCCCTCTAGCATTCTAAGTACATTCTTGGTCTTTGCTATAGCCAATCCAAGCTGCAGCTCAGGCACATACAGAACAGTCAGAATCCAGTGCTCATCTACAGGGGATAATACAACGAGGCCTTTCTCGGTATCAATAGTCATGAGTCTTAAATCAGACTTGTATAGCGAGATGCTATCTTTGACTCTTGGAAAGAGCTCGTCGGGGAATGAAAAACTAACGAAGGGTCGACCTCCGCTTGTCATCAATGAGTATCCCAGCACTTGGTCATCAAATCGGAGTTTTGAGAGTGCTCTTTCTAAATCGGTGGACATGATTGTATTCCTCGAATCCTCTGGTTGTGGTCTAAAGCTGCGCTTCCGATTCTTCCTTCCCGAGTATAGTGAAAAGGGTTGCGGTAATGAATCACAGGTCCATGACGAGCGATTGCATGATTATCGTGAGAATGAGGAAGAAGATACATTTCAGTGGTCGTAGTGGCGATGGCAACAACATTAAGAGGCATTCTCATAACTACCAGCTGGTAGAGGTCAGAGAAAATGCGAAATTTTGCAGGAGGTTTTGTCGGGTCAATTTTGGCTATGGCATTGGCTTATTTCTTGATAGACAACACATCAATCGCCTATCCTGAGAATGTAGAGCTGGTAGGCTTCCTGCTCACAGGCTCAGTCATACTCTCGGGGTCTCTAGAGAGCATTATTTCGCTCAATTCCATATTGGAACTCATAGTATTGTGGGGACTAGTCGGTCTAATAGTTGCACCGTTCGGGGTTAGCGAATGGAACTTGCTTAGAACCGCGGTTTGGATGGGCGGAATAATAGCAACGTTCGCTCTCTCATCCACATTATCAGTAAATCCCGGTTTTTGGGTCCAAAACGATCGAAACCTGCTCCTAGCCATTCTCTATGCGAAAACAATCATTGCTTCTCTAATCTCAGTTCCATTCTCATTTTTGGTCTTCAATGCAAAGAAGCGGTGGCTGAGAAAAGGACCGGAACCGGTACCTGAAAAGATAGAAACAGTCTGTGAGTGCGGGGCAATCTACAAGTCAAATCCTCTTATTTGTGTAGAGTGTGGCCGACAGCTTCGAGGGCAGACAGAAGAAAAATCGGGTGAATTATCTGGGTCGTGAGATTCCACCGCCCAAAAGGCCACCCACAACACTGGCAATTGCTGGATAAAGAGCACCCTCTAGCACAACTTGCAATATCAGCATTGATTGACCGCCGATTATTGCGGCGTAGTCAGTGGTTTGCACCAAAAAAATCAACAGCCAACTCAGAAAAGCCCCAATAATCACCGCAAATAGAGCAGCAAATATACCCTGAACAATGTCACGGGAAAGAAGACCAGCAATAAGGCCACCAGTCCCCCAAACCAAGAACGTTAGAACTTGGCTGCCTGTTGCTCCGTATCCAATGTACATCCCGATGTTTACACCACTCAGTGTTGTTGGATAAAGAACTGTGGAGATAATAACCAGTTTGAGTTCGAGGTCACTTCTATCCAAGAAGTCGCTTATGATTGTGGGATCAATTACTTCTGGCGGAATAGCAATACCGATGGTTAAAATAACGAAAGTCAAAGCAAAAGCAACCACCAATCCTGCCAGTGTGCCGATTCCTTGACCCAATCTATGTCCTCCATATCAAACTGATATTACAATTCGAATGTAGTGTTTTAAGCATATTCAAGAGCGATTTCTATCTGGATACTCTAATCCAATTTTCTTAGGGTCCATGTGCAAACATCGTCACCCAATGCTTTACAGGACTCCTGAAATGAGTCAGCATTAAAGCCGCGCAATTTCATGACTGCATCGAATACTCCACTGACTAGATTGCAGTATTGTAGCCCTGGCATATCAGTAATCTGAACACCTTCACATATTGGACAATTGGCATCTGTAAACTTGATAGTCCTCTCGTCATCACTGATCCAAACGCCCGTGAAGTCTTGTCCAGAATTAACTTTGTAAGCCAACTGAAGCGTGTTGGAGAATTCTGCAAAACTAGCCGCATGATCTTTGATTCTATCAGCGTAGTCCATCAAGAGAGTTTCACCCACCTTGAATCCAACATCCTTCATTTTCCTGTTTATCTCGTCCACACTCTCACTTGTTGTCATCAGCATATTCTGCAGCTCTCGATAAGTAGCTTGAAATAGTGTTTTTGATACTTTGTCAATTTTGAGAGCCCAAGCGAGTTTTCCTTTGATACCCATAGTATTACCTTCATTTTATATTCTTGATTTACGCACGAACTTCACTGCTTTCCCTCTATATGGAACTACACTCTGTAGAGCCTGAAAATATGGAATATTCAACAACTGTGCAATTTCTTGTAAGGTGTGAGTGCCATCACATTTTTCGATAACATCACGATGTTCCTTCTTTATCTTGTTGATTTCTCCCTCAAAAATAGGAACTTCGACAAGTTCCTTCTTTTCTAAAGCTTGTTCCTCAGGACATTCGGCCGAAATAATCTTCCGTGAAACGCACCAGCGAAGAACATCCATTACTTTTTCAACTTGCCGTGCCACGGCTTCAGCAATCTTGAAGGCGGTTCGACGTTCATCAACCATCATAAGAATATCAAGAGCTGTGTTTCCAAATTCGGCTGTGAGCTCTGTATTTACAGGGGTGTTTGTTGCCATTGATTGACTGTAGTTTTCGTCTCGGTGAATTATGCAGCCATGTCGCATTTCCACTTCATCAGGGGAAAATGATTGCCGCGGGGTTTCGACAACAGGCGATTCCTGTGCCGTGATTGCTTCTATTTGGACGACTTCCGTAACTTCTTCGTCTGAAACATCTGGATCCGGCACATATACTGAACTGGGAGGAGAAGGCAAATCAACTTCACCTAACAACTCCATTACGTTTCGTGTCTTCTGCAATGCCATCCCTAAGGACTCTTCAGCATCGAAAAGGACCCCCAGAACCCAATAGTTGTCAACCCGCGCTAGAACAACTGTTCCTGCACCGCTCATGATGTTCATCAGTTTCAGGGATTCTGCATGAATTTCCAGAGTTTCCTTAATTGTAGGGAGAATTTCATCAGGTAGAGAGAAAGAGAGGAAGGGAGTTCCATCGTTGGTGAAAAGAGCATAGCCATTAACCGACTGATCAAATCGGAGTTTCGTTAATACTCGCTCTAGTTCCATTAATGCTTCCCTAACCTGTAAGTTCTGACGCGTCTTATTATCCTCTGGCAGATTTAAGTAACTTTGTGCCATGAATTGAAACGTCAGGATTGGACTCTAAAAACGAAATTAGCTGGTTCAGTGATGGATGTGTTGCATCTTTAGACGAAACATAAAGTGCTGCAACAGCATTTGCTAGAGCTAATCGGTCAAGAGAATCGAGATTATTCAAGAGTCCAAATATATTGCCAGCATTCCAAGCATCACCAGCCCCACATAATGTTCTCTCGGTTACATTGAAACTGGGGAAGGAAACAGTCTCTGAGTTTTGAATAGAAGATGAAAAGAAAGGCGTGTGAAGATCGATTTGACAGTTTATATGCTTCGATAATATTTGAGCGGATTCGAGCCATCTTTCAGGCGTTTCTACAATCTCTTGCCAATCACTGGAGGCCCCGCTCAGAGCACGAAAAAGCCATGCAGCCTCATTTTCATTTACGCCCAATACATCAATCAAGTTTGAGGGAAATATTCTGTCAACGAGGTCCGCAACCATATCAGGGCGATTTGAGGGATCACCAATATCGAGATATGTAATCGCATCGCTTTCAGATCGAACAAATTCAAACAGATTCTCTGTTAATTCCATTGCCGCAAGGTTGTGATTTAGATTAACCAGAACCACCATCTTTGATTCTTTGATTGATTCTAAGTCGCTTTCAGTCAAATCTTCAAACCTGAATTGCTTTGCAGAGCCACTGTCACTCATCATAACATTGGCCCTTCGTCCTTCATAGTTGCCCTCCAATGAAACTGTGGCTGACAAAGAACCGTCTGTATGAATGTGGGATAAGTCCATAGAGGATTCAACAAGGCTTTCGAGTAGGCGATACCCATATGCATCAGTTGTGATTATTGGAACAGCTGGAACAGCTAATCTAAGAAGGGCTGATGATGTGTTAATGGCATTACCACCCTTCCGGACGAATTGTGTATTACCAAGAATGTTGCCACCGCCCTGTTTAGCTATTCTCCGGATACTGTCAAGGAGATCCTCCAAATCTTCCACAATCACAAAGTGGTCTAGAAAGAAGTCAGGCAAAACGGTGACTTGTGGACACTCTGTTTCCTTTTTCAGAATTGATATGAGATTTGTATATACCACTAGAATCGCCCCTATTGGGACGTATTCAGCAATAAGTTTAGACCTTCTTAAGAGCTGCTTTCACCATTGAGGTGATTTTGTCCTCATCAATTCCAGTCTTGTTAGTTGTCTTCTCAATATCGCAATAAGCCAAGTCAGAGATGGTCAGGATTCCTGCACCAGCAAGTGCTTCAGCATTTGCTTTGCTTACGCCACGAATTGATGACAGCTCCTCAATTGCTGTGGCAACATTGGTTGCAGGCTCTTCAAGGGACATCGCCTCGATAATGTCATCAATCTCTGCAACATAGTTCTTCAGAGCTTCAACGTTCTCTTCATGGAGCGTTCTCCGTCTGAGGTCAACAATGAGCCCCATATCTCTGGTCTCAGGGATAGTGAGATCAGCTGCTTCAATCTCCTTCTGACTGAATCCACGTCCAATACGCGGCCGTTTGTCTTTGGGTGCTCGTACAACAGGTTCAGGTGTTATGTCGAAGCTCATTTTTTCGTTGGCTCCTATCCAGAACCATCGACTCGACAAAGCGCTTATTAGGCTTTCGAGATGGCACAAATTCAACTAATCGCTATATCGACCTATGCCGCAAAATCCATGGTGCAGCAATCTCCACCAATGCTGCTAGAATGATAGAAAGCAAGAGAGGAGGAACTGAGCAATATTAACAAACTGAAGTGCAGGATAATCCAACTCAATCTAGTGTATGAATCATAAATACATACCCTCCATGGTGATTTTACGTATATCCTTATTAATTGAGTAATGAAAGCAAAAAGCACTACGTGGCTTCTAGAACTGGTCTAACGAGGTCTGCTCGATAGCGAGCTTTGCTTGCATTGATTCTAGCTTTTTCTTCTGACGAGGCTCAATAACATCCAACATCTCCAGCATTTGCAGAGCATTTAACGGAGCGTATCCAAAGAAATGGTTGTTGAAGTATCCCAACACGGTATCGTTGTTGTCCTTGAGCTTCTCTAACCTCGGTTTCCACTCCTCCAGTTCATCCATCGAGTATTTGTACTTGTACCATGGATTGGTGCCGTGACCATGCCAACGAACATACGCAAAATCCGTTGTTGTACGCATGTTGACCGCCAGACGTGGTTCGTCAACAATGACGTGAGCAATGTCATATTGTTCTAGGAGTTGCCAAGTTCCTGGACATAACCAACTCTCATGCCTAAACTCAATTGCATATCTAAAGGAGGCATCCAATTCTGAGAGAAATGTTTCCAAATCAGCCATTTTATCGATGTGCCAGGGAGGCAATTGAATCAGTAATGCAGCAAGACGATCAACAATAGGGCGGAGTAGTGTGAAGTATTCGTGAAGTACTTGCCCGCCATCGCCAGAGATATCAAGTCGATTATCGTGCGTGACCTTCTTAGGTAGCTTTGCTGTGAAAAACTTCGTTTCATCTACACTCGTTTTCAGGTGCTGAATGAACCCTCTCTTTGGGAGCGCATAGAAAGTTGAGTTGATCTCCGCAGTATCGAAGTAAGTAAGATACTGTTGCAGCAAGGAAGACATCGAATGATAGAATATCTCCTTCCATCCAGTAGAGTCTTTGTAAGACCAACCACTAGTGCCAATATGCAGTCCTGAAATCATTGCTTCCACAAATACCCCAATGGTTTTGGCTCTTTGCGTGAATGAAATTCATCCCAGCTAGCTTACTACGTCTAAGAAGAGATTCAAAAGGGATGAAGACATCTTATTTCTTGATTCAAGATGAAGGCAGAAAACGTCAAAGCCGAGTTTTCTAATCTCAGCATACATATGGGTGACTTCGGTCATTCAAAATTCAAAATGAAATGTGATGTCACATACGAGGACATGATGCTAGTGATGGACGACGGGAAACGGGTCGCTCGCCTCCATGCTCGCAACATCAATAATGTGCATCTCGAAAAGAAGGCCATACGAATCTCAGCCATGAATTTCGAGATCAAAGAGAAGGAAGATGTCAGTGTGGCTACTGGGTCAATTAGGTTAGAATTAGGTGATGAAGCCAAGGCATGGTATGAGGAGCTTTGGGGTTATTCTTGAGCTTAGAACACATTTTTTAGTGCATATTTATTTGCATGACGATGCCTTTAATCAGGGGTTAAGTGCAAATGGCTGGAAAAATTGAGTACATTGAGTATCGACTAGCGGACATCCTTGGTCAACTAAGAGGAATGGTGGTTCCCTGCGAGCCTGTCGATAGCCTCGAGGAGCTGAAGAAGAACCCGGAGCTTCTTGAAGGGACAAGCGTTGATGGTAGCTCCATTCTAGGTCTATCGAGAGTAGAATCATCCGACCTCAGACTGGATCCAGACCCCAATTCTCTGGTGGAACTACCATACTCGCATCATCGGACAGCAGCTGTCATGTGTTTTGTACGTGACAAGGCGTTTGCCGATAAGAAGGAGTTCTATCCAAAGGATACAAGAGGTGTTCTTCACCGTGTCTGTGAACAGTATCTTGCTCCAGAGATGATGCTGAAGACAAAGGTCGAACCTGAATTCTACTTCACCTCCATGGATGGAGAGCCCTTTGATTTTGCACAGTATGCCGCAACCTTTCCCATGAATTCAAGTCAGACTATCCTCTTAGATATTGCCAGTGCAGTTCGAAGTACGGGTGTAGGCGTTCATGTCATCCACCACGAGGTTGGAATAGCACAGCAAGAAGTAGAACTGGCATACGAAGAGGTCCTTCGTGCATCAGACAATATTCTGCTGTTCAAGAATGTCGCCAGAGCAATAGCTGCGAAGAATGGAATAGATGTTACCTTCATGCCCAAGCCATTTTCGGACCAGGCAGGAACTGGTCTTCATTGCCACCTCCAGCTCTGGGAGAAAGGAGAGAATCTATTCGGTGACAAGGAGAATGATTCCCTTTCTGATACTGCAAAGAGCTTCTTGGCAGGATTGATGAAGCATGCACCGGCAATCACAGCAATTGCCAATCCGACCATTAATTCTTACAAGCGATTGGAACCCCATCAGGAAGCACCTGTGTACATTTCCTGGGGGATGCAGAATAGAACAACTCTCATACGTGTGCCTCTGTTTCAGAAATCAAGCAAGGCAGCCATTGAATTTCGGTCTCCTGACCCAACATCAAATCCATACTTAGTTTTTGCATCTATTATTGCTGCGGGGATGGAAGGAGTGAGAGAAGAAATGAAACCAATCCAACCAGTTGAAGGCGATGTGTTCCATATGGCTGACTCTCAGAGGGATGAAATGGGAATCAAATCGCTTCCAGTTACGCTGAAAGAAGCACTTGAGCATCTGAAAAGGGACAGGCTCATCAGCGAGGCGCTCGGAAAAGAAATCATCGATACATACATTGACATCAAGCTTGGTGAATGGAATGATTTCATTTCTCATAGTGTGACTGATTGGGAATGGAATACGTACTTTGACATGTAGGTTACGAGAAATACTTGGCCATCCTGTCAAACGATTCATCTACGGCTTCAGGAGTGAGGGGGCCAACCGATATTCGAATATGCCCTTCACCTGCAGGCCCGAAGACTCTTCCTGGTAACGTAAGAATCTTGATTTCATCAAGCATGTCAATCACTAGATTTCTCGAATCTTCACAGCCTCTTACACGTGGAAAAAGATAGAAGGTGCCTTTCGTTCGAATGATTTCGAATTTATCGATTTCTTGGGTCCGGATGTAGACTAGCTCTCTTAGTTTTCCCAGTCGATTCAGTTCATCATCTACAAACTCAGCTCCCTCTTTCAAGATCTCTAACGCAAGCATTTGACTTGCGGTCGGTGCGCAAATGGTCACGGTATCTTGAACTTTGAGAAACTCCTTCATGAAAGTTTGAGAACCGACAATGTAGCCAACTCTCCATCCACTAATCCCAAAGTCCTTCGAAAAGCTTCCCAATACAACAACATAGTCCTCGGCATCCCGTCTTCTTCTTGGACTGTAATGAGTGGCTCCTTCAAACACCAAGCGAGCATATGCTTCGTCCGATATTAGAAACAGTTCATTCTCCAGGCATATGTCAACTATTTCGTCGACCACTTTTTGCTTATAAACCGCACCAGTTGGATTGTTTGGTGAAACCAGCAGGACCGCCTTTGTGTTGTCATCTATCGCTTTGCGGATTGAATCAGGATTGGGTTGAAACTTCTCATCAACTTCAACTGCCTTTGCATCACCGCCAGCTAGCTGAATGGCCATTACTTGATTGAAATAGAATGGCTCAGGAACCAGTACGTTCTCCCCAGGCTCAAGCAAGGTAAGCATAGCACCAGAAAAGGCGTTATTCCCGCCTGCGGTGATTGTAATCTCTGTCTGAGGATCAACATCAAAATTGGAATGTTTTCGCAGATATAGTGCTAATTCCTCTCGCAATTCCAAGTGACCTTGGTCAGGCGTATATTGATGGGTTACAGGGTGCAGTATCTTCTCGCCCAAGGAGGTCAGTATTGATTTGGGTGGGATGTGCCCAGGTAGTCCCTGTCCAAGATCGATGAAATCTTGTGAGCCAGCATATTTCTTTGCAGCCTCAGCCAGCTTCACGATCGGAGGTGGCGTGATATTTTCTGTGCGGAATTTCATATCTTTGCAAACCTGGGGTATAGCCCCTAACTAATCATGTACCTCTCCTAAGAAAAAGGAATCGTCTTGACAAGCTCATTTTGTATCTCTGGAGTGCGATTTCTTCAGATGAAACAGACTGGGTGAACATAAAAACAGCCGAATATATCTGCCAAACATCCCTAAATGATATTTAATAACGCAATTATTCATACGGGAAGAAGGAGATGCACTATATGAACGAGGAAATGAAAAAATGTGCTGCAAAGATACTGGGTTCTCCAGACGCACAAGTAGTTCAAACAAGAGAAATTGAGATGGACGAACCTCTGCTTATTTGCGGTTTCCCCTCAGCGGGAGTGGTTGGTACGATTGCCGCCAATACCATAATTGAACAGTCAGAGATGGAGGAGATTGCGCATGTTCGGTCCAAATACATGCCCTCAGCAGCAGTATTCATGGATGGTAGACTTAGACATCCGTTTCGCGTATATGCAAGCAAGGATAAGAAACTCCTTTTGGTGACAACAGAGTTGCCGGTAGCAGAACAGGGTATGTATCAAGTCAGTTCTGCGTTGCTGGATTGGGCAGCAGAACTGGGAGTTAAAGAAACAGTCGTTCTTGATGGTATTCCTGTACAGGGAATGCCTTCTGAGAGGAAAGTCCTGTATGCTGCAGAAGAGGAGAAAATCGCTGATTTAGAAGAGCAAGAGGAAATGGAAATACTGCAAAAGGGGATTATTACTGGAATAGCAGGGTCGATTCTATCTGAAACACTGTGTAGGGATATGGTTGGATTTGCCCTCCTGACGCCTGCTCTCACCATGATTCCTGATCCGGAGGGAGCAGTGAAACTTCTCCAAGCTTTGACTAAGCTATATGATGTAGAAGTTGATGTTTCCGAGCTACAAGAAAGTGCGGACAAAATCCGAGAAAAGATGCGGGACATGGCAAAACAGGTCGACGGAATGCGTCAAGGCCAGCAACCAGGTGTCCCCTCAGGATATGAGAGAATATACGCTTAGACTGTCCCGTGAAGCAGTAAGCTAGGGATTGAAACCTGTACTTGGTTTCACCCTAGTCACTGCAGGACTTATAGGCCTCTTCCGCTCCCGCAGCATTCTTTTTACCTACTTTTTCAGGCCAGTTCTTCTTGATCACTTCTTTTACTGTTTCTAACTTAACCAAGCCAGTTGCCTTTGCAAAAGCGCCCAGCATCGTGGTATTGACGACGGGAAGTCCTGAAACCAAAAGACCGTGTTTCAGTGCGATTCCAGTCCCATCATATGTGTAGACATGTCCCACATCAAAATCAAACTCAGACGCCTTTTTTGGACTGTTGATGATGATTTTCCCATCTTCTTTCAGCCCTTCAGTGACATCTGCAAGTTCGATGATAGTGGGGTCAAGAACTGCAACTACGTCAGGTTCGTATATCTGGCTTCGAACGTTGATCTCCTTGTCAGCTATTCGTGTGAAGGCTTTGACGGGAGCCCCACGTCGTTCAGCACCGAAATATGGAAACGCTTGTACACCCTTATAGCCATCCTCGTATGCAGCCTTTGCCAGTAGTTCGGCGAAGGTTACACCACCCTGACCTCCGCGGCCGTGAATTCTAATCTCAATCATTTTCATTTCAGAAGACTCCTCTATGAGGACTGCCTAATAGACAAGGAGAGGCGGACAACGGTATAACAAAACTGTTTCGTTATCGCCACGATTTTTGATATCTGAAAAGATGAGATGTGGGACGTATATCTTCAGGTAAAAAAAAAAACGGAATCTCCATTTCTCACTAGCGAGAGCCCGTCCTATCATTTTGAAACATATCTGTCCATATAGTTACTATGCGAAATCATCTTCGTGAAGTGCTTCGATTACCCCTTGAGCAGAGTTAGCGGCTTGTTGAAGGCCCACTCCTGAACCAGCAGTATCAGTCCCCACGATGTAGAGTCCTCTCAAGGGCGTTCTAGGGCCTGGGCGGTCTAAATCGGTCTGACCGGGAACGAGAGCTGCTCGGGTTGCATATGATGTCTGAAGATGCTCCATTTCTATGTTCTCAAGAATTTCTGGGTAGTAGGTATCTATTCCGTTACCCTTCATTTGTTCGACCTGTTCTTCTAAGGAGATGGATTCATCACGCATCATCGCAAGACCAATGAGCTCCTTGCCCTCAGGAGCGCAGGTGGGGTCAAAACTTGATAAGGAGATTATCCAGCGGTTCGGCTCGGGATACACCAAGACTCGAGACTTTCTATCACCGATGACGACCTTTTCAAGTCCAAGCCAAAGCGTGACACCTTCCGTGATTTGCATCGAGTCATAGTTGTTAAAGAATTCCTTGACTTCACCCCGGTCGGATTCAATGATGCTTGACATAGACCATAGGGGAATGTTGCTGATGATTCGAGTGTGTCTGATTTCTTGTTTATCAACGGTAAGAGATAATGTTCCATCTGGAGTTTCTGAAATCTTGTCTACTCTGGAGTTCAAGACATAGTCCCCGGAAATGGCATCTTTGACTCGTTCAACCAGATTGTTCATGCCCCCGATAACATATCCTTCGTCGTATTCGTCAGAACCAAACAGCAGCCTCTTTGCGGATTCTACCTTCGAAGTTTCCCTATCCGTGTCTTTCAATGTGCGTAGGGCTTCATAAGCTGACGCCTCAGTGATTGGAACGCCTGCAGCCATATAGATAGCGCTCTGCATAACGTCCAGCATGACTTGATTTGTAGCATCTTGAGATTCCATAAATTCGTGAAAGGTGATATCCTTGTATTCCTTCATCTCAGCTAGCTTCATGGTCTTGATTTTTGCACCAATCCTTGCAAGGCCTAATCTTCCCCTCAGACCTGTCAGCGGCCAACGGAGAGTTTCACCAATGCTGGTTGGTATTGTGCCAACTTTATCGTTGACTCGGAAATACCATCCATCATGGAGAACGAACTCTGGAGGGGGGTCAAGGTTTTCTCTCATGAATTCTGCAAAAGCACCTCGCTTTACACGCGTAATCATATGAAGACCATTATCTACCCGATACCCATCCGTTTCATATCCATGCCATACACCGCCCAGACGGTCAGCCTCGTCTATAACGAGGACTCGCTTATTCAATGCTGAGAGACCTAAGGCAGTCAAAAGCCCACCTGCACCTGCACCAGCGATGATGAAATCATATGAAGATACATCAACCTCGTTAGACGAAATCTCCTGCATTTCAGAATCGAGTTTTATCGACCACGTGACTACTTAAGCATGTTCAAAGAAGAACTAGAGAAGGGCAATGCATCGGTTCTTGTCGGTTGATTCATAGGCTGCATCCACAATATTGTGTGCTGCAACTGCGTCACCGAAATCTGGCGTAGGCGATTTATTTTCCTTGACAGCCCTTAGGAATGCATAATCCAATGCAGTATATCTTTCTGATCCAACAGAAGTAAGCGCTTCTATGGCAGCAGGGCGGACATCTTTACATTCAAGACCTAGTTTGTCGAGAAGTGCCGAATTGGCGGTTTCGCTCCACACTTTTACTGGGGCATCTCCCTGTAAATGGTATTCCAGATAGCGTTTATCTGATTCCAAACTAATGCCGATATAGCCCTTCTCAAAAAAGAACTCCAGATACCGTTCGTTTGGTCGCTCGACCCAATGCCAAACAGAGTCCAAGGTACTGGCTGCGCCAGTTGTGTGGTTGATTATTACAGATGCATGGTCCTCAACATCTCGACCAGCGAAGTGATTGGTTTTAGCATACACACTCTCAATGTCTCCAAGAAACCAATTTAGAGTGTCGATATCATGGATGCTATGTTCGATCAATGTCCCGCCCCCTGCGATTGTCTTGTTGGCGCGCCAGTGGCTATAATAGATATAATCAACAGGAAATCTCTGGTCATCTCTGATATGTGCAAGCATGGGGGTTCCAAAATCATGCTCGTCGACCAGTTTCTTAGCATATAGGAGGAATTGGTCATAACGTAGTACCAGACCTACGCCGGCAGCTACTCCAGCATCCCTTGTGGCGGCCATCATGACCTGTGCTTGGGGAGATGATCGAGCCAAGGGTTTCTCACAGAAAACCGCCTTATGATTCTTCGCCGCTTCTTTGACCATGTCACTATGCAGATTAGTAGGTGTACAAACGTAGATGATATCAACATCAGGGCTTTCTATCAGCTCATCGTAGTCTACATATGTTGTTTTTATATCAAAAAGCTCAGCTGCCCGATTGAGTGATTCTTGATCAGTGTCGCATACTGCTGCAATATCTATATCCAGAAGACCTGCTTTCTGCAATGATGCGAAACTTATCAGATGGATCTTCCCGATGTTTCCAGTTCCGATAAGACCCACATGCAAGGCATCTTTGTTGCTCAATGCAACTCCCTTACTTTACTTCCGGTACTCCCACATATTATCCTTTTGTTAAGTGGATAAGTGTATCACAAATCACTTTATGACAAGCCATATGTAGTTGGATACTAGAAGAAACATCTAACAACCTCAGGCATTCTTCGATATGGTGATAACGGTGGCTTCCGACAAGGAAAAACTTGCAAAAGCAATGGAGGCGCTCAAGAAGGGAAAGAATGATGTTGCTCAGATTCTCCTATCACAAATCGCAGATAGTTTTGCATTACAAGGGTTGCATTCCAAAGCTGCAAATCTGTATGAGAAAGTTGCCATCCTAGGGTATCAACTCGACAAGACAGAAGTTGCTCTCAGAGCGATTGAGAATGCTACTCTTATGTATGTGCGATTGTCTGACGAAGGGGTATACAAGGACATTGTGCGCCTAAATGAGAGGGGCTCCAAAATAGCAGAGAAAGCAGAAATGTATGAAAGAGCAGCAGATGGTTACTTCAGAGCCTTAGATTTTGCAGCATCGGAACAAGAAAGAGATCGCCTAACCTGCAAGGCCGCGGACGCACTTGAGAATCTTGCAGATATATTCGAAGAGAGAAAGGAGTTTGAGGAAGCTGTTAACACACTCAAAAAAGTTGGACGTCTTTACTATTCTGCAGGAGACCGCGAATTAGGATTAAGAATCCATGAAAGAGCGATAAGAGTTGCAATCCGTTGGGCAGACCAAGCAAAAGATTCGAAGAACTATTTGGCAGCAGGAAATGCTTTGGCTGAGGCAGCACAGATCATTCAGAATCAGGGAGATAATGTTGAGGCAGCACGTTTAATGATGGAGGCGGGAGAATATTATGAGAAGGGCGAATTGCATGAGAAAGCAGGGAATATCTATGATGCGGCACAGGAAGCTTACGATTTTGAGCGATTGACCAGTGCTACAAAGCAGGCTATGGCCCAAGCGGCAGAAGCGTATATGAAGATGGAAGGAAAACCGCAAGTTCTCGCTCCGCTTCTGGTAAAGGCTGGAGATATGTTCTCTGAACTTGGTCGTGTTATGAAAGCAAAATGGGCATACAAGCGAGCCAGTGAGCTCTTTGCTGAATTGGCTAAGAATGCAGCTGAAGAGGGAGATATCGATTCTGAAAAAACGAATCTTAGATATCGGGCGATGGGTCTAAGAAAATGGGGTAGAGAGAGAGAAGCTGATGAAATCTATACAGAAGTTGCCCAGTACTATCTCAACCAAGCAAAAAGAGAAGAAGAAAGAGGCGATGTCGAGAGGCAAGGCCTTTCGCTGGAGGAAGCATCAAAGGTTCTCTATGAGTACGGGGATGAAGAGAAAGCTCAAAGCAGCCTGAAACAAGCAATGGAGATATACCGCAACTTGGCTCAAACTGCCACTGATTCAGAGGAACCAGAGGATGCTTCGAAATTCTTTGGGAGGGCCGCGGAATGCGCTGGACGCCTTGGAGATAAGGAAAGAGAGAAGGAGTTTCATATCCTTGCGAGCAAACGAGCTGAAGATGCTGCGAAATACTTTGCAGATGTGGGTTTGAAGCAATTGTCAACAATTTGGAAGAGAACTGCAGCAGAAGAAGCCCTGAATACTCACAATCCAGATATGGTTGACAGAGCGATTGAGCTTCTGAAGCAATCGGTAGAGGGATTTCAGGATACAGGAGAACTCAAAGAAGCCTTTGAGGACTTGTACACAATTTTCTTCACGGTGTATATGCAAAAGCCCCAGGAGAGATCGAAGCTGGATGGCATTGTAGAACAAATGAATGACATTGCAATAGATGAACGCGACCTCTACTACTCCTCCATGGTGAATGTCATTCGGGCAGTTAATAAATCCGATAAAATTGGTGCACTATTAGCATTTCAAGAACAGGAAGACGAGCTCATTGGGAAAAGAGAGTCATTGAGGTCGCTTATTGAATCCGTCGAACCACCAGAAGAATCCGAGGATGAGGCTCCCAGAGACTCGACTCACTGGCTTTACAAGTAGGAAGAGCAAGCTTAAACCATCAAGAGCTATCTCAAGCACAGATAACATAGCATTAGAAGAGATGATACTAGTGGGCACTTTTACAGATACCTTAGAGTTTGAAACGAATGGTCATTGTGACATGATAGACATTACCGAACGGGTTCAGAATGTTGTAACACAGAGTGAGATGAATACGGGTATTTGCACTGTTTTTGTGCCCGGATCGACCGCATCCATTATCACCATTGAGTATGAGAAAGGGCTTCTGAAGGACTTCCCTGATGCCATGGAGAGAATTGGTCCGAAAGATGCAGTTTACGAACACCATCTTAGATGGAGGGATGGCAATGGGCACTCTCATGTCAGGGCCTCCGTAGTTGGACCCAGTCTCACAATCCCCTTCGTAAATGGTGAGCTAACTCTGGGAACTTGGCAACAAGTAACATTTGTTGATTTTGACAATAGGCCCCGAGCTAGAACAGTTCAACTAGTGCTGATCGGCGAGTGACTAGTAAAATTCCGCACTGGGGTCAAGATCCCATGAGAGCTCCCGGATTGATTCGGGAACAGGGGTGGTCTCTCTTATTTTCAGGGCGAGATAGTGGATTCTTAATGCTCGTCTCAGGCGGTGTAAATGATAGGGCATTGTCCAACCAGGCGGACTATTACGATATTGGGTAGTATCCATAAGATCTCTGACAGTGTCAAGTTCACGCTGAATTTGCGCTTTTATGTCATCAATCTCGCGGTTTATCGTAGGTTCGCCTCTATATCTCATGAAATCTCCTCGTCATGAATCAGACTAATAAGCTTTCAAATAATCTAGTGTATTACTGAAGTAATACGCGCCAAATAGCGAAAATTCAGTGTATCAGGGGATATGTTCCTTCTTCACGGCGCGTCGCCGCATTTCTGTGCCACAAACAGGGCACATCTTGCCTTCATCTACGGTCTTGCTCGTATGCCCACATGCAGGGCAATGGTATGTCCATTTGATGCGTCTTTTCATTCGCCCAGATGGGTCTAGGACTTCTAGCCCCAGATGACTAGCGGTATTCAGCACAGCTAAATCAGTAGAAACAAGGACAATATCATCGCTTGTTGTTGCCTTCTCAAGAGCAAGAGCAATTATTCCTATATCAGTGGGCGATAAAGTAGGTGCGTCGCCATATTGCATGGCTGCTTTCTCTGCCTTTTTCATTTGTTCCTCAGACGGCTCTTGAACAAATAGGCGACCAACAGAAATCAAAGTGTCAATTCTAGTCTTGCTGGGTCTGTTTTCCACTTCGTCAATGACCGAGGGAGTTGTAAAAAGGTCGCTCTCACGGATTTTCTGGGTCCAAGTAGACAATAATACACCAGTGTCCAATACATACTCTCGCATTATCCCAGTCACCTATCGTGTGCGCGGCACAAGTCTAGTGTTGAGTCGGTCATAGTAATTATCCTCTAACCTTATGAATCGCGTAACGGTGTCGGATTTGCGAATCCACACTTTCTCGAACTCGTCGACTTCATAGCGTATTTGACCGTCTATTACAGCAAGACCAGGCGCGCCCTTCTTGACGAGTTCCAGTTCCAGAGTACTAGTATCTGGAATAACTAACGACTTCAGTTCAAATCTTGGGGGGCAAACTGGAACGAATATCAAACCATGAACATTTGGTGTAAGGATGGAGCCACCCGCGGCCAAGGCATATGCTGTAGATCCGTTGGGGGTGGCAAGCATCGCTCCGTCAGCTCGACCATAATCAACTCGTGTTCCGTCTAATGTGACCTGAAAGGTTAGAAGACGGCCTGGGATTCGCGATACCACGTAAACTTCATTGAGTGCCTCTTCAAAGGTTCTGTCCCCCACCCCGGCAGCAAGATTGATGCTACTCTCAATTACTGCTTTATTCTCTAAGACCTGCTTCAGGACATTCACTGCGTTAGTGGTACTTGCTTCAGTCATAAAGCCAACAGTCCCCCTATTTACGCAAAACAGGGGAATTTCTCGATCAGGAAGCCGTGATAGAGTATAGAGAATTGTGCCATCACCCCCAATAGTAATGACAAAATCCACATCCATCTTTGAGATTTTCACTGGATCCAGTCTGCCATGAGTTGCATGACAAGAGCCCTCATCCACTTGAACATTGATATCTTTCGACAGAAGCAGATCGGCTAATACCGAAGCAGTCTTCTCAGCTTCAGGCCGTCCTGGCTTGCAGACAAGCCCAACTGATTTCTTATCTGAAAGAATCTGTGGATTCTCCTCAATCATCTTTTCGCCACGTCCGATATCGATGACTTGTTCTAAGTAGCCTTTTACTCTTGCGGAGTGGGCTTAAGTGAAATCAGACCCGCGTGCAAACGCCCGAATGTGAAGGCCCACATGTAAACGGTAACTAATGAAAAGACATCTAATCGAGAAATCACTAATATGCCAAAATTGACAATACTGGGGAAAGAAAAAGTATAATTGGGAGGTTCAAGACGTTGGTTCTGAATAGGTCTGCAATAAAACAGACATTAGGGTGACCAACATTGAGCATTAAGAAAACATCTGCAAAATCTTTGAAACCCGGAAGCTATGTCGTGATTGATGGCGAACCATGCAAAGTGACAAGTATTGAGAAGTCTAAGCCAGGGAAACATGGGTCCGCCAAGGCAAATATTACTGCAATTGGTTTCTTTGATAACCGAAAAAGAAACGTGATAATGCCTGCAGACCGCATGGTCGATGTTCCCATTATCGACAAACGTTCCGCTACAGTAATTGCGGAGATGGGAGAACGGTATACTCTGATGGACACAGAAACCTACGAGACCTATGATATCAAGAAGCCAGCAGACCCGGAAATTGCGAGCAAGATGGAGCTCAATAAAGAAGTTGAAGTCTGGGAACTCATGGGCGAGCGAGTCATTACCAGAGTAAAGAATTAGCGCCAATTGTTGCACAGTTATCAGAAGGACCCTGTCAACTTATCACAGACAAGGAAAATCCATACCAAAAGGGGCTAGGCAGTATGAACCATTCCAATGTGGATGAAAAGGATAGAAAGATAATAGATATCCTAGGCGAAAACTCCCGAAGCTCATTGAGGGACATCGGAGATGAGGTGAAACTCAGCCCAAGCTCAGTTCGCAACAGGATGACTTCCCTCATAGAGGACGGAGTGATTCACCGTTACACAGTTGATGTTGATCATAGAAAACTTGGCTATGAGGTTCAGGTGATTGTCTTGATCACAGCGAAGCCAGGCTTTTCTGAGGAGCTATATTGGAAACTGAGATCCTATGAGCAAATATCCCTAGTATATTGGACATCGGGTCCGGCAAACTTTGTTTCATTACTCCGCTTCAGAAACATGCAGGAGCTTTCCAAGTTCATGACTGAGAAACTTGAGAAACTCGATGGAATAGAACGTGTTGAGAGCATGTTTGTTATGCCTCCACCGGAATGAAGAGGCCCAAATCGTAATCACCAGGAAACACGGCGAAATTCTCGCAGGCAACCTTCATATTATATTGATGCAATCTAAAATCTACTGACTCGTGGATGGGTTATAGATTTGAGTGAGGATGGTTCACCAATTGGGAAGCGGCTAAAACGAACTGGAAAGATGCTGCTCGATGGTGCAGAAAAGCAAGTGAGTGATTATAGAGATAGATTTGATAGTCTCTCAGGTGCTTTTGATGACCTTCTCTGCGATTTTATGAGGTCATATCCGCAGGAGAAGCTCGACACAGATTTCGCAGACGAGTTCTTCGGCAAGAATCGCCTGTATTTCCGTGGAATTGACGGTACAGTCTGCAAGAATCCCGTTTTCGACCTAATCATCTTTTTTGCTGGAGCCTATTCATCAGGAGGGTATCTTGATGTCAAGAATGATGGTGAATTCGATATAGTATATGATGAAAATCATCTGGAGTCGGGTATTGGGATTTCAAGTGTTTTACCGGTCTACATAAGTGAGGTTCCTGATATTGACAAGAAGGTTACACCACGTGATGAAGAAGGTTACGTTGACCCTGCAATATCATATTCTGATGCTTGGATTATTGACAACTCGGCTATTGCAGACTATATGATGGGATTTGCGGAGTTCTATCTAGGATACAAGTCAGTATCGAGAAAGAATCCGGTGGACATACTTTTTCTGGATAGAATACTCTCTTCCGAGGTTTCATCATTCTATGCTGAAACCTCACCATCAAGAGTTAGGCTTGACAAGGAGTCAGCGATTATTGGCAATTCATTTGATGGTGAGGTGTATACACCAGCTGATTGGATTTATGCCCGCAGACTATTTGGCAATCCCAAGCTTGGCACACCCCCGCCGCGTGGGGAATATATCCTTCCACGTGTGATGAATGAGTTGATTGAAGATAATGGACTAACTGAAGAACAGCTTGCCAAGCGTCTAGGTATCGACACAGAAGCTCGAAGAAAGCGGTTACATAGTGAACTAAAGAAAGGCACTAAGGCCTACGCCGGGACTGAACCGGTTCTAGAGGTCATGGGAGATAAATTCAGTGTTCGCTCGGGGGTCTTGAGCCTACATGAACGAACTGAGTCTATACTAGGAGAAATTGGTGAGAAAATTTTTTCAGAAGGAATCGACATTTCGGTGCAAGACCGGTTCAAAATCGACTCACACTGGCTTACTACAGTAGACTTCTCATTCCTTAGTCTCATGTCGATTTATTTTATGGTTGAAAACTGTCACAAGAACAATATACTTCTCCTCGGTATTGCCAAGGACACATCAGCAAGAGACCTGAAGCGGCAAGTCATCCCAACTCTTAATCACACAAAAATCTATGATGGAGGGTTTGGTCCAGCAGCCTCTCAGGTTCCCGATACTGATAGAATGATTCTTCAATGGACATCCTTGAAGGCTCGAGATAAGATTCCTGTGCCATGGGCTACCATTGAATATGATACTGCATTCAAAACAATCATTCCACATTTTGATAGAAAACAAGATTTGGTATCAGGAGCAAGAAGGAATCAGATATCTCTTGAGAAGACCTTCGCGAAGTCCTATTTTCAGTTATCACAAGCAAAGTCGGACCCCAAATTGAGAAGTAATGTATTGCTCTATGATAGGCTCGTATATCCTTCATTTGACACAAATGAGAATCAAGTGACGCGGTTACAGCATGACTATACTGGAGACCCAGCAGAACCAGAACCGGTCGATTTAATTCTCTACCTTGAAGCCGAAAATAGTGTACAGCAGTTTATTATAACTCTCATGAGAGCAATGACTAGTTCGAGTATTCCAGAGCTATTTGGGCATCTAAAGCCACTATATGTAGCGGACAAGGTTGCAAAATACTATTACCAGCAATTCGACTCAATTGTTCGCAGCACAGCAAACTGGCTGGTTAACCGCCCAAGCCTTAGAGAATTTCTATTCTATTTGAGCACTTTTAGAGAAAGGAGGACAGAACATGAAGAAACAAGAAGAATTTCCTGAAAAGTTGTTCACGGATTTTGATGGCGTTTTTGACGGTGTCTTAGCAAGAGTTGCGTCAATACCCGCGAATTACACCTCGGAGTGGGCGGGTTCAGCAGCACGCTATGAGTGCAAGATAAAGATACGATACAACAAGGAACTGATGGCACAACTAGAAGAGGGCATGATGCTTGCAGTGCGCAACTTTCGAGGTCAATCTGAACGCGCCAAAAAAGAGGGGATCCAAAGGTATACTGTAATGGTAGTCAGCAAGGTTTGGCCCCTACACTATGGCTTAGGTGGGGTTCGTGATAGCCATTATTACCCGCTGCAAATGGAGATCATAGAGCAAACGGTTCCAGATTGGGATACTGATGACCAATCCACGATGATGATCCATATGGCTGCCATCCCAATCAACTACGACTTAGTAATTGATGCCGATGGGAAAGTCCACTTCAAGAAGGGATTCTCGTATCCGCTGATAGGTGACAAGGTCCATGTCATTAATCTTGAAACAGTTGACATGATATACAACTCCAGAGTAAAAGAGGCGATAGGTTTCGATGGTGACCCGCTAGCAGAAGACCCGAAGGATAACCCTCGAGTAGGGGTATTGAGAATGTTCATGGAATCTGACAGGAAGGTCCCTATCTATGTTGACTTGCACAAATTAGTGAGATATCACTTTGGCGTCTTCTCCTTCACAGGGGGCGGCAAGAGCAATCTCTTATCGAACCTGTTCAGGAGACTGACCTATCACGCAGAAGATACGAAGATTGTAATCTTTGACATAAGTTGCGAGTATCCCTTTCTTCTGAGTGATGTTTTCTCGGACGCCAGCATTCCTACGAAGATTATTTTAGATGAGGAACCTAAGAACGCTGACAATTTTGCTCGGGCAATCGTGAAACCTCGCGACTTTGAGGATGAACCGAAGGCGAATGATGCGCTGCGAGAATTGTACGACAAGGGCATTGTCACTTTCTACAATAAGCCCTTGACCCGAGTGCCCACGTATGGGGGTCTCTTGGATGAGATGAGTTCGTTGCGAGCTGATAACGCCGGTTCGCCGACCTACGTTCAAGCGATAGATGAGGCCATGAGTGCGGCCCATGGTTGGATGGAGGAATATGATAAGGAAACCCATGAAGAACTCGACCCAACCTTTGTAGACATGTTTCATGAAGCGGCTTCAAAGGCAATGCAGAAGTATTCTGTACATGAGAAGTCGAAGCTCTTTGCATGGGGCACTACAAGGGATTCACTCAAGGATGCAATTTCCAGAGCAAGGAAAGCAACTAGCAAGGGGGTAACCGTAAAAGATATTCTTCGAATGTTGAGCGGGCCAGAGAGGATTATTTGTATCTCAATCGCAGACCCAGAAACAATCAGGGATCTTGTAATCCGTGTCACCAGTGCGGCATTAAGATATCGAAAGAAGAGTTTCGAGATTAAGCCTCATCTGCTCTTTGTATTTGACGAAGCCCAAGAGTTCATTCCTTCAAATGCCAGCGGTCAAACAGCCCAATGTAGTGCTGCAGTTGAACGTCTCCTCCGTCAGGGACGAAAATATGGCCTTGGCGGGACAATCGCCACCCAGCGGATTGCGTATCTTAATACAAACATAATGCAGCAACTGCACACATTCTTTGTTGGCACGCTCCCGCGACCGTATGATCGAACAGTGGTTAGCAGCTCGTTTCAAATAGACCTGAGCATTCTGGACAAGACCTTGGAGTTCCCGCCAGGCTCATGGCTTCTCTCCAGCTATATTGCCACAGGACTCGATAATGTACCAGTATTCATATCAGCTGATAATTCAGAAGACATACTGAGAAAACATCTTGCTTCGATATAGCGACTATATTGTGAGGCTTATAATATCAAGCTCCAGCTCGGATTCAGCCATGGAACGAAGCAATACTCCCGACTGGAATAGAGATGTACTCGTTAAGGACACTTCTCCAGAGAGTATCATAGCGACCTACGATGATATTGTACAAAGAGCTATGATGCTGGAACGAGGGTACAGGGAGTCGGTCGATAGACTCGATGCAATTGGGCTCTACAGCATGATTAGGAAGATTGAAGCTACAAAATCTAGTTTTGAGGGCCCGTATCTCTACGCATACCTAGGCTACATGTCGAACTCTAGTAATTCTGATTGCCAAAGCCTCTACCAAGTTGCAGAGAGGAGAAGACACGAGCTTGATTGGATTCTGGGGGCACTAGATTCGAAGCTAATCCAACGGATGAAAAAAGAGCCTTCACTCTTAGAAATGCCTGCTTTGGGAAGGTACAAACACATATTGAAGAAGCAATTATCCTTCGATATCTTTTCACTTGACAGAAGTAGTAATAGAATTGTAGAGCGAAAAGACAGACATGGAGTAGACACATGGTATAGACTGCATCAAGAACTTCTATCTTCCATGGTTTTCAAAATCGATGCCCATGGACAACAAGAGTATCTGTCCTTCCAAGAATCAGCAGGAATGAGGTATTTTCATCCTGATAGAGAAATCCGAAAAGTGGCAACCAAACAAGTCTTCTCTCAGCTGGCGGAATACTCACAGGTATGGTCGACGGCATTCAGATCCGTTGCCGCAGACTATCTCTCTGAGAACAGGATTAGAGGATACTCCGATTATATTCAGCCAGTTCTCTTGAACAATGATATCGAACGAAAAACACTGGATTCGCTGATGAGTACAGTGAAACATCGAGCTGACCTCTACAAGAAATACGTCGAGATTAGAAGGCGCATGCTCGGAGTTGACAGAATCGGAAGCTGGGATTTGACAGGAAACCTGTATGAGGTTGACAGATATATCGACTGGGAGGAAGCAGTGTCTATAGTATCGGAGGCATATTCAACTTTTGATGACAGCTTTGGGCGCATTGTTCGAAAAATCATACAAACCAAACAGGTGGACGCGAAACCTCGAAAAGGAAAGGTTTCCTTTGCATTTGGCTATCCATGGTATACTGCTGCCTCTTCATGGATATCTCTTGTCTATACGGGAAATGTTGGCGACCTCTTTACAATGGCTCATGAGTATGGTCACGCAATCCATAACACAATTCTAGCGAATTCACAACCATGGACAGTCTTTTGGAATGTTGGAAAGGTTTTGCAGGAGTCAGTTAGTGTCTTCGGCGAACTCCTTCTATCAGATTTCTTATGCCTCCAAGATGAAGCATCAAAATCAGCCGCGCTCTTGTCGGTCTTGGATCAAGGCTTCACTCTAATCTTGGGGGGTGCGACAGCCTTCCTTTTTGAGAAGGAGATTTACGACTCCATTGAATCTGGGCAATTCTTGGACGGAGAAACTATTTCTCAAAAATGGGTACAACAAAGAGATCTGATATTTTCAGATACAATTGAGTGGTTGCCAGAAAATAGATGGGCTTGGGTGGCATCGGGTCATTATTTCAGACCAAGAGCTAGATTTTACAATTTTCAATATGCACTCGGACAACTGCTGGCTTATGCCATCTATGAGTCCTACCAACAGAACAGAGATGCTTTCGCAGAAGACTACAGGCAGTATCTTCGGAAAGGTGGGACGGAATCACCAGGGGACCTTCTATTGCGGTTGAACCTAGATATCAGTGACACAGACTTTTGGAATCTTGGTTTTGATTACCTAGAAAGGCAATTGGAGAAGCTTACTGAAAACATCAGGCAGTATAATTCGACATTATGGGATAAAAGGTAGTCAGGTACAGAGATGAGTATCCGAAAAGGTAAAAAGAATTTAGCGGGGGCTAGTGTCTATACTGGTCAAGCACAAATATTGCGGAGGTTGCCAAGCCAGGTTAAAGGCGCTAGACTCAGACTCTAGTCCTGTAGAGGTTCGTGAGTTCAAATCTCACCCTCCGCACCATCTAGTTTTCATATCAAAGACTCTGAGTCGGTCAAAATTATCAAATAAAGGAAGGGCTTCAGACTGCAATAGAGCTAAGCAGTCTGAGATCCACTTCTCTGGTGTTTTGTAAGAGTTGATTTAATCATGCCTCTAGGGCTTCAAGTCTTTCAATGAATCTGCTCAAATTGGGACAAGCGCCCTGGTCGGGCTTAACCACATCTATCATCTCGATGAAGCCCTTTTTGTCTATGAGGAAGACAATCCGTTTCCCATATCCTTCATCAGGTACGAAGCAATCATATTCAAGAGTGACATCTCCTGGGGGATGGAAGTCTGAGAGAATGGGAAAACCAAGGTCTCCAACTTCATCCATCCATTCTTCATTAGCCTCTACAGAATCCATGTTAACTCCAATCACAATGGTATCGAGCTCATCCAGCTCTTCCAAATGTTTTCGGAAAAACTCAAAATATTCCTTACACAACTCATTTACTTTACCCGGGTGAAATACCAGCAAGACATTTTTCTCGCCCTGTAAGTCTGATAATTGAACATCATCACCATTTTGATCTTCTAGCTCAAAGTCGGGAGCCTCCTCACCGACGGTTAGACATACACCGCGTTCTCTAAGAAGTACCATTTTATTTCATCTCGCTCCTTATGTTGGTTAAAATCGTATTATGAAATGGTGTGTCTAACTATTGTTAATATTTTTGGTTTAGTACTTCAATCGATCCATCTTGCGTTTCAGTACATCCCAATCTCCTATCTCGCTGATAACTTCGTGTTTCGACAACGCACGATCAGTAGGGCCATCATATATGAGGCGACCATCCTTCAACACAGCAACAGAATCAGCCCAGTTTTCAATGAAGAAACGATTATGGGTAGTAAACATTACACTGATACCCTCCCTTCTCAGTTGACTGAAAATATCCACAATACTCCCAATCATAGGAAAATCGAGTCCCGAGAATGGTTCATCTAAAAGGAGGATTTTTGGTTGCATAGCGAGGATTCCTGCAAGCGCCACTCTCTTTGCTTCTCCGTGACTCATTCATTTTCGCCAGGAGGTGCTATAAGAGTGTTACTTGATTGTAAACTCGTGTCACTTATATTGGCACTCTGTGTCACTAAATCAGTATAAGAGTGAGTGAT
>CAZYLT010000013.1:0-82146 GCA_964648855.1 uncultured archaeon
TGGGATCAGTTGCCGCAAATATGATGCCCCGAATCGTGTTGAAAGTCTAGAGTGGCGATCCAGGACTTATTGGATGGGGCCTTATATTGTCCGTAGGTCTGATTCCGTTGATTGTTGGGCAAATTTCATTGCTAGTTGCACGACGGCTGAATGGTGAAGATTAGCTAACTAAAAGAAACATCACTACAAAGTCCTTCGTACATACCAAATGTTTAATGTGTGCATAATTCCATAATCTATTCGATGGGTAGTTCTCTTAGATAATACGGTAGTCCAACACACAGAGATTGCATTCATTTTAGTACCGGAGAATGTACGCTGCATGGCAAAACAGTCGATGCTGATAGCCCTGCATGCCGAAATTTAACGCCGAGGGATAAGAGCAAGCCTGCAGGCCCCACGCAATCAGAGGTTTGAAGCACAAAGAAAGTAATACCTGCACGAAGTGTACCCCAGAGTACAATTCCACTTCGCATGCCCGGAATGGGTGAACCCAGATTATCGACCCGCCGATATCAGCAAAGAACGGTACAAGGAATTGGTCGGAGGCGATACTGTGACGGGAGTAGCGGAATCATTCTCGCATATTCAGTAGGAGATAAAAAGACATTCGATGACGCCTCCAAGTGACTCGTTGAGGCTCATGGGTACATAGGGAGAATTCCTCCCATCATAGCTGGAACTTCGTCGAAAGCATCCAGAACACCGTACTGTTTCAACCGAGGAGGGAAAACAATTCACCGAGAGAATAAGCGAGATGCTGGATGAAAAGGCAAATCTCGACATTATTCTCCTATGATTTTGATTAGAACCCGCTTGCGGCGACGACCATCAAACTCGCCGTAGAAGATTCTCTCCCACGTGCCCAGGTCAAGTTCCCCATTTGTTATCGCGACGACAACCTCTCTGCCCATGATTTGGCGCTTGAGATGAGCATCGCCATTATCCTCCCCAGTACGATTGTGCTTATATTGACTGATTGGCTCATGAGGAGCAAGATCCTCCAGCCAACGTTTGTAATCGTCATGGAGACCGCTCTCATTATCATTTATGAAGACGCTTGCAGTGATGTGCATAGGGTTGACAAGGCATAGTCCCTCCTGAACACCACTCTCTGCTACAGCGTCTTGGACTTGTGGAGTTATATGAACAAAGTCCATTCGTTTTGGAACATTGAAAGTTAGATACTTAGTATGACTCTTCATATTATGATTTTCACTGGGGTTTGGTAAAAGGATTATGGGACGCTGGACAAGTTATTCGGAAGCTGTTGTTTTGTTTTCATGCCTGTGACGGCAAAAACTGGTTTATGCCTTGTTCACAAAATAACTAAGACAAACGCCGCCACCCCTGTCGGCATGGACAGAAGCCAACTCCAGTTTTGTTGGTTGTTCATCATCTTTTAAATCGGGGGACTGGTAATGGCGGGGATTGTTTGTTCCACCCACGAGTCCTGAGTGAAAGGTAATATTCACCTCGTCTATCAAACCGACTCTGAGAAGGGCACCATTTAGCTTGCCCCCGGCAGTTGAGAGAATACATTCAACGCCTAGCTTGGACTTCAGTTTCACGAACAGCGTATTCAAGTCGACTTGTCCTTCTCCAGCGATAAGATATGGAATCTGTTGCCGTTGAAGATATGCCAAGTAATCAGCTGGAGTATGATGCCCATTAAGAAGTAATATATGCCATTCAGGCAAATCATCAAATGTTTTGGCCTAATTTCTCATTCTTCCTCTCCTGTCAACGGCGACACACCACCCTGCCCAAGTTTTGCTACTCACAACATCTTTGGGAAGATAGTCCGTGTAGAGCTTAGATACTTCAATGTCATTTGATGACAACGGCTCCGGCTCTTTATTCTCGGGAACAAACGAACCACTTCCCTCCATGATGATTGTCGGCTTATGAATGGAAAACAAATGTTCCTGGACATCGATCTCAGGCTTCTTTATGAAACTGTCAAATCAGCCGTCACCTTCAAACATGGTTTTGTTAGGAGCTATTGCCACTCTTCCATCGACTGATGCTATAGTTTATACAACTAGTCGCGGGCGGGTCTAGTATCTCGCTCCGTTTGAATCGCGACAGAACCAAGATTATCTGCATAAAACCTCTATGCCCCATTACAACGAGTTTCTGAAATATAACCTATAATTCGGATTACGCGCAGGCAAAGGCCACAAATGTTCAATCTTCCGCCGATTTCAATATTTTATCTGGCGGTATTAATGGTTGAGAGATGGATACTAAACGCTTGCGAAACCAAAGCCTCATCCCTCTAATCTGTATGATATTCTATTTGTCAAATAAGTGGATATCCATTCTCTTCTAGCTGGCATCAAGATTGATTTCTTCGGATTTAGGACTTCATAACCATACTTCTCCAAAGTGGGCTTGCAGAATCTATTAGTAAAGTGTACTTGGAGATGGTCGATTTCATTTCTCCATTTGTTTACATATTTATCCGATATGCCCTCATATTTCACGTCCCTAGTGCTGTTGCCCATCCACAGTTCTCCTTCAATCGTTGGTTTCAAGAGAATGTCATCAAATTCTATTCCTACATGATTAGCAACCTTTCTCATTGTCTTCTCTGGCTGTGACACCAAATCCTCGTATTTGATAGTTATATGATCTTGAGGATAGGCCAGCGCATTTCTCTCTAGGTTCCTGTACGAGGATATCAAAGGCTTGAGAATTCGATAGATTATGGGATACCAGCTATTCGGTCCTAGGAACAAGGATTTGACTGCTCCTCGAGGCCTATTTCGAGTACGTACACGGTTGACGTGGCGCATAAAACTAACTAGATTCGAATATGGATTTCTCATGATTCTCACGAATTTTGCATCGGGATAAACTTGCTTAATCAGATGAGTGGCTCCGTGGTGTTCCACAGATTTTTCGACAATCCTGCGCTCATCATCTCGCCCAGATGACTTTTTGAGAGCTTTGAAATATCTCCGTATCAAGTCAACGTATCTATCAGATTTCGCTCTAATGGTTCTAAAAAAGGAGGATTTCTCAAAGATGTTTTTCTTCTGAGATATGCCCACATAATTTCCATTATCAATTAAATTCTCATTTTCGGCCTCGATGACGTTCTTGATATATCTCCGCCTCATCTCGTCCAATGTCAATTGCTGCGGCCTTGATGGATAGGCAACATAATCTATCCAAGTGATTTGGGGGATGCTAAAGGCGTGCGTTTCAAAGGGCAAAGAGAAAATGTCCGGGTAGCCATCGAATAATCTGGTCAAGAGCGTTGTCCCAGATTTATGGGGACCAAGAACAAATATCGGACTTTTCATGCTTATTTGACTTCCCGCAGGCCTATAAATTTGTGTTTTCCTAGATACTCATTGAGCTTGATTTTTCTCATTTGAAACGTGATTTCGGTTCGTTAGAGATCCATTCACTAATGAGAGAGTTCCATTCATCTTTAGTGATACATTCAATTGTATCTATCAGGTCATCTGTAATTATGTTATCCTGTTCAATACATTTCTTAGCGAATTTTCGCATAACTTCGATGAATTTCTCTCGTCCAATCTCTTCACGTATCGCATGGAGGACAAGAGTACCATAGACATAGAAGATTAGCTGGGCATTCGGGTCTTGGCGCTTGATGGATTTTATCGAGGACAGGTCCTCGGCCTCTTCAATCCGTTTTCGATACTTCTCGATTCTCTTGTCAAATTCTTTCTTCCCATAGATTGTTTCAGTTGCTAGAAGCGATGCATATGTGGCAAATGCCTCGTCTATCCAGTTATGGTAGTCCCCAACCGTTGTCTTCATGAACCAAGAATGTGCGAACTCGTGGCCCCAATACTCCAATATTGCCTGTTCATTATTATTCAGTCCTTCAACAACGTCATCTTGAATCACAATGAGGTTCCGTCTTGCATAGCCTCCACCAAAATCTCTTGGGACCAATATTATTCTCAAGGAACCATTAGCTGGACTGCCAAGCCATGTCATAAGGGTTGAGTGAAGGTCCTTGAACTTCTTCTCAAGGGGTTTCAGCTGCTGCAAGTATCGAGGCTCACCCCAAAACAAATCGCTTTGCTTTAGGCTAATTGCACTGGATTTAGGGCGCCCATGGAGTGTGATATCAGTTGCATGGCCCTCGAATTTCCATGTAGGTGGTGTTTCATCTACCTGATTCCCATTTGTTATCCAAGTCCAATCAGCCGGCCCATGAAGTCGTAGTGTATAGGATGGACGATCGGTAAAATCAACCATGGGATACCAGATAGCGTAGATAGCAAGCTCCACGTATTCCGGTCTGATTCTACTAGTATCAAATAGATAGCGGTAGATTTTGCCTTCATATTCAAAGTGCACCTCAATTTCTTGGTCGCCATCCATTTCATCAGGTAACTCTATCTCATATTGAGCTACGGGCATAAACAGATCGGATGATGGTCTGACCTCGGTCGCCTTCAATGAAATTCGCTTTTCCCCAGAATCAACTTCTGTGCTTCCTAGCTCTAGCGATGGATTGAGTATGAACCTGATTCTGTCCTCGAGGTCGCTGAATACTACATCGCCCTCAACATGAATGTGAGAACTATTGGGCTTTATTTCCACCGTCAAATCAAGATGTGTTACCTTCATCTATCTGGCTCCTCATTTTCATATTTAGTGCACGGTACTGAAATGTCTTATTCTACCTGAAAAAACAAGTTCTTCCTATCCAGTGAAAAATTGAACCTTCTACATTTCATCTGCTTTTTTGAATCCCTCGGCAATTTTGCTCTTTACTTGCTCAATTACAAAACGCTCTGCAGCTTTGGGAGTGCCGAATTCTCTGGAGGCACGATGACCAGAGGTTCCGATATTGCCAAACGAGATGGTGACAAATGTTCCGATTATCTTAGCCGACCAGAATCTGTGAGTTTCGGTGTTCTCATAGCGCCCTGTAGTCTTTGCCTCGGTCATAGATGAGTTAGTTCCTGTCTGATATTTGCGTGACTAGCTTATTCTATTCAAGAATTACAATATAATGTTAAGTGGTCTGAGTCGATTTTAGGTAAGGTACAATACATCAGAGATTGTCTTCTATGATAATTGTCTGCTCACTTTTTCAAAATCGCCCGAATTGAACAAGACTAAAAATGACTCTGGACATCACAATCAGGGTTGTAGTATGAGTCTCCAAGACAGATTTGAGAAAGAAATGAGAGAGGTTTGTCAAGAATATTAGGAGTTGGATAAAGAGAGGGATGCAATTGAGGAGCAACTTGAGAAGCTGCGTGACTATATGGAGATAACATTGCGCAAATATGATCAGGATGAGTTTGATGTGTCTGAGGTCCCGGTTAGAGTGAAGAGAGTGTCCTATACCTCACACAGGATGAAGAGGGGAGCGAAAAAAAGGCTGAAAGAGATGCTGTCTCCTGAACAATTTTCAGAGATATATGAAGAGAAAGAAGTAGACACCATAAGAGTCACTCCTCGCTAAGAGTAACAAGCTGACAAAATGCCGGGATTTCGATTTGCAGGAGAGTGGACCCTGCAATGTGCCTATGTATTCAGCTTTTTCGTTTGTGAAGAAACACATTCCTTATTGAGGAGATGATTATTGCAAAGGGTCAAATTGAGTCCTTTCGTCTAGTCGTGGCTGATTGAGGAGCCTCGAATGCAAATCTAGTCAAATTTATGGCGGATTTCAGGCCTCACCAGATAGAATATTATGATTAGGCTGGTTGCTACGCTAACAATTGCATAGATGGGATCTGAAAGGATGTTAAATGGGCTAGTCGGGTCAAGGTCAAGAATCAAGCCTATCGTCGAGAAAGATGCCAACAAGATATTCGATACAATAGCCCCCAAAAGGCCCCATTGCTCCCAATTGCCAAGGCCCCAGCCACTAACAATCATAATGATACCGAGCCCAATGATGCCAGACTCAAATACAACTCTCAGTCCATTGCCAGACGCGATTGCAGCAATAAGATCTAGTGCAGAATACGCCAAATTCATTGTACCACTTAGCAACAACAAGAACGCGATGAGAGTCAAACCAGAAGGAGGCTTCTCATCACCCAGAACATCTTTTTCGGAATTCCTATCTGCCTTATCAAAAGATGGGTCTGCTATAGAATCTCCGGCCATCCAGTTTCTTCGGTTATTTACACCATTTGGGTTTCCCTTCATGATTTCACCATCATATCATATGCAGGTTGCATAGCTGTTCTATCTCAACATCTACGGTACGATAAGTTTGGATAATATGTACCCCTAATATCTCCATCCCTTCCATTACGTCGACCGGTGAACCTTGTCATGTTACCTTGCCCTACTTCATTCTACTCTGTGATTGATTACCATAAAATAGAGGTTTATACTCAGAGGCTTTTCAATTAGAGCAGATACACCGTTCTTGGAGTGGGGAAAAAGAAAAATGTGGGTGTTCTAAACGGTCACACATTCTGTGCAATAATAGATTATTGTGCCAAGAGTAGATTAGGTGTGTACTGAATGGATTGGATCAGAAACCTCCTGAGTTTGATGCTTCACGGGAAGCATGCCCATGTAGCCCCCAAACAGGTATTAGGAAATTTTTCACCAGCGATTGCAAAAAAGAAAATTCCAGGGTATGATAGATCAGCTTGGAAACTACTGTATCATATATGGTATTGGCAGGATATGGTGATTCGTGCATACAAAGGTGACAAGGAAGCCGAGAGAGCAAACGATAGCCATTCATGGCCAAAGCCCGAGGACATGGATAGCGATGAGAAATTAGGCAAGCTCAAGGATGAATTCTCGAATGACCTAGAATACCTCACAAGGCTAGCTGAGGATGAAGACCTAATGAAGAAGTTTGAAGTATGGTCCGGATCCCCACTTGTACACAATTTGCTCATCGAGATAGCCCATAATTCCTATCACCTTGGGCAGATAGTTGTGTTGCTCAAAGCGAATGATGCGTGGCCGGTAGCGAGGAGTTAGATTTACTGAAGACTTTAATCGCGGTCGCGACCTCATCTGCGACATGCCTGAGAAGAAACTCTTGCTGATTGGAATAGATCAAGCCATCCCTTATCTAGTAGACAAATTCTTAGATGAAGGAATACTACCGAATGTCGCGCGCTTAGCTAAACACGGAGTCAAAGGTGAGGCCTTATCCTGTTTTCCTCCAGACACCCCGACGAATTGGGCGACGGTCGCCACAGGTGCCAACGTTGAGAAACATGGAGCGACCTCGTTTTATTTACACATGCCTGGCGAACACCTTGACGAAGGAGTGAAACCTGAAAACCGTTCTAGGAGCCAGTTGAGCAAGTTCGCGCAGGCAGAGTATCTCTGGGATGTCGCTGACAGAGAGGGGTTACGCCCATTTGTCCTTAACTATCCAGCCGGTTGGCCAGCAAATTTCAGAGAGGGAATAATGAGCTTGCTAACATGGAGGGTTCCCGATTCAGTACCCTTCCTAATCTCGGGTCCGAAAGAGAAAATATTCCAGATAGACGAGGGAGCCAAACTTGAACTGCTTGAAGGTAAGGAGAATATCATTGGAGAAGTACAGTTCGGGAAGAGTGGTGAACCTCTACTTTCAATCCGAGGAGAAACCTTGCAGATCAATGAATGGAGTTCGTGGATTAAGGCTGAGAGAGAAACGGAGTATGGTATCCTGCCGTGCCTCTTCAAGGTGAGATTCCAGCAAGGTACGAGTGAGGATGCCATTTCAGTTCAATACTCCAGTATGTACAGCACCCTCGGTTGGTCACAGCCGGCCTCCTTTGCTGATTCTTTGATTCGAAATGCAATGAAACCGGAAATCGTAGTGGGGTCCTCCGAAGGAGCCGAGTTCTGGTTTGAGGGGTCCTCCGAAGTGTATCTCGGACAGGCAAGACAAGAGGCGGAGCTGATTGGCGATACCGTGATATTTGCGAAAGAAGCGTATGACTGGAGGACCTGTTTCTTCCATGTTCATTTCCTAGATAGCATCAATCATAAAGAGCTGGCGTATCTGCACAAGGAATCACCACTCTATTCTGAAAGGGCTGCAGCAAGGTCTCTTGAAAATGTGAGAACTGCGTATCAGTATATAGATGCTCTTGTAGGAAGGCTACTGGATTCAGTAGTTGATGACAATACGGTCGTGATATTTGTGGCAGACCATGGGGCAATCCCTGCATGGAGAGTGGCAAATATTGCAAAAGCTCTGGTCATGGCAAACTTACTTGTCTATAAACAAGGCGAGTCGCTGGATACTTATGTGGTGGATTGGACTAAGACAAAGGCATTCCCATATCTTGAGCCCCCGTATATATGGGTGAATAAAGAGGGGAGAAACCCTGAGGGAATTGTATCTCAGAGGGAGTATGACAAGGTAAGACAGCAGATTATCGATGTGCTCATGAGTATTCGAGACCCAGAAACTGGCAAGCAGGTCGTCAGATTTGCTGCAAGAAGAGAAGAAGCTCAACATCTCGGCCAGAATGGCGAGAGAGCTGGAGATGTCATATTTGCTCTCAATCCACCATATGAGATATTTGATGGCAATGTCGAAGATCTTTATATGTCAGTTGTACACTCAAACTGGTTTGAGAAAAATATTGTCTATCCAGCCCAAGAGTGCTTTGGAGCCCATGCCTATTACCTACCAACAGAGAGATTCGGTGACTTTTCAATATCAGTCCCACTGATAATTACAGGACCGGGCATCAAAGAGGACGTTGAACTGGACCAAAAGGTGAATCTTATAGATCTCGCCCCAACGCTCGCAAGTCTTCTTGACATACCTCACCCCAAAGAATCTCAGGGTAGAATTCTGAACGAGATATTTGCATCGTCTAAAGACCAGTTGACAGAAGAGAAAACATAGTTTAGGAAGGTGACGTAATGAAGGGAACGAATGAGATTAGGATTGGAATCATCGGTGTAGGTCTGCTGGGCAATATACATAACCAAGCCATCCAGACTATTATAGAAGGGCCCTATTTTGACGAGCGTGTGACAATCTCAGTGGATGCAATCTGTGATACTCGCGATGACCATTTAGAGGAATACAGCGAAACTTGGGACATATCTCGCGCATATACCAAATGGTCAGATCTCTTAGCCCTCGATGAAATCAACGCTGTCTACATCGCAACTCCCACTGTTTCGCATAAGGAGATCTTTCTTGCCGCAGCAAAAGCCAAGAAACATATCTTCGTTCAAAAACCTCTTGCCTTCTGCGATAAAGACATTCAATCCATGATTGGAGCCCGCAATCAGCATGGTATTATCGTACAGGTGGGACATAGCCTTCGTACTCATCCGGGGTTTTGGACGGTTCGAAAGATAGCTTCTGACCCCGAATATAAGGAAAAAATGGGTCGTCTATTCAATGTACATTTCCGTTCCGATCAGGAAAAACCCTACACTGGTGGTGGTTTCCACCCCTCAAAATGGCGTCGAGAGAAAGAACAATCTCATGCGGGGACACTATTCGAGCATTCAATACACGACTTTGATATGCTGAGATTCTGGTTTGGCGACGAGTACGAGTTTCGAGAGGTCTATGCGAAAGCCAAGTACTTCTTTGGCATAGATGCTATCGAAGACTCCGTAGGGGTCTTGGCAGAGCTAGGTAGAAAGGATGGAGGTCTTGGCGCAACTCTTGCCCTCACTGCTGTATGGCATAATGTGCATCGAGACGCGAGACATATGGAAATATTCTGGGAAAATGCGCACCTCGAGGCCAAATATTCGCTACTAAGTTTTTCCGGTTTGCTTGAGATTGAGGGAGAGGATACCATTCTGCTTGATTCAGAGGAGATGGACCAAGAGTATCGAGAAGCTATCGGATTTGGTGAAGCCCCTGCAATCTGGCTAAAAAACTACGGCTATGAAACCCTGCTATTTTTGGATTCTATCGTCAAGGGAAAGCCCAGTAAGTGGACAGCATCTCTTGAGGACTCACGGAGAGCACATGAGCTGGTCAGGGCGTGCTACAAATCTTCAAGAGAGAAACAAGCCATTCATGTGTAAGTGAAGCCAATTAGAATCCTCATCATTGAGATATATTGACTGCATGCATATTATGCATCAAGCGATGTCCCCGATTTCATTGAGCTCGAGGCGCGGATCTTCCTTTATGACCTTTGCAACAACAGAAGTTGAAGAGCGTTTTATTCCCTTAATTTCGAGGACCTGATTTATGATATCCATGAACTCCTTTCTACCCTTTGACCTTGTCATAACCAGGAAATCAAAATCACCAAGAATAAGGTACACACCCCACACACCAGGTATCTTAGCTAACTCTTCTCCAATTGATTCATAATATCCAGGAGTCAATTCAACCTGCAATCTAATTACAGTAATGTACTCGTTTTGCAGTTTCTCGGGATTCAGTTTCGCATAATAGCCCTCAATGATATTTGCTCGCTCTAGCCTCTTCAGCCTGTAATGCACAGTGGACGTTGGTGCACCAACATTCTCAGCTACTTCCTGCAAGGGAGTCCTGCATTCTTGTTGCAGTTCTCTCAGAATATCAAGGTCCAAGTCATCAAGTCGCGTTGTTCTACTCATCCTCTATCCCACGTATCATTAATTTGCAGGATTTGATAGAAGAGGAACATAGTTAAAAAAGCTGTGAATTTCAATGTTGTAATTTGAAAACTGGTTGAATTGCGGACAACCGCATTGTTTCAGTCAATTTCGGCCGTTAAAATTACATGAAGGAGATCTACAGAAATATGTGGGGCGAACTCGCTGCACTTGCCGCAGCCTTCTGTTTTGCGATTGCTGCCACAGTATATAAGGAGCCGTTGAGAAGTCTGACTGCAGTGTCTGCAAGCATTGTCCGATTTGTAGGCACAACAGTGATCCTGATTGGCATGTTGCTCATCCTTTGGGGGCCGCAGGCGATTTTGGGGCTACCGCCACTAGTCATAGGTCTATCCTTTGGGAGCGGGGTGATTGGTCTTGCATTCGGAGATGTGCTATATATGCACAGTTTCAAAGAAATTGGTGTGGCCAGAACCGTGTCTTTGGTGGGAACATATCCGCTTTTCACTCTGGCAATAGAATTCGTAATTGGCAGGTCGGCTATTCCCTTTCTGGCGATTATTGGCACACCGTTGATATTTGTAGGCATCTGGCTGCTGTCGCAACGCATGGAGAATCATTCAGAAAATCGAGAAACTTCACTGAGCATGAGTGGTGTTTTTGCTGGGCTGGCAACTTCATTTCTGTATTCTATAAGCATGCTTCTTGTCAATGATGCCTTGTTACTACTATCCTCGGAGGCAATCGAGGGCGCAGTTGCGGTAAATGCGCTTAGAACTGCAGGGGGAGGGGTATCTCTTCTCTTTGCAGCTCCAATCATAGATAGGAACAGGGGCTTCCTCAAGGTTACACGCAGAATCGCCATGTTGTTGCTTGTGGGGAGCTTTATTGCATATGGTATTGGATGGTATCTTCTCACCTTGGGTTTTGCATTGGCACCTGCAGCATTCGTTGTGCCATTATCTGCGACCACCCCTCTATTCGCAGTTGTGTCAGCTGTAATCTTGCTTCGAGAGCCCATCGATAGGAGGGGAATCTTAGGTGTCATTGCAGCAGTAGGCGGAGTCATTGTGATTCTCTTAGCATAGTGCTTAGAGAAAACATAAAAGAAGCAGTAGCCCGCAAAAAATCCGGAACTGTGTAGAATATGACGTGTGACCATGAGTTTGAGTATGTTGGCGATCAAAAGGCTGGACAGAGCTCAAATCGCTACTTCAAATGCAAATTATGTGGAGCAGTCAAAGTCAGGTCTGATGATGGTACAGAATATATGATACCTGCGGGAGAGAAGAAATCCGATAACAACGAATAGAACGTTAGTTGTTTCTATTTCAATCATGGTCTGAGTTCTACCATCGCCTCTTCGGCATACCCAGTTATTACACGAATATAGCCTGAGAGGAGAGCATCAACTTCAGAGGATCCCGTATCAACACGGAGGGGTGTCCCTAGCCCAATAGACGCCAGTTTACCTGGAGTTGCCAGAATTATGATCCCGCTACGACCTACATTTCGGATGACCTCGGGACTGAACTGCTGATTACCTCTGCCAAATACGAAGCCTTGCCCACCAATAGGAGTGACGACGATCGAGGCTTTATTTTCCCGAAGGAATCCAAGTAAGTCATCTTCATTGGCATCCTTGTGTATGACGCGGCCGTCTTTGACCACATCTACGCCAAGGAGCGTCTTTTTGATGTTGAGAACATCAGCTACGGCTTTTACGGTGCTTCCTGGACCAAGAAAATACATACCTGAATCCATTTTCTCAACGAGATATTCTGCAATATCTTTCTGCTTTTGCCGCTCATCTGGAATTGCAGGGGTACCACTCTTTGAAGGTTGAACAAGGCGTTTTCTGTACGGAGTCTGCATATAACCATAGAGTCTGGCGGAAACTCGGTCGGACCTGAACGCTTCTTCATCTATGTCCATTACCTCACCCTCTCGTAGGATGGCATCTCCTTGAAGGTAAAGCAAGGCCAGTTTCCCCGCTCTCTTCGGATTGATTGCGAAAACACTCGAATGAATTTTTACTCCGGTGGGAATTCCCAAGACAGGTGTGTCAGTTCCTACTACCTTAAAGACATCTCTTGCAGTACCATCCCCACCTGCAAATAGAATCAAATCAACTTCTCTCTTCAGGAATTCAGTACATGCTGAAATTGTATCTTCTGCTGTTGTGTTTTCTGAGCCGATTGTGCCGACAACTTCGGGTTGGAATCCTGCAGACCGTGTTTCCGCCTCGCCCATTTCAGCGGGAGGTGTTATGACTTGCAATTCATCCTGTATTGGGCGTAGCATCTCCAGTGCTTCAGTGGCACGTTTGGGGGATTGCTTTTCTGCGCCAAGCTCAATTGCCCGCTGCAGAATATCCGTCCCATCTGTCCCCTTGAGACCTACTCTACCCCCCATTCCTGCAATTGGGTTCACAACCACACCGAGTTTCTTTTTTTCAGCCAGTTTTGTCACCCATGCTTCTTACGGTACGCTCGCCAAGTCATTGCCCACTTCGATGGATCTGAAGTTGCTGAGTGATCCACCTTGGCCACAGCGCAATTATGTGGTGCTTGTCTGATAACTTCAGGCGAATTATATGCTTCCTCTGCGACCTGCGCTATGACATGAGCAAATCTGTCTAGGTCTTCTTTTGATATTGATTCAGGAGGCTCCGGAGTAAAGGGTTCAGGGAATACCCAAGGCTCATGGCTTGTGAAGATACGTTGTACACCATAGTCTACGATTCTTCGATTGAAATCCTCTATGCCTATTCCAGTTTCTCTTTCCATCACTTCTAGAGAGAAACGACCTTCTTGCATTCTATATGGGTGTTCCTCAAACCAGGGTAGTGTTATTCCTTTCAATCCTAGGATTTTGCTTATGAGGTAGTTGTTGTTAATTACAGCCACTTCTGAAACTTCCTCAAGACCTTCTGCGCCCATTGACATGATCCAAGCGTAAGCACGAATGATATTAGGTATCACTCCGTAGAAGTCGCCTATTTTTCCAATGGTACTGGGTCGATCATAGTTCAGGAAGTAGTTTTCTCCATTGAAATCGACAGTGGGAACCGGCAGATAGTCAACCAGTTCCTTACTAGCACCAAGCGGAGCACTCCCAGGACCGCAGGAACCGTGAGGGGTAGAGAAGGATTTGTGAAGATTGAAGTGACACAAGTCTGCACCTACATCACCTATTCGAACTTTACCCAAAATGGAGTTAGCATTTGCTTGATCGATTGCCACAAGACCTCCTGCGTCATGTACAATATCGATGTATTCCTTGAGATTTTCATCAAAGACTCCTGTATCATATGGGTCCGTTATCATTAGACCAGCTGTTTTTTCTGACACAGCCTCTTTGAGCGCTTCCACGCTTGGAATACCTGTATCTTTTTCAGGATATAACATGGTCACGCTATACCCGGCAACTGCTGGTGAGCCAGCATTACACGGATGTGAGAGTACGGTCGTAATTATATCATCACGCTGTTCACCCTCTCCATGGGCTTTGTGATACGCTTGCATAATCCGGGCATTAGCAAAAACTGCATGTGCTCCACCCCGTGGCTGGAATGAAAATTTCTCCAATCCAGCGATCTCACAGAGCCATTCATTCAGGTTGTAGATTACTTCCAAGATACCTTGAATCGTACTCTCATCTTGGAAGGGATGCAGATTTGTCACTGCTGGAGAACGAGCAAGAGCTTCATTGACCTTAGGATTGTATTTCATGGTGCACGTGCCTACACCCGCGTTTATACCTGAGTCAGTTCCAAAATTCTGCTGGGATAGACGAATAAAATGCTTGGTGACGTCGGGTTCGGAAACCTCCGGTAGAGCTGGCGGGTTTTTCCGTGCAATATTCCGTGGTATGTTCGCAGATGCATCTCCCACCTCTTTGTTAATTCGTTCCGAAGCTTTAGGGATGAGCATGCCTCTTCGTCCAGGTCTGCTTAGCTGTTGTAAGAGCGGCTCATTCCATCTGACAGCCTGATAGCCAGTATCATTGGTATCTTCCATTATAGAACCTCCTCTAGTGTTTCGACCAGTCTATCGATGTCTTGCTGCGAATGGACCTCAGTCACACAATACAACGCTGTTTCATTTAGTTCAGGAAACATTCCTTTCAGATTCTTTCCTCCTTGAATCCCATGCTGAAGTAATTCCTTGTTGACATGTTCTACAGACTTCTTGGACTTGTTGAAGTCCACAGTGAACTCCTTGAAGTGAACTGCATCAAAGGATGGGGCATTAACGCCCCCTATCTCAGATAGCCTCTTCATAGCATAATGTGACTTCTGCATAATGACCTCTGCCAGTTCCCTGATGCCCTGAGGTCCTAGCAAAGATAGGTACACAGCAGCAGTGATTGCCCATAACGCTGTAGCAGTTCCTGTGGAAGTATTGGCCTTGTCGCGTGCGCAGAAAATAGTCCGTTCAGGCATTATGTAAGCAAAACCAAACTCACCCTCTCGGGCGGTGTCAGTCAGGGTTATCATTCGATTGCCACTAGCTGCAACATATTCCTCTTCATCTTTGAAGGCAAGAAAGCCCATTAAAGCTCCTCCGAAATACGTTGGAATTCCAAGAGGTTGCCCCTCGCCACAAACTATGTCAGCACCGTATTTTCCAGGAGCCTCCAAAAGACCTAAAGATATAGGTTCAACACCCACCATGAATAATGCATTGTGATCGTGTGCAATTTCGCCTATCTTAGGGGCATCAGCTTCCAGGTAGCCAAGGTAGGTGGGATTTTCGATATAGACAGCTGCAGTTTGATCTGAAACCCTCTCCTCAACTTCTTCAAGCACAACTTGACCGTCCTCCGCGAAGAAAGGAATTTCATCTATTGTTGCCAAGCCTTCACAATGAGCCTGCATGATAGCCCGTTTCTCAGGGCTCATAGATGCAGGTACTAGGATTTTGTTTCGACCAGTTATGGCTGCTGCCATTCTAGCCGCGTCACCACAAGCCGTTGACCAATCATACAGAGGAAATCCTACACCATCAAGGCCAACCAACTCGCCAATCATACTCTGAAACTCAAACAAGACCTGATACCTACCGAGATCAGTATACACATCTCCAGTGTACGCAGTAACAAACTCAGACCGTGAGTTAATCTCGTTGCACACTGATGGAATGTAATGAGGCCAACATCCCGCACCCAGAAAGGAAAGAAGATCAGATCCATATTTGTTCTTGGACAGGATACCTGATATGGTGCTAACCACTTTTGCCTCAGAGGCGGAGGGAGGAATATTGAGTGGCCTCTTCAGCATGATATCATCGGGTACACAGGAAAAGAGCTCTTTTACGCTCTGCACGCCGATTTCTTCAAGCATCTCCTTCTTGATTTCTGGCGCGCTATTAGGAATGTATGGATGTACTGGCATTGACCTCACCGATTGTGGTTTCTTCCCATATTGAGGGTTAATCTTGAAAATAGCATAAAAGAATTTCTATCAAACTGAATATAATACAATATTCTACCACCTAGCTCGAAAAGGGTGGAAGAATGGCGGGTAAGTCCCTCATAGTGAGCAATCCAGAGCGAGCTTGTACTATATACGGGATTAGATTCACTTGGCGGGCACTCGAAACATATCCGCCCCGCTCAACCGTGCCACCATCCAACCATAGGTCATGTGAGGGATTCCCTTTTATCTGAATATGGTTACCTGCCCTCATGTTATCTTCATCTTGGTCAGGATGACAGATAGCCGTTGATTCTATAGTGATTCTTTCAATCGAATCAACAAACCCGCGTCCTATCTGAGTAACCCCTGCTACTTGTCCGGGTTCAATTTCGAATCCCCATTTAGTTGGTCTTTTTGATTCAGAAACTACTGATTCATATTGGATATCGATTTCGCTCAATTCCCAATCTAATGAGTCAGCAATGAGTTGAATATTTTGCTCACGTCCGGGCAATGGATTTCTACCGAGGCCCCATACTGAGCCATGTACTTTTTCTTCAAATTCCACATGCGACATTCCAAATCCCATATAGGGCGGCCGGAAGTGTGGATACTCGCTGAAATCAACTACACGTGCAATCTTGATATTGTCGATTCGCTCTGAGGCACCACATAGCACTAAAGGAAGCAAATCAGTAGTAAATCCGGGGTTAACACCCGTCGCAATCACACTAGCATCGTTTAGTTTAGCTGCTAAATCGATCTCTTGGGAAATATCGGGGTATAATTTCCAAGGATATATCAGCTCCTCAGATGTAGATATGACATTCATCCCTTTTTCCAAACAGGGTAGAAGTTGTTGTGAAACTGCTTTAATCGATGTGATAGTACTATGGATGACTACGTCAGCGTCAGCGTTTCGTAAGAGCCTTTCTGCTGAACTAATTCTAATACCTATATTTCCAATCCCGAGCAGTCTTCCAGCATCCTTGCCAACCAATTGGGGGTTATTGTCAATCACGCCTGTCAGCCGTAGTTTCTTATTCTGTATGATAACTTCTGTTGACCATCTCCCCAGGGATCCAAATCCATAAACAATGACCTTGTTCATTTTACAGTCTTCAACCTCTTTTCGTTTGTTTTAGCAATACAAAAAAAGAGAGTAGTGCCAGGAAAGACCTGGCATAATCAATCTATCCTATGGGCTAGTGATCCATGGAGGGCGTTGATATGACCCCGTTGCCACAGAGGTGGGCCATATTACTGTTGGCTCAGTGTTAATCCACTGCAGAATCACACCAGGAATGTATGCTGCCTGATGGTTGTCCATGAATTCATAGGTGCCACGACCAGCTGTGAAAGTTCCAGTTTCCAATTGTGAGATGACAGCATCCGCATTGGTTGATGCGGCGGCTTCCACAGCCTGTGAATAAAGCATCAATCCATCATACGAAGTGATGTCAGCCCCAAATGGTTCCTGTCCAGAGAACAGGTAGAAGTCGTTGAAATAATCCACGGTATTCTCGGTCAAACTTACGTTCCACAGGTGGTTATATGTCAGGGTGTAATTCGACTCTTCAGCACCCAATTCTCGGATTGTCGATGGGTAGCTGAGTACACCTGATGCCCCTACAAATAGTATGTCTGGCTTGAGTGCCCACCATTGTTTCTGTAATGAAATGCTCGTCGAGAGGAGAAGGTCAACTAGAACAATATCGGGATCAACTGTTTCAATCTGGGCAATCTCAGGGCCGAAATCTGTTGTACCAGGGGTAAATAGTAATCCCTCGTAATCCATTCCAGCCGCAGTACAAAAGGCCTCCATTTCAACATCTGCCTCTCTAGCCCATGTCAAGTCTTCTGTTACAAACATCAGACTGTCTATGTCAGGGAAAAGGCTAGTGAAATCGTCAAACCAAGCAAACATCCATTGAGTAACATTCCACTGGGTTCTGAATAGGTACTTATATCGCTCGTAATCATCAGAAACCAGCTCTGTGAATGCGCTGGTAGTAGGGTTCGTTGATATAAACGGAACTTGATAATCTGCAGCCACTTCTGCTACTCCCATGACAACGGCGGATGAGATGACTCCCATCAAGACATCTACATTGTCCACGGTAATTAGCTTTGTAGCAGCTGATACTCCTTTCTCGGGGTTTCCTTCGGTATCTTCCGCGATAAGAACTACTTGTCTTCCAAGGATGCCTCCAGCTTCATTTATTTGCTGAGCGGCCACTTGGAAACCATATAGTGCTCCACGACCAGATGCTGACGTCCCACCGGTTAAAGGTTCTAAAATGCCTATACGGATGGGTTCTTCCGAAGGAGTACCACCGGGCATGAATACCACCACGGCCACAGCTGCAACCGCTACGATAGCGATTATGGCAACAGCCCCGACGGTTTGTTTGTTGATAGTGCTCATTCAATTTCTCACTCCAAAACAATGTTTGGTACAAATCAACTACACACGAATTGTCCTATAAGTACTTTGCGGAAATTTCGGAAAAGCATCATGTATCCTGAATGGATAACATATAAGGGCGATGTCTGTTGAAATATAAACAAAAAATCATATATAGGTGCGTTGTCTTGCCGTGATGTCAGTCTAGACAGACAAGGAGCAAGTGACAATGATAAATCTAGAAGTGCTATTCAGTGGAATAATGTTGGGCAGCTTGTACGGCCTGATGAGTAGCGGATACTCGCTTATCTATGGAGTAGGCAAGGTTTCAAATCTCGCATATGGACATCTCGTTATTGCAAGTATATTCGTATCCTATCTCACCGTGGTCACTTTAGAGTTGAGCATACTTTTGGCCGCACCATTGGCGATAGCAGCGGCTATAGTCATCAGTCTAATCACAATGTTCTTTCTCGAAAGAGTTTCTCATGATGATCAGCGCGTGATATTTCTCTCTCTTGGGATTGCAATCATCATTGAGAATCTCCTTTTGGCCTATTTTGGTGGGTTGTATAGATTTGCTCCCACCCCCATCGCAGGTTTGATTGAAATAGGCGACGTTCGACTCCAGACATATCGTGTCGTTGTTTTCGCCATTACGATAGCACTCTTTGTAATTACTTCCCTGCTTGTCAATAGAACGAGTGCAGGAAGATCAATGCGTGCAGTTTCAGAGAACGAAGACGCATCTTGGTTGATGGGAATTGATGTGAAGAGAATCAAGCTCTTGACTGCAGGAGTAGCTGGAGTATTAGCAGGATTGTCGGCCTTGCTTCTTCTTCCTATATACTCAATATATCCGGCTGTCGGATGGGAGTATCTGTTGATAGGATTCGCGATTGTCATTCTAGGAGGATTAGGAAGCCTCAACGGCACACTACTTGGAGGAGTGATTCTAGGAACCGCCGAATCACTATTTGGCTATTATATTTCCTCTGGACTTAGAGGAGCACTCTACTTCGTCGTCATAATAATAGTGCTCTTAGTGAGACCATCGGGCCTATTAGGCAAAAGCGAGGATTGATAAAAGATGTCTAGTGATAATTCATTCAAATCGGAAGTACTGACGTTTCTAAGAGACATTCCCTCAAATATTGCAGGCACAGTTCGGATGGCTTTTAGTCCGTCGTTTTTTAGAGAACACAAAGTGCAGATAATCATCCTCCTGATACTTTGCCTATATCCAATAATTCCAGGGCTCGCTGGCTTGGATTATCTAATTCATATTGCGGTCATTGCCAATATATTTGCAATGATAGCATTGGCCTGGGACCTTAATGGTGGGTATACAGGCCAAGGTAATCTTGCAGCAGGCTTCTTTGCAGGAATCTGTGGTTATACCTCTGCAATCCTCACCACTCAGGCGGGATGGCCAATACTACCAAGCCTCCTTCTCGGAATATTTTTCTCCTTTATCTCAGCTGTTGGTATTGGCTTCCCGTCACTTCGAATGAAGGGACCATATTTGGTAATCGTAACTTTCGCAGTTGCTGAGGTCGCCAGGAAACTAACCATATACTTCTCAGACGTGACACAAGGAGAAGAAGGAATCGGCGGAGTCCCCCGAATCTTCGTCGGAGCCTTTGCCAATTTCTATTGGACACTCTTTGTTCTCGTCATCGTTTTTATCATCGCGCACAAGATAATCCAATCCAAATGGGGACTTGCCTTCAAAGCGATAGCAAAAGATGAAACAAGAGCAAAGACACTCGGAGTCAACGTGACCAACTATAAGATTCTCAGCTTCAGTCTATGTGGCATCTTCGCCGGCTTGGCTGGGGGACTATTTGCCCACTATCAAGCGCACATCGATCCGCACTTCTTTTCAATAATTTTAGCGATATCAGTCATCTCCATGGCGATTATAGGAGGAGAAAAGACATTGATAGGGCCCATTATTGGCGCCTACCTCCTTCAGTTTTTGACAGAAGGGCTGAGATTTGTGACGGGCGGCGCGCCTTGGGTCAGGCAGGGAATTCACGGGCTCCTGTTGGTTGTAGTGATGCTCTTCTTGCCTGGCGGTATATTAAGCCTCATCCGAGGTACTGAAGACGGCGTAGAAGAATCCGGCGTCAACAAGTTCAGAAGAAAAGTACGCAGTATATTCTATATTGAAGAAGAGGAAGAGGCTCAGGAAGAAGAGGAATGAGCCCTCTTCCCTCATTCTTTATTTTTCCCGCTCTAGAAGTAGAATTTCAATAGCGGTAAATCTCTTGTAGGATATCCTCAAGAATCAAAATCCCCCTGAGCGATAGTCCCTAGTTCTACTATATATCAGGCGATTTCTACGACTGCTCGTCAGGTGTTTGGCCTATTAGTCAGCGAAATCTAAGACATAGACTTAACATCTTCTGCCAGTTTGTCTAGCCCCAGTCCTTTGAGACTTTTCGGTGTTGGCTGTCCGGATTCAATATCCCATCCTCTGATCTCATAGTATTCATCAAGCAAAGTATTTAGCTTCTCAGGAGTTACGAGTGCCTCTTCAGTATTTCTTGGCTCGTAAGGCATCACATCTTCCATGAAACGATCAGGAACTCTGTCCAACTCCCGATGACCAAGTCCATATCGCATATTGAACACCTTCTCAGTATTATATATGCGGGCACCAATTCTGAGGAGTTCAACTCCATCTAGAGGAATACCCGTTGCTGCATTCAGTATCCTAGCGAGTTTATCTGGCTTGCCAGAAGGCCCAACAAAATAGGAATGCGTCATGAGAATAAGTGAAGGCGTCTTGCATATTCCAATTGAGTCAATAACAGCACCAAGGTCCTCACAAAGTTTGACAAAGAAGGGTTTGCCTTTTATGGACCATTCATCAGTCGCTTCTTTTGGAACGCCAAATAGTTTGGTGGCCTGATCCTGGTAAGTCTTGAGCGATGCAACATAGATGAGGCTTCTTAGGTGGTCGGCGCCACGCGTAGAGGTCGAATATGCCAATGCCCATCCAAAGGAGCCACGTGGGTCCACTGCTGTCCAGGGAAGTTTCTTGGTGTGAATGACATATTTCATGGACCCCCTGCCTATCTTCTCTGCAGCTGCATAAGACCCATCAGCGATTACATCACCAAATCCTTCGCGATATGCCATCTTCTTGACCATTTCAACAGCGGCTTCATCGTTTCCCCAGTTGAGCTTCACACCACCAGTATCCTCATCTGTGATGATACCACGCTCATAACACTCCATCGCCCATGCAATAGTTGCCCCTGCAGTACAGACATCTATTCCCAAGTCATTGCAGAGGGCATTCATATGTAACATAGCTTCCATATCGTAGACTCCAAGGTTGGAGCCCAGATGGGTCTGAGCCTCGTATTCAGGGCCTTCACTAAGAGTTCCTGCATATGGTCCATCCTCGATGGCATATACCCTACTGCAGGAAATCGGGCAGTTGAAGCACCCCTTGTTCTTTATACTGTATTCTTCAAAGAGCCGCTCTCCACTGAGTTCCCACGCATCTTCTTCATCGAGAACATTTTCAGACCAATTCTTTATTGCTAATCTTCCGGATTTACTGACTGCTCTGAGGAGTAGTGTAGTACCAAGGGTTGCCCATACTTCGTATAATGGATGGTCAAGGATTTCGTTTGTTGCTTCCTCAGCAAGTGTCAGGAATTCGTCTGGCTTGGCCATCTGCAGCCCTTGTGTTCCTACCACACCAATTCCTTTGAGGTTCTTAGTTCCCATGACTGCAGCGATTCCCGTTCTTCCTGCTGCACGGGTCATATCTGACATGACTGCAGCGCCCTGTACCAGATTCTCTCCAGCAGGGCCAATCGCAGCAACCTTTGCCTCCTCTTCATCCATCTCTTCCCGGATCATTTGCGTTGTTTCTACGATGCGCTGACCCCACAGATCCTTCGCACTTCTTAGCTCTGTCTCACCGTCATTTACCCATAGCCAGACAGGCTCGGGAGATTTTCCATGGAAAATAATATGATCAAATCCGCTCCATTTCAATTCAGCCGCCCAATGACCTCCAGCATTGGAATCACCGATCAGGCCAGTCATTGGGGATCTGGATGATACATTCCATCTGCCAGAACTTGGAGCCAGTGTTCCCACAAGTGGACCTGCACCAAATACAACAAGATTTTCAGGATCATATGCCTCGGTAGAGGGGGTTAGTTCGTCATACAGAATGCGTATGTTGGTACCCCGTCCTCCAAGGTATCCTTTCATCATCTCTCTTGGATGATCTTCAATCACAATTTTCCCCTTTGTAAGGTCAACTCGGATTATTTTTCCAGTGAACCCATAGACATCCTTGGTCATAGTATTTCCTCTGAGCATTTTCCACTAAAGTGGTACATCTTACGAAATAATCGTAAATAGTTGTACCGTTTTAAATCCTAGCACCCTAATTTCGAAAGAGATATAAAATACTTCCTTTCTGACTATCAAAGCTGAAGATGTTAATTACCATGGCAAGAAAAACAGCCAATGTCAAGTTTATCCATCCGTTCATTCGCTATAACAGAGAATTCGAGTGTGATGATGACACAACCCTGAACGAACTGATGGAAACGACCATGCAGGACACCAAGGCACATGGAAGATATACTAGTAGAGCTGGTAGACATATTGATAGACTGATGGGATGTGTAGTGATGCATACAGGAGATCAGATTGGCTACTTCGATGATTCTGGCTTTGTGTTAATTAACGATGAATGTGAAACGGTCCATGATTCGGACGAGTTTATCATAACGATAGCAACCCCACGAGGCTGAACTATGCAGAAATCAAACATCATTTTAGAATGTAGAGGCTTATCAAAAAACTTTGGCGGTCTTGAAGCTGTTAGTGATCTCGATTTTGAGATTCACGAGAAAGAAGTGTTGGGGCTAATCGGGCCCAATGGTGCTGGCAAGACAACCGTGTTTAATCTTCTGACAGGCGTCTTAAAGGCAGACAAAGGAGAGGTCCACTATAATGGTAGTGACCTCCTGCAATTGCCCGCACACAAGATTACTGAGCTTGGAATGGCTCGAACTTTCCAGTTGATACGAAGCTTCGAAGATATGAGTGTCTTGGATAATGTGATGATTGGAGGACTTTTTGGTCGGAAGAAAAGCCATGAAAGAGCACATGAAGATGGAATGCGATACCTAGAATTCGTGAACATGGCTGATCATGTGGACAAGAAGGTCAAGAACCTCACTCCATATGATAGGAAGAGAACAGAATTGGCTTCGGTACTGAATACTGAACCCAAACTGATCCTTTTGGACGAATTTGTGGCAGGTTTGAATGATTCAGAACTTGACAGTGCAATCACTTTGACCAGAAGAATCAGGGACGATCTTGGCAAGACCCTATTCTGGATAGAACATGTGATGAAGGCAATCATGAATGTTGCTGAGCGAATAATTGTGATTGACTATGGAAAGAAGATAGCTGAGGGTCCTCCAAAGGAGATATCCCAAAACCAAGATGTCATTGCAGCATATCTTGGAAAGGAGTTTGGAAAGGAGCGTGAATAATCTGCTGAAAGTAAACAACATAGACGTATATTATGGTTCGATTCAGGCACTTAGAGATATTTCTCTAAGCGTTGCCGAGAACGAACGTGTATCGATAATTGGACCTAATGCAGCTGGGAAGAGTACTATCTTCAAGACTATTGCAGGTCTTCTAAAACCCAGAAAGGGGACAATAGAGCTCAGTGGTGAAAGAATAGATGCTATGAAGCCTAGTAATATACTGAAGAAAGGTCTTGCCCTTGTACCGGAGGGTCGAATGATATTTTCTGGTATGAAGGTAGTTGAGAACCTAGAGCTGGGGGCTCATATCCATGGCGGAGCATCTAATGTTGAGGACATGCTACACTGGGTGTATGACCTATTTCCCATTCTAGAGGAGAGAAAAAACCAGCGTGGGGGATCTCTTAGTGGCGGTGAACAACAGATGTTAGCCATTGGTAGGGCCTTAATGTCGAAGCCTTCACTTCTGTTATTGGACGAACCTTCGCAAGGGTTGGCACCCATCATCGTTGAGAATGTTTTCAAAGCTCTAGACGAGATAAGAAAGACCGGAACCTCCATTCTAATTTCCGAACAGAATGTCCATTTGGCACTTGAATTCTGTGATAGAGGGTATATTCTCGAAAATGGAAGAATAAAGATGGAAGACGCCGCATGCGACCTCATAGAAGATGAGTACGTTAGAGAAGCATACTTAGGAATATGAGCGTGATAGACAATGATGTTTGCAGCTGAAAGAGAACTTCATGATAGAATTTACCCGGAATTTCCGGCTTCGGAATATGAAGCAAGGAATAAGAAAGCAAAGGCAAGAATGAAAGAGGTAGGCCTAGACGCCATCTTGGTTGCCGAAGGCAAAAACGTGGAATACTTCACGGGATGCATGACAACCATTGGACCGCGAGTTGGAATCATTCCAGCTGAGGGAGAACCCCTTCTTTTGATTCCCGCTTATCTTAGTGGAACAGCCGAGAAAACGTCCTGGGCCCGCAATATCCGCCGTTATGCAGAGGCGCACTTGAAGAAGGATACCATGGGATTTGCGAATTATATCATAGACTCCCTTGGTAAGATGGGGCTAAGCAATGCAAAGATAGGGCTGGAATATCCAGAAGACCAGCAATTCATGGATAGTGGATTACATTTCACAGAGTTTGAGTATCTTAGGAAAAAGGCAGCTGACGTAGAATTCGTAAGTGGTTCGGATGTAATATGGACATGTAGAACTGTCAAGTCTGACTTGGAAATTGACCGGCTTGAGAAGGCGGCCACCATTGCCATGAAAGGGTACAATACTGCACGCGAACAAGTGAAAAAAGGTATGACCGAAATTGAGATAGCAGAGATTTACCGGTCCACTTTCGTAGAAGCACAAGCTAAGCTAGGGCACAATACAAGCGAGCTTGGTTACATGAATATTCGTGCCGGACCAGAACGATACGCCATGGCAGATACCTTCAACCAAGATCGAAAGATAGGTAACGATGAAACATTAGTCATGAACTGTGGAGCTTGGTTCCGTAGATACTATTCTAATTTCTCAAGATATGCCTTTGTCGGTAAACCCTCAAAGAAACGGGTAAAGGCACATGAAGCAGTGGTAGAATCAATCCAAGCCTTTTCTGACCATCTTGCCCCTGGAGAGAGAGCTGGTGATGTACATGAAAAAGCGATTGCCCCACTCAAGAAGAGTGGTACCGGAGAGACCTTCGATCATACCGGTATAGGTGTGGGTCTCTACATCCATGAACCACCATATGTTGGGGCAAATAGAGAGGAAATACTTGAGCCAGGAAACATCTTCAGTTTCCAGTCATGGGTATATGATGTGGGAGAGGGAGGAATGGGGGTTCTTGGATACGAGCACGAATTTCTGGTGACTGATAAGGGATCAAGACCCATAGTTCCTCTAGAAGACGAATTGTTGTGGATTATCTAGTGCGAGATTTGTGGATGATATAACCAAAGGAGAAAAGGAAATGAAGGAAATCACTCTAGGCTTCAAGAATCACGACGGAGAAGCCACAGCTGTTCTTCTGGAAAAGCAGGCACAAATGACTTGTGATACATTTTGGAAAGAGCTGCCGATTGAGCACGAGGCAGTACACTCATCCTGGTCAGGTGAATGCATCTTGGTAGTACCCTGCGGTGTTGAAATTCCTGAGGAGAGTAGAGGTGAAAATGAAACGATATTTGTGGGCCCTGGAGAGATTGCCCTCTTCACGCCAGTACAGGAACTCTTGGTTTTCTATGGGAGAGGTCAGCCTCGATGGAGGAGTGGTCCCACACCATCCACAGTATTTGCCCGAATCACTGAGGGCCTGCAGGATTTAGCCTCCATTTGCCAGACAATGCCAAAGGAAGGATCAAAGACCATAGTTATCAGAAGGAAGGAATAATCTCCTTTTCGAATGTTTTGATCATATCCATGCAATCAGAGGCTCGTTTTGGTGATAATGCCACGAGTTCATCAACTTCTGAGTCTATCGCAGCAATTTGCTCCTTGCAACTGTCTATGTCACCCGCAATGGCAAAATCCGTGACCAATCGGTCTGGCACAAGCTTGGGAGCTTTTGATCTGTCAATGTTCAGCATCTCACGGATTTTTTGTGCTGCTTCGGTCGCGTCAATCATATCCAGTGCCCAATTAGGAGTGGTTGGGATGAGTAGGGCTACCGTGGGTTTGACTGACTCATAGTTACCATCCTCTGAGATGCCAACAGGGAGGAATTCAATAACCTCGAAATCAGACCTACCGGATTTGTCCATACCTTCTTGCACTTTGTCGAGATATGTAGATAACGCGGCAATTGGGGGATTAAGAATAATACCGTCAGCATATTCCCCAGCCAGCTTGGAGAGTGTTGGACCTCTAGTCCCGATGTATATTGGAATATCATATTTATCGAATAGCTGAGTATTCCTGAGGCTCACAACTTTTCCTTCATAGTCTACCTTTTCTCCATTGAAAAATTTCCGGAGTATCTTAATGGATTCTCTCAACGCGGTGACTGGTTTATTCCACATCTCTATTTCGAGTGGTTTTAGCGGCAATGTTCCACCTGCCCCGATACCAAGAACAAATCTCTCGCCAAGCAGCTCTGCCATAGAGGCATACATGACAGCTGTGATACCAACGTGACGTGAGTACGGATTTGCCACACCACAACCAAGCCTAATGTACTCCGTATTTAACCCAATAGCTGTCATTGAAACAAATGGATCTCGCCATTGAGCTGCCGGTACGTGGTCAGCAATCCATACGGTGTTGAAGCCGGCGTCTTCGGCTGCTTTCGCGATTCTCACAATATCCTTCATATTTTGACTTCCAATCTCAATTCCGAATTTCATTCGAAAAACTCCATTTGTTTCTGTATGATTATGAATACTCTTTGACTCATCTTGTGTTTACCATAACTCATATATTATTCCATTGTTTCCATTACAACATGCAAAAGACATTGGTCATCCAACCTGAGAAATGTGTTGGCTGTAGATTGTGTGAAACCTGGTGTTCATACACTCACGAGGGGCAAGTCACACCAGCCAGATCGAGAATCCACGTCATCAAATGGGATGAGAAGGGACTGGATATCCCGATGACCTGCCAGCAATGTGACGTGCCTGTTTGTGCCAAGGTCTGCCCAGTCAAAGCAATCACCAAGGACGAGGAAACTGGACTGGTTTCTGTAAATGAAGAAAAGTGCATTGGTTGTGGGCTTTGCGTCCTTGCGTGCCCATTCGGAGGTTGTGCCCTTGACCCAGTGACTCATCGCGTGTTCAAGTGTGACCTTTGCGGCGGCGAGCCTCAATGTGTGCTGAGATGCCCAAGAGACGCCATAAAATTTGTGGATAAGTCAAAGGTGGCATTGAGGAAGAAGAGGGCATCAGCTGAGAATCTCAAAGAGCTCATAGAAAAAGTTGCAGGCACAAGCTAGGTCATTTTGGGATTGTCGCTTGATTTTCATTCTTCGAGCAATTCTTCACTCAAGAGTAGATTAGACGGGTCAACTTTGTGCACGTCAAATCCGATATCATCCCAATCATAATCCATTGTGAAAGCCAGCAGTTCGGGATACAGAAAAACGGGCACCATGGAATCCTCATCCAAGAGGTCAATCCAAGTGAGGATTTCCTGAGTCTTGTCAAGTTGTGAAAAGCAGCTTGCACAGATTACGACAATACAGTCAGCGCCCGCCTGCACAATATCGTTGAATTTCCTGCTTGTTGTATTTAATACATAATCCCTGTCAACAGAATTGGCGAAAACCAAACAACACTCTGTTGCAGAGGGGTATTCAACAATCTCAGCGCCTAATGCTTTGCAGAGGCCCTCCAAGATCGTAGGATTCGTTGAATCATCAATTCGTTCTAATTCGTCAAATGCATGACAGCCGTAATGAATAGCCACCTTTAGGCCGTCCATGGGTTTTTTGATACGCGACTTGATTTGGTCTATTCCAATATCCTCGTATAATATCCGCATTAGGCTCTTCACTTCAATAGAGCCCTCAAAATGCCTTCCAACCTCACCAAGAGCAGCATTTACCTGTTCAAGAGTTTCATCATCGGATTTTAATTTGGAATTTGTACGTTCCAGTGTCATTGTACAACCCGGACAGGGAGATAGGATGTCCAAGCCTTTCTCTTCAGCGAGCGTAATATTCCTTGCACCAATAGTGAAGTACGCCAAATCATCCAGAATATCAAAACTCATGGGCGCGGGACAACAGGTCATGTCTTCGAGATATTCCACCTCAATATCGAAATCCTTCAGAACCTTGAGGACTAGTTTCTCATACTCCGGAAATCCTGATGGAATGCTGCAACCAGGGAAAAATGCGTATTGCGTCAAACTGTCGGTCACCTTAGGCCAAGTCTTTTCGCAAGCTTCTTGACTTCTGTAACATCAATACTAAATTCCGGCAGGCCCAATTCCTTTCTGCGATTGAGTTGGCGCTTTGGAACAGGAATTGCTGTTCCCTCCTCAATGATACTATCGCACATGCTTTGAAAATGAGCAAGAAAAGCACTGGTTGTATCGGCCTCCATTACCTCAGCGTAGATAGAAGTAGCAAGGCCATCGAACTCTGCGTCATCCCTAAGAGCCCTTAAGCGCTGATAGATCTTTTTCTTGGTGTACAGTGTGTTCCACCTTGGCTCCCGCTTACCGGCTTTGCATATTAATCCCTTCATGTTGCAATAGATTCTCCTTTGTTATTATATTCCCATGATTGCTAGTGTCACTCCTAAGGCTGTGAAAAGCGTACCAACAATTGCCTTCCAAGTTACACGTTCTCGAAGATGTGAAATGGACAGAGGAAGGGCGAAGATAGGTGCGGTGGAACTAATCACAGAAGAGATAGTAGCCCCAGCATATTTGATGGAGGTAACAAAGAAGAGGGAACCGAGAGCAAATCCAAAGAAGCTTGCAAAGAGAATTGTCTTGGTCACCCGTCTTGATGGAAGCTCCATTCCCTGAGCTCGAGCACCTATCAGAAGAGGTGTCATAAGTAAAGAACCAAAGAACATTCGAACAAGATTGCCATCTATGGGATCAACATTTGCTATGCCCACCTGAATGAGTATGGTGGCAATTGCTAGCATTATCGACGTCAAGAACGCCAGCGCCACTCCCGTCATATCCAGTTTTTCTATCATCCCAAATTCATCCATAGGATTAGCACTTTCGTTTTGGAAGACTAGGATTATGCCAACAACTGCTAGAATTACCCCCAAAAAGCGAGTTACAAAAAATGCCTCTCCCAATACCAAAATCGAGAGGATGTAGGTGGCTACTGGGTAGGTGTGTGCTATAGGAAATGCTACCGAGACCCCAACTCTGTTTTGGCTATTGAGATATGCTAGGTCACCAAGTCCAGCGCCAAATACAACTGAGATAGCCAATATGAAAATGGTATCCAGAGGCATCGAGCCAGATGCTACTCGAAAAGGAAGGAATGCTACTAGGCCCATAAATCCCAGTCCGACCCAGACCTTGATTGTATTTGCCGCAGTTGGAGAGATGCCATCCTTATGGGACTTGAAGATTACATTTTGGATGGCAAAGAGCAAGGAAGATATCAAGCCAAAGGCAACTCCTACAAAGACATCGATAATAGTTTGCATCGGTTGAACCTGTCATTTCTTATGCTAGGAGATAGACTTGAGGTATCCATGTTCGCGCTGTGCTATCGAATAACAGCGAGAGTTGCTTTATGCTCGAAAGTTGATGGCAACCAGCAACAACTAGCCATTGTTTGAATATCTTCCAGCTTCTCTGCCACCCATATAGATGGCATACGCATATTAAAGTCATTCTATGAAATCCATCCAATTTTTATACTGGTGCCCCATTCACGTCTTTAGGAGATGCATGTGTCCGAGAATGTGCAGAACTATCTGACATTGATTCTTGCTATGTTTCTTTGGGGAGCCAGTTGGGTTTCCGTCAAGATATTGGTTTCAATAGCACCAATAATGACTATCGGATTCTGTAGATACAGCATTGCAGGTCTATTGTTTCTCATCTTGTTGAAGTATCAGGGCAGATCTGTGAGATCCATCTTCTCCCAAGAAACAAATCGGAACCTTGTATTTGCAGGTCTCACAGGGATCCTTGGATTTATGGTTTTTAGCCTGATTGGAACACAATTCACGACAGCGGGGCAAGCTTCAATTATTGCGGGGTTGAACCCGATTACAGTGAGTGTTTTCGCCTATCTCATCCATAATGAGTCACCTGGCAAACGGTGGCAATACTCAGGATTTGTTCTGTCATTCATTGGCATTATCTTCGTCATAGGAATACAATCCCTTATTGACTTCAATCCTGACTATCTCCTTGGAAATAGCATTATTGTGCTCTCCATGATTTGTTGGGGCATTTATTCATCTGTTGGGAAGTCCTTGATGGGCAAGCTGTCTCCGGTTGAGCTTACTGCAGGAAGCGTGTTTGTTGGCTGGACAATATTTGCAGTTGGGGCATTATTGGAATTACCAGCAGCGATTAATGCGCTCTTGTTGCCGGGTTTCTGGATTAATGTGGGATTTCTAGGAGCATTATCGGCCTTCCTTGGATTCGTCTTCTATTTTCAGGGAATACAGCGAGTCGGAGCAACTCGAGCTGGAATGTTCATTAGTCTAGTTCCCGTCTTTGGTACCATCACTGCAGTCCTGCTTTTGGAAGAGCCGATCTATTGGACGTTTTTGGTTGGTCTGGCACTAGTTGTGACTGGAATTCTCATTCTAAATGCACCAGTTGATGAAGATGCAGAGAAGCCCACTTAGTCTCCGCCGTATTGGCATACGTCTTTCATGCTTAGGATTCTTGAGTTTCGTTCTTAGCCAGAGTTCCGGGGTTCTTGACTCGAGGCAAGCAAACAAACTCGCGTATTTCCAGATCAAAGAAATTATTCATATGAGATGGTCTAATTACAACAGCGGTGTCGGCACCACCAGCATATCCAGCTATGCACATGACTTCAATATCAGGACCACAAGGAATGTAACCACTGTCGGCTGCCATGATGATAATTTCTACGCAAACTTTCACGCCCACCCCAACTAGCCTACGAATGGCTTCGGCAATTGCTTCAACACGAGAAACTCCGCCCAGCCGCTTTGAAATAGACCTTTCTACTCCAGAAAGAATGTGTGATTGGGTCATGACCTTTATCCCCAAATCATTGAGGCGGGACAAATGCTTCTTCTCCATGAACCATTCGCCCTCATCTCGGTATCCATAATGTTCTGACACAACGACTACTTCTATATCCGTATCACGGAATGCCTCCGCCGCGAGAACACCAGTTCGGCCCTTTGTGCTGGCAACCACGACATGTCTGACTCCGAGTTCAAGGGCTCTCTCTTTTGCCAGCTCGATTGTTTTTTCTGTATTGGCTTTGCCAGGCTTTTGGAAATATACAATTTCTTTTGCTTCATATATGCATTCATTACCCATTTTGAAGTCCCATCTCTTTTTGCTCATTAAGCTGCATATATTTCAATATGTAGCCAACCTTTTTAGATGGTATGCAACTATGGCTCAGTGCTATAAAAAGGAGCTCTTTAACTTGATTGGGAAATTTGACCATGTTGGTATTGTCGTAAGAGATGTAGAAAAAGCAGTTGAGTTCTATTCCAACGTATTGGGATGGAAACTTCCCGAAGAAGGACCATATTCGGAGATATTATCGATTGATGTGCCAGGGGAGAAGATCAGATATGCGATGCTCTCTTCGGGAGGCACATATCTGGAGCTCATAGAACCACAAGAAGGGACATGGCTGGAGTTTCTTGAAGAGAAAGGGGAAGGGGCAATCTGCGAGCTATGTGTTCTAGTTGATGATATAGAGGAAGCAAGAGAGAGCTTTGAGAATCAAGGTATCACGCCCATGGATAGATTCAGACAGCCTCTCGAAGGCGAAATCATGAGCGCTCCTTCTGGTTCCAAGTATTTCTATCTGCCAATGGAAGAAACATCAGGAACATGGATTGAGATTCTACAACGGGCATGGAAGGAGTAAGTAGCAATCATGATTGCCGTGACGAAATGAAACTGGAGATGAAACACGTGAATACGTCTAACGAGAAATTGGTCGAGTTGTATACTAAGACCTTGAAGGTGCGCCTCTTTGAACAGAAAGTATGGGACCTGTTTTCAGAGAATCTCATTCCTGGTACAGTACACCTCTATTTAGGACAAGAAGCTGTTGCAGCTGGTGTCTGTTGTGCCCTTGAAGAAGATGATTGGGTACAGAGTACGCATCGAGGACATGGTCATATAATTGCCAAAGGTGCAGATACCAAGGCGGCAATGGCTGAATTGCTTGGGAAAGTCACCGGGTCCTGCAAAGGAAAGGGGGGATCGATGCACATAACCGAGTTCTCAGCTGGAGTCTTGGGAGCAACTGGTGTTGTGTCATCTGGCCTACCAATTGCCGTAGGAGCTGCCCTCTCTGCGCAGATGCGTGGAACAGAAGAAGTAGTAGCATGTTTCTTTGGAGATGGTGCCTCAAATAATGGAACATTTGGAGAATCACTCAATATGTCCAGCATATGGAACTTGCCGGTCATCTGGGTGGTCGAAAACAATCTATATGCTATGGGAACGCCCATCAAAATAGCCTGCCCCAGCAAAGATATTGCAATCAGAGCGAACGGATATTGTATCCCATCTGAGGTAGTTGATGGAAACAATGCTGTTGAAGTATACGAGGCAACAGTAAAGGCTGTTTCACGGGCAAGAAATGGAGAAGGCCCGACTCTCATTGAATGCAAGACCTATCGTCATAAAGGTCACTCCCGATTTGATTCAGCAAAATACCGTCCCAAAGAGGAAGAGGATGAGTGGTTAAAGCGGGATGCAGTGGAAATCATTCAATCCGTCGCTATCAATAATGGGGCCCTGACAGAAGAATCAGCTGCTGCGATTAGACACCAGCTTCAGATAGAAATGAATGAGGCTGCTGAATATGCAAAGGACTCGGACTATCCAAGACCTGAAGTTGCGTTGGATGATGTCTTCACGGTGGTGAGCTAATGCCCGAGATGACATATAGAGAAGCACTAAATTCAGGCTTAAGAGAGGAAATGCTGAGAGATGAGAGTGTCTTTTTGATTGGAGAAGACATCGGAAAAAACTGGGGAGGAGCGTTTCAGGTAACAAAGGGATTAGCTGAAGAATTTGGTGATGCAAGAGTAAGAGACACTCCCATCTCCGAGAATTCCTTTGTTGGTGCCTGTGTGGGGGCTGCTATTACTGGAATGCGGCCGGTAGCTGAGATAATGTTTGGCGATCTCATCACTCTCGCCATGGACCAGGCCTGCAATCAGGCAGCAAAGATGCGTTACATGTTCGGCGGGCAGACCTCTGTCCCCATGGTTGTACGTACAGTCTTTGGTGAATTCAAGAATATGGCTGCTCAGCACTCGCAATCCCTAGAGGCCTGGTTCATGCACACGCCCGGGCTCAAGATTGCAGTTCCCGCATTTGCCTACGACGCAAAGGGTCTGATTAAGGCTGCAATTAGAGACCCCGACCCAGTCATGTTCTTTGAGCACAAGATGCTGTATGATAAGAAGGATGAAGTCCCCGATGAGGATTATGTAGTGAAATTTGGTGAAGCGGAAGTGAAACGAGAAGGAGCAGATGTTACAGTCTGGTCTACGCACTTCATGCTACATAAGGTATTGGAAGTCGCGGATGAACTTGCAGGAAAGGGGGTCAGTGTGGAGGTAATCGACCCTCGAACTCTTGTCCCACTAGATGAGGAAACTCTCATCAATTCAGTGAAGAAAACGGGTAGACTTGTTGTGGCTACTGAGGAGAATAAGACGGGCGCTACCACAGCGGAGATTGCCGCCACAGTACAGGAAAAGGCATTTGATTGGTTGGATGCTCCTATTATTCGCGTTAATGCACCCGACACGCCCGTGCCATTCAGTCCACCTCTAGAGCAATTCTATGTTCCCTCCAAGGAGCAAATCGCCAAAGCCATAACTAGTATTATATGACTTGCATATTCTGCAACCCAGAATAGCAGCACATAAACTGCCCAAGCAAAGACATTAAAACCACTAGACCACTGACAGGTTACTGGTGACTGAAATGCTCAGGCTAGCCGTAGGTCAGATGGAACCCGTAGTTCATGACCAAGATGGCAATATGGAGAAAATGCGGGAACTGCTTTCATCTGCTGCAGAGGAAAATGTTGATGTCTTGGTTCTTCCAGAGCTTCTCAATTCAGGTTATTTCTTTGAGAATCAGGAAGAGGCTATTGAGATGTCTGAGGAGATTCCTAGTGGGCGATTTTCATCCGAGCTAAAGAAGTGGAGCAACAAGAATCGCATGGTTGTTGCGGGTATAGATGAGAAAACGGAAAAGGGACTCTATAATTCAGCAGCAGTCTTTGGGAATGGAAAACATCTTGCGACATATAGGAAAATCCATTTGTTCGATGCGGAAAAAATATGGTTTCTGCCAGGTAACCAAGTATCACCCATTATCGATTTCAAAGGTTATCGTTTTGGAGTCATCATCTGTTATGACTGGGCATTTCCTGAATTATCGAGAATTCTTGCCTTAAACGGTGCTCAGGTTATTTTGCATCCAGCAAACCTTCTTCTGAGCTATTGTCCGCGGGCAATGATTACGCGTTCAATCGAAAATTGGATATTTACTGCAACGGCAAGCAGAATCGGAGTGGAACGGGGAACGAAATTCTTGGGATTCTCACAAGTAACAGACCCAAGAGGGCATATCCTATTGCAAATGGATGCCAGTGAACATGGTGTTGCGTGGGTTGATGTTGACCCTGCCGTTGCTGATGAGAAGAAGATTACGAAGAGAAATAATGTCTTGAAGGACAGAAGGCCAGAGTTGTATGGGCCGCTGGCAGAGATATTCTCGAAAGAATAAATTCGATGAACAGAATGGCTGGTCACCTTAGTTCCCTCAAAGCCCATGCAATCCAGGATGATGGTGAAGCAGATGGCCTGCTATATTGATACACAAGTTTCGGTGCTCTTGATTCCTGAAATCTCATGGATTTCAAAAACCACTCGGCGATAGTCTGATTTGTCTGGCAAATCAACATAGGCGATGACATCATACGGTCCTGTCACCAAGTGCACCATTTCTACCTCATCGATTTCCTTGACCTTATCATATACTTGCTCAGCCTTTCCGGCCTCTACATGCATGAGAACCACAGCGGTAACCAATGAATTGACCCCCTCAAACTTTGCAGCTATACTATACATCCTTGTTTCAAAAAGATAGCTATTTCATTACTAGAGGGGTATTCAACTGAAGTTATGATCTTGATTTTATGACCAGGATAACCAAAACTACTATGCTGAGAGAGCCTATAAGAAGAGAGATTTGTTCATAATCAATAAGATAACCATCCACAATTCCGCCATTATCTCCTCCAGGTCCGCTGCCGGACCCGCTAATGCCTATCACCGGGTCGTAGAACAGAGATTCGTTGCCAAAATGCTCGAAAGCCAGGTATATAGTTTGACCAGCACCCTCACTATCAGTATCTGGAGATGTGCCTTTCACTGAAATTGTTCTGTTACCTGAGTAAGCCATTTCTGCGTATTCCATGTATGCAGGGCCAAACGTGAATTGGTTCCCTTCTTGACTGAAGTTATTGGGCGCAATTAATCCCTGATCATCCTCGTGAGGACTCTGTGAAACTTCAAACTGAAATGCCAGTAGGGAGTCATCGTATATCCATTTCCATCCTGATAAGAAGATGCCGAATTTCAATTCATGTGGATTGCTTGCATTAATCTGGATGTGTATATCTATGGTAACCTCAAACTCCTGTTCTTGCGTCCCGATGGGATTTGTGGTAGTTGGTGGCGTTGTTGTGATTGTTGATAGAAACACTGCATTGGTTGAGAAATTGAATTCAAGTGATTTGACGATTGAATTCTCCTCTATTGCATTAAACCCACTGAAGTTCCAATTGCTCATAGGCAATAGATACGGGACGCCCGCAATTCTGTCCTGGGAAGGATCGAAAGCTCCGTTTTCATTCAAGTCAAGCACTTCAATGAATTTCAAGAAGATAAGATGGAAGTCAGTAGTTGAACTCGTTGCGTTCCACCAATGGAAATGCGGAACTTGGGAACTGGCTGTGACTTTTGCACCCATGGAATCTGTGGTCACAGTCGCGACCCCTGCGCCATAAGAGTATTCGATTCCTCCATTCTGGGCAGATGCCAGGGGAACTATTAGCAATGCAAGGGTCACTGAAACTCCAAGTAGAACCCTGAATTGATTTTGTTTCATCTCGACACCTCACTATTACATTCCCATTTTGCCCAATTGGGGAATTTTCAGTGATCCATATTTCATTATCTCTAATCCTTTTCCTGTACTGATGGTATTTCTTGTAGAGTTTTGCTCATTAAAGGTCTGTTGTTCCAAAGTCTTCAATTGAAGGATGGACAGGTACAATAAAATCATGGCGAGGTGGGAGCATGTACTCCGCACCTCGTTGATAGCGAGTGCTATTGTACCATTATCATATGCCCTTTCAGCGTCGCAGCTTGACTATTGCAACGACCACTACCACAACAACGATTCCTCCTCCAATTAGCAGGAGCTGGTTGGATTCCATGATGCCATCAATTATGCCATCACCATCTCCACCATCGCTATCACCATTGGTTGATGATATGCCTAGGGTAGGATCGTATTCTAGGGTTTCTTCGCCAAAGTACTCAAATGCCAGATACACTGACTGTCCCTCTTCGTCACCAGTTCCTTCTCCAGAGGTACCGGCTACTTGAACAGGTGTGTCGCCAGCCTGAGCTTGTTCTGCATATTCCATGTATCCTTCACCGAACTGGAACTCATTACCTTCTTGTACGAACTCAGGAGGTTCATCGGTTCCATTATCCCCTTCGTGAGCACTCTCAGTGATAGTAAACTGAAAAACTAGAATGGAGTCATCATAGACCCAGTTCCAACCAGATATGATAAGATCAAATTTCATCTCATGCGGATTGGCTGTATCAATGTGCACGCGGATCTGAATAGTCACATCGAAATTGGTTGGTTGTTGACCAGGAGTGATTGTAGTCGTAGGTACTGGGAGAGTAAAGGTTTCTGTTGTGGTGAAGTTGAAGTGAATTTCAGTCACAACCGAGTCTTCTTCAACGGTTTCGAAACCGCTGAAGTTCCAGTTCCCTGACGGAAGTAAGTATGGTGCTCCAACTAACTTATCAATTTCAGGATCAAATGCACCATCATTATCGGTGTCATTTGCCTCAAGCAGCTTGAGGAACATCACATGATAGTCGGTCTCGTTCGAAGTTGCATTCCACCAAATAAAATGAGGAACCTGATTATAGGCTGTGACCTTAACACCGATCTCCCCGGTTGTCAGGCTAGCCATCCCTTCATTATATTGGTACTGTATTCCTTGCCCTTGCGCAGTCGCAACCGGCACTAATGCCAGTAGTGCAACTACCGCCAGAGCAGCTAAAATCTGTGTTTGTGTTGTGTTCATTCTGACCACACAAGATATTATCTAAAGCAAGTATATAATCTTTTCATTCGATATTTGTGGAAATGCGACTTCGAGAGTTGTCGAGGTGAATTGGAGAGTATTATTGATAGATTGAGCAATCAGCTCATGTTAAAATCGTTAGCAGGATGAGATTCACATTAGTGACAATCAATGTAACAATCCCTGCACGTATCGGTCGAACGCTTCGTGATCTAGCCAAGGCGATTGTGAGGATATATGAACTCCACGAAATTGCACCCACAAGAAAGAGGGTCAAAATCCATCCTGAGATTGCTTGGGAAACTATCAAGAAATGAATTACCAAACCTGAGATGATATAGGGCAGAAACACAATTGGAAGCGACATAAACAGAGGAGGCGAGAAACCCCGATAACCAAGGATAATTGATGAAATCGATTCAACTAATAAATAGGTAGAAACCCAAGCGAGAAGAGTTGCTAGGATGGTAACCCCCAAGTCAAAAGGCCCTTCGATAAAGAAGAGTCCAATGGGTAGTAGTCCAACAAGGTGAGCCAAGTAGCCATATCCCCCAAGAAATAGAAGGATATCCAGCCAAAATCGCCAAGGATCTGCCTGGATTCTCTTTATTATGGGCATCATTGCCAATATGCTTAGCACTGTTGGTCCGCGACTAGTCCTCTTCTCAATCCAATAGAAACTATCTTCTCCTTGTTCGAGTATATCGTAAGCAGACCGCCCAATTTCTGTTAGTCTGTACTGCTTATCCTCACTACGTTTTACTAGGGGACTTTCTCCCTTTAGCAGCACATCAATATGAAAATACAGAGTACCAGGCTCCAAATCAAGAATTTTCAGATCTGTATAGGACGCAGAGCCATGGCTTCCAATTAGAAGTATGATCTGTCGTCGAATATTGTGGGAAAGAGCATTGAACATGTCATCCAAGACAGATTTTTCATCCAATTTGCTCATCTCCCATAGTTCATTCTATACCTCAGTAGACTGAGATTTCATAACTTAGCACTTTTGGTTATAGGTCCTGAAAGTATCAATGTAGTGCCAGAGTATCCATTCATCTCTATTCTTGCTCCTTTTCCTTATTCATCGAGAATGAGCTTGGAGTTCTTCAAACGGTGTATCCACAACCCACTGTCGACCAGTTTTCCAGTTGTTCTTCGACTCATTGTAGTTCTCTGGGTAGAACCAATACAAACACGAATGCCCTCCTACTGTATCCATGGTAAATACCTGTAGCCGGGGAAGAAGATGCCAGAGAGAGTAGAATAGATGATGTTCGTGAGATGGAGGCATGCGTCCCCATAGAATTACACCTCCTGATTTCAATAAATCAACTGATAACGGAAAGGGAGGAGCACTCTTGAAAGAAAAGGCATTGAAAAGCTTGTTTCTATTAACGTTGTCGGCTTCATCACAATAGAATAATTTCGTCGATACAATATCAAATTGCGACCTATCAATTTGTGCTCTCACTGACTCGATGTGGTTTTTCATGATGTCTATTACTTTCCTACTCGTTGAACTCTGAGAGATAGAATATTTTTCTCGAAGATTCTTCTGACTGATTTTCGCATTTGATGTAAGATCCCGTAAAATCTTCAAGTCAATCATGCTGAATTCGCTGACTCTTCCCAAATGATTTGGTTCAATATCAGGCAGTTCATTAGGTGAAGATGTGATTTCCTTCGACCATGAGGTCCAATCATATTGCCAAGACATCGTATCTGGTTGATAGTGGTCGAGATTTGTGACCGTGGTAGTTCTGTGGCCAGAACTTGGTTCGACGACCACGTTGTCACAGATATCAATCTCCTTGAGTTTTGAGAGAAATTCTTTAAGATTGGCAACAGCAGATGCAGGAATATCAAACTGGGCAAAAATCCCAGGATAAGGCCCATATATACGCGATCGATAATGAGTATAAGGGTGAATGTCGCACGCCTTTTCGAGTCGTTCGATTTGGCGTAAATCGCTAGCTAGGAAGAAGACGATGTATCGATTCAAACCCAGGCTTGTCGGGTTGAATACAGCGATTGGGGCAGATAAGACACCTATATCTTTTAGGTGTTGCAGGTGTTTTTTTGCCGTTATCCAACTAGTTCCTGCTTTTTCAGCCAGCTCTCGTACGGACATAGTTGGAGCTAGCTCAATTAACTGGAGGAGTTTGATATCTAGCTCTGAGAGACCCATTCTACATCACATACGATTGATTGTACATTTTTGAATATCATTAGTAGTGTTCTTACCGCATTATGATTTTGGGGAGTATTCTATATCATAGAATCTCATTCACTGACAACCAAGAAGCCACATGGATCCGCATCTCCCGAGCCGCCCGGAGGGTCAAAGACATATTCCGCATATCCACATGCGATGCCACCTGTGTACGAAACAATTTCAACCGAGAATATGTAATCTCCTGATTCAGTTGCATGGTCAATGAAATACATCGTACAATGTAGAAGTTCTAAACGGGTGCTGATAACATAGGCGTAAGTATACTTAGTTCCTGAAGGCAGTGTCAAAGATGGATATACGTCGAGATTGTAACGCATCCCTCCATCCAACTCAATATCGAAGTACGCTACAACATCATCAGCATAGCCATCATCATCTGCATCAGTATAATTTGCATGAAGTATTGAGAGGCTCACAGACACCTGATTATTAGTGCTACTTATGGTTGTTGAAGATGCAAGAACTGATGGAACTCCATTCACAATGCATAAAACCACCAAGAGAGCAAAGGACATACATACGGTTTTTCTAAATCGGGTCATAGAAATCAGACTCCTAAAGGAGAGATTGAATATAAATTCTATGACAGTTTTCTAAAGATTTAACCCATAGGCAGATTTAGGCAATCATCTGATTTTAGTTGTGTCAAGGAGATCATGCCTTAATTGATAAAAAGAAAAGGGGACGTGAGGAAAAACTCAGCGTCCCATGAGTTTGTATTGTACTTACACAGTGTAGGAGTCCGTAGTTTCCACATTCAGGGTGGAGTCGTATGTGCAGTCTGTTTTCACTACGTCCACGACGGATACTGTATGGGTCCCAGCAGCCACATCATTTTGAGTGAAGGTAGCCACTCCGTTGGAGTCGGTGGTTGCCATCAGTGTGACCATACTGCCATCAGGATGTGTCCAGTCGATTTTAACATCAGCATTTGACACAGCATTTCCATTTGTGTCAACAATTGTAACAAAGCAGTGAAGGTCCGTTCGCGGAAATCGTCCACGAATTATGTCTTCATCCCAGGATATATCCTGAACATATATTGTTGACGCTGAACCATCCCCATCTCCACTATCGCCTGTAACACCAGCTTCAGTAGAGGCGTGATAAATCATCTTGCCAATTGAGGTAGCGCCTAGCTGCATAACCTCCACATTCCAAGAATAGAGCCTGTCAGTGGTTCCTTCTACTGTAATACCGTGGTGGGTTGTACAGATTTTGTTATCGAAACCATAGACGATTTCTTCTAGCACTTCTTGGTAATGGTCGCCAACATCTTGCCCCTCATACCCACTGGTCCGTCCATCTCGGTCGGATCCCATATTAGCGTATTGAGCACACCATAGTGCCTCATCGTGAGCAGAATTATTGACAAAACTGATTGTGATGTCTGGACGGATAGCATTGAATTCGTATTCGTAAGCCTCATACGCGCGCGTGGTTGATTTCTCATGGCAGCTATGATAGCTCATTCGATAACTATAGCTTCCTACTCTTCCACTGTAGGTCTCATGCTCCTTCCCAGTATCGGTTGCATCATCATCAGTATGCATGGGATTAGAGATATCTGCCAGATAATGTGCAAGGAGTCCCATGGATTTTCGAGCATCCGAAGCGTACGAGGAACCACTTACCTCACCCTCATTCACCCAATACGTCAGATTCCCCACTACCCAATCATAACACGTCTGGATTGCTTCTGGAGCCCCTCTATCGGGGGGTCCCCCTCTATAACCGTAGTCTCCAAAATCATAATTGTGGTTTGACCAGTCCTGATATTCCATATCAGGCACCTCGGTCCAGTAGAGATACTCCGCCATGTCTTCTTCTAACCAAGTTACCAGATTAGGATAGTCCTGCTTCACGTAGACCATTCCATATTTAGCAAATTGGTCATGTGTTCCATATTCCGGGTCGTCTTGTGTTCTGCTTGCTCCTCCATTGCTCCAAGCTTGGGCATTAATAACCCCAAATGCAAGGGGAATTAGCAACACACACAAGAATAGACCTAGAACAAACCTGTTTCCAGTGTTCATTTTTTCATCCTCCCGTACGCGAATTTGAATTCGGGTCAAGTAATGACTCCATCAATTCCAACTTAATAGTGTACCCGTCGGTTGTATGTTCGGTAATATGAACGCGCCCAGTCCAGTCTTTGGGTATAGTATATACATCATTATATAAAGGAGTTAATAAAAAACCCAAAATATATTAGATGCCGAATGAGCAACTGGACAATCTGATTTGATTAATCGGATAGTTATACAGGTGAAAAGAATGAAAAAGAGGTTCTTCGCGGGAACGGTAATCATCTTCTTAGTTGTGGCCATCATGCCCGTTGCCACTTATGCAGTGGCGGTAGCTGATGATGGATTCACAATCTTCCCTGGCCCACCAAGCTGGATTGGTGGCGGGGATGATACCACATATGATTGGGAGGATGATGATCCTGAAACCCCGTGGGGCATTGAACGAGTTTTCAATGGAAACTATGATGGAGATCAATATACTGCTTCAGTGCAGGTAGCCATCCTCGACACTGGCATTGACCTAGATCATCCAGACCTGCAACCCAATATTGTCTGGTGGGCGGATGCGACGGGGAGAGGGGATGCAGATGACAAGCATGGACATGGAACGCATTGCGCTGGGACCGTTGGTGCCATTCGTGACAACAATGGAGTAGTGGGAATGTATGCAAACGTTGACTTCTATGCAATCAAAGTCCTTGGCAACGGCGGTAGCGGAGATTGGGCAGACCTGAGCTATGGTATATATTTAGCCAGTCAAGGACCAGATGGCGTTGAAGGTACTGACGATGATGCTGACGTGATAAGCATGAGCTTAGGTGGCTCTTCTGCTCCAGAAGAGGTTCATGATGCCATTATACACGCATACAATCTTGGAATTGTATTGGTAGCTGCGGCTGGTAACGACGGAGATGGAGATCCGTCAACCGAGGAGATTTCATATCCAGCTGCCTATGCCGAGGTAATTGCAGTGGGTGCCACAGAAAAGGATGACAGTGTTGCCTCCTTCTCTAATACTGGATCCTATCTCGAGGTTGCTGCACCCGGTGTGAGTATCTACAGCACATACAAGAATGGTGGCTATGACACATTGTCAGGCACCTCAATGGCATGTCCGCATGTTGCTGGACTTATCGCGCTAATCATTGCGATAAATGGCAAGATGCCCGTAGGAACATTTGATGATACCAGTGATACCACAATCCGAGGGTACCTGCATAGTACAGCTCTCGATTTAGGACCAAGTGGCTGGGATCCAGCCTATGGTTACGGTTTGATTCAAAGATAGGTTTCCTAATCCGTACCAATGGCACAAGCTGACAGAGCGCGGTATGTTTTTGCTTGTGCCTTTTTTCTTTTACTCTTAAGAGTAACAGATTCAATTAGTTCACAGAGTAATCGTTTGTTTCCCATGCTATGAGAGGACAAACCTCAGCTTAAACGCCAGCGGTGCATATCTTGTTAAGTCCTATAAAAAACCCATTTCAGGATTGATGCATTAGGTTAAAATAGTGGATGCGTAGCTATAATTTTCAAAGGTGTTTAAGATGGGTAAAGGACTTGCAGTTCTGGGATTGATTTTGATTATAGTTGGTCTTCTGCCAATATGGGCAGTCTACATTGGAGCGTATGTAGATTTAAGCATGATACTTACATACTTCAATCAAGGAATATATTCGCTGAATCTAGCAGGATACACATTCACAGAGGTAATGCTAGGACTTACTGGTTTGGGTGTTCTTCTCCTAATCATTGGTGCAGTGAAGTAGATCCCTCAAAACATTTGCATTGGAATTATCCCTATTGGGAATTGTCAAGGCAGGGGATTTTGAGAATTCGATCTTGATTAGTAACATCATAGGTTCTTTCAAGGTCCGGCTATTCAGCGGAATTCTGCTGAGTGAACCAATTATTCAAAATCTTTGAAGGCGCTCTCGTTTGATATGCTGGACTTTCAATTAGTCGTTCCAGTGTCAGGGAGATCTACTATCAAAGCAAATCATCTCACCCTGCAAGAATCCATGACAATCTATTCGACTGTGCAAAAGTATATAGCTCCAACCTGTTTCTTTCACGGACTAAGATTGCTAATCCATTTTCTATTGAATTACTACAATAGGTCAGTCCTAAACTAGCTTGGAGATATGACATCATGTATTCCGTCCACCCAAGACTTATTCAAATTGCAGTCAGCTAATCAATCTGGCTAGGGCCAATCGTATGGTTTTATCTCAGTCCAATCAAACCCTTCAGAAGGCCCTGAAATGAGAACAAAATAGTAGAGTCCTGTATTATAGCCCCGAAGCTGTAACACCGGATCGCTAGGAGTCACCAAGAATTCTTCGATGACTGTGAGATTGGAAGACAGGACCATCCCCCAGAATTCTCCATTTGTGAGCGTTTCAGATATGAAATCGAACGCGGTACCAGATTCGATATAGATATAGCCCTGCAAAGGCCCTCCAGAGGGGGCCCATGGATTTGGTTCCCAATGATATGTATCACTATCATTCATCGGATTGTCTGCATTCGATGGTAATTCAGTTGTTGGGGTCACTCTCAAACTGATTGAAACATCTGTTTCATTAAGATTCTCTTTGATAAATATGAGCTTGGTAATAGATGTGGGCCCTGCATCAGGGTCAATAACATATCCTGGCCAAGTGCCATTCACGATTTCAGTGGTATAGGTATCATTGCTTCCGTCAGACCAAAAACGCAGAATTGTGATATTCCAATGAGTATATCCCTCAGTCCAATTCAAAAAGACAGAGAACGCTTGTGAACTGTTTACCTCGATAACCTCATAGACAGACTCTCCAGGCTCCAATTGCATCGTATCACCAATTGTGTCATTGTTATATGTCATCTCAATGCTGGGAATGAGTCGCATTGTTATCCGCCCGTCCACAGGTCCTTCTGTCACTGACTTGACTACCCAAATTCGCGATATTGGCTTGTCCAACGAGGGATCAATGAAGAGTTCACCACTCAGTGTAGTTTCATTCAGTTTTATTGGGATGCTCTCATTGGTTCCATCCTCATAGAAAACAAGAGCAACGATAGTCCAGTTTTGTGCAACCCCACTATGATTCAGCTGGATTCTGAAGGATGTTGTATTGGAAACTTCAATCTCCTCTATGACTGCACCGCCGCCACCTTGCACACCCACTGTGTCATTTAGGCGGGTGCCCGTATAGTTTAGGCGAATATGGGGCGTATATATCGGAACACCATTCGCATGGTGAGAGTCAAGAAGAAGCCAGGTGAGAAACAGTCCATAGAGCTCAGACCATGTCATGTTTAGGGCTTGAGCAAAGGCATCTTTCGGATCCACATTCCGAGGGTCTCCCATGCCGTAGTACTTCGTGCGATTGAAGACCTCTAGCAGTGTTTCAGTGCCGAATGTTTCATTGATGAATTTCGTAAAAAGAAATGCAGCCATATATGAATTCCATGAATGATCCCAATCGTGGAACGCTCCGGTGCCATTGATATCTCGAAAGTGATCCAACCAGCTCAATGAACCTAGTCGATGAGCCATTTCATTCCACTCGGTCATGGTCATATTAGGATAGTTCCTGAGCATGGAGTAGACAGCCCAAAATTCTGCCATTCCCTCATCCCACCAATAATCAGGTTCATGCAGAGGATAATATGAGCCCCCGCTAGAATCGGTTCTACGTTTGAACTGGAATAAATGTAGAAGCTCATGTTCACCGACAACTTTGAGCTCTTCCTTCGTTGCATCCCTTCCGACTCTGATAACTATCTCCCCATTGCTATTAGATGACCCCGTAGATTCGGGGCTACGACTTCTAACCAATCGAATCTTGACCTCGTTACCAGCAGCGGTTGCTGGGTCAGTGAAGTTATGCTCCCGGAAGAAATTCAATGAGAAATTGATGTGTTCTTTAACGAGCGCCACAACAGATGCGTTGACCCCAGGTCCTGCCGTAATTGTGACATTCTCGCCCCGATTATCTCCTGGACGTACTATCCCATCTGGTTCTTCGACTACCCTGATACCGTTGTAGATGAACACTTCTTCACCACCGTATGTACCAGTGGTGGTCAGAATTTCTATGTTCGGCTCACCTGGTGTTGCTATTGTTGGTATCCATGATTCTGAATAGCTATCCTCGTTTCCCATAAGGGAGATTGAGTCTTCCTCTGAGGAGGGAACATCAATACCTAACTCGGAATCGGTCCAGCCCCCAAGCACTTGGTCGCCATTACCGCCGCCATATCGCATGAAGCTAACGAGTTTTCCTTCCGAATCATGAAGGCCGACCTCATCGCCAGGAGAATCAAGAATTTCAGCTTCGTCAACATAAATTATGACTTGTCCATCACTAGCATCCAGATCATCCGTGCCCTCACTCCAAGAAACTAAAATGAACAGAGAATCTGAATCGCCGCTAAATTCGGGGAGAATGATTCTATCGCCATCATAGGTTGTCAGAATCCAGCCGTCCATATTATCATATTCAGTGGGAGCATAAAGCTCCACAAAACCATCAGTCGATTCGGTTCCAGGCCGGACTTCATTAATCAGAACGCCCTGATACGAAGTCGATTGTTCCTCAACTAGTTCAATAGGGGGACTTATTCTGCCCTGCAACAGCAGAATGTAACTTGCAGAAGCAATCCCGATTACAATGATTATAATAATTGCAGCGGCAGGACGATTCATGTGGATAGCCTCAAGCACTAGCTATTATTTACTATAGTTAACATGATATAACACTTGCGTTTAGACCAGTAACATGACATCTGCAAGTGAGTGAATCAATTTTCCGCATCCATTAGTCTGGAGAACATCTATGCACGAAAGGCAAAGCTTGAGTTACTTTAGAACTACCTATTTCGTTTCTTGATGATCCGCCACAGGCAAAATCGTTGTCGCCTTGGATGATGAATCACGATATTTCCACGCTGTAATTGACCAACGGGATTAAATCCTGCTTCGTGGAAGAGCATGCCATTTGAGTCATAAATACGGATTTGAAAGATATCAGTTCTTCCACGTCTGCCTTTATCCCAGACGTCTATTCTGAGATAATAGTCAGCACCCATCCAGACTAATTGCTTCGTTTCGAAATTCACCTTGAATATGTAGCATGTTCCCTCAAAGAACGCATGGTCATCACGAATAGCCAGCCCAACCAGCTTCGATGTCTTGACAAAGTAAAGCCAATCGCCTTCCTGATAGATATACAATGCATGTCCCCAGGGAGTTCCTGATTTCCTGTACTTCGCTAAGAGAGCAAAATGCCCGCGCTCATCCTCCGAGTCCATAATCCATCCCGCTCCAGTTATGAAGTCGCGAGACGGCTCTGCAATGGTAATGACTACCGGGGTAGAATCAGGACCGGTGTAGTACTCATTCACATCCGATGGGAAGACTACCACAACCGAGTAGTCGCCTGCCGGAAGATTCGATATGACTACCGTAACAACCCCTAAGCCTTGGACATCCGTGGCATTGAGCCGGTACGGTCCAAATACAATAGCGTTTTCGGAGCTAGCCGAGAAGATTAGAAATGAGACATATGCCTTTGAGATGTTGCCTAGAGAGGCATCATCGTCCTCGATGACAGTCGCACGAAGGGTAAAGCTTTCTGAAGTTGCAGAAGCAACAGTTTGGCCCGTATATGCTGCATTTGCATCCTCTCTTTGGACAAGAAAATCAACGGTGTCTGTTGAATTGACATAAGCAGAACTCCCCTCAAATGACGAAATCAGAGAGTACTCTCCTGCCGCTAAACCTATCGCTACCGAAGCGTCAGCAAATCCATCAGAGTCCGTGATAGCAAATACAATTGCCCCATCAAGCTCAAAGGACACTGTTTCTCCAGCTATTGCAGACTGTAAGGCGATATCAATCAATTGTGCCCTTAGATGTACAATGTCAGAGTAGGTGCCTAATGTTTCACCAGTATAGTGTAACTGAGTCGCATTGACGACTAGATTAACAACCTGTGTGATTTCAGTGATTCCTGCATAGTCTTTGCTTCTGTATGCGAAGGTATGGTTTCCAATCACACCCATATTCAGCGGATCGATGTAAGGTAGCCAATCGCCAGAATCTATCTTGTATTCTATCTCCATCACACCAGAACCCGATAGACCATCAGTTGCAGACAACGAGAGTTCGGAAATAGTTGATATATAGAGAGGGTCAGTCCCAATAGGCGTTGGTGTTATTGTTAGAGTTGTCTGTGGTGCGGTCTTGTCAATCTGGAGAACGAATTTCTGGGTTTCTTCGACATTACCAGCAATGTCTGTTGAGTTAAAGAAGATCTCAAGGGTTCCTTCTTCAGATATTTCGAATGGCGCAGTGTATTCAATCCATATAACACCATCAAAACTGTAAGCAGTTGAGGCAACACCCGTATCTTCATCATCGGCAGACAGGATAACCGTGACATTTGACGTGTACCAGTTATTCATTCCGAGTGTGCCATCAATCTCGAGTGTGGTAATCGGGGGAATCCCATCAGATCCCAAAGTTTCAGTCTTGGTAGATTCAACATTGCCAGCCAAATCTGTCGAGTTGTAGTGAACTGTCACGAGAGTAGTCGATTGCACCTCGAATGGATTTTCATAGACAAACCATTCTTCACCATCAAGGCTATACGTGGTCTGGGCAACACCTGAAATGGAGTCTGTTGCACTCAAGGTGACCACAATTCCACCCTCCTCATTTTCTTCATAGGAGAATACTGTTTGAGGAGGAGTCTTGTCGATATTAATGGAAATAAGCCCCTCTAATCGGAAACCCATATGGTCTCTAAGCTGCCAACGAATGGGGTGTCCACCCTCAGAAGTGAGTATAAAGCTGTTTCCGTCCCGGAATCCATCGTAATTGTCGAAATCAACCGCATACTCGAATTGCGAAATGCCTGAATAATCATCAAAGGCGTGTAGCGTCACCTCCACATCAGATGTCCACCAGCCATTCGTTCCCTTTGTGCCGGATATCTGTAGATCCATCTCAGGTGGGCTGAGGTCGATTCCAATGGTGTGCTCATTTGTGGCTTCGACGTTTCCAGCGCTATCCGTGGCGTAATATTCCAGGGTGTGTAGACCCTCGCTTTCTATTTCGATGGTAGTACCATTTTCATAAGGAAGCCAAGCGCCTGAATCTACACGATAGCTGCCATTGGCTACCGAAAGGTCATTTATCAAGAACTCCACTTCGACGGGAGAATATCCATACCAGATGTCATACCAGGGAGGATCTACTATGATGCTGCTCTCCGGCGGTTCATCATCTGAAGGTTCAATAACTTCAGCAGGTTCAGGGCTGCTTTTGTAGTTTATAGTAAAATCGTCAATATGGTCTTTGAGAGTTGGAGTAATGAGTTCAGCATTCTTGTCTGATACACCAAGAGTCACGGAACGCATATCTGTATGATGAGGAAGTGATTGCGATGCAAGTGAAACTCCATTGAAGGCAATAATCAATAATGTAAAGGAAAACAAAATGTATGATAATGCTCGACGGTTGTTCATTCTTTGTGCCACTACTCCATACGAGGGAAGTAGTCTTAGCTAATTGATATCTGCATTGCTGCGTAGATTGGGGACACCGATGATTTCGTTCTCCCTCGTGGTATTGTATTCGTATATACATTGACGGCTATTAGTGTTCTGATTGGTCTAGTTTAGTCCCAAGAATATTGAGAATCAAATTAGTATCTGTGTTCTTTTGCTACTCATGGACTGAACACATCCTTCAGAATAGATGGGGGATTTCAAAAAGTACTAAGAGGGCAAACACTCATTTCAGCTCGATTATTGGTGATGTGTCAAACCAAAAATACTGAAACACGTTTAGACTATTGATAGGAGATAGAAATATGCTTGATAGAAAAGAAAAAACAACGAAAGTCATAGCTGAACTTGTAATAGCACCCTATGGCGTAGGAACCAGCCTCAGCAAGTACGTTAAGGAATCAGTGAGTGAGATCGATCACTTTCCTGGAATTCGGGTTCAACATACTCCAATGAGCTCAATCATTGAGGCAGACAGTGTCGACCAGGTTCTTGAGGTTACAAAGGCAGCTCATGAACGCATGTTTCAAGCAGGCGCTAAGAGAGTTTCAACTCTGCTAAGAATAGATGATAGAAGAGACAAAGCACGAGTCATGGAGGACAAGGTAGATACGATTTCGTAGTGATTTATCAATCATCAATGAATGACATGAACTCTGTTTCCCGGTGAAATTGCGTCAGTTCAATCAGTATAATTGGCCATGAGTTCTTTCAGTTTCTCTAATGAGAGATTGCCCCCGGAGCAGATAATACCTACCGTGTCTTTTTTCAAACGATTCCGGATTCTGTAGGCCCCTGCAAGGGCTGCGGCTCCAGCACCCTCTGCCAAAGTATGAGCTTTCTTTATCATCCATACCACGGCTTGCATGATATCGTCATCACTCACCAATACGAAGTCATCTAGGTATTTTTTCAGAATTCTCTGTGGCAATTCAAAGGCCGTACCAGTCGAGAGACCTTCAATAATCGTCTTATTGGGTCTTTGAACGAGTTTCTTTTGTTTCCAAGAGTGGTAAGCCGCAGGTGATGATTCAGATTGCACCCCGATGACTTTGATATTGGGATTAATTGCCTTGGCAACAATGCAGCATCCAGCAGCTCCACTACCTCCGCCGATAGGAACTATAATCTTGCTTATTTGGGGGCATTCCTCAAGCATTTCCAATGCCTCTGTTCCAACCCCCGCTATCAAATGTGGCTCATTACCTGAGTGAATGTAGCGATATCCATGTTTCTCTGCTAGGTGCTCGCAGTGTCTTTTTGCCTCATCATAAGTACGGCCGTGAAACACAACTTCTGCGCCCATGAGTTTCATAGATTCAATTTTTTCTGGGTTTGAATCCTCTGGCACTACAACTATGGCTTCAAGACCAAATATCTTAGAGGCGTAAGATATCGATTGACCATGGTTGCCGGTCGATGCTACTATAACGCCCTTGTCTCGTTCATCATCTGAAAGCTGCGAGATTAGATTAACCCCACCGCGTACTTTGAACGCTCCAACCGGTTGACAATTTTCGTGTTTGACCAAAGCAGTTGTTCCCAATAGTTGATTGATTGCCGGGTACGAAATCAGAGGAGTAGGCCTTAGATGTGGGCGAATACGTTCTTGTGCAGATAGTACATCATGTAGCGTTGGAATATACAATATTTCTCACTCCGAGTAGTATATGCATCTGGGTACATGTTGAGTTGCATGGGAATGGGTATTTCTGTTTTCTGGAAAGCGTGCAAGGTCACTTGTCATTTCCCGTTCGGCAAAGTCTAAATCCCCTCAATCTTTGCGTGCACCATAGGATTTGCAGAGAGTGGGTATTTCCAGTGAATGCGCGGGAACCAAATGACATTGAGAAATTCCAGCAGGAGATACTGGAATGGTGGGGGGAAAATGCCCGCGAGCTTCCGTGGAGAGAAGACCCCACACAGTATCACGTTCTAGTATCTGAGATCATGCTACAGCAGACACAGGTAAGCCGTGTTGTTCCCAAATACCTTGAGTTCATCGAACAGTTTCCAACCATCGAGGCACTTGCAAATGCTGAAACTGCACACCTTCTCCGGGTATGGAGTGGCCTAGGCTATAACCGTCGTGCTCTATGGCTAAGAGAGGCTGCAAAGGGGATTGTTGAGAGAGGAGAGTTCCCAGAAAGAGAGGAGGAACTCAGAATGTTGAAGGGTATTGGACCCTATACGTCGCGCTCAATACTGATCTTTGCTTTCAATAGAGATTTGGCTACCGTTGACACAAACATTAGACGGGTCCTGATAGCTTCGGGCTTTGCTAGTGAGGATATGACTGAAACTCAAATTCAAGAGATTGCAGAACGAACGCTACCAGAAGGAAAGTCAAGTGATTGGCATAATGCGCTGATGGACTATGGTTCCATGGTACTTACATCAGATTCTACTGGAATTACTCCACGATATAGTCAATCTAGATACTCTGGTTCATCAAGAGAGATTCGTGGTTTAGTGATTCAACTCATGATAGAACACGATGAAATGACATTAAGTCATCTTTCATCCGAAGTCGGAAAAAGGAACCTAGATACTGGGGAACTATCGGAGATAGTTGAACAACTTGTAAACGAAGGCTTTCTTACATGTTCCAACTCCGGCATACTTTCGATTGCAGATTAGATTAGACCATATTGTGACTTCTGTCCTTCGAGTGATACCAGAGCGGGAAAAATCAATTCCAAATCTGCATCAATCCCAAAGATATTAGGAGAATCAGAGAATACACTATTGGATTCAGAAGGAATCCAAAGAATAGAATGGGAAAGGAAAACTCGTGTTTGAAGACCATAAAACGACCGATTTTGCTGTCTTTTGGGTTGGTGGCATCATACTAATGTCGATTGGCGTGCCGGGAATCCTACTTGGCATTATCTGGCATTATTTGATTTTCGGGCTGGGTCTCATATTCCTTCTACTTGGTCTCATCGGACAGAGAAGAGCAGTTGATGAGGATACAGCAGATGCCCCTAAACCAGCGTGATGAGGGAAGTGCCCCTTATGTTGTAGCGCTATTTTTTCCGTTTTACTACAAAGACGGCTAAAGAGATTACCAGTAGAATTCCAAAGAATACAGCCATGATTGGATTGGAAAGAGTGGTACCTATCAGTATCCCATGCACATATGCGAAGATTAGCGCCAGATAAACTAGCCCATGAAAATATCTCCAAGTATTTCGAATACGCCCACGTGCAAACGCCGCAAGAACTGCAATATAAATCACATACAGTGCTTGGCGACCCGCAAGTGACCAGAATGCATACCAAGATGAGAAGTCAGGAATGAAGACTGTTAGACTCGCGACATATATAGCGAAGGTCACGGGATGTGCTGTGGCTAAGATCAATCCCAAGGCTGCGAAAACATGATGAACAGTCATAAAAGGCCGGTTGAAATGAGTTCTGATTTCACGAAGATACATCGAGAGAATCGACGCGATGACCAGAGATACAAACCCTGACAAAGCAGAAATTCTAATGACCAATTGGAAGAGATTGTCATACGCCGTGAAAAAGGGACCTATCACCGCAACCGCATAGGTACCGATAATTGCGAGAATGCCCAATAGTCCCAATTGTGAGAAACCACCGAAGTAGCGTTTTGTATCCTGAGAAGTAGTCATGCCTTTACCGTCCTGTATAGATTCTTTTCTTCCTGAAGTACTCGGGTATATTTCAATCGTTTGGTATCGAAACTCACGAATAGTCTAACAGAATGCCCGGAAGTCCAAGAAAAATGAAGATAATGAATGCCCTGTTCACCTTGTCTATTTTCTGTGCGCAGACTTTTTTGTTTTGCCTTTTCCTTTAGAAATTGCAGGATATTGATTATCGACCATCAGATTCACGTTAACATTCTACTGAATCACACATGTTTCACAAGACCAGAGAGCTTTTCTTGGTGACAACAATCACTTTGGTGGGATGGCAATTGAGTAAAACACTGATAGCCCATGAAGTACTGCGTGATTTTGTTATTGCCGTAATAAGCAAACTTGGGGCGCCAGAAGATGTCTCACTATATGTTGCTGATAATTTAGTAACAGCCAATCTTCGGGGGATAGACTCGCATGGCGTGGGACGCTTGAAGAGATATGTAACTGGCATTCGAGACGGGTATATAGTCCCAGACGCCAAAGTCGATACAGTCATGGAGAACGCCGTTTTGGCAAATGTGAATGGCAATCATGCTTTAGGTCAAGCTGTCGGAGTACATGGCATGAACCTAGCCATCCAGAAAGCATCATCAGAAGGCATTGGAGTGGTAACCGCATTCAATTCTAATCACTATGGGTTTGCGGGCTATTATGCAATGATGGCTCTTGACCAGGACCTGATAGGGATTTCAATGACGAATTCAGAACCTCTGGTTGTGCCGACATTCGGTAGGAATGCCAAACTGGGCACGAATCCAATAGCAATCGCTGTACCGACATCTGAAAACAAACCATGGGTGATGGACCAAGCTACGAGTGTCGTACCAAGTGGCAAACTCCAAGTCTACGAGCGAGCTGGAGAGAAGATGCCTGAGGGATGGGCAACTGACGAAACGGGTCACAGCACAACCAATCCTGCACGAGTATTAAAGAACCTCTATGGAGGTACTGGAGAGGGAGGAATTTTTCCGCTCGGTGGCGAAGGCGAGGTTCATGGAGGTCACAAGGGCTATGGATTTGCAGTAATGGTAGATATTCTATGTGGAGTACTCTCGGGAGCGAACTATGCCGATGATGTGGTTTGGTCCACTGATGATGGAATAAAGCATCCCAGTGTTGGGCACTTCTTCATGGCGCTTGACCCTTCCTTCTTCGGTGATTTGGAAGGCTTCAAAGACAAAATGGATGACATGATAAATCGCCTTCACCTGTCAGAAAAAGCTGAGGGAGAAACAAGGATATTCGTGCATGGGGAAAAGGAGTTCGAAGAACGAGAACGAAGAGAGGAGAAGGGAATTCCTCTAGATGAAAAAACTGTTGAGAGTTTGAAGGGATTTTCCGAAGAATTCAATATTGAACTTGAATTCGTGAACTAGGAAAATATGTGCTTCTAATGAATAGACTGTTTTCCGTTACAATCTGAAAAGCAATGCTGAGGCGAAAGTCATGAGCCAAGTTGCGTTGGTAAGAACAAAACAGAATCTTCGGGACTCACTCGAAGATGCCATAGAGCTGATTGGTGGATTTGGCGATATCAAGTCCCCAGTATTGATAAAACCAAATATATGCACAATCTCAGATGGTACCGGGCACTCTGTGACAGATCCAAATCTAGTGCAGCACCTAATTGAACTAATCCTATGTCGTGATGAGAGTCTATCAATCAAAATCGTTGAGTCCGACAGCCAAAGCAAGTACGCAGAGGAGGCATTCAAGAAGTTCGGGTATACAGATTTCGTAGACAAACTACAAGACGATGGTTCAGACGTAAAATTGGTAAATCTGAGTAAGTCACCGCTAAAGAGATTGGCTTTCGAGGGCGCCTATTTCGAAAATGCTGAGCTACCGATAGAGATTATTGATGAAAACTACTTCATATCAGTAGCAATCGCAAAGACGCATTATCTCACGAAAATCACTGGATCGGTGAAGAACCTGTTCGGTCTTCTTCCCCAGAAGAATCAAGCATCATATCACTCAGACATCAACGATATCATATTAGATTTCAGCAAAATAGTCAGACCCAAATTGTGTGTGATAGACGCCAGAGTAGGAGTTGAGGGATGGAACGGTCCAAAGACACACCAGATGGATTTGTTGATAGCAGGAAGGGAGCCTGCCTCGGTAGACTCAGTGATGGCACAAATCATGGGATTAATTCCTGAAGATGTGAATCATTTAGTGGCTGCTGCAGATCAAGGGATGGGAACACTAGAACCAGATATTATTGGAGAGGATTTAGAATCTTTATTTGGCTTATTCAATCCCAAATAATAGGCAACTAGGCTGACGAGATTGTTGCTGAATCTGAAGACTTTGAACTGCTTCCGTTGTATTTGCAAAGCTCATGCCGATTCACACCCAACACTAGGATTGTAGAATAAGTTCTAGAATGGGCAAAGTATGCCACGAAGTATCGATTTCTTGACAAGGTTACAATGGTACAAAATCCTAAAGAATGATAGGACGAGTTATAGGAGGGGATCCGCCACCCCTCCCAGATTCTTGATTATCGCGAAGCACAGAAAAACCGAGATACTAGTTATTTCTTGGGCTTCTTCTCGTTCTTCTTCTGAGTCTTTGCTGGTTTCTTATCCTTTGCCATCTTTTTCACCTCGACGGACATTCAGAGGCCCTCCACTGTCAGCCAACCTATACCATCCTCACTGTTTGTAGATATTTCGAGCTCAGAAATTAGGACCTCGAGCCCTTATTTTGGTAATATTAGTTTAAAAACATATCTAGTTAAAAATAAGGCACCTATATGGTTTCTATTGACATTTAAAGGTACTATATTCCCTTTTCATTTCTAGTTTCCTCAAAAATACAACTACGATTCGGATATAAAAAGAGTAGAGAGGGTTCCGCTCTCACGGGAGCAGGACAAAAAGAGAAGTCGTGCCGTTGACTATACTTTCTTGATCATCTTCTTTCTTTTGTCTAGTTCGTCTTTCGACATCTTTTCTATGTCGTGAGCTCTTGCACCATGTGTCTTGATCTGTTCAACAGTGTCCGCCATGGTTTCGGCGGATATTACAGTATCGCACATCTGACACTTGAATTCATACGGCATTTGTATTCACAATAGTTATTCTATCAAGCAGTCTTGTAACTTCTAGGAAACGTAACAACAATCGAATACAATGAATCTAATTAAATGCAAAAGTTCTGCATTGTTGCTCAGGGGGAATCAAAACTCAAAAACAATAAACCAGAACATGTGTGGGCGCATACATGGAAAGAAGATGAGCGTTCGAATATTGGACGAATTTGTACAAATATGAAAACGATATGTACGCACACTACTTATTTCCCATGGAAATCACAGGTAGGGTAGGTGCCTGTCAACGATGGTTAGTTTCAGGAAGACCGAGAGCAGAGTTATAATCGGTTTTCTAATTATAATTGGCTTCGCATATCTTTTCTTCATAAGTGATCCTCCGTGGAGGACACACGGTTCTGCTCTGGCATATCATTCTGTCCTAGGATTCTTATCTGTGGTGGCAGTTGCATCAGCTACAAACAGAGTCATAATGGACCCGTCGCCTTCGCATAGAGTGTTTTTTGCCGCCACAGGGTTTCTTGCTATTATTCATCTTGGAGCTTCTTTGCTTCATATGATGCCCATGACTGAAGTTGTTGCACATACAGAATCAAAAGGAGTCTTCGTGGACATTGTGGAGATGGCGCTCCTTGGTTCAATGCTTTCTTTAGCAGCTTATCTCAATAGTGAGCCATCGAAGGAAAGACCCCTTTGGAACAAAGACAGAACAACAGCCGCTATACTTGTAATTTCGTTGGCTACATATGGCGCGGCTATTTTTGTTTCCGAGATACCCGCTCTCTCGCCTTATTTGGTGGCGAGTGGATTCTTCATAGGATTTGCTACTTTGGGTGCATTTGTCCTTTCATGTTTCTTCGCTTTCAAGCGTCCTGTAGACATCTCTTCACATGACAGGAACCGACTGATTGGCTCCTATCTCTTATTCAGTCTTTCAACAGTCGTACTTCTATCGGTCCTAAATTCGCCAAATAGCCTTTGGTTGTTCACAATAATCTTTCAGGCAGGTGCGCTGATTTTTATCCTCATCGCGGCAGGATACCCATTTCTACTGGATGTTGGACTTCAAGAGAATGTTGCTTATTCCTTCATAGTAGCGCTTACAGCCCTCGCGGTGGTACCTTTCATTCTTGCTCAGCTAGTGGGGTCTTGGCTTCCTATTGCGTCTTACGAGAATCAACCTCTAGGTATAATTACCCATGTTTCTGCGGGACTTCTGTCTGGGGTGTCGGGTTATATCCTCACACAGCGACTGCAAGAGAAGACGCCTTGGTATGACGGCCCAGCAATATTCGCATTGTTCTCGTGGACTCTTGTAGAATCAATCATTGTTGGCATTCGATTGTTCCAGCCGAATGGTATTGCTATGGAATCAATGGTGCCGTATTTGTTTGGAGGGGGCATTACTTTCCTAGCACTGTCGATTGCCATTCACCGAACCCTTCAGCCACCTCACAAGGGTAAGCCCTATGGATACTCGTCTATTGGACGCATTTTATTGCTCATCATCGCGATTCTGATTATTCTGATTGAAAGCACTCTAATCATGAGCCCGACATTACACACACTGGGGCAAAATTCGCAAGTCATTTCAGCAATTCTATACATCATGAGTTATATTTCTGTGTTCGTAATCACTGTCTTTGTCATGCTACGGACTGCACGGGCCGGTGGCGTATACTCCGTTGAGATTGTGGGCGTAGGTTCTCTCTCACTCTGGGCTATCTCCCAAATATTGCGAGTCAACTTCTCTATATGGACTATCGGTTGGTGGGCTGCGGAGCTTTTACCATTCATAGTCTTTTTATTCCTCCCACCTCTTGTCGCCGGATTGTACGTCGAAAAGCATCATTTGGAAGAGCGTCTAGAAACTGCTTCGAAAATCTACACGAATCTCTTAGTGGACAAAATAGACCGCCACCACAGACAAGCATTGGATTCACTCAGTGGAATACTAAGTGATGTGAGGCTCAAAGGCAGAGAGATGGAGGAGGTTTCCAGAGCGATGACAGAGGTCTCTCGAGCAAATGATATAGTTGAGAGGTTTGACACGATAGTCAAAGGAAGAATACCTGAGGTCGAGGAAACTGGAACCATTGATTTGCATGATGCAATGCAGGCAGCCTTTGAACAGATTTATCAAATCCACCCGCAGGTACCAAAACTGATGATGGAGGCTTGCACAAGGGAGTGCACAGTGCGGAGAGAGAAAATAGTTGTTGACCTATTCTACAATCTGCTGAAGGGGCTTCTGACAAGAATACATGCAACGTCCATTTCCGCGAGGGTGGAGAGATGCGAAGCTGATATGTGGTGCACTGAGATTCGGATTGGAACGGATTCTGATATTCAGGATTCTTTGAGAGATTTAATCAGTCGATATCTATTCCAGGTCAGAGAGAGCAATATTGAGTTTCTTCTGGTCAATGAATACATGCGACTGCTAGGAGGAGATGTTGTTGTGGATGACACTGCAACGAAAGAAAGTCGTGATGCAATCATCATAACAGTAAGGCTTCAAGCTGCCAACTTGAGTGATGAGAACTAAGATGCAACACCATTTGGAAGACATTATCAGTACTAAGCAGGAACAATTCCATGTAGATTACCATGGATGAAACTGACAAGAAATGGAAGGCAAAACTCACAACAGAGCAATTCAAGGTACTAAGACAGTGTGGCACAGAGCCCCCTTTTAGCGGAAAATATGTTCATCATAATGAAGAAGGAACGTACATCTGTGCAGCCTGCGGAAATGAACTATTCTCTTCAGAAACAAAATTCAAGTCTGGCAGTGGCTGGCCTAGCTTCTGGGATAAGGTCGATAAGAACGCAGTTGAAACAAGAACTGATACGAGCCATGGAATGAGAAGGACAGAGGTTGTCTGTGCAAATTGCGGCGGTCACCTAGGACACATCTTCCAAGATGGGCCTCAGCCGACCGGGCTAAGATACTGCATAAATTCAGTCGCATTAGATTTCAAGAAGGAAGATACTGAGGAATAATGTCCCAACGTCCTATAGCATTTGGAGCATAGTCAGATCTGATGTGAAAGCAATGCGAATCGGATATGCCTGCATGAATAACACGGTTGGATGCACATCCGCCAGTACATTTCGATTGTCCTCTTGGTCAGAAGATCGCTTCAAAGAAACGGTCAAACATAATCTTGCTTGCTTAGAACGGATTTTGCAGTGGAATATAGAGAATGGCATCTACTTCTTTCGAATAACATCAGATCTCATCCCCTTCGCAAGCCATCCAGTTTGCTCCGTCGACTGGCAATCCATGTTCTCTGAACAATTTGCTCAGATTGGACGGTTCATTGCTGACAATAGTATCAGGGTGTCCATGCATCCTGGTCAGTACACTGTCCTGAACTCGAACAGAATGGACGTTGTGGAACGCAGCATCTTTGAGCTTCAGTACCATGCTGATGTACTAGATCTCTTGAACCAAGATGCAGATGCCAAAATTGTCCTCCATATTGGTGGGGTCTATGGAAATAAATCCAAGGCCATGAATCGCTTTGTGCAAGCCTATCAGAATCTACCTGACTCAATCCAGCGCCGTTTGATTATTGAAAACGATGAGAGGAGCTACACGGTTCCAGACTGCATTAGCATCCATGAGATGACAGGAGTCCCGATAGTTGTTGACAATCTACACCATTATGCCAACAACAATGGTGAGAGCTTCACTTCAGCATTTGATGTAGCAAAGGAGAGTTGGAGAGCAGAAGATGGTTCCCCAATCATTCACTACAGCTCTCAGGCATCTGGCGGCCGACCAGGAAAGCATGCGATTTCTATCGATAATCGGCATTTCAAATCATTTCTTCTTTCTCTAAGAGAATATGAAATGGATATGATGCTGGAGGTGAAGGACAAAGAGAAGTCTGCAATCAAAGCAATAGCAATAGCCAAACAGATGATGCGTTCAAGCTGAAAAGTCAGCTAGGGTGTCCTTCAAGTTCATCATAAAGGCCTTGTCATTCTTGCTCCTCAATTCCTTAAATTTTTTCCAAGCTGCTGAACAGTTTTTGTATTCAACGCCGACAAAATCATGAATTTTCTTGTCGATTTCTTTCTTGTTGTCTGCGGTCACCCCTATACTGAGTTCATCAAATACAGGCCCAATATATCTGAAGTAGCAGGTCACTATCATTGCATCTCCTTTTGCTAAATCAAAATACTCTATATTTTTGTTGAAAAGCCTTTGTTACCACTCTGATATGACGCTTACACCTGACAATTATTGACTGGGTGTGCAGCCGATTGGTTAAGCACTAGAGTCTGAGCCAGATGAATGAAGGGATATGACATGGATTCAAGTCTTCCATCTTCATCTATGCTGAAGTCTTCACAAAACTGCCTTGCCTGTATTCCATGAAAGCAGTACTGATTTCCTCTTGCGTGTTCATCACAATGGGCCCACGCCAGACAATAGGTTCGTTCAGTGGTTTACCAGAAACGAGTATAAACCGTGCTTGATTTGCGCCGGTTTGCACCCTAACTTGACTGCCCTCAGTGAGGACCACCAAATTACCTTTGCGAACGCTATCCTGATCAGGACCAAAAGCTGCCTCGCCCTCGACAACGTACGCAAATACAGTATGGTCTTTGTCTACTGAATGATTGAACTCCGATTTTGATGGCATCATTACATCAAGGTATTCGGGATCTACAGCTATTCCTTCAACCGGCCCTTTCATTCCCTCGACCTTTCCCGCTATTATTTTGACTCGGATTCCATCGTCGAGTTCAACTTCAGGAATGTCATCTTCTATCAGCCCTCTGTACATCGGATCCGTCATCTTTTTCGAGGATGGCAAATTTACCCAGAGTTGAAGGCCTCTTATTCTGTCTTCGTCAGGATCAGGCATCTCTTGGTGGATTATGCCACTTCCGGCTGTCATCCATTGAACCTCACCCGGGTGTATGACCCCGGAGCCCCCCGTGCTGTCTTCGTGTGCCACCTTTCCTTCTAGCATGTAGGTTACGGTTTCGATTCCGCGATGGGGATGCCACGGAAAACCCGCCTTAAACTCATCTGGGTTATCAGATCCAAAGTCGTCAAGAAGCAGGAAGGGATCCATTATATCAGTATCAAGATGGCCCATAGCGCGACGAACTGTCACTCCTGCGCCTTCTTTCATCTCTCGACCTTGTTGGACTCTGAATACTCGTCTAACAGTCATTTTGCAGGCAGCTCCATAGTAGAATAATTAACAATAGCAAACTAATAAGGGCATTGTTGTGTGTCAATCCGTATAAAGACAGTAGCAGATGTAAAGGAAGTAACTAGGAAAACAAAATGAATTATTCATCGCGAGGTTGAAATAAATCAAAAAAAGCGGAGACTATGAGGGCTTCCAAGTGTAGTGCAGCAGCAGGGGCTCCAAAAAAGCATCTGCTGACAATAATCCCCGGCTTTGATTTGGTTTCTAGAGAACCCGCGATTGTTGGGCCCCTAGTTGATTCCCCCAGACCCAATGCGTCCGTCACTAGTTCATATGATACTCGCTCAAAACACATTACTGCATGACTGGCATCTATTTTCACTGAGAAGACATTTGGATTCGTGATTGCAATGTCATTTGAAAGCCAATCTGCGGGAGTTATCAATGTTCGACCCTTCATCTTTTTTCTCCCTCATTTACTAATGCACTACTGGTCTATTAGCTTAAGGGGGCCTGGCTTCAGTGTTAGCTATGATTGACCCATCAACTATGATTAGCTCTTACAACAGTATGAACTTAAGAGAGCTCCAATCAGCAGGAACTGCTGGCAACTTACAGGAAGAGGGCTCAAAGAATGAACATATCCATTCTCTATGACAATATAGCGAGAGAAGGGTATCGAGCGGACTGGGGATTTTCATGTCTGATAGGCGAATCGGTTTTGTTTGACACAGGGCGTGACTTGAGCATCCTTGTTCATAACATGAATACTCTTGGTGTGGATCTTGGCAAAATCGAAAAGGTCGTTGTTTCTCACCAACATAGGGACCATGTCGGCGGAATAGGTATTTTGGAGAAACTTGGTGAGGTAGAAGTATTTCTTCCCTCATCAATATCGAAACCACTGAAAAAGTCCATAGAACGATTTGAGGGGACCAGAGTTGTCGAGGTTTCCGAAGCCCGAAATATCACGGAGCAGGTGACTACTCTTGGTGAATTAGGTACACGAATCAAGGAGCAATCGATTGTTGTTCAAACAGAAAACGGGAACTCTCTGATTTGTGGGTGTGCCCATCCCGGACTGGAAGTCATAATGGACAGGGCGCTTGAGTATGGGCCACTCTATGGCGTCATAGGTGGGTTTCATGACTTTGATCGGCTTCTGGCCGTGGAGTACTCGCGGCTTATTGTTCCCTGCCATTGTACTTCAAAGAAGAAGGAGATCAGGGCACTCTACAAACTGACAAGCAAAGAATGTGCTGTAGGTAAAGTCATTGAGATATGAGATTGAATATGTGTGCCTAGCAAGTAAGATGCAAGGCGGCCACAACCCTTTGCTCTGATTCTTTTTCGTTGTATAGACTACAAGCCTCTTCTGTTTTCCGCGCTACTAGCTGACAACCGATTGCCTCTATCTTTTTCTTGGCTGCATCCAGGACTTTCATCCGCCCGTAGTATCCCTTTCCAACAATCAGTAGCTCAGGCTCTGCTTCAACTATTCTGGAGAGGTCATCCGGATGAAGTTCGTGCCCCTTTCGACGCCACCAGTCAGAATAGACCTGACCTGGGAGAAGAATCACATCATTTTCGTATTCTTTTCCGTCAATCCGGATTTTTCCGAAGCCGTATTCATCGATGTGCATACTAAGATTAAGAAACAGTCCCTGTTAAGAGCTCGCAAATAGAAGATGGACCCGATTATACTAGAAGGGAGTATTAATCTAGGAGAGTTTCGACTTCGATGGCACTATCTTGTGAGGTTACTTCATCTTGATTCTCATCCTCAGCTTCTGTTTTTGAGGCGCGTTCTTTTGCTCTTTTTTCCAAGTTCATGACCGATGGGACAAAGAAGGCAGAAATGCTAAGAGGTGCAGTCAAACCTTGCGCTGACAAAGCTCCATTTAAGAAATGAAAAATGCACAAGTGGAAATGACTCCTTTGAGTTCACCTTCTGAATGAGTTTGCGTTTCATTGGACAATAATTGCCGTCAGTGTATGTTGGCAATTTGTGAATTAGGTGCAGAATCATGGTGGGGCTTATCCGAAGCTCTAAATTAGCCTGAACTAAGATGATAGTGAGGAAAGGACTTGGTCAGCAAAGAACAACTCGATAGTCTTGATGGCCGGATGATTCATGATGCGCTTTTGCAGCAAGAAGAAGACCGAGGTATCAGATGTCTCACCTGCTGTCATCGTTGTGTGATTCGAGAGGGAGGCACGGGAATCTGTGACACCCGTGCAAATATCGATGGCACAATCAAGACCTTAGTGTACGGAAATATTTCCTCTCTGAGCAGTAATCCTGTCGAAAAGAAACCATTCTTTCACTTTGCACCGGGGACTACAGCCTTTACTGTCGGAAGCTGGGGCTGCAACGCATCCTGCGAATTTTGCCAAAATTACTCCATCTCCCGTGCGTCCCCCATCTCAAAGTCATCACGCTACTTGAGTCCAGAGGGGTTCATAGATGCAGCTCAACGAGAAGGAGCCGAGGGAATCTCTATCTCATTCAATGAGGCACCCACCCTCATGTTGGAATGGAATCTGAAGGCATTCGAAATCGCGCATGAACGGGGTTTGTATAATACTATTGTAACCAACGGGTACATGACTCTCCAAGCCCTTGATGCGCTGATTGATGCCGGTTTGGATGCGGCGAATGTCGACATGAAAGGATGCGGACCTGCAGTCAAGAAGATATGTGGTATCACGACTGAGCCAGTGTGGGAAAACATAATCCACCTAAAGGAAAGAGGGGTCCATACCGAAGTCACTACGCTGGTTGTGCCCGGATTAAGCGATGATGAGGAATGCTTGGAGAGTATTGCAGCGCGTATCAAAGAGGACGCTGGAAAAGAGACGCCGTGGCATTTGAGTAAGTATTATCCAGCGTATAAATACGATGAACCACCAACTCAGCTAAGCACTCTGCTAGCTGCTCGAGATATCGGACGAGATATTGGACTAGAATATGTCTATATTGGAAATGTGAGGGAGCCGGGTCTCGAAGACACAATCTGTCCGAGCTGTGGACAAATTTGCTATGAGAGGAGAGGTTACCTATCCAAGAACACTGGAACGGATCAATTCGGAAAGTGTGACAGCTGTGGGCATGACCTAGGCATCAAATTCTGGCCCCTTGAAGAACGGTGAAGGGTGAGGAGAATAATAGTAGAAGCCTCCAAAATTGGATATGATTATGAGTCTTGCTCATTTCATAGGAAATTGACAGTAGTGAGTATTTGCCTTTTGATTTGTTCGGGCACATTCATAACTTGTGATGAGGAAATGTAAACGGTGTTTAGGAATGTGGTTCATCATATCGCTAATGGGTGCTCTAATTCTGATGCCGTTGCATTTCATCTCCGTTGAGCATCAGAAGCTTAAGAGGCAATTTGGAGAACATCGAGGCCGAAGAGTGGGAATTGCGCTGGGAGTCATATCAGGATGGGGGTATTTCATATTTCTCTTTGGTCTTTGGTTGTCCCCCCAACCGAGGTTATTTCTACCGATGGAAGAGATAATCAGATTCTCAATCCCCATAGTTGCTATAGAAACCTCATTGACCAATATTACTCTTGGATTCTTCTTTTTGATACCCGGTGCATGGCTTGGATTGCGTGGCGTCTTGGATCTAGGGCTGCGTGTATCAGAAACACATAGACCAGAGAAACTCGTTACAACGGGGATTTATCAGAAAATAAGGCACCCACAATATCTAGGTGCAATTCTCTCTCATGTAGGGATCAGCATAATGTTCTCCTCGCTATACTCCTTTTTGGTGACACCCGTTCTGATTATTCGAGATTTTGTCATATGTAAGAAGGAAGACAGTGAGTTAGCTAAAGAGTTCGGAGAGGAGTATGAGGACTATCAAGAAAGAGTCCCCCTGTTTCGCCCCAATAGGAGATCACAATAGCGCCAACCCAAGAAACTATTGGCTCCTATTCCGCATTATTCTATGCCTATTCTGGCTGCCACTTTTACCAGCACGAATGCAACAAATGCAATTATGATGAACGTGACTACCTCGCCAGCGAATGCGCCAACTCCGAAGGGGCCAATAGAGATGGCTTGCCAATCTACTTCGGGAAGAACGAGTTCAACTACTGGCATCACAATATAGTCCACCAAAGCGCTAACGACATTTCCCAAATAAATTGCAAGGATGAAAGCTACAGCGAGCCCAAGAACCTTGTACTTCTTCAGAAATGTCACAAATTCATCTACGAAGTTGTCAGGGGGTTGTGGAGGAGGACTGGGACTAAGCAATTTCCGTATCTCTCTCAATTCCTCTAACATCTGTTCGTCTGTTGACATGATATTCCACCGCGAATCCAAGGAAAAGCATGTGCATTACTTTGGATATAGTTCTTTTGCCAAAACAAATCAGTCTAGAAGAGATACTGCATGGGCAACAAACCGATCATAGCCAGAATAATCCCGACAAGAAGGTGCTTTCTGCTATTCGTTTTAGTGCCCCAGCTCAAGAAAGCCCCACCTACGCCTACAAACAAGGAGAGGATTGCATACAGCCATACCAATTCTAAGAGAGGCAAGCCGTACAAGACAAAGCGTAGAAAGAGACCCAGCAGTGTATAGATTAAAACATCTCTTACTATCATTTCTTCAATTTCGGGCATTCTTGATAACACGCTCCATTCTCGTCTGTCTTATGGACAGTCAAAAGGCTTGTCTTCTAACACAAAATATGATTTCTCTAAAGAAAAAGAGTGCGTGAGGAGCAAGAGAACCCCTCAGAGCGCATCATGCAATCTATTCGCTGCTTCTCAGCAGATAGTAGTCTACTATGTTCTTGCCTTTCATAATCGGTACAACAATAATTGCGACTAACACCACGATTACAGTACCGATGGCAGTATAGCTGATTGATGCAATGGCAGCCTGCTTAATTGCTATTCCAACACTTGCCCAAATTACAACAAGACCGAATGCAAAATCATGCCGCAAGAGAATCATCAATAGTGTAATGACTAATGCAATGATGATGACTGTAACAGTCCAGAGTTCTTGTATCGGTTGAGGAATCCCAGGAATCAATACATTGAGTACGGATGCCGTGCTGGCTATACTGGCAAGTGAAATCCATCCAAGATAGACACTGACAGGGAGATGAACTGCAATCTTTTCACTAAGAGGAACCCGTTTTTCGCCAATGCCCAGGCGGATGTAGGTGAATAGCAGCGTGATCAAGAGCAGAACTATTGGCACCTCGGACAGCACGAATAATGGGGGCACACCAAATGAGTAATGAAATACTATAAGCCAGGAAATATTGAAGATGGCGCCCAGCAAGTATAGGATGCCGATATCCTGCAGATACCCCTTTTCTCTCTCACTAGGTCTCGCCTGATAGATTGCAAAAGCAGTTAGAAGGATGTAAATGACCCCCCAAATTGCAAATACATAACCAGGGGGCGTGAACAAATTGGGATAAGAGTCTGCCACTTGACCTGTATTGACCCCATTGAGAGGTAAGATGTTGACCAGTGAATTGAAAAATATTGTCCCGAAAATTGATATAACGTTGATGATCTGAAGGACTCTGGCATCCGTTCCTGAAGACATGGTTCCATTAACCATGGTTAATGCATAAAAGGATGTCGCCAGGGATTTTGATACTGTGACACTAAGCATATCGAGTAGTACTCGGACGCACTGGATAGATTACATACCTAACGAGAAGGAAGTCATCAACCACGATTCAAAGAGTTCCATGATTCTAATGATGACAGAATAAAGGATAAAACATGACCCCCCATGATGAATAATGAGGCCCTAAGATAAAAGGAGCAAATCTGTTATGGAAACTGAATCAAGAAGAGATAAGCAACCCATGTTGAGAGAAGTCTTCTTGATAGACGAAGGGCTACTGCAGTTTCACTATAGCAGTGATTCTTCAGCCAATGAAAATGATAAGGCAGTTCTTTCCTCCGGGTTGCTGACCGCATTACAGGACTTCAGCAGTCAGGCAAGGTCTGGATCTCTAGAATCCTTCCTGACAGGAGATGAGTATTTTCTATTTACAAAATGTCCAGAAACCGACAGAGCGGTTGTAGGAGTTTTTCACCGTTTCGCTCCAGAAGAATTGGCTCGCAAGTCTCTAGAGAGAATTCAAGAGGTATTCAAGAGTGCAGATATCCCTGATGCATCTGAAAGACAGCTGCCGGGTGATGAAAAACAGAGGTTGAGGAACCTCATAAGAGAGATAGGACTTCAACTATTCGACAAAGAGTACTTTGAATTGCATATTGAAAATCTACTGAGCAACAGAAGTGATATACCTCTAGCATTTCTTGTCGATGCTACGGACAAATCGCATGTGACACATTTCGCCCGACCAAAGCCTCTATTTCGGAGGAGTCAAGTGGATGATTTTCTTCTTCTCTATTCAACTTTAGACAAGTCTCTTACAAATCTCGGGGTGGCGCCTAGATACTCCTATTTCGTAATTCACTCACTCGGCTATGCAGCAGCGTCTTATAACTCGGCCCGATTTGCGAGTGTTGCGACAGGTGCCATGAGAGTCGATCCTCAGACGGTATTAGACGTAGCAGTCAAGATGTGTATTCCTTCGGGAGAGATGCCAGACATTCCCGACTTTGAACAGGGCGAGATAGAAGGAGTATCACTTCTGTTCAACAATGGAATTCTGAAGCATGAAAGCGGAGAGAAATTACCTGCTATGAGCCAAGTGTATCTTTCAACTCTTGTCAATAATGCTGACACATTCTTCAAATCGGTCAATCGACGAGTCTTCACACGATTTGACGTGTTCGGGGGAACAACTCAGCAGAGAGGCATATCCTTGGTCCGAGAAGGCAACGAAAAATCGCTAAGAGTAGAGCTCATTCGTTTTTCACAAAGTGAATAGTAACTCATTTTAGTAGGCGATTCTCCTATTTTCTATCGACGGATGAGAAACTCATGCTGGAGAACACTGAGAATAGGCATTCAGGTAAAGAGAGCTCGCAGCTAGAAGCGGTATTTCTATACATGGGAATACTCGATGCGTATGAAGCTGTGGGCGTTGAGTTGATAGGGCCCGATGTCTTAGAGAATCATGTGCTGCCTAGAATGATATATTATGTTACCGAGTTTTTGCCAGAGGTCTTCTCAGAGCGCGCAAACACAGATGAGCTCACAAGAGAGCTAGAGGAATTCATTGCTGACTTCCGCGAGCGTGTTGATCGTGCACGCGAATCAGGATCCGCTAAGGGGTTGAGTATTGAGGATATATGGAAGCTGAGAGCCGCTATTTTTGGATTTGAGAGCGTCTTCATCAACATTCTGGGTAAAGCAGCAATCAAAGACTACGTTTTCATTCGTATAGCGGACATCCTTTCAGCTTATTTGCCAGATAATCTCTTGGACCCCAACATTTCCTTGGAAAATAAGCTTCGAGACTATGCCAAATTCCTAACAGAACACGAATTTGTAAAATTCGCACGGGTTGAGTCAAAGGATGATAAAATAGTAGTAGCAACAAATAATTGCGCGTTTTCGCAGATTCACAATTCAGAAGCGTATACAAATCTGAATGTTCGATTCTGCCCGTGGGGAATGATTGGATCGGCTATAGTAGCAGCCCATGAAGGCAAAGAGGCACTGCTTGAATCCAGTCTATTTACCACAAGAGGTAGTGTCAGCACAATCTCGAAGAAATGAATTTGGAGTGGAATTGCAATGCAAATGTTAACTGGTGGTCAAATCGCAACAATTGTGTTTGTGGTGGAGTCTATTGTATTTCTTTCTGTAATGATTGGATGGTTGTATGGAGCAAGGCGGATGGACTATGACACTCATCATAGATTTATCTATCCAGCGATGCTAATTCATGTCATTACCGTAAGTTTGTGGATGATACCTCGCGCTATGCAACTTGCTGAAGAAGGGCTATTTGACGATCCCGTAGGCAATTGGTATCAGATTGTTCACGATGCAATAGGTTTTGTGGCAATTGCGCTGGGATTAATCATCGCACTGACCTTCCTTGTGAAGTCAGATATGCCGCTCAATATTCTGCAAAAGGCGAAGCCATTGATGTGGGTAACACTTGGATTATGGCTTGTGTCTTTTGTCTTGGGAATCATCGCGTATCTAGCCCGCTTTGCATGACTCAGTAAGATGATTACCGTACGATGGTATAACAGCTTGGGCGCCGCAATACGTATAATCGAAGATTGTATCTCTACTAGTGGTGTCCTCCTTGGCCTCAACGACATATGGGCAATTATCTCCTGCTGAACTTCATGAGTTGAAAAAGCTCAAAGAAGTCAAAGAGGCTTTAGATAAATTAAAACGGAGAGGCATCTCTGCGGATATCCCGATTTGCCCCGTTTGCAAGAGCCATAGACTTGTCAGGCTAACATCATATTATGACTTGGGCTATATTGGAAGCTTCCATCCAGCTTACTACTGTCTTGACTGTGGGTGGTACGGCAGAACAACTGTCGTCATGTCCAATAGGTCTGAGAAGAATGAAGTTCTTGAAGACCTGATGTTTGCCTTCTCAGACCTAATGGAAGAGTAAAATCATAAATCGGAGACAGGCGTCATTCTCTATCGATTCGAGTTAGCTCAAAAATCACCGGGTTGAAGCCATCCGGACAGGCATGCGTTGCTGAACATTGATCTTCTAGCCATGGAAATCTTGCATTGTATGTCATGGCGTACACTTTAGGCATCATGGAATAGAGGGCACTCAGACATATTTTGCCCTTCACCTCTTCACCCGTGAAGATTATCTCATCTCCGACTTTGTGTCCCGCTGCACAGTCACCCTCTTGGGAAATAACTCTACATCTGATTTGCCAAGGTTCTTGTCTTAAACACTCATCACTCATGGGTTTCATCCCTTTCGAATAGCATTCTGAGCCTCCATATAGGCTTTGTACCTGCAGGGGAATGATATTCCAATTATGGTTGCCCTTCTTCTCGTAGAGATTTAGGTTCATCCCATCCCCCAACGCTGATCGACGGAACTACCTATTTTAGTGATCGCTTCGAGATAAGATGCACTACAGGGTATCCATACTGCTGGTCCTCAAAGGGAACGAACTGAATTAAGTTGTTGGGATAATCTTAGTGCAGCCCAGTTTTTTGGCAGGATAAACCAGGCCTTTAGGTTCTATTGTAGTAGTCACAGATTGAACTTAGAAAGCAAATATCACACTTTGGTGAGCGGGCCTTGCAAATCTCTCTTCCATGTTTCACAAGATTGTGATTTAGCGAATAAATACAATACTCAGGAATGATCTCCTCAAGGAGAGGCTGCGCCTGCTCCCGTGATGTGCTCTGGGGAATTAGACCTAGTCTTTTTGTAACTCTCCAGACATGTGTATCGACAGGAAGGGTGGGCTTCCCAAAGCAGAATAATAGTACAATAGAAGCGGTCTTTGGGCCTACTCCATGAAGCGACGTCAACCAATCTAATGCTTCATTCCTATGCATGTGTTCCAGAAGAGTGAGATCGAGCTCACCCACCCGCCGCCTAATCTCTTCTAAAGATGCCTGAATCCGTTCAGCCTTGATGCGGAAGAAGCCCGAGGATCGGATAGTATCTGCAACTTCTGGTTGAGGCGCTTCTAGGACTTCCTCCCATGAGTCATACTTCTCCTTCAGCGCGTGGTAACCTCTGTACATATTCACATTGGACGTGTTCTGGCTAAGAATTGTCAGCACGAGCTCATCGACCGGAGGCAGGTTTCGTTCTACAACTACATCACCATAATGGTCTACGAGTTGTTTACATACCGCTTCGGCCTTGGATTTCAAATCGATGCTGATTTCCTCCTTGATTCAACAATATCGTTTCATGTATATTCAGAAACGTTTAGTTAAGGGTAATATCAGTTACCTTTTGATTCACGATGACAGTTCTAGTAATTTACGAAACTACCAGAGGCCGAACGAGAGCAATGGCTGAGGCAATATGCAAGGGTGTTGAATCGGAGGGCAAGCCCTGCAATTTGGTAGAGGCAAAGAATTTTCGTGGCCTTGGAGAACCATGTGCCATTGCCATGGGTAGTTCAACAAGGATGAAACGGATTCTGCCAAAACTACGACAAATTCTCGCAGAATTACCAGACCTGACGGGCATTGCGGCAGCAGCATATGGCTCATATGGGTGGAGTGGAGAGGCGCCTGATACAATAGCAGAAGAACTGAATAAATTGGGAGCAATCTTAGTGGAGGACCAGCCCATAAAAGCAAAAGACTATCCCAGTGAAGATGTTCTTGAGAAATGCAAGGAACTTGGTGTTGCTCTCGCTAGCAAATGCGATTGACCGTTTCTAATGTCGATGTCACAATTCTTATCATTCAAATGCTGAATCGCAAGGGAGAGCGGCAAAATGCAATATGTTAGAAGGCTAACTGGATATGCTTTAAGGTATAAAGCACTGTTTTTCGGGTTCTTAGCATGTGCTGGCATTGGTACCTTATTCAACATACTCAGTCCGATAGTTCTAGCCAATATTATTGATGTCGTGATTTACCAGCGCCAATACGATCAACTTGCCTCTAATGTTATTCTCTACATCACACTAATGGGCTTATACGCCATATTTGATATCGCTGGCAGGTACGGTGCTGCTATCACTTCTCAGAAGGTAATCTACGACCTGAGAAAGGAACTATACGACTCCCTGATGGAAAAGGACCTCTCATTCTATGACCAGGAAGAAACCGGTCAACTGCTTTCCAGGGTGACAACAGATGTCAACCAGATGAAGCGATTTCTCTTTTGGGGATATAGGGTCATCTTCATTGGTTTCGCTACCATAGTGGGTGTCTACTTTGTAATGTACACCCTAAGTGTTAGCCTGACTTTGTTTATGCTACTACTTGTTCCTATAATCATCGCTTTCGTCTATGTGTTTGCACGCAAGGTGAGACCTGTCTTCATTGCAGCAAGAGAACAATTCGGCGATCTCAGTTCCGTTCTATCGGAAAACATTGTAGGAATGAAGGTTGTAAAGAGCTATGCGGCGGGGGACAGTGAAAGCGAGAGAGTTAGAGAGGAGAACAAGAAGTTCTTGGACCTACGAGTAGAAGCATTCAAGCTTTTTGCATTCTACAGACCATTGCTTCCTACTCTATTCGGAGCAGTTACTGGAGTTCTCATCTATATTGGCGGATACTCATTCATCATGGGAGATCTCTCCTATGGCGTATTCATTGGTTTTGTAACCTTGGTGGGCATGCTCATGCTACCCGCTCGGTTCCTTAGTTGGGGGGTTGGAATGTTTCAGAGGGCTTCAGCTGCGGCCGAACGCTCGTTCTATATTCTTGACCATAAAGATGAAGTTCTGAGCCCCGAAGATCCGATAACTAAGGATATTGAAGGTAAAATAGAGTTTGATAACGTATACTTCAGTTACGGGAAGGACACCTACATTCTCAAGGGGGTTTCAATGAAGGTAAAGCCTGGAAACGTAGTAGCACTACTAGGAGGTACGGGCTCAGGTAAAACAACCCTCATGAATCTAATCCCAAGATTCTATGATGCCGATAGCGAGAGAAATGTCACGTATGAGGGTGAAACATACAAGGTAATTGATGGTATTGTAGAAATAGGGGACAAAGAACACGAAGTACACAACGGAACAGTCACAATAGAGGGCGAAAACTTTGATGTGGTTGAGCCAGGTAGGTTGTATATCGATGGAGTAGATGTCCGTGAATATGACCTAGATGTACTTCGAGGAAGTATTGGTATGGTTCATCAAGACCCCTTTCTATTCTCAGCCACCATAAGAGAGAATATTGCATTTGCTAAACCCAACGCTCCTCTTGAAGATGTAGTCGACGCAGCAAAAGCAGCCATGATTCACGATTTTATTGTAACTCTTGACGAGGGTTATGATGCGCCAGTAGGCGAACGAGGAGTAACGCTAAGCGGAGGGCAGAAACAGAGGATTGCTATTGCAAGAGCACTATTGACAGACCCGAGGATTTTGATACTGGATGACTCGACCAGTTCTGTTGATGCCAATACTGAAATGAAAATTCAGATGGCTCTGGAGAACCTAATGGTAGGTAGAACCACATTCATCATCACTCACAGGTTGAGTACTGTCAGAAATGCAGACCTGATTGTTATGCTGGAACGAGGTAAAATTGTGGAGATGGGTTCTCATGAAGAACTCATGAAAGAGGAAGGGCTCTACGCCGGAATTCACGATACGTTGTTTGAGATGGAACTTGCGGCTTCAACCATAGAAGGAGGTGCATCTGATGAGTAGTGGACTGAATGCTCAAGATGACCCGGATGCCAGAAGCTACGAGTATTCTGATTCAACTCTACTGAAGAGAATGGTTGGGTATCTGCTTGTATATGGAAAGGAATTTGCAGTGGTGGCTGTACTAGTTGCAATCAGTATTGCCCTCGATATCACTATACCATTTGTAATGAGACAAGCCATCGATGTGGATTTCCCCAGTGGTGACCTGCGTGCACTTGCAATAACGGCGGCCACATATGTTGTATTGCGGCTTGGTGTCTGGATTACCACGTACGGAACTGAGTATATCACATCTCGAATGGGAGAGAATGCTATCTTCGATATCCGACAAGAACTTTATGGGCATTTACAGAATCTCTCTCAAGATTTCTATGACAGTTCCTCATCAGGTCGTGTTATTAGCCGCTTGACAAACGACATTGAGAAGATGAGTGAACTACTGAATGGAGGACTCATCACTACTTTCGCACAAATATTCATCATAATAGCAATAGGTGGGGTAATCTTCTCAGTTGATTTTCAACTGGCGTTGGTTTCCCTGGCAGTAATACCACTTCTGTTACTCTCTACTATATACTTCAGAAAGAAACTCCGGGAAGCATATCGCAGCACGCGTAAGACCATTTCTAGTGTAACCTCCAATTTTGCTGAGAGCATCTCAGGGGCAAAGGTCACTAAGAGCTTTGCCAGAGAAGACACCAATGTTGAGATTTTTGATGAGGTCAATAAAGCAGATTATGAGTCGAATATAGACGCAGGAAAGGCTCAATCCACCTTCTTCCCCACGATTCGGTTCATTGGGGGACTAGGAATCATTCTCATCTTATGGTTCGGCGGTTTTAGGCTAATTCAGGGAACTATCACACTAGGAACGGTTGTTCTCTTCATTCAGTTCAATGACAGATTCTTCAGACCAATCCTCATCATCTCAAACTTCTACACATCCGTTCAGAGTGCATTTGCGGGCGGAGAAAGGGTATTCTCAATTCTCGATGAAGAACCGTCGATTGTAGACAGGGAAGACGCCATTGTGATGCCCCCAGTGAAGGGACATGTTGAGTTTGATGATGTTACATTTGGATATGTTGAAGACAAACCGGTTCTTGAGGACTTCAATCTCGAGATAAAACCTGGTGAAGCTATTGCCTTAGTAGGAGATACGGGGGCAGGAAAATCGACTGTTGTCAATCTCTTAAACCGTTTCTATGACGTCTGGGAGGGCTCAGTCAAAATAGATGATATGGACATCAGAAACTTCACCCTTGAGTCGCTGAGAGAGAACATTGGACTTGTCCTTCAAGACCCTTTCCTCTTCATGGGAACCGTACTGGAAAATATTAGATATGGGAAGCCAGATGCAACAAAGGAAGAGGTAATCAAAGCCACTGAAGCAATTGGGGCAAAGAGGGTCCTAAAGAGCCTCAAGAATGGATTCGAAACAGAAGTGGGAGAGAGAGGAAGCATGCTTTCGGAGGGAGAACGTCAACTCGTAAGTTTTGCCCGTGCACTGCTAGCCAACCCACGAATACTTGTCTTGGACGAAGCGACTAGCTCAATTGACGTATATACCGAATATGCGATTCAAAAGGGAATGAGAGCGCTGTTAGAGGGAAGAACATCTATTGTGATAGCTCACAGACTCTCGACTATCGTGAATGCCAATCGCATACTGGTTCTCGAAGAGGGTAAAATCGTAGAAACCGGGACACATGCAGAACTAATCAAGAAAAAAGGCAAGTACTTCTCTCTTTATGAGCTCCAGATTAAACCTCGTGCAATGCAAAAGGCGGCCGAAGCAAAAACATAGAGAGAGCCCCCTTGAAAAAACGGGAAAAGAAGGCTCTCTGTTTCAATGAACTATTCCTCATCGTCCCAGTCGAAATCATCTACATCGTCAAAGGCATGGGGCATCTTTTTCATGGTATGGCGCAATCCCTTCAGACCCTTCAAGTGCTTCAGGTTGCTCAGAGCAGATGCTGCAGCTTGCGAGATTTGAGCACCAATATTAGCGAGCCCGGGAATACCTGCGATGCCGTTTGGGCCAACACGCAACATCCGTCTGCCTTTCCCACCAATCTCAACCCCTGAATCCGTGACATGTACTAGTTTGTCATCTGATAAAACAGATACCTGCTCATCTCTCACAAACACCAACTTGTCAGTTTCTGCAACCAGTGTGATTTCCTTGTGATGATCTGATTTTCCAAGAACGACCAGTCCGCCTTTCAGGGAGACATCAGATTTGCCGCCTTTGATGGAGTGACCGATTCTTGATGTGGCGCGCTCTAGGAAGTCTTTGGCAGAATCATATCCAGCGATAGGAAAGTCGTTCTGTGATACCTTCCTGGAGAGGTCTTGGAGCCCAGTGCGGCCCAGGAGAATCTGAATGCCTGAGAGCGCACCAGTAGTTGATTTGCCCATTGCACCATCGTCCGTTTCAATGATTGCATCTACTGCGTAGCTGCTTTCACCTCCAAACGCAATCCCAACTCTCTTGCCATCATCGAGAAGATAACACCAAGGAGAGTTTTCTTCCAATAGGACGTATGCCTTCGTATAATCCAAGACCTTGTGATTCTGATTTGTTACGTATACTTCGTTGTCAGTTGTTATGGTCATTAGAATTCCTCCTCGTCAGAAAAATCAATTTCTACTTCACCTTCACGAGTTTCAGAATCCTCTACAAATTCCTCATCCTCTTCAGGCGGAGAGTTTCTAGATTTTCCATTCTTAGTCCGTTCATGTTCCAAGCGACTCGTCAACCATTGTGCCAAGCGGTATGCAAGTCGCCCCTCCACAGTCACGTAGTAGGTACCGCGGACTTCGCCCTTTATCACGTACCCCGCATCTAACAGCGGATTCAGGTGATGTGTTAGAGAGCTTCCGGTTTTGCCAGTCTCATTCTCCAGCTCATTGAAGGTCTTGCTACCATCCTTGAGAAACTCCAAGATTTTCAGTCGTTCTTCACTACCAAGCGGACTGATTACCTCTGCAACTCTGTCGGGAGGAATATTCTCAATGTCCTTCCGCCTAGTTTTTCTGCCGCGCCTTCGCATGGATATTTGAGGAAACTTGATACTAGCATCAATTCCCTCTATACCGCGCATAGACGCTTCAATCTGCTCTCCAAGACCCTCCATCATGTTTTCAAGACTCTCGGTTAGTCCCGAGAGGTCAACATAAGGATGAGGTGGCCGTGGTGGTCTGGGTGTCTTGTGATGTGTTCTTGCCTTCGCGTATCGTTCACGTCGGGCCTTTTGACTTCGCACCTCATCAATTTCTTCCTTCAAGGTCTCCTTGAGGCGCCGGACTTCTTCTAGCTCCTTCTTTATTTCATCAACTCTTGCATGAGTATTTTCTTCGGGTTCGCGTTCGAGATCCTCCGAACCTGAGTCAGTGTTTTCATCGTTATTCCGTCCGAACATTTGTGTTCACTAACTGTAGTAATGTACATTTACCATATAAATGTATCTTTGTACACCAATCCCAGTGTGGCTATTAATGATTGAAAGAACACCTAGAGAAATAGCGGTAAATGTACTGCACCCAATCACCCAATCTGCCTAAAATATTCTTAAAAGCAACTCAAAACAGTATTAGAGCCTCAGACTTTGAGGAGTGTGTAAACACTGGCTAAGAAAAAGAAAGTAGAATATCCAACCTTCATCGTGAAGAGTGCAATAAAGGAATTTGCCAAGATGCATGACATGATGGTAGGCTCTGACGCCTATGATGCCATCAATGAAAGACTCGGGGAGATGCTCACGGAAGCAGCAAACCGAACAAAGGAAAATGGGAGAAAGACTCTCAAAGGCTACGACATGTAGATCTACCTAAATTTATTTGGAATGGCAGCAGGGAAACTTGCTGCCCCCACTTTCCAATTCTGCTTAGTTGTCGCTTGATAGATTATCGCGGCTCAATGTCTGCCTGTTTCATCAGGTAATCAAATACGCTCTTCCAAATCTTCCCATCATCGCGGGCCTTGTTCTCAAAGTTGTTGATATTGACGAATCTCTGCAGTGCTTTCTCTGCCTCTCCAGGAAACTCATCTTTGCTAATAGAGGAAAGGTAGTCCAATTCAACCAGCGCCTCCTGAATCTTCTGGGATACCTGCCCCTCAATATCTAACAGGTCACTTGGGTTTTCTCGACTTAGAAGAGTCATATCGTAGAGATTGAAGATTCGTTCCAGCTCGCGAATAGGATATGGATGGTCGTCTACGCGAACATCAACGTACCGGTCATTACCACCCTCATATCCGCCTGCTTCTCTCACGACCAAGATGGCAGCCGACTGCTTCCCTCTTCTATCGCCACCAGCAGCCTGTCCCGCTTTCAAAGCTGCAAAAAGCTTGTCAATAAGATCTCCAGATTTGTCTTCATATGCCTTGCTCATGTCGCCAACCACATCTGGACCGGTGAGAATGTTCCCTTGGCAGCAGTATCCGTCACCTACGACATGCCCAGCCCACTCCATGCATTCAGACCCGGTATGAACCGCAACTTCTCCCGATCCATCAACAATTCCGACCTGTCTGTGGTCCGACCCTTGATCTTGACCCAATAGCAGATTGAGGGTCTCTTCTACAGACTTTCCCTCAGACAAATACTCCAAGCCATCAGGGCCATAGGCCGCATTAGCCCATGCCTGAGTTGCAATGGCGCCTACATTGGCTTTTGCCCATGGAACTATTGCGCCTACCGCAGGGAATTTTGACTGAACAGCAATTCCAAGGTCTCCATTGTCGGGGTCTCTTGCTACTATTGAAAACGTAGACAATCTTACAGATGAGTCACGCTGGATACTCTTCTTCATCCTCATAGTCTCCAAATCAAATGAAGCATACTTGCATAATCCATTATAGTGCCGAGAAATAAATGTGGTGCAGGGGGCTTAGAGGCTTCATCACTTCTTTTGCATATGCGAGGAAAAAGACTCGTCTTTCCCATCACGAGTAAAGATTCTATCAGATGGAATTGCTTTTCCCGGACCGAATACATACTTGGCGGGTTCGTATTCGCAATCAAGAAGTGACGCCTTCCACATGTCGCGCCTCTCAGTAGTTCTGAAAGCTCTTTGACGCTCTACTTGCTTTGCTTCGATGTAGGTGCTATATGCAATTAGGATTAGAATCAAGACTATGATTCCACCTAGCAAGTATGATATCAACATGATGATTAACTATAGTTTATACTGCATATAATTCTTGTGGGGGGTGATGTAAATACGCCCGCCAGAAGGGTTTCAAAGGTTGGATTGTGGTAAATATTCCCAATAGATAACGAAAAGATAATTACCATACGAAGCAAGACATTCTTAGCATGAGGGTACTAGTAACAGGAGCCTTCGGTAATGTTGGTGAGAGTGCATTACTGGAGATATTGCCCCGAGGAATGGATGTAATTGCTTTTGATGTGCCGACCAAACAGAACAGGGAGGTCTACGAAGGCCTAGCTGATAACTCGAATCTCGATGTTGTATGGGGAGACATCAGGGATCGAGAATTGGTGTCAAGGACGATTTCTAATGATTTGGATTGTATAATCCATCTCGCAGCGATAATACCTCCAGCAAGCGAAGCTAATCCACAACTGGCACACGAGGTTAATGTTGGAGGTACTCGTAACCTGTTGGATGGCGTCGCATTTAGTAGCTCGAAGCCAAAGTTCGTCTATGCTAGTTCAATTGCTACATATGGTCACTGTGATGGCTCTGGCCCTCCTCGGTCAGCTTCAGATCCACAAATTGCCACAGATAATTATACATCTCACAAGATTGAATGCGAAGGACTAGTCAAGGAGAGCGGTTTGCCGTGGACTATTCTTCGGTTTGGAGTTGTCACACCTTTGACGCTGGATAGTAATATTGACCCCATCATGTTCGAAATCCCACTTGACCAGCGGATTGAATTCGTCCATACACGGGATATCGGTCTTGCTGTAGCAAACGCAGTGACTGCAGCATCAGAGGGAAAAATATTGCTTCTTGGAGGCGGGGAGGATTGCAGAATGTATTACCGCGACTTTGTGAAGGCACTCTTAGAAGCGATGGGTGTGGGAATGCTGTCCGAATCCGCTTTCAAGCAACCAACATGTCCGGAGGACTATTTCCATACGGATTGGATGGACAGTCGAGAGGCCCAAGAGATTCTCCAATACCAAACCAGAAGTTTTGAACAGTTTCTAGAGGACTATCGAAAATTGCTTGGACCTAGCAGGTATCTAGTTAGACTACTGAAACCACTGATAAGGTGGAGGTTACTTTCACAGTCCCCATATTACAAGAAGGATTGAATCTGGAGCTAATCATTTCGCGCGAGTGTGAAGTCTTGTGCACAATTCTGGCAGGTTAGTGTTGGTTCCTCGTTTTCCGCGACGTCATAATGATAGCCTGCTGCGCAATGAGAACATTCGAAATAGACCCCGTGAGGCCTTCGCGAATCCGGGATTATCATTGTCCCGGAATTAGTACATCTAGTACCCTAAAGATAGGTAATAGTAAGCAAATTCAAAGCCAAGAGGCACCTATTTCGGGTCCAGAAGTTGGGAAAATCCTCGGTCCATGCAAGTTCATGACTGCTAATCATATACCCTGCTTTCATCTCCTCGCCAAAAAAGGGGCATATCCCCCCATCTGTATACGAACTTGGATTCTTACTCTGCTCCATTGATGGGACCTGTTACTAGACTGAAACTGGAAAATAAACTGGTTCGTAAAATTACCATTGTTAGGGCAGATAGGAATGCAAATCCGTCAGCTGATAGTGAGGAGAGAGCGCTTGACGGGTGATTGCAAAGGTTTGATTGGAGGACTGATTATTTCAATTTGAGATATTTCCCATCCATAACTCTAGCAACATACTTGCGCCCCTTCAGTACCCACATGATCTCATGTCCATCTCGTGCTTTCTCTGCCCAGTGTGAGTCTTTGTTTGGATTCTGCTCCAGGAAAGTAAACCCTCTAATAGCAAATTTGCGCAGTTTGCTGCGTGAAGTTCGCTCCATTTCATAGACTTCGCCGTCAATCTCCACTGAGTCCTTGTCTTGGAAAATAGCATCAAAAACCTTCGGCGCAACACTCTCAAGGTCTTCTTCATTCAATTTGAAACACGAAAGGAAAATCCCCTTGACGGGAAATAGGTCTTTTGAAAGGATTCGCAGACTGCCAATGCTCAAGGATTCAATCAATGTGCGACGAATTTCATCATATATCGTACTTGCCGAAGAAGAAATTCGCCTCGGGAGGTTTTCTCGTTCGTGCATGAGTGATTTTTTCTTTTATTCTATCCATGAGCTTATCCTGAAGCCTTTCAACATCGCCCTCATATCCGAGGGCAAAGAGCACAACAACTCTGAAATTTTCAGGAAAGCGTAGAGCCTTCTTCACTTTAGATTCATTATATCCAGCCATCTGATGAACACGCAGTCCTTGGTGTTCGGCTTCGATAACTAGATTCATCACACTGAGCCCAAGATCGTATGCATAGTATGGTATATCGTTCGTGCTACAACCCTCTTTGGGATTCGCGGCAACAGCAACAAGATACGGAGCTGATTTTGCATATCCATTTCCAAGACTAAGTGCAGACTCCAGCCCGCTTCTACTCGAATCGGATTTATCCACAAAAACGTAATTCCATTCTTGGTTGTTGAAGCAGGAGGGGGCCCACCTGGCAGCCTCTATCAGGAGGTCGATCTTCTCCTTCTCAAGCTCTCTGTCTTCAAATACAATGATGCTCTTCCTATTTCGTATCTCTGGCAGAATTTCCATATAGTATTGTATTCAACGGGGCTATAATAATCATGTTAACCCCATGACGGCTTCATTTAGGAACAGACAAAATTGCTTGTATTGCGTTAATCTGAGAGGTATTAATAGGATAATCCCCTTCTCTTCCACCAATCAATAGGGAGAATGGACCTTGAACAAGCAAATAATGAAACGCAGTCTATCTCGATTCATTCTTATTTTATCAGTGGTCTTTCCGCTCTTTGTAATGCCAGTTAAAGCAAACGCATCGACTCCGGCCGCTTCCGCAATTGAAGCACCCTCAATTGAGTGAACCTGGGATTTTGTTTCTCTTCTCTATCCTGACCAATACCTGAATAATTCCATGGTGATAGAAGAAGTTTCTGGGTCTTGATATACTGGAAACCATTAGTAGGTGAATTCGACCTCGCTTGGTTCAGTTGTCAGAG
>CAZYLT010000014.1:0-2299 GCA_964648855.1 uncultured archaeon
ACGGTGGCTACAGGCTATCACTCCATGTACGAACCTGTCAGAGGAGGAGAATCTGAGGCGGCGCAAGAAGGGTATTATGGTTACGGGAAATTCGAGAATGTCGTAACCGCCCTGGAAGTAGAGCGACTCGTCTGTGCGGGCGGACCCACAGGAGGCGAAGTAATCCGCAGGTCTGACGGTAAACACCCTCATCGTGTAGGCTTCATCCAATGCGTGGGTTCTCGCGATGTCAATAAGTACGAGTATTGCTCCAACTTTTGCTGCATGTACACTTTGAAGAATTCTATTCTGATCATGGAACATGAGCCTGAAACTGAGATATTCATATGGTACATCGACATAAGAACTCCCGGGAAGGGATATGAGCAGTTTTATACAAGAGGAAGAGAAGCTGGCTTCACTTTCATAAAGGGGAGACCATACGAGGTCATCGAGGACCCCGAAACCAAGAATCTCATTGTGCGTTCTGAGGACGTACTCCTCGGAAGGGAGGTCCAGGTTGAGGTCGATCTGCTAATCCTAGCTACGGCTGGTGAGCCAAGCTTTGGCACTGGGGAGCTCGGCGCGAAACTCCATATCACCAGAAGCGCCGACGGATTCTTCATGGAGTCACATCCGAAGCTCAAACCCCTCGATACACCTGTGGATGGAATCACCCTGTCCGGTGCTTGTCAGGGTCTCAAGGATATACCTTACTCGGTATCAGCGGGCAGCGGCGCAGCGTCGCGTGCTGCAACCATTCTGTCGAAAGACACTGTCGAGATTGAACCCATCGTTGCCGTTGTTAACCCCGAGAAATGCAAGAACCTCGAGCGAGACTGTGGCATCTGTGTCGATAAATGCCCCTACGTTGCCATCACAGCACTAGACGGTAAGGCTGCCGTCATCAACGTAGCTAATTGTCATGGCTGTGGCACGTGCGTTGCGTCTTGCCCCCACGATGCCATTGAGCAGATGCACTTCACTGACCCTATGATTTTCTCACAAATCAGAGCAGCATTGGAGGACAAGCCTGAAGAAAAGATTCTGGTCTTTGCCTGCAATTGGTGCTGTTACGGTGGATCTGATCTTGCAGGAACAAGCAGGTTCACCTATCCCCCAAATTCACGCATCATCAGAGTGATGTGCTCCGGCAGGGTGGACACGGACTTTGTCGCAGAGGCCTTCAGACTTGGCGCTGGAGCAGTCATGGTGGGTGCATGCCACAGACCCACAGACTGTCACTACATCAGCGGAAATATTATCGCATATGAGAGGTTCCAACGCTACCATAAGGTGCTTGAAGGAGCAGGAATCAGCGCCGAGAGATTCCTATGGAAGGAAATCTCTGCAGCTGAGGGACTTATCTTTGCAAGAACAATGAAAGAGCTGAATCAGAGCCTTCAGGACATCGGTATCGACAGGATTAAGGAAGAGAATGAGAAGGCGAGGAATAGAATTTCAGCACCCCTAAAGAGGAAGGGGCTCATTCCAATCATCGAGAAATCCGAGCAAGAAGAGTAGTCATTGATTGGTTCCATAACTCTGCTCTTCTTTCGGTTATACTCGCATAATTGACCATATGGACAAGTTATCGGGTCATGAAAAAGATTCTCTTGCAGCACGAAAACAAGAAACCTAACGCAAGAGTCATATCTATAGATTTCGTACATATGGTTACCCATAAGAAAATATCCTCTGAAATGGAAGCAGAAGTATGTGGAATACTTCCTCAGATTGCATCTAGAGATATTGGGCCTTGCTAGGGAGTTCCCACGAGATGAAAAAGAATCTTGAGAACGAGCTTTTTGTGCGCAGAGTTCTCAACCTTTCGAATGAACCCCTTTTGATAATTGATGGAGATACCATCAAGACATGTAACGAAACCACTCTGCGATTTCTAGGAATCCCAAGGGATAAACTGGTGGGAAAGAAAATTTGGGATATTCTTGATTTCAAAGGCCAGGATAAATCAGAGAACACAACTTTTCTTTCTAGTCTTATCAAATCAAAGGGGTATGTTCACACCGCTAGGATACGCACGAATAGCGGCAGGGAGATGCCTTACGAAATAGAGTATTCTGTTGTTTCAATGCCGGCCATCGATGGCTTCATAATGAATCTAAACAGTGGCATTCGAAGCTATCAACAACGTAAGCCGAATCATGAAACCGCGATATATGATTCCCTCGTACCGAGCTTTGGTTTGAGTAAGAGAGGGATTATTCAGGATGCTAATACAGCCGCTGTCCTATTATTGGGCTACGGTAAAGAAAATCTTCTAAAAAGGCACTTCGATTCCCTAATAAGGCAATCACCC
>CAZYLT010000014.1:2399-67761 GCA_964648855.1 uncultured archaeon
AATCAGAGCATTTTGTTTTCCATTGGATATGTCTTGGAAACGGTGAAACTGCCTGAAGAAGCGAAAATGAAGATCCGAGAGGCGATTTGGGAGATAAGAAGAGGATCGAGGATGATATCCAATCTTCGCAAACTCAATCAACTTAGGAACCATCCTTCCAAACGCGAGGCTGTAGACTTAGTATCATGCATGCGAAACGTGGTTTCACAAATACAGGACCAGATAATATACAAAGAGGTCGAGATTTCTCTTGAAGGTAGTCTTGAGGGTTTGAATGTATACGCTAATGAGAACCTCGATGATGTATTCTTTAATGTAATCGAAAATTCAATTATTCATGACCCTCATGCAACATCAGATGTCAGAATCAAAATCAAGAAGCAGAATCAGAGAGGAAGAGTTAGGGTCGAGATTGAAGATCAAGGTCCAGGAATATCTGACAATCTTAAGCCAATTATATTCAATAGGACGGGGTTTCTAGAGGGTCACGAGGGGGGAAGAGGTCTAGGTCTAACGTTAGTTCATGAGATTGTTCAAAGCATTGGTGGAGATATTTGGATAGAAGATCGAGTGGAAGGCAAATCTTCTCTTGGAACCCGTGTTATTTTTGAACTGGACCTTTGGGATGAAGATAAAGCGCTAGAATGTGACCTTGATTCGTGCATTTCATTTTATATGTCCAATCATTGCCTATTTTGTGAGCCGTCCTTGGACAATTTGAAACGCGCGCTGGAACACTTTGGAATTAGCCCATCTGCAATTGAAATCATCAATGTCGATGATCCGTCGGCAAAACTGAGTCGGACAGACATATCCGTGTTGCCATTAACAAGGATATGCGACAAAGAAATCACTGGTCTGGCGGATCCGGCAATGATACACGAAGCAGTAGTGGCATTGATGCTAAAGCAATGTGCAAGTTTAACCTGGTTACGAAATCCTCATGAATGATAGCAAGATTAATTCGGGAATTATGACATCAACCTAATCGATTGCAATGACGGGCTTTGGCATTCAGATTGAACCGCAGTTTGGTTTTGAGTTCGATGAAATCGTGGAACTAGCTGACTTGGCACTGAAGAATGAATTTGCTACTCTTTGGTTCTCTGATCATTTCATGTTGAATAAAGACGCAACAGACCGCGTTTTGCTTGATCCTTGGATTGCCATGGCCGCCCTTACTCAGCTCAACAAGCAAGTCAGAATTGGTAGCCTTGTATTCTGCAATAGCTATCGGCAACCTCCATTGCATGCAAAAATGGGTGCGACACTAGACTACATCTCCGATGGTAGACTAGAATTTGGTATCGGTGCCGGTTGGAAGAAATTGGAGTATAATGCATATGGAATCCCCTTTCGCGACGATTCAATTAGAATAGCACAGCTCGCGGAGGCCATTCAAATCATCAGAGGCATATGGACTGAAGAGAGGTTCTCAATGAGTGGACAATATTACGAAGTACAAGAGGTCGTGTCATATCCAAAACCAGTTCGAAAACCAAATCCGACAATTTGGGTTGGTACAATGAAGGCAGGTCCTAAGATGCTTGATGTGGCAGCTGAATCCGGGGATGGAATCAACATTGCTTGGTCATTTACCCCAGACGATACTAAGGATGTCTTTGAACGATTGGATGAGAAACTGGATACGCACGACAGAAATCCTGATGAGTTTCAACGTTCTGTTGGGCTTTGGACACATATTTTTGAAAATGATAAGCAGATGGAAGAGGCCATCAGAGAGAATGCAAAACAGAGAGGGATGAGTCAAAAAGAATACCGCGAACGTGTAAAATCCGCTCTTTGGGGTACTCCCGAAACTGTCTTAGAATCTATCCAAGAGTATATTGAACTTGGCTGTGACCAACTGATATTCATGTTTCCACACGAGGGGGAGGAAGAACAGATTGAGCTGATGGGCAGGCTGGTTTTGTCCAAGCTTTGACTGCAAGAACTCCAAGCAGGAGGGAAACCCTCCTTACTAGAAGTGCATCGTACGATCATATGTGAGCGTGTCATCCACCATAGTAGCTGCACCGGCTATGGTGATTCTATTATCCCGGAATTGATCTGATGTTAGCCCTCTGAATTCAGCGGAATTTGAACATACCTCGATCTTGCCCCCTTCCTCAAGGAATGTATCTATGAGATCGGGCAATGGTGGAAAGCCTGGAGCACGGATTTTCTCAGCAACGCCTTTTTTCACAAGCCAGACTGCATCCATCATCAAGAAGATCTTTGCTTCCACTTCTTGAGCTTGAGCCGTTGTGCCTGTTACAAAAGGGGCATAGCAGCGTTCAGCCGCTTCAGGACCCCATTGTGCGATTATATATATCGAGTTATTACTGCTTTTTTCCATAATTTTTCATCTCCTCACATTATTGCTGCAATATCCACATAATAGATGACCATCGCAAGAGCCAGAAACATTGTTACCAACAGATTAGTAATGTGTGAGCTGTGTATTGGAGCCCCTTGCATAGTCTTCATTAGAATCGGCAGGACTTGGATAAATTCCATCAGGGTTGCTAGAAGGATTAGGACAAAGTCAACCAATACTATCAGATGCAGCAGGTCGAATAATACTGGTACTGCCGGGAACAGAAAGACACCAAATACTAGTCCAACTAGTCCTGCAAACATTGCTAACATCAACGCCATTACTTGTGTCATTAGATACATTCCCATTCGCCTCGCCAACATAAAACCTGAAAACATTGCGCTTACGTTCAATGCAAAGAGGACGAATAGAAGTAGTTGGTATACCGCCATCTCATTCACCTAGACTTTAATTAACTATAGATAATGCCACTGATAAATGTGTTGGAAAGACAAAAAGAGGTTTGAATATAAGTTGCATTTTGTAATCATATCGTGTATTGATGAACGAATAGGTAAATGAAAACCCATAAAAAACAAACGAACCTCATCTTGGTACTAGTTGATATCCTATGAAAGAACATCAAGTTGCCAGGGAGTTTGACGCAAGCGGTTTGCGATGCCCTATGCCGATTCTCAAGACAAAGAAGGAAATGAAGGAAATCGAAGTTGGAGAGATACTGAAGGTAATTGCAACGGATATTGGTACCAAGAAAGATTTTCCAGCATGGGCTGACCGCACTGGCAATGAGATCCTCGAACTGCGAGAGGAAGATGATAAGCTGGTCTGGTTCTTGAAGCGCAAGAAGTAGCAGCGAACAAGTGAATTATTCTAGAAAAATCAGGTGTTCATCCGCTGATCATTTAGTTTGAAGTCAATCTGAGGGCATTGACAAGTAGCATCTCAAGATTTGAATCGCTGGTATGAGAGACACTAATTCGAATTGGTATTACTGAGTATGGAGTCCAGTTTCTGCTTGAGCCCTTTTAGTTCTTCAATTGCCGGCCCAGTTTCAGCCATATCCAGCGGTGCCATTGCCTTAAGGTCAGCTGACTTGAGTCTTCGGTCAAACGGGATATATGCAAGGACTTTGATTCCATGCTCGGATGCGTATTGCTCAATGATTCTCCTATCCGATTCTCCGTCTACTCTATTAGCAACAGCAAATACTCTATCGGTCCCAATGTCTTCGGCTAGCTTTTTTATTCTACCAAGGGTTTCCAGAGAACGTCTCCCGGGTTCTACTACAACTAACAGAGCATCCATTCCCTTTGTTGTTCCTCTTCCCATGTTTTCAATTCCTGCATCCATATCCATGACCAAGGCTTCATCCTGCTGGAGGGCAAGATGCTGAATTAGGGATTTGAGCAGTGCTGCAGAAGGACACATGCAGCCTGAGTCTCCCATGGTCACCGTGCCAGCAACGAGCAACCTTACATTGTCTGGTCCATCGACTGCGAATTTGTCCGCAATGTCATCTACCTGTGGATTCAATGCAAAATAGTCACCTAGAACTCTCACAATCTTGCTACGGGTCCTGTCTTGTACCAAGCTTTCGTCATTCAGTAATGGTACAATTCTCGAAGCACGGTTCTCTTCTATGCCAATCACTGACCAGAGATTATAGTTAGGATCTGCATCAACAGCGAGGACATTGTTGCCATCGCGCCCTATCAATCTAGCAAGCGTTCCAGCCACTGTTGTCTTTCCAACGCCGCCCTTTCCAACTACTGCTAGCTTCATGGTTGATCCATCGAATAGTGACCAGTAATGAAGCTTATGTTATTCGAACATTAGACAGACTGACTCCTTGAAGCCTAAGAACGAATCATGCGAAGTTGTATTTCTCGTCTGAAACAGACATCTTAATATGGCGAGTAGAAAGGGGGAGATATAGTGTTGATAATGGGCGTAATCGGCCATATTTCCAGTCTTCTTGATGCAATTGACATACAGCACACACAAGATGAAAATGTCCTTACAATGCGATGGCGAACAGACCACTTTGAGGATTTGAAGGTCAAGGTGGTCACGAATGCTGATGAATCATGGGTCTACATAGTGGCACCATTTACGAACTTCTATCAGGTAGATGAGGATGAAAGAACAGAGCTGGCTATTGACATGCTTCGAGAGTCTTGGAAGGTTAATGGCGTGAAGTTCGCTATTGATGAAGAAGACGATATCATTGTTCTAGCTGAAACTAATGATACTAATATAACCTCCGAGGAAATCAAGATACTGATCGGTCATGTTGTCAATGCATGTGATACTCTCTGGAGGATTTATCCGTCAGAGTGAGTTTCGAACTGTCATGGTTTTGCTAATCAAGCAGAGAACCAGACCTTAAATGAGAAAATGCAATAACCGATGATGTGTGATAAATGAGTGGTGTAGAAAAACCCGAATCTGTTCAAAGAGAGCAGCTAATTACTACGTTTCGTCCCAAAAGGATTTCTTCTCTATTCAACTACATATCTGGTGCTATCTTTATCGCTGTTGGATTAGTGTTCATGATTGGCAGTTCTGCAGGTTTCGTTGCATTTAGCTTCATCGCTTGGTCCTTAGGACTTGGTGCCATTGCTTTTGGTTCTGTCTTTATGATATGGACTGAACTAAAACGAAGAAGCACATTATATATTATCACAGACTGGAACGTCAGAGTGAGAACTGGTTATCTTAACAAGACAACTCGCAGAGCGTTTTATGACGATATCGACACAGTTGAAGTTGAAACTGATGCCCAAGATGAGATAGCAGACCAAGGAAGATTAGAAATCTATGCGGAAGGTGAAGATGAACCTGTTCTCTCATTGGATGATGTCGAGAATCCTTATGGAATTCGAGAGATCATCCTGAGGTTCAAAGAAACCACTAAAGATCCTGTCCCATGGAATCATATTGAGAAAACTCAAATTGCTCCATATTAGAAACGAGGGTAGGCAACCAGTGGTTCGAGAGGGAGTATAGATTCGAGCTTTTGAGCCACTTCCTCAGAGGAAGATATTTCCTGCAAAGAATACAACTGGTTCACGGAATTGAATCCTGATACTACCTTTGACAATTGAAAATCACTAAGAACTATGTCCGGATTTTCATCAACACGTTCAGCTTCAAGCTTTCCTTGTGAAGGGGTTATCTTGTAAATCCCACTATTCCAGGGACAATTTTCGTCTTCGAGCTCTATCACCACGCTCTCAGTAGCATCTTTTGGTACTTTAACCTGGGCACAATACCCTTGGAAATCAACTAATCGAATCATCATTCTCCCTTCCACGGTGGTTGTCAGATCATCACTATCAATAATGAAATTCCTGATTGGGAATGACGGGTCGGTTATCATCTCAATTTGACTAACATTGGTTGCATATTTGTATATTAGATTCATCAGTGAAAGGATATATCTCTCGTGAACGTAGGCAATTGTATCCGCATGAAGTTTCCTTTTACCATTTTTCATCTCGCTGAATGAAAAACGTACCATGGCAACTGTTACGTCTCCATCTCTAATAGCATAAAGATGATTCTTCTTGATATACGTCTGCAGCCACCTCTCTGAGTGAAAGACTCTCGCGCCGTATCGACCCATTGACTGCTGAACCTGCATCAGTTCTGAGCAGTCGTCATCTTCTTCCATTTGATGGAAGGTCACCCCTTTGTTCTCATGTACAAACCTGAGTAATCCTCTGGTCATTAGATGCCTTTCAAATCGCTCAGCTTTCGCATATCCAAATTTCTCATAGAATGGGATATAGAATGGGTCTAGTATTGAGAATACCAGTTTCTCTTCTCTCATGCGCTGAAAAGCCGCTTTCATCAACTTCCGTACCAATCCCTGATATCTATACTTAGGAGCCGTAGCAACTCCCCATACGCCTGCAATCGGTAGCTCAACCCCTCGAATTGAATTATCGAAGTGTGAAAATGATGCGGTTGCCACAGGCTTCTTATCCCGTTCTGCAACATACGACCAGTTCTTTTTCTCAGGTGTATTCCAGTAAGGGACTTCTTCTACTTCGCCTAGAACGTTAAAGGACTTCCAGAATAGCTTGTAGATTTCTTCTCTATCTTCATTCCGAGCTTCTCGAATCAGCGACATAAATTAGTCAAAATAGCAAGTCATTCAAAAACGTAGGCATATGTGATAAAATAGCACGGGCATTGGTTGGATGCTAGCGAGTCATACGCAGGCAACACTAGCTCTAATCTTTTGTGCCTAGTTTGGTATCCTGTGGTTTCAATGGGAACTGCAGATGAAACAGCAGCTAAACTAACGCTCAAGATGGCAGGAGTCTTTCAAGAAGTTCGTGATATTTGGGTGTCCAGACTCGACGCCTACTTTTCCCAACTAGGTCAGCTGATTGAAGGGCAATGGTTTGATGCTTCAGATATGAACGGAATCATCAAGGAATCGCACATGGCAGCAAAAGAAGCTCTTGACGGATTAGCCAATGACCTCAGTACCGAATTAGTTCATTCATCTTCAGGATCATTTGGCAGATTTGAGTCAGAGCGGGCTTGTCTCGTTGAAGAGATTAATGATTTGAGGTCAACGCTTTCTACCTACATGCAAAAAGATGAAAACGCTGTTCTCAGACAGAATCTTCTGCTTCGAGATGCCATCTTTTCTGTGAGCCAGTTTAGGATACTGGAAGTAATCCGGGGTCTAGGAAATACCACCTACAAGGAAGTATCTGAAGAGTCAGGCGTTAGCATTGGTAAGACTCGGAAGCATGTCAAAGGATTGCGGAAAAAGGGTTACGTTGAGATTGACAAAAACACACGGCCACACTCTATCAGTTTTCTATCTGCTCCGTGGGGAAAAGGGTCTCCCACGGCATCTGGTGATACGCTTAGCATACCCAATTCAAAATACCATCAGCACTATTTCGAGAATGTTGGTACATCTGAATAGGGTATTGAATACTGGGAGAAATCAATTGCTTCATATTCGAATGTGCGATAACAACGCACAGTTGTGGCTGGCATCGATGAACGCTGAGAAGATTATAATCGGAAGTGTGATTGCGGCAATCGTAATTGTCGGACTGGTGATTGGATTCTCACTTGCTTCGTTTTCACCTAGTGATCAGGACACTGGCAGTGATTCAGAGGACTCGTCAAACCTCCAGACCGATGTTGACTTGATTGACAAAGAGCTGGAAGTACCAAATTGAGGTTTAATTATGTCTGACGGTGAGGTACTAGAACTCGAATCGCTTGAAAGCAAATTCATAGTGGTCGACCTCATGACATTTGGTTGTTCAGCCTGCGAACTACAGAATGATGAGTTTGAAACACTGATAGATGACCTGGGGGACAATGTTCACGTGATTTCGCTAAATGTGGATGCCAGTGCCACGGCAGATCAAATGGCTGACTATAAGGAGGTCCGTTCACTAACTTGGCATCACGGACTGGATACAGATGGCGTATTTTCATCATATTTCAGTATAAGGTTCACACCCACACTCGTAATAATCGACGATGCGGGATACTTTAGAATGTACCACGAAGGCGTCTGGGAAAGTGACTCTATTCAAGAGCAAATAACATTGATGGATAGTTAGTTCATTTTACCCGTATTCGAAACGGAGTGTACAAGACAGACTAATATCGTTGCGGATTAGGACACAGCGTTGGAAGAATCTATTTCTGATGAGTGAAGGTTGTCATAATCTTTGAACCCAGCAGCTATGCGTAAATCCTCAGGTATTATCCGATAGAAAACTCCTCCCCCAATTACATTCACAAGTGCCTGAATTACATTCCATGGTACATATAGCGCAGATGTCGTCATTGCTATTTCGAACGGGATGCCATAGAAAAGTGGAAGCAGAAACATGTTAGCTACGTACATTCCAGTGGCACAAAAGATGGATGATATGACTGCATAAATTCCCAATTTTTTGCCATAAGAAACATCTCTATTTCTTAGAAGAACCCATCCAACTGCAATCCCTAGAACCCTGAATGTTTCTGCGAGTCCTTTGAATGCAGCCCCTGGGAAATTTCGGAATGCAATTGATGTCCACATTATTGCAATTGCAAACAAGGAATAGGCAAAACCAAAGGCCATGAATACTATAATGATAGGTATGCCTGTCCAATCAAGAGTGAAATTCAACCCTGGCACCTTTATATCAGTGATTCCGATAATTGGAAATGCTTCCAGTGAAACTATCATGGAGCAAAAAATCGCTAGAAGAGAAATACTCTTCGCATCTCTTCGTATTTTGATTGAAGGACCCATTTTCTGTCATTTCCTTGTTAATCTGCCACAAGTTACAGATTAGACCGATTCAGGAGCGACACATTCAGCTAATAAAAGACTCGCATATGATTAATTGTACAGGCATGTTCATGTGGAAATCCTTTTCAAACTGTGAGTACTGGAAACGAGGCAAGTGATTCGCCATGTTCCTTGGACGAGTAAAAGAATATCCTGTTGATCAGATGATTGATGTGGCCTCTGGGCGCACTAGAGCAGATATTGTGCTCAAGAATGCATCAGTCGTGAATGTATTCAACCGTGAAATTGAGTCGGGAGATGTTGCAATACACCAAGGTTTTGTGGCTGGTATTGGCGAATATGTTGGAAAGACAGTATATGATCTAGACGGGAAGTATATCGCACCCTCATTCATTGACGGACACGTCCACGTTGAGTCTTCTTTGGTTATGCCGATTCAATACGCTCGTGCGGTTGTTCCTCATGGTACAGGCGCAGTCATTGCAGACCCACACGAGATTGCAAACGTGCTTGGAATGGAAGGGATAATGTACATGTCCAAATCGATGCGAGGCGGGCCACTTGACTTCTACATCATGTTGCCTTCATGTGTTCCTTCTACAGAATTGGAAACAAATGGCGTCACTCTTGATTTTCTGGACATAAAGCCTCTGATGACAGAAGACTATGTTCTGGGTCTTGCAGAGGCTATGAATTATAGAGGAGTGATTTTCAGAGACCCTGAGATTCTTTCCAAAATCAAAGTTGCATTATCTATGGGGAAACGAATTGATGGTCATGCTCCAGGCTTGTCAGGAAATGACCTCATGGCTTATGCTGCTGCACGAATAACATCAGAGCACGAAGCGACCACACTAGAGGAGGCCAAAGAGAAGCTATCCGCTGGTATGCATATTCACATACGAGAGGGTTCTACTGCAAAGAACCTGACCTCCTTAGTCAAACTGATCACTCCGAGCACGGACTTATTCTGCAGTTTTGTGACTGACGATCGTAACACTTTGGATTTGATATCCAAGGGCCACATCGATAGTATGGTTCGGCGAGCAATTGAAATGGGCGTTGATCCTGTTTCAGCCATTAGAGTCGCTTCATACTCGACTGCCAGACATTATGGCCTACAATATATCGGAGCAGTCGCCCCTGGCTTCCATGCCGACGTGGTTGTCTTGGACTCGCTTGAGAATATTGATGTTGAAATGGTCTTCAAGGAGGGCACCCTAGTAGCAAAGGACGGAAAGCTAGTGCAAGAGTTCGGTGCCGAGCAGCAACCTCAACTTAGAAGATCTGTTAACATACACTGGTTAGAGCCCGAAGATCTTCAGATTAAGGCTAAAGGAAACCAAATGAATGTCATTGGTCACGTTGCTAATCAACTCGTGACAGAGCATCTTCTTGAAGAAGTCAATGAGTTAGATGGCATTGCAGTGCCAGATATCGATGAGGACATCGCCAAGGTTGCTATCATCGAAAGGCATAACGCGACAATTCCACGAGGAATAGGATTTGTCAAGGGCTTTGGATTGAAAGAGGGCGCTATTGTGTCCTCCATAGCACACGATTCACATAACATAGTCGTGGTCGGCACTAATGATCACGACATGATTGAAGCAGCTGTTCAGATAGTAAGAATGCAAGGGGGTCTCTCAGTGGTGCAAGATGGCACTGTGCTTTCGTCATTGCCTCTACCCATAGCCGGGCTCATGTCCGATCGTCCAGTAGAGGACGTTAGCAAGAAACTGATAGAACTCCGTGAGAAAGCAGAAAACATTGGTTGCGTTCTTGAGGAGCCATTTATGGCAATGGCATTCCTCTCGTTGCCTGTGATTCCAAAACTCAAGATTACAGATAGAGGGCTAGTGGATGTTGAAAAATTCCGAATCATAGACCTTTTTGATACCGCAGATTATCAATAGGTTACTTGCTCATCTTCCTACCACGCATCACCTTCGCCAGTCAATCCCAATTCCTTTCTTGCATGCTTGATTTGTCTTCGTTTCTTGAATCCAGTATGAATAGCTAGAGTAGAACCAATCAGAATCATCAATGCACTCACGCCGAAGGCGATTAGTAATGTGAGCGGATATTCTCTCATCGGATAGTTTAGAAGATTGAAATGTATGCCTCGGTAGATGAGAAATGCTACCTCTAGTATTAATAGAACAAAGAGCACCAGTCCCGCACTCAATTGCCTCTCATGCACATAAACTTGAAGAGCTGTTTGAAGAAGCAACGCTGAGAGCAAATTGCCCAGAATCATCATAATTATGACTTGGTCACCTCTGACGAACCAATATGGTATATTTGGCGGATCCGCGAAACCCCAAGTAGTGAAGTACTGGATATACAGCATGGTAATGACGAATATGAGTTCAAAAATCATCATTAGAACCGACCCTAGACCTGTAACTCGCAGGATCTTGTTATCGATTGAATCTGCCCAATCCATGTTGGTGAGGCGTTGGTACTCTTGATTCAAGGGTTGAGCCCAACTGCTTTCCCGTCTACACTCATCTTTGAAACAGTTGACAATTGTAAAGAGCTTGCCGCCATAATCTGCAACGCGTTTCTCCATGCAGTCTTCGCAGACTAAATCTCCACAGACATGACAGACACCCTTCGCCAATCTATCTGGATGATTAACACAATTCCTGCCTTGGTCGGCACCCAAAACGGGACTATTGCAATACGTACATCGACTGACTTGGTCTTTGCTTGAAAATTCGACCTTGCCACCACAAACCGGACACATTACATGAACCTGCATGACATCACGTCCTGAAAAAGCCCTCCGCAGGAGCTCTTTCTTTCTCGCGGCTTTTATTAACCCAGCTCCTGGAATCCTCTCTGAGAACTGATTCCTTCTTCTCTACATGCTTACCAAGCCGAATACCTTCTTCTCTTGCTTTGTTTAATGAAAGGAAATCTGTATGTCTGATTATTTTGACTGCTTCGATTGTAATTCCAATCAACCCAGCATAGAAGAGGACTGGTATAATGACAATGCCTCCTAGAAGCATTAGTAGAGCAACTACAATTGGAACTGCGACAACAATGATGATGAGCACCAACAAAAATGCAGCTGCATCATCGCGATTTCCTCCACTTCGTTTACCACCTGATTTTCCCATTTGAGCCGCAAATCGGAGCCCCCAGTATAGAACCCATTTCATAGCTGAAGCGTATTTCCTCAAAAAGCTGGCATACATCCTGCCAATTTTGGCAAAACGACCGCTGGCCTTACCAAATAGCTCGTCTATGGGAATCACCAAGGATGTTGTCGTGACAGCAGGTCGATACCGCCCCTCAAAGCACTTCTTGCACAGGAACACCATCGAGCCCTCCCATTTTTCATCAACAGGAGGCTCCTGTGCGGTCAGACATTCTCTACAATAGAAGTCGCCACAGACTGCACACTTGGTAGCAGCCAGAAGGTTTGGATGATTTTCACAGGGCACAAAGACGCTTGAAACTCCTAGTTGTACGCCACAATAGTTACATTTTACAGTGTTATCTTCTCGTATCTCCTCAATCGGTGTCGCACCACCACAGTTTGAGCAGAGGATGGCCATGCCCTCCTCGGTTTCCAATCTGCGAACATCCAGAATATGCCTGCTATCTTCTTCTGAGAGGACTGTTTCACCGTCTGGGCCAACGAGCCTTGTTTCCATAGGTGATGGAATTGTCCCGCGTTCAATGAGCTCAGCTCGAGCCTTGTCTCGTTCTATCATCGCATCCGCTGGGGGTGCCACTGTACTCCACATAGCTATCAGATAGAGGGCAAAAATCGCTTCGAGTCCCAATATTGCAGCAGCTAAGTTGCCGATAAATACGTCAAATGAAAAATCAAACCAAGGGAATGTCCAGTGATAATCCAAGCCAAATTCCCAAAGAAACCAAGCCGCAATTACGGCTGAAGCTAGACTGTATATTATCTGAGCGATAACTGCCTTTCTTCGGAGATCATCAACGTAGTTTCCGATAACAAGACATGGTATTGCTACACCAACAAAAAGCAGAATCGAATAGATGTAACCCACATCTGCAAGCTGAGGAACCCCTTGCCATGTCGCTACCACCAGTCCCAGTGAGCCTAGGAGGCCAAAGATGCCAAATAGCATTTGGGTGAGACCAATAAAGCGCAAGGCTCTGGGCCTATCTAATATTGTGTCAATTTTGTTTTCTTCTTCAGGCAATCTCCTCACCATGCAGAACACACTAGATTAGTTCCGTTGTACTGCTTGGACTACACCTTTTTACTCTTTACGGATAAGTTCTGCTGTGGTTTTTCATTGGGCGAGAAGCTGACAATACCAACTCCTGAAATGACCAGTACCAACCCTACCATAAAGGTCCAGTAGAAGGGTTCTTGAAGTATGAGAAGAGAAAATAGAGTTCCAAACACGGGGACGAAATTTATGAATCCGCCTGACTGCGTTGCTCCAATTTCCTTTACGGAGATGAAGTATAGAAGGAATCCAATGAAGGTAACTGCTATGCCAAGATACGCCACATTTCCCCAGAATACTAAATTGCTGAATGATGATAAATTCCATGGCTGCTCGAATAGCATGGCTACTCCAAAGAATGAAGCACCAATAGCACTACCACCCGCATTTGCCTCCAGGGGCGTAACCTTCTTCATTGCCTCCTTTCCGATTGAAGAATAGAGGCCCCACAATATCATTCCTGCAAGAATAATCACATTTCCGAGAAGATAGTCCAGGCGAAAATCTAGTAACGCCTGTACTCCAACCACAAAAATCACTCCCGCGAAACTGAGTGCGAAACCTACATACTGCCATTTTCTTACAAGCTTCTCTTTGTGAATCATCGCTGCAAAAATGCTCGTGGTGACAGGGTTGAATCCTGCTATTATGGAGCCCTGTGCTGCTGTAGTAAATCTCATCCCTGTGAGAAAGAGAACTCCGTAGCCAAAGATGCCAGTCGCTCCGAGGAGCAAGAATAGTTTAATATTTCGTTTCTTAAACAGATTCTGAATCGTTCCCTCAGATATCCTAAGTGCAATGATAAATAGAACGGCTGCGATTAAGAATCTGAAGAATCCAATGGTCATTGGAGGTGCTACTTCTACCACAACTTTGGCTGAAACCCAAGAGCCTCCCCAAGCAACCATGGCTACCATCAGGCCAACGTAATATTTCAGATTGCTGTTAGGCATGTTCCTTAGACTCCAAGGGTGTGACGGCACAGATGAAGGATGTATTAAAGCGATTCATTTGAACATCATTCCAATGGATTTTCACGAATCGAAGTATTGATATACGGTTGTTCGAATCTCAAGCACAGACGAAAGAGGTTTTCAACTTTGAGTGACGATGAGTTGGCGGAGATTAGACGTCGTAAAATTGAACGACTCAAACAGATGGCTGCAGAACCTGCGGTCAAAGAGCCACTAGCAAATGGTAGTGTCAACTTATTGACAGATGCAAATTTCTGGAACACCATTCAGAAGACAAAGACCGCAGTAGTTGACTTCTTTGGCACATGGTGCAATCCATGCAAGGCATTAGCACCCATATTTCAACAATTGGCACAGGACTACAAAGGAGACGTATTTTTCGCCAAGATTGATATTGATCGCAATCCTCGTATCACTGCACAGTTTGGGGTTCAGTCAGTCCCCATGGTGGTAGTATTCAAAAACGGGAAACCTGCGGGCGATCTTCCTGGGCTCCGAAGGTATGCAGACTACGATATGGTAATTCAACAATTGCTAGAGACTTAGTGCTATCAACTGTATCCATGTTGATAAGCTGCAGAATGGAATACTCACTTCGTCAAAATAGACGCGATTTTGACGGCATCTTGGGCATCTTTGGCGTATCCATCTGCTTCTATAGAATCCGCGAAGTCTTGAGTGATTGGACCGCCTCCAACCATGGTCTTTACTGGGATATTTCTTTTACGAATATCTTCGATTACCTTCTTCATTGAGTCCATGGACGTAGTCATCAGTGCAGAAATCGCAACTATATCAGCTTCTTCCTTCAGAGCAACGTCACCGAAATTGCTCAGGGGAACATCTTCTCCTAGATTTATGACATCGAAGCCTGCGGCGCCAAGCATAGATGCGACAAGATTTTTTCCAAGGGAATGGATATCTCCCTGGCATGTTCCGATAACAATAGTACCCTTGGCCTCAATATCAGTATCCTTTAACTTGGGTTTAATAACGGTCATCGCAGCCTCGAACGCCCTTGCTGACATCAGCATTTCTGGTATGAAATACTCTCCATTTTGATAGAGATCTCCAACCTCTGACATGGCCTTGCTGCAGCCATCTATAACAATCTTGAAGGGCGGAATTTCTGAGTCTAACGCCCTTTCTGCTTCTCTGGCAGCTTCCTCTCGATTTCCCTCTACTATTGCTTCAATTAATGATTGCATGTTTGTTTTTGATGCCATTGTCATAATCCCTCTAGATGCGCACCTTTATCAAGTATTCATTCACTGACGCTATTAAATCCAAGTTAAACCAATAATAAAGTGCTCGGTCTGGTAGGGAGAATCTAATGACATCAACAGGATTGGAATTGATACGCAAAACACTTACACATCATGAACCAGAACGAGTTCCGATATTGCCTCTGGTTGGGCTGTTTGCTTCAAGAATTGCAAATGTACCAATCTCTGAAATGTTGCATAATCCTGCCAAACAAAGCCAAGCCCTGTTGGAGGCTAGAGAGAAGTTTGGATATGACGGAGTCTTCAATGTCATGGATTTGACACTGGAGGCTGAAGCATTAGGAGCAGAGGTAGTATTCGACAAGGGTGGATTTCCATATGTTAAGAAACACCCCTTGGATTCATTTGATGATTTGAATGCCTTAGAATTGCCTCCAATTTCCAGTACAAGATTACAGGTTTTTGTGGAAAGTAGCAAGGAGCTGTTTCTTGAGATTGGCGATACGCAACTTGTCAGTAGCTACATAATTGGGCCATTCACTCTAGCTGGACATTTGTTTGGGATAGAGAAACTTCTAACTGCAACATTTGAAAATCCGGATGAAGTAGACGAGGCTATTGAGAATTGTGCTAGGATTTTGACGCCTTACCTGAGAGAGCTCCTTGACACAGGCTCACATAATATCGTGATCTTGGAACCCAGTGCAAGCAATAGCATCATTTCACCGGCATACTTTGAGAGATTTTCGGCACCACACATAGAACGTATGAATGGTATAATACATTCCGAAGACGCGTATGCAACTCTACATATCTGTGGAGATACTAACAGAATGATGCGAGCAATGACTGATACAAATGCTGATGCCCTGAGTATTGATTCTGCAGTTGACTTACAAGCGGCGAAGAAAATTGTTGAAACGAAATCAACGCTCATTGGTAGTGTTGATACCACTCTTCTTCTGAAGGGCAGCATAGAGCAGGTGCGAAAAGCCGCGCTAACATGTATCAAAGATGCTGCGAAAGGCGGTGGATATATACTGAGCAGTGGATGCGACTTTGCTATAGAAACACCCACGGATAATCTGTCCTCACTCGTTGAAACCGTATTTATCTAGATGAAAGATTTGGTGTCACGATTGTTTGGTGATTGGGAGAGAGATATTATTGGTTGATACGGAACTCATTCTGGAGCCTTCGGGTTTGAGAATAGTTGTTGACACTAATGAGACGATTATGGATGCAATTCGAGCAGCTGGTCAATATTTGCCCTCTGATTGTGCAGGACGTGGAACCTGTGGGAAATGCAAAGTCGTGGTAAACCCCATACCTGAACCTAGCGCTTCGGACTTGGAGCTGCTCAGTATCTCCGACATAAGAGATGGTACGCGTCTAGCGTGTCAACACAAAGTTGGGACTGCCAAAAGAGTAGGGATTCCTAGTCAATCTATCAGTGCGCAGATTCTCACGGATTCGCTGATGTCTGAGCGTGTTGAAGCTGATCTCGGTGATACAAATGATATTGGTGTAGCCATAGACATAGGAACAACAACTATTGTGTGCTATTTCATGAATATGGGTACAGGAATTCAGCTGGGTCAAAAGAGCGCAATTAACCCGCAAATTGTGCATGGTGAGGATGTCATGAGCCGTCTTACCTATGCGATTGAGAATCCAGAAGGGTCCACTGAACTTCAAGAACAAATTTGGTCAAAGGTAGAAGAGCTCGTTGATTCATTTCTCGATGAAAGAGATATTGACCCTCGAAGCATCATAGCTGGGTCCGCTGTTGGCAACACAGCCATGCAATACTTAGCTCTAGGATATGATGTTCAGTCACTAGCCATGGCACCCTATATTCCACATAAGAAAGAATCAACATTGGTCAGAGGTACTGAAATCGGATTGAGTCGGTTCTTCAATGTATCAATATACTTCTCGCCTGTTGTTGCGGGCTTTGTCGGTGGTGATGCGCTAGCCTTTATGTTATCTCGACGAATGGAGGGTTCTTCGGGCATTTCCATGGGCATCGATATAGGCACAAATGGAGAGATGTTGCTTTCAAAGCATGGAGAGATATTCTGCTGTTCAGCGGCAGCCGGTCCGGCTTTTGAAGGAGCAAGAATAAAAGATGGAATGCGAGCGCAAAAAGGAGCTATAGAATATGCGAATATAAGAGATATTCAAAGCACTCCTGACATCGGTGTCATCGGAAATGTGCCACCTGAGGGCATATGCGGGTCCGGAGTTCTAGATATTGTGGCAGAACTGCGCAAGATAGGTCAAATTGATGAAACAGGGCGCATTCTTGAAGGACCAAGAGTGGATGATGTCAGCAAACACGGACGCATATATAGAGTCGTGAAGCTGGGCGAAGGGAACGCTAAGAGGGAAATCATTCTCACCCAGAAAGATGTACGACAAGTTCAGTTGGCAAAGGCCGCAATCAGAGCAGGAACTGAAATCCTCCTTTCCAAGGCTAGTTTGAATTCATCCGATATTGATACCCTGTTCTTAGCAGGTGCATTTGGAAATTACATGAGACCTGAAAGTGCACTCAATATTGGTTTACTACCACCAGTAAGCTCGGATAAGGTAATCCCGGTGGGAAATGCTGCTGGTGCGGGTGCAAAAAGAATCTTGGTATCCTCAAGTGAAAGACAGCGAATAGAAATGGTAGCACAAGAAGCACATTATGTGGAATTGGCAAATGCTGACGGATTCAATTCTCTATTTGCGAGTTGTACACGTTTGACGTCTGAGATTGTTGACCTGGAGCTCAAGAGAAAATGAATAACACAGAAGTTTGCTACTCCTGCATCATTCTTTCAGGTCTCTCTTGTCACTTCTTGTGTTCCGCTATAACAGATAGAAATGCTTCCACATTCTCGGTTATCTTGCCGAAATCTCCAGCTGCAATGGCCTTTTTGTCCGTGATAGAACTTCCAACACCCAATGCAAAGGCACCCGCATCCAATAGTGGTCCAGCTGTATCTATATTAACCCCGCCAGTCGGAATAACAGGAACTTGTGGAAGTGGTGCTTTTACTGCCTTGATATAAGAGGCACCTCCCAGATTCCCGCATGGGAATACCTTTACGGCATCTGCTCCCATGGTATACGCTTCAAGAATCTCCGTTGGCGTAACGGCGCCTGGAAAGACCGGCTTTGAGTATCTTCGAGTAGTTTCTATCAAATCCCTCGAATATATGGGACTAACAATGAACTCACTTCCAGCGAGAATAGCTTGTCGGGCAGTTGCACCATCTAGGACTGTCCCGGTTCCGATCAGCACCTTATCTCCCAATTTTTCAGACAATTCCTTGACAACATCTACTGCACCAGGAACACTGAATGTCACTTCAATTATTGAAACTCCTCCATCCAAGAATGCGTCAGCTACTCTTAGGGCGGTCTCACTAGAGTCTACTCTGATGATAGGAATCAGGGCGGTCTTTTCTATCAAATTCATAGCTTCATGCTTATTCCACACGTCTAACCACCTCTACCTCTGGATTCTAAGCCCTCTCTCATAGCCTTCAACGAGTTTCTCGATTTCTTCTTTATTCACGAAAGCAAGGTCGCCTGGTATTGTTTGCTTGAAGGCTGAGAATGCTGAGCCAAAGTTAACCGCTTGTTGCAAGTCTTCGAGTTCCAAATATCCATAAATGAAACCGGCACTGCAAGAGTCGCCGCCGCCAAGACGATCTATGACTTCTATATCGTATGTCGGACTGCGATAGACGTTTCCATCCGCGTAAGCAAAGACGGACCATTTATTCTCAAGAACGGATGGCGTTTCACGAAGTGTGATTAGTACTACTTCGAAACCAAACTTGTCCGTCAATTTTGACGCTACTTCCTCATAGTTCTCGCCTTCGATTCCGTAAACGACTTTGGTGTCCTCTTCAGTGGTAATGAGGATGTCAATATATTCTGATGCAGGTTCAGTAAATTTCCTTGCCTCTTTTGGAGTCCAGAGCTTGCCTCTATAATTGACATCGTAAGACACCTTGACACCGTGTTTTCTGGCTGCTTTGAAAACCTCCATGGTTGTATCTGCACAGCCGTTACTGAGGGCAGGAGTTATTCCGCTTGTATGGAACAACCGTGTTCCATCTAGGAAATCATCCCAGGGTACCTCTCCTGGTTTAATTTTGCTAATTGCTGAATGAGCCCTATCATAGATGACTCGATTTGTCCGAGGTGCCGCACCAAACTCAACGAAGTAAACTCCACATCGACTATCCGGGTCCCAAAGGATGTGAGAGGTATCCACATCATGCATTCTTGCCTGATTTCTGATGAAATGGCCGATTGAATTATCACCAAGCTTTGTAACATATGCAGAATTCAATCCTAGTCGGGAACATGCGACTGCAACGTTCATCTCAGCTCCTCCTGCATTAGCATCATAGCTATGTGTCTGCTCAAACCGTCTGAAATCGGGGGGAGATAGCCTTAGCATGACTTCTCCGAAGGTAACTACATCAAAATTCATCTTTCACACTCACATTTTCTCTCTTGAATTTAAGTTGAATTTAATATTGGAGCACTGAATGTTAAACCTGTCGTAAGCCCCATATTGGTTAGTGAGCAGAAGAAAACTCAGTTCTCGCGATTATTTCATCCTGCACGAAGGGATCTAGTTCAATGAAATATGCACTATATCCCGCCACTCGAACAATGAGATTGCGATGCTGAAGGGGGTGTACCTTCGCATCCTCCAAAGTGGCCCTATCTACAACATTGAATTGGACATGTAATCCATTCATCTTGAAATACCCTTCAACGAGTCCGATGAATTTTTCTCTTGACTTTTTGCTGCTAAACATATCTGGAGTGAATTTCATATTATACAGGGTTCCATTATAGCAGCGCTGATGATCCAACCGAGCAACCGATTTCATTGCAGCAGTGGGTCCATTAACATCTCGATTCTGAGTTGGTGATACACCATCCGAAAGCATGATGCCGGCCTTTCTCCCATCTGGGGTGGCTCCTAAGACCTCACCTTGAGGAATATACATTGAAACCGAGAATAGCGCCCCATGATATGACCCGTCACGCGTTGTCATACGACTTTGGATTGCATCACAGAATGCGACACCTGTATCTCGTGCTAGAAAATCTACTCTTTCAATATCATTTCCATACTTGCATGGGTCATTTTCAAGAAGAATTCTTAGTTCTTCGTAGCCCTCATAATCTGCATGCAATGCCTCTAACAGATTATCCATCGTTGTCGTTTTCTGCTCAAAAACGTGCTTTCTAATCATCTCAAGCGAATCAGCAACTATTGCGACCCCAACCCCCATAATGCCGCCGGAGTTATATAGCGCTCCACCATCCTGCATAGTCCTACCGCTTTCAAGGCAGCCCTCTAGTAGAGACGAAATGAATGGGGTCGGCTTGTTTTGAGAGAGGATTCCTGCCGCAACTCGGTCCGCCTGTGTGAGCAATTCAATAGTATAATCGATTTGCTCTTCGTAGGCATCCCATAGCTGCTCAAAGGATGTAAATTCTGTGACATTACCAGTTTCCAATCCTACTTTCTCGCCGCTAATTGGATCAATTCCATTATTGAGAGTTATCTCTAATATTTTTGGTAGATTGACATAGCCAATATTCGGTCTTGGATCCGACTTCCCAGCCATTATTGGCTCCACGCAACCGAGGATTGAGTAATCATGTGCCTCTGAAGGATCCGTTCCCTTGTCGGTCATCAGGGGAATTATGACTTCATCATTGAATATTCCTGGCATGCCCAAGCCCTTAGATACAACCTCGACAACCTCCCTCATGAACCTGTCAGGAGTACCCTCATGCCATCTGAACGAAACTGTAGGTTGCGTGACTCGAATATTCTTGGTTGCCTCCAAAACCAGACTGGTCAAATCATTGCAGGCATTATTGCCATCAGCATCTTGTCCCCCAATTGTCAAATTCTGAAACATGGGATGTCCCGCAAAAGCGACGCTGTAGTACTCGTTTCTTAGTTTGATTAGTGAAGTGAACTTGATCCATAGCATTTCAAGAAGCTCGAGGGCTTGGTCTCTGGTGAGTTTGCCTGACCTCATATCTTGCTGAAAATATGGAAACATGTATTGGTCAAAACGGCCCGTGGATATAGAATGACCGTTTGACTCCGTCTGTACAAGCAGATGAATAAACCAGAACGACTGAAGTGCCTCATGAAATGATTCTGCAGGATATTCTGGAACCCTTGCGCATATGCGTGAGATTTCCTCCAGATCTGCTTTTCTTTGTAGGTCTGATTCTGCATCTGCAAGACTTGCCGCAAGTTTGGAGAATCTCTTTGCGAATGCAGTTACCGCCTCCAACTGAGTAATCACTGCTTCATAGAATTTCCTCTCCTCCTCAGAGGTAGAATCCTGAAACTTATCTTTTGTATCAGATATAATGCTCGCTATTCCTTTCCCAAGTACTGTAGGATAATCCACAATAACATGGCCGATCCCAGTCCCTGGTGCACCTATTGTGAACAAACCCGCCTTGGACGCTCTCTGAGAATCCATTGGCATTTTGCTCCGGGCTATTTCCGCAGTACTCTTTCCATTCCAGTATTCGAAGACTTCTCTGAGAATATCTTTATCATCTTCTCCTATCTGAAATGGTTCTGTTCTACGCGCATCGAACCTATCCAGCTCCTCGTTGAGCCATTCCCAGCTATACTCTGGGAATATCTGACAAGAACGAGGTGTTGGGCCCATGTTCCCCACAATCAATTCCTCTGGCTCTATCCGAATAGTCATGTCTTCGAGAACCTTAGCAAACGCATTAGCCAATCGAATCTTAATAGGTTCCGACTCATGAGACCTCAAGTAATCGGTGAAAATGGATGCTCGTTCGCTTGAGATGGTGGGTTCTGCAGCAAGCATTCTGTCTTTGATTCGTTGCGTTCTAGAGGTCATCTTGATGTATTACACCTCATTCTAGATTATTTTTTGCATCCATCACTTTGGTCTTCTTAGTAGCTTTGGAAGGAAGGTGTCAAGCCTTTGGAGTGCCTCTTCAATGCTCTCAGTTGACATTGCATAACATAATCTAAGGAATCCTTCACCAAAGTGTCCGAATGCAGACCCATGAACAGTAGCAACATTTACCTCATTGAGGATTCTCATAACCAATTCGAAGGTTTCCATGCCAAATGCAGAAACATCTGGAAATACATAAAACGCTCCACCTGGCGGTTCCAAATCAACTCCCTCGATTTGCTGTAAACCCTTGACCATAATATCTCGTCGTTCTCTGAAGGTATCCAGCATCTCCTTGACGCAATCTTGCGGGCCCTCGACAGCTTCAGCCGCTGCTTTTTGCGAGATGGAGGTCGGCATTGCAATCACATGTTCTTGCAGTTTTGTCATTGCACCAATTACCTCAGACGGCCCGGTACAGATACTAATTCGCCATCCGGTCATAGCATATGTCTTAGACAGCGAGAACAGAGATACTACTCGTTCTTTCATTCCGGGCAATGAGCCGATGAACAGCGGTTTCTCATTATCATAGCGGAATTTTTCGTAGGCCTCGTCTGAGAGAATGTAGAAATCCTTCTCGATTGCAAGTTCTGCGATTTTCTTGAGTTCTTCATTGGAGATAACTCCGCCTGTTGGATTGTTTGGGGAGTTCAAGACCAACATCTTGGTCCTATCTGTGACCAACTTCCTAACTCCCTCAGCAGTCACCCCAAAACCATGTTCCTTCTTGAGTTGTAGTGGAATCGCTTTTCCTTCTGCCAATTTCACATGGGCAAAATGGCTGACGAATCCAGGATCTGGATATATTACTTCATCACCAGGTTCAACAAGAACAAGGTTTGCAAGCACAAGTGCACCCATGCCGCCAGCGGTCGCCATAATCTCGCTAACGGGGTCAGCGTCAATGTCATTATCTCGCTTTAGCTTCCTGGCGAATGATTCTCTTACGTCCATGAAACCTGCATTGTGGGTGTATTTGGTAAAACCATCATCGATTGCCTGCTTTGCTGCTTCTTTGATGTGATTTGGAGTATCGAAATCCGGGATTCCAACTGTCAGGTCAATAACGTCATCTCGTCCTAGAATCATGTTGTAGATTTTTCTTATCTCACTGGCTGGAACAAACTGGTTTCTTTCGGCGAGCATTATAATGCACCACTGATGTTTTGAAGTTTAATCTGCAATTTATATCCTTTTAAACAACCAAAGAATACTTTAACTTCTAACACATCCCGATTCTAAATGAATTTAAGAAAGCATGTTCGTTGAATGGTGAATACTATGACCGAACCATCAGCAGATGAAGTAAGAAAGGTGAATATGGCAACATTGGCTAGCGCTCATGCAGTCTATGTTGAGGCAATGAGAGACCATTGTGGAAAAGAAGGTTTGGAGGCACTAAGAAAAGCAAATCTACAACACGGACTTGAATTGGGTGAGGCTGGTATTGAGAGTGGTGGGTTAAGAAAAGGAGAACCGAAATCACTTTTTGACTTTTTTGAGGCAGCACATCCTTATTTTGGATTTGATTTGGAGCTGATAGATTATAGTGACGATATGGTTGAGATGAGGGTTCAATCCTGTCCTTGGATTGACACATTCAAAGCAGAAGGCGCACAAGAAGACATCTGTCATTGGGTATGTGCTATGGATGACGGGATAGGTCAGGCAGTTGACCCAGATTTGAGATTGTCAATTCCCAAATGCATGATGCGTGGCGATGACTATTGTGTTTATCTCTGGAAGAAATGAGTGATTGACCATGGTAAACAAAGATTTGATAATAGACAGAACACTGAAACTCTATGTGGCTGCGGTATCAGATGCAGCTGACGAAGCTGGGCTAAGCCCGGTCTGTATGGATTGGGAAATAAAGCCCGTAACGAACAACTATCGCATGGCAGGCTTTGCAAGAACTGGCAAACTTGTTCGTACACCTCCAAATAGGCCGTATGACGAGGGGCAGCTGGACTTATTCATGAGCTTGGCTACAAAGGCGGAGCAATGGGACATTGTATGCATTACCTCAAGTGGTGCAACAGATTGTTCAGTCTGGGGTCAGGTGCTAACTAGAATTGGCATCCCAAAGGGGCTTAATGGAGCAGTTGTAGACGGAACCTCAAGAGATATCGAGGATATCAACAACATGAATTTTCCAGTATTTGCTCGTGGGCGTCACCCAGGAACTATGAGAGGTCGTTTGGATATGGAGTCTGTTGGCGAACCAATTACTTGTGGTGGCGTGAAAGTTGCGATGGGTGACTTGATTTTTGCTGATGGTGACGGAGTTGTCGTTATTGCAAAAGACCGAATCGAAGAGGTTCTCGCAGCAGCAGAAGAGGTTGTTTCCACTGATGTATGGTGGGCGGACAAGCTGGATGAGGGTGAAGACCCTCATGAGATGCATAAAGAGAAGCCAATCCCCTAACTAATGGGATACTGCCCTTTCTCTGCCGCATAGTCATACATTTCAAGTATCTTCTCCGGAGTCGAGTCAGGCTGTATATTATGAGCGGGCGCCAGAATGTATCCACCGCCGGGTGCAAATGCTCTCAATCTAGTATCGATCTCCTTTCTTAGGTCATCAATCTTCCCAACCGAGGCCATAGCCTGCTGCAAATCAATTCCTCCATGAAAGGTTAATCTGTCGCCGTATTTCTGCTTGAGAGTTTCTGAGTCCATACCTTCTGCCAAGGGCTGCACCGGGTTAAGAATATCAACTTCTACATCAATCAAATCTTCTATCATGGGCTCAATGGCTCCACAACTGTGATACAAAATCTTGACGTGAGGGGCTCTCCTGTGGATATCTGAGTAGATTTTCTTATGTTTCGGTTTGATCTTGTCGCGATACATCTTGGGACTCATTATCAGTCCGTTCTGATGACCTAGGTCATCGCCCACCTGCACGATATCGAGATAATCCCCAACTGCATCGAGAAAAACGGCATTCATGTCTAGAGCAAGCTCCATTGACTTGTTCATCATGGCTTCAGCCAATTCTGGACGAGATATTAGGTCTATGAGAAACTTGTCAAACCCTCTCATGTAGTGAGCGCAGACTTCGAATACGCCCCATGGACCTCCCACCATTCCTGTGACCGCATAGTCTGTTTCTTCATGAAGATATTTCGCCCATTCTACTACACCATCTAATCTTGAAGGGTCTTGAGGATCAAGCCACTCATAGTCCTCTACTTCTTGCACCTCGGTGAAATCAGCCCACGGAAAGTGGACTATCTCCCAATACTCACCAATCCATTTCCCCCTGCATCCGAATTCGGTTTCAACGCTTCCATCTGGGTATTCCTTTGGCTTGAAGTCAGCAGCAGATTTCATGTATACTCTCCGAAAGTCAATACTGAGTCTTTGTAGCATTTCTTCAGAGATTTGCCAGACACTCATTATACCCCATTCTTGGGTTTCCGGGGCATCAATCCCCAAGTAGTCCCTAAGACTTTCATATGCCTGCGGAGTAATCCACAGGTCAAGTGGTACTCTGTCGGGTTCTTCGTGGGACACAGCCTTATGGAATCGCTCTCTTGGTTTCATGATTGGTCCACGAATAGGAGCGTGGATTTTGGGTATTTTAATCTCTTCTTAGATACGTAAGGTCTGGACCGTTCGAAAAACCTTCATCATTCCGTTCGATATAGATTGAAGCAATATATCGACGAGATGAATTCCGAGTACGCCTGACTCCTTGGATGTTTGTAGCAATGCTTTTCAGTTTGTGTTTCATTACATAAAGTCAAAGACTAGGTGAAGTAAATTGACTGAAGAAAGCGTGTACAAATTTATCGAACTTGTTGGCGTTAGTGAGAAGAGCTGGGAGCATGCGATGCAGAATGCTATTCAGAAGGCATCAGAAAGCCTTAGAGACCTTCGAGTAGCAGAAGTCATCCGGCAAGATGTTAGGTTAGACGGTAATAAGATCATTGAATACCGGGTTCGAATCAAGCTAAGCTTCAAGTATGAGAAGGAGTAGAGGAGTACAGTCCTCTCTCAACTCTCTTTTTTTGCGAAAACCACAGAGAATCGCCGCTTCCCATATTAAGCTTGTATTAAAGAAACTTCGCGACCAGAGAGCTTAATTAGCATTTATTATACTCTTGAATTCAGAACCAAAGAATCTGGAGCAGCGGTTGACAATGGATATCCAAAAAATGACAAGTCGTCTTGAAGACATTGTTGGGTCAAAGCGAGTCACTGACAAGGAATTCGATATCGTGGCATATAGTCGTGATTTAAGCCCTGCAAAACAGAAGATGGCTACTCATATAGTGATGCCTGAAACAAAAGAAGAGATTCAAGAGATTCTCAGGATTGCTAACAAACATGATATCCCGATTTATCTACGGGGTGGTGGAACCTCACATTGGGATGCGTTTCTTCCTCAAGACCCGGGTATCATGCTTGATTTAGCGCTGATGAATCGGATAATAGAAATCGAGGAAAGAGACCTTACTGTCACCGTTCAGCCAAATTGCACTTGGGCAAAACTGGATGCCGCGCTTCAGGAAAAGGGGCTAACTTATCTTTGCAGTGAAGCTGGAGGTCCCGCTATGACCGTTGGTGGGTCGGTGATGAAGGCTGGCGGAGGGCCACGTGGCACTGCCAAGTTTGGTTTCCACGGACATCGTGATATCGTCACGCTTGAGATGGTTCTTCCCAATGGAGATGTAGTACATACGGGCTCTGCGGCGTGGCCAAGTGCAGGGAAGTTCAAGAGACAGTGTCTAGGTCCAGACCTTGCTGGCATGTTCATTGGAGCAGAGGGTATTCTCGGGGTTTGCACAGAGTTAACACTCCGAATTAGACCATCTTCAGATTATGAAGAGCGCATCATGGCAGTCATTCCAACACTTGATGAAGCAATTGAATTAGGGCATTTTGTCAATCGGCTAGTTGGAGATGAATACCTGCAGGGCTTCTATTTATGGGTTGAACCAACAGACCCTGACACGTTTATTGTGATGGCAGATATTTTCGCGTATGAAAAGAAGATAATGGAGTTTCGAAAGAAGAAACTCATAGAGAAAATCGAGGACCTGGGAGGGAAAATTGGCGACCCGGCTCCTGCAAATGACTATTTCGATAGAATTCTCACAGGACTAACAGACATCTTTGCAACTGGAGTTTGGCATTTCTTTGGCTCCGGCTCTTGCAGAATTGACGATATTGGCTTTCTGTACAAGGTATGGAAGGAAGAGCTAATTGAAAAGAGAGGCTATACAAAGGCTGGATTTGGGGGTCAGGTCCTCCCAAGAGACTGGTTGGCTTTTATGGTCACTAACTACCAAGAGCCAGAGGAATGGGACCAACTCGTCGAGATGGCTGATGAAATCAACGAGATGATTCTCAATGGGCCTGTTGTCCCTTATGGAATTGGCGGAAGAGATGGCCTAAGATCGTTCGTGGCTGAGCGAGATACAGGATACTACCGTCTCCTGAAGACTCTGAAAAGAACACTTGATCCCAAGAATATTCTACAGCGTGGGATTTTCATTGCAGAGGAGGAATTAGAATGAATATCAGCGACTACAAGGACATGATTTACGCCTGTGGTAGATGTGAGTTTTGTCGTGGATATGATTTCGACGAGCGATGTCCCGAAATCTACACTCAAACTTGGGAATCATCAACTGCTAGAGGGAGGATGGCAATAGCCAGAGCCATACTAGAGGGTAAATTGGACTACACTGAAGACCTTGCTGAGCGAATATTTGGCTGCTTTATGTGTGGTAGATGCAAATACGAGTGCAAGAAGGCCGCCCAGATAGACATCATCGCAGTGACGAAGGCCATGAGGAAGGACTTTGTTGAACAGGGAGTCGCTATTCCTGAAGGCGGCGAAAATATGGCTGATACTGCTCAAGAAACAGGGAACATCTTTGCGGACACACCAACTGTACATACCCAATGGGCGGAAGGACTTGAGTTCACCGAAGGTTCAGGAACCCTCTTTTATCCTGGCTGCTTAGCCAGTCACCGCTTTAAGGAAAAGACCAACATCCTTGTCCGTGTGCTCCAAGAGGCGGGCTATGAGCTTGACTTTCTTGGCGAAGACCAGCGATGTTGTGGCACACCGTACTGGATAACTGGGAAGATGGAGCACGCAAAAGAATGGGCAGAGGATTACCTGAACAATCTACAGGAACGTGGTGTTGAAACAATCATTACTCCGTGCCCCAGTTGCTTCCGAGCATTCGATGAGATCTATCCAGAATTGTTGGGAATGGATGAGTTTCCAATAAAAGTTCGTCACACAAGCGAGGTTCTGGCAGAGATTGTGAGAGAAGGCAAACTGGACCTGAAGAAACCAGTCGATGTTGTCGTTACCTATCACGACCCCTGCGAGATTGGACGTTATCGAGATATCTATGAACCCCCCCGGGAAGTCATTGAGGCAATCCCCGGTGTTGATTTCCGTGAGATGCCGCGCAATAGAGAACAGGCATTTTGTTGTGGCGGTGGCGGCGGAGTCAAGATAATGTATGAGGATAACTCGCAGATGGCTGCTAGAAGACGTTTAGAAGATATCGAAACCACAGAGGCTACGATTATTGCGACAGTCTGTCCAGCATGTGAGATGAATCTCACCCATGCAGTGTACGAGGCAGATGCTGAGATGCGGGTGCTTGACATTGCTGAACTCATGGCTGTATCAGCCGGAATCGTTGATGAGGAGATTCTGGATCCCTACTACATTCCTGAGGATTGACCGGGAGTCCCAGACCTCACTCATAAGCTTGAATTAAGAAAGGAGTCGAATGTGCTTTAAAATGAGCCGCCAACAGCAGCTATCATGAAGACAATCATATCGCCATCACGAAGATTTGTGTGAAGTCCATTATGTGCCACAATGTTACTACCATTTACGATAACGATGGCATCACGCCTCAGGGTTTGATTCTCATGGTCTTCCAAGAACACTTCAAATCTCGGGCCATAAGCCTGATGAAGCTGGTCTACCAATGTGCCCACTGTCGCATTCTCACTTATTTGAACGGGGAATTTGTCGTGCTCCTCTGATTTTAGACCACGATTCATGAGTTTCACATAGACCTGGCTCATACCTTGCACCTTTCAAGTATATTACACGCTTAAGATAATATTAAAGTGACGATAAAGCACCAAATTTAGAATTTTGCAAGACTTTACTATAATTAATGTCGTCTGGAAAAGCTTTTTACCTGTACTAAAGCCTGCAAAGGTACACTCAAGTGGCATCAAATCTTAGATGGGCAATGAAAGAACAGGTGGCATCCCGAATTGACAGAGAACAATGGAAGAACTACTCTACGAAAATGGCTAGCCCAACATGCAAAGGAAGAGCCGATACACTATCGGAACATTGCAGACGCTCTAGACCGTACACCAGAGTCAGTTTCAGCGTCCCTGTCTATAGAAAAGAAGCAAGCTGAACAGGATGAACGACCGCCTTATTTTGTTCGTGTTGCTCCAGGTCTCTACAGATATAACGAGGTCTGTGAGGGTGCCATTGATGAGGACAAGATCAGTGAGGTTCGCGAACGGGCAAATCAATTCAATCTTCGGGCACGGGAACAACTGTCCTATGCCATTGCTGAGCTCGATCTTGAGGCATTCGAAAATCTCACAAAAGTGTTGCTGACCAATATACGGGCTCACACTGAACCCAAATCAGACGGTGGATTCCTTCAGGTGCATGAGCGACGGAATGGCACCACGGTCATCATGACTAGTGCATGGTGGGACGATCGTGGAAAAGCCCCTGTTGTATATTATGCTAGGAAGTGCGACCTGGATGAAGAGATTGGCAAAGAGACTATTCTTGAGATCAGAGGGGACCTTCCTACCTATGGAGCCAATCAGGGTGTGCTCCTATCCAACGGGATCTGCAATGAGGAGGCTCGAAGAGTTGCTGTACAAGAAAACCGGTCGGTGCCCCCAATCCATATCATGGATAGGGACATTATTCTCAATATCCTGTTTGAGAGCAGAACAGGCATTCGAGAGGTCCCGGTGAATGTGTACCTCATCGACAAGGAGTTCTTCGACAATATCTCCAGCTGAACCCGCAGCTCTACATACGTCGTAGCTATCTTCGACAGTATCCTCATTCCAGCAGTAGAATTTCTATAACATCGTTTAAAATTCCGAAATCAGCCTTGTTTATTCTCTCCTTAAGTTTTTATACTGGTATTGCCTTGTTCAATGTATCACGGAGAGCGAATGATTCGCAAACGTGAGAGAGAAAAAAATAGAACGGAGATTTCCGAAAAATGGAAGACGAAGACCAACTCTTATTCGTGCGAGAGAGCAGTGGTCTAGTAAAAGAAGTAGGGCCTTGGTTTGCTTTGCTATTACCAATAGCACTGACAGTCGGTCCATACTTCCACTTCGTAGCCCCGCAAGTTTCAACCTGGTATCCAGGTGCACTACTTGTCCCAACCTTCGCTTTAGGTACATTTGCAATCCTATTCGAGGGCATTGGTACGATGGTGCTAATGCTTGCGATGCCTCGAAGCGGTGCTAGCTACCACTTTGTCGGACGAGGCTTGAGCCCAATCTTTGGGGTCATGGAAGGGTGGAGATCGGTCATAACAAACCCAGTATTTCGCGGGTCAGCCAGCTTCTTCTCAGCGAAGGTGACTGGCGGTGGTTTTGTGGCAATTGGAATTATTGCTGACAACCCCACGATACTGGCTATAGGTCAAGCTCTGAGTGACTCAGACATGCTTGACCTAGTGATACTAGCTCTGATTTTGACATTCATAGGTTTCATATTTAGCTATCTGAGTGTTAAGATACTGGGTTACTTCACGATAGTACTTGGCGTTGTTGTGATTGGCCTACTACTAATATCGGATATTATTCTTATCGCGAATCCGATTACCCAAACCTCGTGGGATGCACTCTTTGCTGGCACAGGTTATGAATTAGCTGACCTGCAAGCAAACTCGTGGATCACAGACATCACCCAGTATACGACGTTGAACATTGCAGCCTTGGCAGGGGCTATGGTCCTGGCAGTGGGCATCATGTGGCCCTACCTGATCATGCCCGTTGCAGGCGAGGTTTCACAGCCAAGCCGAAACATTCCCCTAAGCTGCATGGGTGGCGTTATTGGCATCGGTGCCCTCTTCATGCTCTCAGCCTACGCGGTTGAGGTAGGCATGGGTGAGATTCTCTACTGGAACAACAGTGGTGGCGGTGTATTCCCCGGATTTGGCAACTTTGCTGCGATTGCGCTTGGGCCTAACTATTGGTGGCTCGGTGCAGTTCTGGTACTACAACCAATCTTGGCAAATACCCTTGACGGACCAAGCAATGCCCTGTGGGTTACAAGACCCTTCCACGCAATGGCGATGGACAGGATGTGCCCCGAGGCGATGGCTCAGATCCATCCGAAGTATCACGTTCCACACAACAGCCTCTACTATTGGCTCATAGTGCAGATTGTCATCATTGGCATGTCAGTCTTCTACGATGTGTCAGTTGCAATCGGTGTCGCGTTTACATACGTGTTCATCCGCTGGCAATTCACACTGGCAGAGGTATCACTACCGTACTACCGGCCAACGTTGTGGGAGCGGTCTGGTGCTTGGACCATAGGCGGGATTCCGCTAGTATCAATAGCGGGTCTTATCAGTGGTGCTATATTCTTCTACTCCTTAGTGAGCTTTGTACCGACTTCAGGTGTCGTATACGAGACCCTGTTCACGGTTGGAGTTTACTTCTGGGGTCAGATGATGTACATCTACTACGGTCACAAGAACAAGGCCAAGGGCGTCGACATGGGCGCTATCTTCGGACAACTACCCCCCGAGTAGACTTAGTACAGAGAGAGCTCAGCTCTCTCCCCCTCTCTTTATTTTTTCATATCCTGCTTCATTGAGCGTGGTATTTTATTGGAAAGGAGCTATTATGCTACAGTCCAATCTTTTTCGCAACTCCGCATTTTCTGCCAATTCTCATGCGTATTAAGATAGTTCCCGAGAGATATTGAGAGTCTAACAAATTGAAGATTGTACCATATTGAGGATATCTGGCTAATTGGCAAACTTGTATTCCAAGAAAACAGTTGTTGATTCGGCGTGAAATCTAATGCTTAAAGATAATAGGGAAAATAACTATGCATTGTCCATCATTTATTGAGGTAGTGCTGTGTACGAAGAGTTTTCCCCGCCCGGCAAGGGTCTAAATGCGGGAGAAGAGATAATATGGAGCCAACGAGGTGGTATGAATGTCATGCTGATGTTTGGAGGGGGATTTTGCCTCGTATTCTCTCCTTGGATTTTGTTGGTGATCTATGGCTGGTTTGGCGGTCTCATCGGTAACTTCGTGCTTGTATTGATATTGATTGGTTTACTCCTTACCGGCATCGAATTTATCAATACTAGAAGAACCAAGTATTATCTGACAACTGACAGGATTTTAGCTGCGAGAGGTGGGTTGATTCATGCTCAGATTCCTCTGAGCAATCTGAAAGAATCTGAAGGTACTACTACCATTGAGGTGCAGCCAACGTATAACGAAGGAAATACGCAGTACTATACGGTCCGCATAGATGATCCGGTCTCTGGGAATTCGATGGTTCTCCATGGCCTTGATGAAGATGCAAGAGATATCATCTTGACAGTAGATGATTGATTATCGCCTTCCTATTTGGCCGAGGAACCGCATATTTTCATGTATTAGATGACCTCTTCCTTTGTTTGCGGTTCGTCTTCCTCCTCGCTTATAAATCGCAGATTGATGAAATTTCTCCTCGCTTGAGGGGCGAAATATCACACAGACTACCAAAATACATGAGATAGCAAAACAGTTCATATGTGCAAGAGCCAATTAGATAAGGATAACAATAACCGGGATTAAAACTGATGCTTGCTCTGTCTAAACGATTATCGACAGGCTGCTAACGTCAATCCTCGGTTTCATAGATGGGTGGAAAACCGTCTCTGCTCGCCTGGGAAGCAAATGGCTTGAGGTCGTCCCACGTATCATGAAGTCGGGATGGGAAAGACCATGGTCTTATCATTTTCAATTCAGGAATATCATCGTCATTGATATACATCTGTCTGGTTTCTTTTACCTTATCCAGAATCTGTCGACGCTCCTTCTCATCCCAGACCTGCTGCAAGAACGTATATTCATCTTCATACCAGACATAGGCTAGCTGAGGGACCTCGTCAGGAACCACATGGATATCCTTGATTAGCCTCCAGGGCCAAAATGTGGACATTTGCTCAAGTTTCGGGCTGGCACCGTAAAAATCGAAAGCCATTCCTTCTTTGGCAAGTACCAAATCTGGAGGTTTCTCATTGAGTTTTTCTCTCGGCTCAGTTGACGGCCCGGATTTTATCCAATCGTGCCAGTTCAATGTGATTCGATGAACAATCTCACATCGATCTAGAACATAATTTACGACACCGGCATTACCATGGTGGGCGAGACCATCTACGCTTTTGCGCCCCAAGTATTCCTCTGCTAGTTCTCTAACTTTAGGGATATCCTCAACAGGTATGATTGCCCATACCTGGAAGAAGGCTTCTCCACCGCTTCTTAGAAATGCAAAAAATATCCCCGCCTGGCCAATCTTGTCATAATCATCGGGTAATTCCTCGTCAGTAGGCCACGACTTTCTATCCTTACAATAGTGAATCTTCGCACACTCGAATGCTATTATCTCGTGCCATTTTGCTGTGAATACAACAGTATATTTTTTGAATCTCTTTTCTCTGGGAAGCAGAAAATCAATCTCTTCGCTATCTATCCTTAGCTCAGCATTTTGTTCAGAGTATGGATGCTTGGAAATAAATTCCCAGTCTTTGTCGTCGCTTTGTTCCATCTTTGTTCTCATCCGGGTTAGAATCTGTAATCGCAGAGCATTAGGCGTCCTTTTGACTGTTTGCAAAGACCCTCGTTAGTTTTGGCTTTATCACTTTGCACAACGCTTATCTTATCCACTCAGACTTGAAATGTTAAGTTCCTGTTAAGGCGGAAAGACCATGAGCGAACGCGGCAGTAAGAAGCGATCACAACCCCAAGAACAGACTTTGGATGAGTTCCAGTTCACTCCTCGAGGCTTAGATTTGGAATGGACAAAGGACCTCATCACTGTTTTTGATGCATATAGAATCCATCGGTGCTACGATCTGACGTTCATCGAGAAGGCGATTGGAGAAGGGGAATTTCCACGATCGTTTGTTGACCAGTGGAGATTCATCAGAACGGTCCTACATAAATTTGCAGCTGTTTCGCCAAAGGTGCCGGGTGTCCTGAAGTATTATGGGCGAAGAAAGACCTTACAATATGCGGCATTAGTTCTACTAACATTCGCAGTCCCAGCCGTTGTTGCTACTTGGGTATTTGCGCTTGTTTCTATTGCAATTTATACCATCGCGTTTGCAGCATTTGCATTCATCTTCTTTGTAGCGCAATGGACCGCAGGGCATTATTATAACAGAAAAGTTGCGTGGACAATAGAGAACTATTGGGACGAACATCCCGAATTGTTGAAAGACGAAAAGGAAGCATTGAAACAATGGGTCCAACGTCTTATCGTCAACGCGCGACACAGGCTAAGGAAAGAAGATGAAGATCCAGAGGGTCACCCAGTCAAATTCTTCAATGACGACTATGATGACATTATCGTGAAAAACGAGCCAAACTGGTACCGAAAGCATTACACCGTTCAGATTGTGGTTGACAGAGACGAAAAAGAAAAAGGCTGAAAAAAATGATGGAGGAGAAAGATTCTCCTCTCTACTTCATTAGTTTTTCAATTGGCACATAATCGGCATTAAATCCAAAGTGCTTGGGTCCGAGTACATCTAGACCTTCTGGCTGCCTGAAGATCTCATGAGATGCCTTCATTCCAATGACACTGACCTCATCACCCTTCTTGATATCCGTATTAGTTATAGGTTCCCCCGTCTTTTGGTCAATGATTTCGATGATATCTGGGCTCATTACCCACATTTCGCCATCAAGCCAAGTCATATGATTCTCATTCTTGAACCAGACCTTTAGTTCCTTGCCGCCCTTTGGACCTGTTCCCTTGATGGTTGTTTTACCCCACATATAGCCAGTTCTATTCTCCCATTCTCTAACCACAACCTCCCCCTTGAATAGGGTCCAGCCACCAAATTCATCAACTATCGCCTCTGCAGGATCATCTCCGGACTCACGGCTCTCGCGAATAGTCTTGCCAACGCCATAGCTCAATGATAGGGTTCCAGGTATGATAACATCATGGAATTCATTTCCCTTGACAGGAAACGCCACATTGCCAACCCGACCCCATGCAACCTCGCTGAGTGCCTTTGAGATTCTTTCTCCCATTTCATAGTTGATGATATCTTGAACAAGTGTTTTGTTGCCGTACCAATCTACCAATGCCAATGGAGCCATAGAAAAGCCCTTGGCACATACTGTATTTTGGCAGATTTCTGGAACCGCTCGCCCAGCATAATCTCCATCAACACAAGGAATACCATGCCTTACGGCTGCATCAATAGGCGCAGGAGTATTTACGCCACCTAGCTCGAATGCTGCGGTGGCCGCAAATTTCACTTCCATGTGGTCCTCGAGCAGCCTGAGACCTGTTGCCAGTTCCTTCTCGTAATAGTCCCAGTCAAATCTCGAGCGCAGTTTCTCAATCTCAGGAGTTGGTGGAGCAATAGTCCCAGAATAGTAGGGACACGCGACCCAGTCCTCATCTTCAATTGTATCAACATCCACAATCTCTATGGTCTTGCCAGCATCAATGTGCGGATACAGCATCTTCAGACCTAGCTCTTTATCGCCTCCGCCACCTGTACCAAAGAATGTACAACCGGTTGTCAGGTCTTCTACATCAGTTCTAGTTTTCAATCTCAGTGTCATTTTTCCATTCCCGTCACAGTTTAAGCTAGAATTAGAAGAAGCTGAGTACTACTTTAAGTTTTCTTTAGAAAACTGAAGAACTTGATATTCATATTTCTAATAATTGCAAAAAATAGGTGCAAGGCCTGAGCCAAGTGTTGCTCAGGCGCCTGCATTACCTGACTGGAACTATAGTTCTACTCGTCCGGCGGTAGCTTCGCCATCTTTCACATTAATGATGAAACCTTTCAAGATACCCTCGCGGTATTCAGAGCCAGGATTAACACAAAGGGTTCTCCCAATGTTTGTGAAACCAACTGATTCGTGAATATGACCATGCATGCCGACAAGTGGTTGGTATTTCTCTATGACTTCTCTAACTGCTTTGCTTCCAACTGGTTCAGTTAGCGAAAAACCACCCGCATACTTCATTTGGTGGTCTTCGGAAAGCTGCGGGGCTACATCCAATCCTGAGCCGAAGGGAGGCGCATGGAAGTTACACAGCAGATTCTCATAATCAGTTCCGTCAACTCGAGCAAACTCAGCTTCCAGTTTCTCCAAAAGCTCATCTTCGGGGCACTCCCTGTGGGTTTCCCACGGCGTACTATTGACCCATTCACTACTGATGAGTTTGTGATGCTCTCCAATTTCCACGACCTTCTCAAGAGGATAGATTGCCCGTGGATGATTCATGATGACTTCATCGATAACACGCGGATCGTCATTTCCGGGATTCACCACAAGTACGACATCTTCAGGGATTTTCTCTGCAGCTAAATCCAACCACGCTTGCATGCGTTCAGTCATTAAGTTGTCAAAGAGTTCCTGTATTGCGCCTTTCTTCTCCTTAATCTCTGCAAGCTCATCGGGAGTGAAAATGTGAGGATAGAATCCTTCAGTTTTGACAAAATCGAGAAACTTGTCAAGGTCCTTTCTTTTCTTGAATTTCTTCTTTCTACCATAGGGCTGAGCGTACCAATTATCTTCTTTTTCTTGTATGATGGGCATGATTGCTTTTCCTGTCAAATCGCCGCACATCATGGCAACATCGGCTTTGAAGACACCAGGAGCTCTGCACATCTGTTCCCATGTTTTCTGACTCCCGTGGGGGTCACAAGCATGGAAGATTCTTAGTGACATCTATTTTTAGCCTCTTGCAACCGTATTTCTGTATCCTAAATGAGGTTAACGGTCTAGTACTTGCATCTCACTTTAATATGACTTTGAGATTTCATCGGTAATTCCACCTCTAGAGAAAGGTATTAAAGTGACCTTAGAAAATTTGACATAATGTAAAGACTCTTGGAGATTCTAACATATGTCCGGTAAATATGGTGAAATACTAGACGACTATCAAGACGAGGCCATCAGGATTGAGCAAGCCGCTGGCGAGAATGGATGGCCCATGAGAATAATTGGATGCTTGGCTTTTCGCATAAAATGCCCCGACTATGTCGAATTGCATAAGAAAATGTGTAGAGAAGTCACCGACATAGACTATGTTGCATATTACAAAGATATGCGAGATATTCAGGATCTGTTTCGATACCATTTAGGGTACAAATGGATACCTCCCGGTTTCGCGAGGGCCTCGACTCTAAGAGACCTGTTCGTCAATCCTGATACAGGGTTCAAAATCGACGTGTTTTATGACCACTTAGACTTTTGCCACAAAATAGAATTCAAAGAAAAGAAGCGGCTAGATGTTGATGAGCCAACAATCCCGCTAGCAGAGCTCTTTCTAGAAAAGACACAGATTGTTGAAATCAACGAGAAAGACCTCATGGACCTCATAATTCTCTTTCTATCCTATGATGTGAGTGAAGATCATGACGATTCCATTATTAATGGTAAGTACATCACTGACATATTGAGTGATGATTGGGGATTCTACTACACTGTAACTGAGAATATCAAGAAGTTTATCGAATATGTTCCCAAAGTTCAGCACATCACTACTGAGCAACAGAACCTGATACTAACACGCGTTAACAAACTGCACAAGATGATCGAGGACTCTGAGAAGTCTGGTTCATGGAATCGCAGAGCACGAGTAGGAACCAAGAAGCGGTGGTACAAGATAGTGCACACCATGGACGATCGGGACAAAATAAAGAAATGCTGAGATGGGTGGTATCTTGCGTCTAACTAAACAAAATGCGTATGATATGTTGACCGGAGTTGGAATCTTAGGAACTGGTGGGGGCGGTGACCCGGTGGGATTCGGCAAGCCCATGGTTGATTGGGACTATGGAAAGGGCCGGATATACGAGCTAACTCCTCCTGAGGAGATTAAGGATGACGCTTTCATCGTGTGTGGCGGATATATGGGTTCAGTTAGCGCATTTACATCAATCGGAGATATGCTCGAGAGGTGGGAGGAGCGATATGAACTTCATGAAGCGATGAAGATGTCGGAGAAGATATCTGGAAAACAGGTCAACCATTTGGTCCCATTTGAATTGGGTGGCACCAATACAACTGTGATGCTCTCATTGGCGGCTCGAGCCGGCATTACATCTGTGGATGGAGATGGCTTAGGCAGGTCTGCCCCAGAGACTCAAATGATTTCCTTTGTTGGATACGGTATATCGCTTACTCCTATGCCGGTCGTATCGAAGAACGGAAGCATTGTCATTGTTGAAGAAACTTCCTCACCAGCCCTGGCAGATGAGATTGGGCGTTTTACCGTGGTTCAAGACGGCGGTGCAGGCGCAAACAATCACTATTTCCAGTCAGGAGCTGAATTGAAAAAGAGTGTCATCCCTAACAGTATCTCAAAATCAATAGAGCTTGGTGAAGGCGTCAGGGATGCAAATGAAAATGGAAACAATCCAATAAATGCCTTTCTTGATATCATGAATGGAACCATGCTCGCGAAGGGTAAGATTACTTCTGTGAAGGGAGAGGACCGCGCGGGACACTGGCATGTGACAGCCACTATTCAGCCGGAAGAACTAAAGGGAAGTCTTGAGATTACTGTCAAAAACGAGTATATGATGGCTAGATATGATGGAAAGCCTGTCGTTATGTTTCCAGACCTCATATGCTTGCACAACCCCAATACTGGACATGGAATTATGAGTTCGGACCTTAAGGAAGGCCTCGATGTCGTAGTTACAGCTGTAGCCGCTCATGAGCGGCTTCGGTATTCCGCAAACACTGATATTGGCAGGAAGGCGTTTGCGCCGGGCCGCTATGGTCATTCTGAATTCGAATACAAACCAATGGAAGAGATAATAGGCAATTTGAAGTAGGATACTACTGTCTGGTACTGGAGTCTTACAAAGGTGGCTCCGTAGGTGAGCAACGTGAAGAAAATTGCACTAATAGGTGCTACCGGTCTTGATTGGTGGGTTGACGAAAAAAAGAAGTCATTCATAGAATCCATCACACCTGCTGGCTATGAAATTGATAATTTTGTTCCCGATTATGGAACACATAGTGTGGAATCCCATGTGGATGAGGCATATAATGCGCCATTCATTTTGGATAAGATAGTCGAAGCACATCAGCAAAACTATGATGCAATAGTTATAGACTGTGCATGTGATCCTATTCTTGTTGCAGCACGTGAGGCTGTAGAAACTCCGGTAGTTGGAGCTAGGAATTCAGCACTGCATTTTGCCCTTACTCTAGGCACGAAGTTCTCCATAGTTACCGTCCAAGGGCAGTCTCTTGTGCGATGTATGCATCATGGAGTGAGAATGGAGGGTCTAGAGGCTTTCTTGAGCAGTGTAAGATATCTGAAGATGCCGGTACTAGATATTGCGAGTGACCCAGAGGAAGCTCAGAATGAATTGAGAGTGGAAAGCAAGAAAGCAATCGATGAGGATGGTGCAGATGTCATCATTCTTGGATGCACAGGTCTCTCACATCAAGTCGACATAAAATCGATTTCGCAAGAACTAGGTGTGCCCATTCTTGACCCCCTGATTGTGGCTGTAAATGCAGCAGTGGCTATTGTTGAATCCGGACTTACACACAGCAAGGTCGCATACCCTAAACCTCCAAAGAAGGATATCAAAGAGATACCATCTCTTCAAGGGAAGTTCGACAAGGTCCTAAAAGAATAGAATCGCTTCCTTCTCGGGAAGCGCTCTTATTGTGCGTTGTTCCGTCTTAGGAGAACAATCATGAGAACAAGTACAGCCATCGACAAGACTGTACACATTAAGTAGGGCAATCCAAGAGAGAAGTCCATTAGCCAGCCGCCAAGTATCGGTCCAAGGAATAAACCAACCCCGCCCATACTCTCCACCAACCCGGCATGTGCGCCTTTATCCAGCTTCGTTGCTGAAACGACCAAGTACAGAGCCCCTAAGTAGTTGAATCCCACTGCTATTCCGGAAATAAGCATGGCAATCATGAATGCCCAGAAATTCACGGTCAAGAAAATAATCCCACTGGATATTGCAGATAGCAATGCGCCAAGAACTATCATTTCATCCATCAAATGCTCAGGCAATCTCGCACATATTATGAATGCGATTGTGCGAATTCCATTCCAAGCCATAAGTAGATAACCAAAATCCTCAGTCACGAATCCGGGCAGGTTTTCTACATATGTGGGAAATAGAGAGAGAATAACGGTCGAAATGACACCCCAGAGCATTATTGATAGATATGATGCGATGAAGATGGGACTGGTCTTTTGTCCTTTCTCGTCATCCGTTGTTACCCCAACTAGGGCTTCTGCTGTTGAAGTTTCATGATGGGATGTTTGTTTCAGCCGATAGCCATGCAGGAAAAATCCAATTAAACCAAGAGAAACGAATTCCACCGCAATGGTGACATAAATGCTGGAAACATTTCCGTATAGTCCAGCCATATAGGCAATTACAAACGGGCTCAGGATCATGCCTGCACTCCACGAAGTTGCGAAGTTTCCTAGAACCGTGCATTCCGCCTCTGGCGACAACTCTGCAACCATTCCCTCTATTGAAGGAGTTATTAGCCCATAAACTAACCCTTCTAGTGCCCTCACAGCAATGAGATAGATTGGCGTTGCTAGAGGGTTGATAAACAGAAAGAGGACACCAATGTAGGCGATAGTACCTATTCCTATGGACTTCTTCCTACCAATGCGGTCTGAGAATTTACCTCCGATAGCCGGCGAGAACATGTAGACAATACCGAAGGATCCCATAGCCCAGCCAATCTCGAAATTAGATCCTCCAAGGAGACCTGCGTACCAGGGTGCAAAAATCTCTGTTGTTCCAAGCACAAAGGTGACAAGGAACGTGGCAATATATCCAACGGCTCTGTTTCGTATCTTTGATGTTTCTGGCATATCGATTTGTTCTGGTGAATCAAGGCAAAAGGGTTCATGGGGATGAGTCATTAGTAAAGCTACGCTCCTTTGAATACCAATCTATTTCAGCTGAGGAACGATTTCTGTTGCCACTAATTCAGTGGTGTCCAAGACATCGATGCCTGGTATCGGGAACAATACTGGTGTATTTGCCCCAGCATCGATTATTGCCTGAATCTGTTTTATTGCAGAATCAACATCCCCGACAACGCCGAGTGTCTTCACCATGTCATCGGTGACCAAACCTGCCCAATCCTCACCATGCTCAGCTGCTCTCTTGAAAGATAGGGTTTCATCTTTAGATATTCCAGCATGAGTCATAAGCGGTCCTCCTGCCTGAGAGTGAGCTAGGTACTTCATCATGAATTTTCGAGCGATTTTGATGGCTTTGTCAATATCATCATCGATGACCATCGGTAGGTATGATACCATCTCATAGCCATCCAGCCTTCGACCAGACTTCTTTGCACCTTTCCTAATGCGTTCCCAAGCAAACTTGATGTAAGAGGGCGTGTTGAAGATAGAGAGGATCACCCCATCACCGATTTCTCCACACAGCTCGAGACCTTGCTTACCCTCAAAAGCTAGGAAGATCGGTGCTGATTCACGAACCGGGGTAAATTCCAACTGGATGTTATTTGCCTCGAAGAAGTCATCCTTATGGTTCACTTTCTTTCCTGTCATGATTTTGCGCACAAGATTGACACAAGCTTTTGTTCTCGATAACGGCTTCTTGAATTCATAGCCCATTTGTTTCATCCAAAACGGGACGCCTGAACCCAGGCCAAAAACGGTGCGCTGATTCGACATCTCATCCAGTGTGGCAAATTCCATGGCCATCAACGCAGGATGTCTGCTGTACGGATTTATGACGCCAAGTCCTATTCTGATTTTCTCAGTTGCCATAGCTGCCGTAGACATATACGGCATGCCGCCTCTGAAGAAATAATCTTCTGCGAACCATACTGAACCTACGCCAAGTTCTTCTGCTTTCTTAGCCATACTTACTGCTTCATCAACAGGAAACAGACCTGTCATTGCTACTCCAAATTCTTTGAATCCTTCCATTTTATTCATTTCCTTTAATTCTCTTACGAAGTGCGCTCTTGCTGAAACTCACTCCAAATAGATTGAGAGAAGGGGAAGAATCCCCTACTCTTTTGGTAACAAATCATGCTTGCCAAGATAATCTGCTACATCTTTCAACTCGAGATTCTCTAGAGTACTCCTATAGGGCCAGCTGGTTTCTAAGTCCCACTCATGCAGAGCGTAGTACTTGTCTAGCATCTTGTTTAGCTCTTCTGGAGAGTTGGTTTCACCCTTAAGTGGTCCTGATGCGGCTCCTTCATGCATCAATCTCCATGGCAAGTTATCATGTGCCCTGGTTGCACCTCGAGTAATATTGAATGCTTTTTCAATGTTGACGACACGCCTGCCAGTTTCCATGATTTTGTCTTCTGTCATGGGGATGCCTGTTGCCGCCTGATACAATCTGGCCATGTTGCCAGGGTTAACTCCGTACGCAGCTGTTGACGTAAAGACACAGAAACCGAGTGCTTCTGTTATCTCATAGCAGTCTTCGTGCCAACGAACTATCTCCGCACGATGATCTGTGAAGTGAGGCGAAGCCCACTTCTTATCGCCAGTTATCTTCTCGACTACTTCAACAGCCTCTGGACTGGCGCCAAACTCTGCAAACGTTTCTGTCATTAGGTGGTCATTTCCTCTTGGATTCACAGCGAAAGCCAAAGCATATGCCTTAGCCGACCGTGTTTCAACATTGGATTGCTCCAGCCCCTTGGCATTCATGATGGCCCATTTGTATGACTCTTGACCGACTTTCTCAGTTGCAATCTTGAGGCCATCTGCCAAAAGATTTCCAAGCTTTCCGTCACGCTGAGCAAGTTTCTGAACAGCTTCGTATGTTTCATCTAACTTGCCCCAGTCGAGCTCCAACCCGTCAGTATCCTCCTTTGTTAGAACGCCGCGTTTGTAGCTTTCAATCGCCCACTGAACGACAGTACCTGCAGTAATAGTGTCAAGCCCAATTCTGTTACATAATTCATTGAGCTTAAGGACTGCTTCTGTGTCAATCAGGCCTGGACCATTTCCTAGTGCTCCCAAGGTTTCATACTCAGGTCCACCGCTGGAAATACCTGCATTGGGGCCTTTCTCAATAGTTGTGTATCTATGACAACCTATTGTGCATCCAAAGCAAGCAACCTTTCTCTTCAGATATCCTTCCTCAGTGAGAGCCTGTCCTGTGATTGGATAGACATTCTCTGTGTATCCAGTTTGCCAGTTTTTGCCTGGTAAGGCATGAAGTTCATTTACAGCAGCCAAAGAACCTGCAGTTCCATATAGATGCATTGAGCGAGCGCCGCTATCAGCCATTAAGCCATCTCGCATTTCCTTAACAACATCCGCAAAGAGCTCCGGATCTTTTACCCGAACAGGGTGTGTTCCCTTCACAGAGATGGCTTTGAGGTTCTTGGAAGCCATAACGTTGGCTCCACCGCCTCTGCCAGCTGCATGGTAACAGGATGCCATAATAGATGCCGCTCGTACCATCTTTTCACCAGCAGGTCCAATGTAGAGACCTCGAGAATCCTCGCCGTGCCAGTTCTTGAGCAAGTTATCCGTTTCAAGAACGTCCTTTCCCCATAATTTGGAGCCATCGCGAATATCCACATGGTCATCATTGATTTCGATGTAGACTGGCTCGTCAGCAGCTCCATGAACGACTAGATGATCATAGCCTGCAAATTTCAGCTCAGCTCCCCAATGGCCACCCGTGTTTGACTTTAGGTACATTCCTGTACTGCTACCAATAGTGGTCACGGATGTCCGTCCTGATGCCGGGGCTGTCGTGCCTGTTACTGCGCCAGGAGCATATATGACGACATTTTCAGGATCGTTCCATTCAATCTCAGGATCTTTGCAGTAGTCCCATAAGAGACGAGCATTTATTCCTCTTGAGCCAACATAAAGCCGTCTCCATTCTTCAGGAAGATCTTCCTTCCAAGTCTTATCATCACTCAAATCAACATGTAGTATTTTACCTTGATGTGCATACATCTACTTTGCAACCCCCTTTTCCAAGTCACGATACATCGACATTCTAGCAGATCGTAGTTTCTTCTTCTGTTTGTAAAGCTCATCCGTAGCATCGACCCACATCAGGGCTTCTGGTACACAGTGCTTGACACAGTAAGGATCTCCACCACATAAATCACAAATCAAGGGAACATTGGTTTCTGGATGGAGCCTTATTCCGTGGTATGGGCATACCTCTGCGCAAGAACCACAACCTGTACAGGCATCGGCATTCACTGTTATGATGCCAGTGTTTTCATCCCGGGTTAATGCAGCCTCGGCACATGCGTCTATACACGGATGCGCATCACATTGTTCGCACAGGAGCTGTAAACCAAGTGCTATGTCCTCCTTTTTCCTGACCTTTATCCGACTTCTATACATATCGAATATGCTTTCCTTTATGAAAGAACAGGCAAGAGAGCATTGTTTACAACCTGTGCATTTAGTCATATCCACAAGCAGCAGTTTTTCCATCATTCTCATCCTTAATCGAGTTTTAACTATTTGTCAGTACTAACTTTATGACATTTTAATCTTTATTTCTCCGTTCTGCATGGTTGTTCATGACGGATTAATGGTTTTACTGGGAAAAATGGAAAATTTATACGGTTTATCTTATTGTTAAGACTGGCTCTGCCGCTTCAGCAGAAATCATACAAATTGGCATAGCCTTTGCATTGGTTAAGGTTGCGTAATGGCCCTTTGTATCCGCTATAATTATCCCCGCCTCACTCCCGGTCACATTTTCGAAATCGGTCATCGTGTTCAATAATGCAACACTAAGATCCTTGCCTTCTTCGACCTGCAATACTGCCATTCGACACAAAAGAGCACGGGTAATATGCTCTCCATGTCCTGTTGCTGTTGCTCCGCATATTCTATTAGCATAGGCTCCAGCTCCAAAAATCGGGGAGTCTCCTACACGGCCGGGAATCTTATTCTTGATACCACCAGTTGATGAAGTTGCTGCTATTCTCTCCTTATTGTCTATGGTCACGCACCCCACAGTATCGGAAACACCCTCCATGTGGATTGATTTGATAACATTGTCTTCGTCAGGATGGCGATATCCAGATTTGACCATCTCTTCGTAGAGCGCCTTAGCATTACTACCAGCAAAGAGATTATGCTCAGTTTTTTCCATGATGTATCGTGCAAGAGCAGTTGGGTTCCGGATGTCAGTGATAGCAGCTACAGAGCCGAATTGAAGATTGAAGCCATCCACTATCATAGCATCAAGTTCTCGCACTCCATCTCTATTTGGTCGAGCGCCAATGCCAGCATTTAGAGATCCACAATTCTCCATGTAGGTAGTACACGCCTCGGCAGCGTCAAGAGCTGAGTAACCATCATTGAGGAGTTCGTAACCGATGGAAGCGGCCTTTTCAACGTGGGGGATTGCCTTGTTTAGCTTCTCATCTTCCCAAGAACCTGCTCCGCCATGAACGACGATCAGTGGTAATTTCATTTTCCTTCCGTTCTCCCTCTATAATATAGAAAATAACCAAGATAGGAGTATATTCACGAGTTGCTTTTTTTAATCCTCAAGTGAAGGGTACAAATCTAAAACGTCCATGACGGGTAATCTCCAATGGCTTCTCTTTGAGTACTCTCGTCATGACCTGATACCCGTCAACAGAGATAGGAATAACCATGACACCCTTCTTTTTGAGTTGGTCTAACAGGGCATCGGGAATCTCCCTGGTGCCTGCTGTTACAATTATTCGGTCATAAGGAGATTCGTCGGGATAACCGTTACGGCCGTTACGGTGAACCACTTCAACATTTTCAATTTCTGCCAACGATAAATTGCGTCGAGCTCTATCAACCAAGTTGGGCACAACCTCCAGCGATACAATTCTTCCATCTCTGCCCACCAATTCAGACATTATCGCAGCGTTATACCCAGAACCGGCGCCTACCTCTAGGACCTTGTTTCCCCGTTCCAAAGATAGAAGCTGAATCATGTACGCAACCGTGTAAGGCTGACTTATTGTCTGCCCCTCACCAATAGGCTGAGGATAGTTTAGATACGCATCTCCTTTGTATGGCTCGGGGATGAATATACTTCTATCTACACGCTTCATTGCTTCAATTATCGCTGGTTGGATGCCCTCGCGCTTTAATTCTCTGAATAATCGCGCTTTCTGAGCTTCAAAGTTGTCTCCATTATTCATATTAGCTAGCCTCATTTTTCTCCTGGGCAGTAATAATCTGAGGAATTCTCTTGTCAGCGCGCTTTTCGGAGAATCCAAATCCTGAAACTATCTTCTCCTTTAGTTTTGATTCATCCGGAACCTCCCACTCAAGTTCATAATCGTCGGTCACAGGCATCTCCAAGAAGATATCCATGATTTGCTGCCAGTCAAAATCGCAATTTGCTTTTTGAAAGGCATTCTCGATATCATATTCTCTCAAGAGCTTCTGACCTCGTTTTGGTCCAATCCCGTATATGCCGCCGGGCTTGTAATCGGTTCCCATCATGATTGCGAGGGCAACCAATTCCTCTCTGGATAATGAGAGCGATTCAAGAACGTCTCTTAGATTAACCAGTTGCAGTCCTCTTCGTGACCTTTGCGACTTTGAGAGATTTCGAACAAGTCGCCCAGCTCCATGAAGGAGTGGATCGTAGTCTTGAGTCACACCAGCGTAGGCATGTCCTACGACGGTCATGTGAGCCATTTGGGCATCTGCCTCAGTAGGTGCCTGGACGAACGGTACACCCATGGCGGATAGGAGTTCCATTGATGAATCTAGAATCTCATCCGTTAGATGGGCAGATCTAATGCCATACTTCCGCATATCCTCTATATTGCCCGCTGCTTTTGCATCCTCAAATCTTTGCAGCGCAGCTCTCCTACTCTCATATCTCTCCTGAATAGTACCCATCTTCAAATCGGGAGGCGATCCATCGAAGATGAACGCTGGTTTTAGACCAGCAGCTAGCCAATTTGTCACCCTAGGTAATAGACCGAGTAGATGTGATGTAACCTGTCCCTGCTCATTTCTAATTAGTGTACCATCACGATTCCTAATCGCGGTGAGAAATTGATACAGAATGTTATGTGCATCAATGGCCAACACTTTGCCTCGTAAGTCCTCCAACTCTATTATTTTTGGTTCGATGATTTTGCCCAGGTTTGTTCCCATTTTTCTCTCAACTCCAGAGTTAGTTCTACGCGGTAAAATAGTCTATCTTGGTGCGAAGATACCATGTGCTTTTCAGTTATTAAGTTCAAGAGGCCAGTATAAAACTCCTTTGAAAATGGCTCATAAGGTCATGAATAGTCTTTGGGGCACTCATAAATTCGAATCAGTCATGAAGAAATTTATATGCGTTATTTACAAAATTCATACATAGAGCGGCCATAGCACATAATTTCCGCAAGTCAGATAGTATTGTAACAGATTAGTATCGGAGATTGAAAAAGTTCCGCTCTTTTAGTTGTGTGAATTAGTATGACAGCAGAAAGCGATTCTGATGAAATCAAAGTTACAGACCTAGAACCGAAGATGAGCCACATCGACATAGCCTTCAAGGTTATCGATAAATCTGAGCCTAGAACAGTGTCATCCCGCCATAGTAATGATAGCCATCGAGTGGCCGATGCGACAGTAGGCGATGAAACTGGAATGGTCTTAGTTCCTCTTTGGGATGATGCCATCGAGAATATGAAGATAGGCAAGTCCTACCAGCTAAGGAATGGTTTCACCGGTCTATTCAGAAACAGCCTTAGATTGAAAGTAGGACGTAAAAGCGAAGTGAAAGAAATAGACGATGGGATTGAATCTGTAAATGAGAACACCAATATGTCACTGACAGGCCAGAAGAAAAAGTCCTACAAGCATACCCATCGACCTTACGATTATCGAATCGATGGCGGCGTAAGAAACTACAACAACTGACACGACTACCATCACGGACACAGAAACAGATACCACACCCCCTCCCGATGAGGGAGATAACACATTTCTAGTCCTCATTGCTGCAGCTGTGGCGGGGATAGTTGTAGTCATCGTAATAGGATTCTACATGAAGAAGCGGACATAGCAAATACATAACAATGAGAGCCCTATATAGTTGGCTCTCTACCTTGATTTTTTTTGTTGGATTAAAAACACTAGTAGACCGTATCAACATTTCATTGCGCAAGCATTAGCAAAAGGCAACTTTTCATGAGGAAACTTACAATTTCTTTGGAAAGTGGCGATAGAAAGAAAAGAGATGCGCATGCATATTTCCTTGGTGCAAATGTCATCTCTCGTTTCAAGATTTAGAAAATATCTTTCGGTGGAAACTGCTGGGGGAGCGGCTTGGTCCCCTGATAATGCTAGCATTGCTTTTGCATATGATGCTCCTGGTATTTATCAAATATTCAGAGCGAGGACCGAGGCTAATAAAGCTCTATGGCCTGAAAGACTTACCTTTTTCGAGAATCGGTGCACTGACCCCAGATGGCTTTCTGATGGTTCAATTCTGTTTACTATGGACAAGGGTGGAGATGAGAACTTCCAGATGGGAGTAATTGATTCAACAGATGACATTGAATGGATTACAGATGATAAGGAAGCAAAGCATCGCCCGACCTACTCGTCTGCCGACCATCTATATTACATCGCTAACATTGAGGACAAGTCTAGGCTCGACATTTACCGACGACAAATCCCCCTGACTGGGCATGAACCTGAAAAGATCCGACAGCCAACTGAAGGCATTGAAATACTACAATGTACCAATGCAAAAGACCGCCAAGCTATTTTCTCTCAATATCGCGGAAATAATGAGCAAGACCTCTTTTTGCTGTCTACTGATGCCCAAGATGCAGTGAATCTAACACAGGCAATATCGAAAAGAAAAACTAGGTGGGAAGCAATTTGTTTTCTTGACAATGATCATTTACTTGTAATTACAGACCATGAATCCGATTTTCAAAGATTTGCAGTTCTTGGCTTGGATAAGAGCTTCAAGAGATTCGAAGATTATGAGAACAGAGTACAGTGGGAAGTTGAGGCAACTGCATGGAATCATCAGAATGAACACACATATTTCTCTGAGAATAAGGAGGGCTACAGCAGTTTATACCGAGCAAAATTCCAACCTGATGGGGTTTCTGACCTGGAATCTGTCGACCTACCTATCGATGGAGTCTTAGTTTCTGGCGATTCCCGTTCTTTCGCCAATAGCATGAGTCTATCTGAAGATGGGCGCCGCTTGGCAGTAAGTCTCAGTTCGGCCACAAATCCAACAAATGTCTGGATCATAGATACTGAAACCGGGAACTCTTGGATGGCAACTCAAACAAGTACCTATGGATTGAAAAAAGATGACTTCTCTCCTGTTGAACTCCATAGATTCAAATCATTCGATGGTCTGAGTGTTCCTTATTTCAAGTACTTGCCAAGAGTAGAAACGCCTGCAAATGGATTTCGAACCATATTCATTATCCACGGAGGTCCTGAATCTCAAACAAGACCCAGTTTTAGTCCAATAATCCAGTATTATCTATCTGCAGGTTATGCAGTGATTGCGCCAAATATTAGAGGAAGCACCGGGTACGGCCGCACATACATGGACTTGGATAATGTTGAGAAACGCTTAGACTCGATTGCAGATATCAAGAGTCTTGCAGAACACTTGGATTCGGAGGACAAATCTATAGACAATTCCAAGCTTATAGTATATGGTGGCAGTTATGGTGGATTTGCAGTTCTCTCTTCCGTAACGGAATACCCAGATATCTGGAGCGCAGGGGTTGATATCGTAGGTATATCGGATTTTGTGACTTTTCTGAAGAATACAGCGGACTGGAGAAGAAGCCTGAGAGAGGCTGAATATGGAAGTCTCGAACACGATAGGAATACGCTCGAGAAAGTTAGCCCTATTCATAAGGTTGACCGGATCCAGTGTCCTTTGTTCATCATCCAGGGTGACAATGATGAACGAGTGCCTTTGTCCGAGTCCGTGCAAATCTATGAGAGGGTGAAGGCCAAAGGAATCAATGTAAGATTGCTTCGATTTGCAGATGAAGGTCATGGATTGGCAAAACTTGAAAATCGTCTCAAGGCATATTCTGAAATAGTAAAATGGCTTGAAGAGATTGTTTGAAACAAGGTTAAGAGGGATTCTATTGAAAAAGAGAGTGGGTACAATGTTGCCAAAACATGTTGTTGCGATAGCTCTTATGCTGTTGCTCATCTTACCTTCAGCATCAGGTGTGGAATATGAAACGAAAGAATTCATCGATGATTCCATCAGAGTTTCTGTGCAGCTTGCAGCAGACACACCGTGGGTGGCTCCTTTCTCAGAAACGGTCAGCATAGCTGTCAATGTTAGTCCGATGAGCAGTGCACTCCAGCAAGTGAACGTGTCGCGAATATCAATAGTCGTGAATAGGCTCGAAACCGACCAATCGGGGTATGTGTTGGTTTCTGCAGAGAATGTCCAAGGGTCGCCTTTGAAAACAGGTATAGAAAGTGCGAGCTATCAAACGAATATTACCATGATTGGCGATAAATTCGGAGAGAGTTGCTATTTTGCCCTATTGATTGCTGGTTCTTATCTAAATGGCACAGCACTCCACTATTTCGAAGCCGCATCTCCTGAAGACTTGATTGGGCCTTTCTCAATCTCAGCAAGTATAGCAACTCCACAGGTTTGGGTTGGCATAATTGTGCTTGCAGGGGCCTTTGCTTTCTTCGCCTGCGCTGCATATGGAGTCAAGAAATCCAGATCCCAAAAGAAAAAGACAAAATTGTTGGAGGAATGACTTACTCAGTTGGATTCTTGCTTCTATTTACAAGCACTCTTAAGACAGTTCGCTTCATGTTTTACTAGTTGATTTATATGGCGGCTAAGGAGATGAGATGGGACTTATCCCAATTGGTCAAAGAAACTGACCCAACATATCTGGAAAAACGGATGGATGAAGCGGTCAAGGAATCTGACAAGTTCCGAAACAGATTCCGCCAACTGATACACGGCATGGACGCCAAGGACATCGTTGAATTTCTGAATCGGTATGAAGAAATACAGATGGAATATGAAGGCGTCTTCGATTACTGCTCCCTCAATTATCACGCAGATATGACAGATGACACAGCGAAAAGACTCTACGACAGAGCTCAAACCACACACACAGAAATTCAAAAGAACCTGGCTTTTGTGGAGCTCGAACTCGGACACCTCCTAAAATCCCAGAAGAGTGTCATTAAGCGAAAGGAAATTGAAGAATATAGACAGTTCTTGGCTAAGATCCATAGAAAGACACCTTACATGCTCCCAGAGGACCAAGAAAAGATAATTCTAGCAAAGGATCGTAATGGAATCAGAGCATGGCAACAGCTCCAAGGTGATTGGCTTTCTACTCGAATGTTTGAGATAGAAATTGATGGAGAAAAGAAGGAGATGCCATATGGAAAAATCATCTCTCTCTATGAAGATTCAAGAAGGAATATCCGTAAGGAAGCGAACAAGGTTGTATATGAGGGACTAGGCGAGGATGACATTATTTGGGCAAGTGCTGTTCGCTCAGTTTCATCTGACCACATTCAGATGTGCAAAATCAGAGGCTATCCGGACCCAATGACTCAAAGTCTTATTGCAAATGACGTTCTCAAGGATACTATAGATGCTCTGATTGATACTATCTTGGAGAACGTTGATGTCTATCGAAGATACCTCAAACTTAAGGCCAAGGCTATGGGACTAGACAGATTGGGAAATTGGGATATAGTGGCACCACTACCTGATGCCCCAGAAAAGAAATATGACTGGTCAGAGGCTCGTGAACTCATAACTAGTGCTTATAGAAGCTTTGACTCGGGAGTCGCAGATTGGGTTTCAGAGATGTATGAACGCAATCATATCGATGGCGAAGTGAGAAAAGGAAAACGTTCCGGAGCATTTTGTTCTACTTGGTTTTCGGGACAAAGCGCCTATATCCTGCAGAGTTACAATGGGACCATGGGAGATGTCTTTACTCAGGCCCATGAGTTGGGACATGCGGTTCATGCTTACCTAGGGTCGCGAAATCAAACGCTACTCAATTACAGAATTGGCAGTTGTATTGCAGAAACAGGTAGCATCTTCGGAGAACTCCTTCTCACGGAGAAACTTCTTGAAGATAGCGATAGCGATGAAGCAAAGCGCGCAGTTCTAGCACAAGTGCTCGACGAATTCGGTATGGCAGCTTTCCAAGTTAGCGCGAGAGTACTGTTTGAGAGGAGCATGTATGATGCTATCCAGAAAGGTGAACTTCTGGATGGAGAAAAAGTATCCGCATTATGGGTTAAAGCCAGAAACACAATCTACGGCGATGCTGTAGAGTGGCTCGACGCCATGCAATGGGAGTGGACTATGAAGATCCATTACTATATCCCAAACTATCGTTTCTATAACTATCCATATGTTTTTGCTCAGCTGTTTGTCTATGCTATGTACCGATTGTATAAAGTGATGGGTGATGAGTTCGTTCCTCGATTCAAAGGCCTTCTCGCAGCGGGTTCTAGCAAGCCCCCACAATTGCTTGCGGAGGAACTGGGATTAGACATCACAAAGGAAGACTTCTGGCAAAAGGGTATAGACCAGTTTGAGGAATTCATAGACATGTTTGAAGAAACACTGGAATAAAACGTGAAATACCCCCTCCACGAAGTTGTTTTGGAGGAGTCTCTCGCCAGATTCCTCTGCATCAACTTATGAAATTGAGCATGGAATTGATTACGATTCAAATCTAATATGTTAACCTCTTGATGAAACCAATCAGGCGTTTTATTACGACTTCGCTGATCGCCTCTCCCTTCTCTTCAGTAGCCTCCGTAGAATGGCCAACATTGCCGGTTTCAGTAATCTCCTTCATCATTGTTGCCATGAAAGCAGTGGGGGGTCCAACCATCATATCAGGCACAATATAGTCAGCTACCGGGGATTTGCCAGGTTCATCAACAAGCTTCTCTTGCAAAACTCTCTGATTCAAGTACCACGCCACCGAAGTCTCCATGTCGCATGCATGGTAGACGGGGGGTGTTACAACTTCCTTTATTTTGTCCATCGCAAGACTCCACCAGTTCACTGCATATGCTCTAACTCCATGGTCATCTCGCAGGATATGAAGTGCATTTGTTATTGCAGGGATATTCCCTCCGTGACCGTTGAAGAGAATGATAGGACCAAATCCGTGCGCATTAAGAGACCTGCAGATATCCACAAGCAGCATTGATAGAGTCGTTTCTTTGATAGAAACAGTACCGGGAAATTCCATGTGATGATGCGAGAATCCGTAGGCTACAGTCGGAGCCACAGTGACTTTCATTTCCTCCCAGATACGCTCTGCTGTTCTCTTTGCAAACTCGCTTGCGATATAGTGGTCATTATCAACGGGCAGCGCGGGTCCGTGCTGCTCGGTTGAACCAACAGGCACGAGGATAACACCTGATTCCGATACGCGTTTTTCAACTTCCTCCCATGTCATTTTTGACAATAGGTATTCCATTTTCATTCTTGTTTCCTCCATTCTTGCACGATTAGCCCTTTCTAAGTATCTTCCTCACAGGCGTAGCTGTCATGGGATTCAATCTGACAACTTCATCCCGATAATGCCTTTTAGAGATTTTCAAAATCAAATAGGATCCTCCTGGCGCGAACTCCTCAATCGAAACTGCCTTTTCCACAGAAGAGGGTCCAAGAGCTCTGTAGCTACATGCGATGGCGATTGCCGATACTACTGGAATGATAGCCCAAGAGCGGTCAATGGGGATACCACGAACCAATGTAAGTGTCACAGATATGGATGATAAGAGAAAGGCAATCAATGAAATCCCGCCTACTACTGCTGCAATACTTCTTGTTCTTGCGTGTTCGTCAATTGAATAGGTATGGTTATCACAAACTGGAATTGCAATTCTCTTTACTGAGCCGGGTTTTGCCCATAACGAAGGCCTTCTATTGAGTCCGCCTGTGGCAGTACGGTTTATTTCCCGCAAGCGTTCAGCCTTTTCTCGTTCTTCTGGAGATATTGACCCGATTATTGCTGTGTCAGTCGTTTCTCGACCACACACAGGACAGATTTTCGGAAAAGCAATGCTATTCGATGTGATTTTCACATAATACTCGTCTTCCTCTGCTTCTACATCCATGTCCATTCATGTGCCAATACCATTCACGATTTATACGGATTATCATATGATATGGTCGCTCATAGGGGCGGGAGGTTTTTTCATTCATATTGGCGTTCTCCGTTCAAACATATTCTCTATTTGTAACCCATCACCTCTTTACTGTAGTTTACTATTGTTATTGATACAATCAAGAGGGTACAAGAGATGTCGGATGAAAATAAGCGAAAAACGGATGAGTCATTTCCTATGATAGAGGAGGAAGAATTTGATGTCGAGCCTCATGGAGAGACGGTGGATTCAAACGCTGAAGAAGAGGAATCTGAGTCTTTTACCTCGGCTGAAGAAGAATTTGAGATTGACCCAAAGGCAGAGGTCAAGGAAGCGTATTCGAGGAGGTATTCCATCAAAGCGAGAAGAGATGCATCTGTCGCGGGATTTCTCCTATGGAGCGGTTTTCTAGTCCTATGGTTGTTCTTCTTTGCCGTGGACTACGGGATATTCGAAAACATTGGAGTAGCGATAGCATCATTCGCCATCATGGGCGCGATTATCGCGATGGCATGGGTCCCCTCTGATGCAGGGCCGGATCAATCGAGTTGGCGAATCAATCTCTCTATCATCAGTGGAGTAGGCTGGATTGCCTTCATAGTTATCTGGTTGCCATTCTTCATGGAGGAGGTTACTGTATACCAGAACACTGGTGCAATATTGGCATCGATTCTTTTACTTATAGCTATCAACGCTGCAGCGTGGAGTAGTTTTGGCTTTGAGATGACTGCAACTGTAACAAAGTGGCGGCCTGGAGCAGGATTCTTGGTATTCCTTCTTTGGATTGTGTTCGATATCTATTGGCTTTGGTCTCAGGCAGACGGCTTCATTTGGGAAAGGAATTTAGCTGTTGGAATACTATCTTTTATAATATTCTTAGCTTTGCAATTGGCTATTTGGAAACCAATGATGGATACCCAAGGTGGAGAGGTCAAAGGTGGAGCCCTTTTCTTTGCATGGTTAATCCTACTGGTCATCTGGTTCTGGTTCTTCGGCGAGCCATTCAATGTGTACCAGAATTTTGCCATTGTGTTTGCCTCGTTTCTCATCTTTGCTGGCATCGGGTACCTAGCTGTTAGAAAGAATATTCGTGAGTTGGATGAATTAGACTGGGAAGAATAAATAGAGATAATTGAAGACAGATATTTTCGTAACCGCTCTGTCTTCATCTCTCTCTATTCTTCAACTGCACCAGTCTTTCTGTAAAGCCAAAGCCCAACTAATCCTAGGAGAACTGCGGACGCAGTAGAAAATACCGTGAGCATTAGAAGAAAATCAGAAGACCCCAGAGTTGGCAATTCATCAAGCTGCTCGAAAGAACGCAATGCATCTCTCACGCCGTACAAGTTTCCTGAGAAAGCATCAACGAAAAGGGTAGCATCCTTACTAGGACCTGTTTCAAACCGGATTACCCACGAGAGACGACTGTATACTCCCAATCCTTCTAAGCTAACTTCAGTCAGAGCTAGGATTGAATTCTCGTGATCGAACTCAGGATACTCTGAGGGGACTGAGTATCGTGAGAGGGCGTTTGATTTGGCGACATTTTCATCGATGACGTATGAGGTGTCGATATCATCGATGCCAATCCAATCGTAGCTATAGTAGGAAATTCCTCTGGTAAAGGCCGAAGCCCGTATCACAATAGAAGATCCTTCCACCATGATTGACCCTATATATTCTTGAAAGACGAGAGAATAGAAGCGCTGGCAATCATACGGCTCACCCTTGATATAGTGTGCTGTGTTTGGAATCATGACGTCAAATTCTTGTAGGAATTCTCTTGTCAGATTTTCTGCTTCTGTAAGAGAAAGAGGAGCAGGGTCAAAGTCATGCAGATACTTGCTCTCGTACTCAATTATTGATCCCGCAACCGAATCTACTATAACATACGCCAAGAAATCCACATGGCTGAACGAAACCTGCCATGCAGGAAGGTCTGTCATATTGGCTATGCTTGCTACTGTCCATGCTAATGAAGAAGGCCCTACCTTCTCAAGAAAATCCTGCGCAATTCCAGCTGCAGCTTCACTCGTAATTGAGGGTGTAAAATCCGAATAGTCACGAGATACTAGAAAAGGACGAGATGATCGAATCTTGTAAGCGTTAGGGAATATTTCTGAATCTCGATTGTCAGCGACATAATCACTAAATGCTGATTCAATGACAGGTGTTCCTTCTACCATTGCGCCTTCTTGATCCCATAAACTCCCATGGTATACAGCAACCGGCACAGCGACTCCAAATAGTATCAGTAGAACACAGAGCAACGATGCGGCTTTTGGAATCTGTCTTAAATTCAGTGTAATGCACCTCATAGAGTACGTTACAAATTGAAACTTACCTTTTAGGTTTGAGTATCCGACATATCCCGTCATGTCCTCCTCTGACAAATACTTCAAAGTGACATATTGTGAAATTATTAGAGAATTTTGCTGACCGTGACAAAGGCGGGAAGCAAATCCATTATGCTATTGACTTGCTATCCTAGATTCGCCAACTTCCCTAATCGACCCAAAGCGTCACGATAACGATTATTCTGTTCAGACCATTCAACCAGTTTTGCACAAGGGAATTCGTCACATTGCGAACAGTTTTCTAGCCGCCTCTCATCGACACAACATCCAAGAATCCAACAATCTGCACTCCAATGTTTGGTTCTATCTCCTAAGCAGCCCTCACAGTACAACCCCTTTTCGACTGCAGTATCAGCTCCTTCGTCTGGAGAGAGCCAACCCATCTCTTGATACCATCCTATAGCTTCCTTTGCTGAGTCATCGCCAAATAACACTCTCCTGATAGAGCAAGCACCGCAAAGCAACCCGCATGCAGCAATTGTAACGGTATCACGATCCATTTGATTTCATTCTTTAATGGACTACATCTTCTGATAAACTGCGTGTCCTTTTCAAACCACTAGTCTTTCTATTATCTGCTGACCCAATCATTTCCTACAATAAAAAATCGCAACGGTAGATTCTGTCCCAAGGACAGGCCAATGCGTGCACTAGTACCAACTTCAATATTATCGGAACCAGAATCCAATACCTTGATTTCTGTTCCTACTCTTTCGCCGTTATATTGTGTATCGATTCCGAAAGCCTGGGTGAGTCTTGCTGGTCCATTTGTGAGATTCTCCTTACGGCCGCGATTGTCAACCATCTTGTCTATGCCCTCCAATGGCTCCGCAGCACGTATCAAGACAGCTCCTGGCGTCCCTTCTTCCTCGCACACAAAATTCAACATGTAGTGCATGCCATACGTGAAATAGACATAGATATGGCCCGGGGGACCAAACATGACCGAATTCCTAGGGGTCTTGTTGCCTTCATGTGCGTGAGACCCAGCTTCATCCATATATGCCTCTGTTTCTACAATCCTCGCTTTCATACCATCCTTTGCGAGTATTTTTCCAAGCAGGTCTTTTGCAACTACGTCAGTTTTTCTCGCAAAAAACTCTAGTCCAATTTTCGTCATTTCATGTCATCTTCCAATCTGGGGGTGTCCTATCATGGTGACATCTGGAATTAGAGCAGTTGGGATATCGAATTTACTGTTTCACTCACATCATCTGAAGTATGCTCAAATGAAAGCGCCCCCAAACCATGGTACCCAAATATCCCACTCTCCACTAGCCTACATTGAAACCTATCCAATTCATTATGATTGAGATTGTTTGCAATATCAGTAGCGGTATATGGATGCCTTATGGGCCTATTCAGCCAGTGAATAAACACGAGCGACCCCGTTCCTGTCGCCAACAGGTTTGAATCATGTGTTTCGAATAGATCATTCAGGTTTGAACGAAGCTCATCTCCTTGCGTATTCAGTTTTCCATATTCCTCAACCCGTTTCTTCAATTCTCTAAGAGTTGCGAGACCTGCTACCATTGTCAATGGATGACTCGAGAATGTTCCGCCGCCCACCCATCTTCCACCCTCTGCCTTAGGAACCGCTAATGCCATCAAATCTTCCCGTCCTCCATACACTCCGAGATGCATGCCACCGCCTGCAATCTTGCCCAGTGTGATAAGGTCTGGTTGAACCCCGTAAATATCCATGCCAGCAGACCCATAGCAGAACCTGAAACCAGTAATGATTTCATCGAAAATTAGGATAATGTTTCTTTCTGCTGTTTCCTCCCGAAGATACCTCAAGAAGTCATTCTCTGGAGCCAATCCGCCACCTGCACCTAACACAGGTTCCACTATGACTGCGGCGAGCTGGTCACCGTGCTCTTTCATCATGAGATCAACGCTATCGCGGTCATTGAAGTTGAAGGCAACACCATCATAGAATGGCTCATCGGAAAAGGGATGCTTCAAATAATACCCGAGGGCATCATTTCCTCCATGCCAACCACCTAATGCCTTTGCAACCAATCTCCGTCCAGTAAAGAGCCTTGCCAATCGCACGGCATACATTGTTGCTTCCGCACCTGTTGAGCAGAAACGCATCTTCTTCAGAAAAGGTATGGCAGAAGCCAATCTCTCAGCAAATTCAACTTGGAATGGATTCAGGGCTCCGAAATGGTGTCCTTGCTGTGCCTGTTTTACAATCGCGTCTTCAATAGAAGGATGATTGTGCCCAAGGATTGCAGAGAAGTGTGTCATCCACCAATCAATGTACTCGTTTCCATCAATATCCCAGATGTGGCTACCCTCCCCGCGATTGATGAATGGCGGATATGCCCCACAACGATCCAACCCAAAGGTCCTGATATTGTGGTTTATTCCTCCAGCGAACACCTTCTTCGCGCGGTCCCAATATTTCCCTGAGGCAGGTGTGTTGGACACGTACTTCTCTAACATCTATCTTAATCTCCTTTTCATTTCTTCCAGTAGTTCTGAGTGTTTCTTGGACAGGGTAGGTCCTTCATAGTAAATAATCCTGGTTCTGCGTCTACTACTAAGGGAATCATGTTAAGCATCATCGCAATCGTAGCGTAGTCGCCCATGACGCCGCCCACAATCCTCTGGTGGATGGCAGGATGTCCATCAATGTGTATTTCGTCATATTCAGGTGTTGCACCACAATAAGCTTCAAACACTAATTCAATGATTACTTCCCTATTCTTTACTCCCTGTCCTGTGCTCTTTAGGCCCTTAACATCGCCTTCATGTACAAGCCCTATTGGGGTATCTAGTGGTTCTTCTGCTATGATGGCTTCTGGTGAAAGCTCTCTTATTTCATCCAAATCGAGTTGAAGTGCATCATTGACGAACTCTATAGATTCAACAAGCCCTACATGCCCGGTTATGTCTCTCTTCTCAATTGCAGCTGCAAATTCATCTGTTGACATTCCTGTTCCAATCTTCTTCTGAAAAGACTCTCTTCTTCTGACTGAATCGATGACCCTCGTAACTCTGGCTTTATGAAAATCCATAGTTGGTGAACTTAGAATCGTGGGAAGCAGGTCCATAAGGAATCCCGGATTGATGCCTGTGCCTAGAACTGTCTGGTTTCGTTCCTTTGCAAGCCGGTCTATTTCATCTGCTATGTTTTTATGCGATGCAAATGGATAAGATAATTCCTCGCAGATTGATATGACATCTAAATTAGCCTGTAAGCATTCCTTAATTGTCGGTGCAATCTTCTCAATAGATGAAGTTGTCAAAACAAGAGCAATATCGGGTTTTTGGGCAGTGAGGGGCATTATTGCTTCTCCTAAATCCGATGAGATTTTCACATCATTTGAGCCAGAAACTGATGAGAAGTCAGCAAGGCTTTTTCCTACTAGCTCGGGATTAATATCTATTATAGATTCAAGGGATAGATTAGAACGCTCCACTATGGCTTCAGCAACCATCTTGCCTATGGAACCAAAACCAATTTGCAGCACGCGAAATGCTTCTGTCATGCACAATGTATACGTACTACCCTCTATATCTCTTATCTAATAAACGTCCATTCAAATGGAATGAAGGCCCGCTTGGGTGAGAGGTTGTGCATCAATTCGTAGTGAAAAGACAAATATAACAAAGGCATTCACTATATACAATAATCTGATTTATTCATAAATGCCCGTCGAAGGAGGACTGGCCTAGATATGAAACATCCTCCGAGAATATCCAAAAAACATGCTACAGATAGTGGAGATAGTATAGAATCTCTTAGAATCATCAAATCAGCAGCTGATATGTTATCTCACGGATTCCTTATTTATGAGAAACAAATTGCAAAGATAATTTATGTTAATGAAGCGGCGGAACGTATACTCGGATATCAATGCGACCAACTGATTGCAATGCCTAGTACGTTTCTGAATAGGATTGTTCATCAGGAAGACCTGAATAAGGTGCAAGAATTTCTGAATGCAGATGAAGATGAGGGTTTTGAAAAGTCATCTCTGGAGTATAGATTCATCCGTGGTGATGGAGAAGTTATTTGGATCGAAATATTCAGAACAGAAACGAAATATAGCGACAAGGACTATGGAGCTTTTCTAATTTCAGAAATTACAGAGAAGAAGCTTCGTGAAGAAGATGTGGTCAGTAGAGAAGAGAGATACCGCCTGTTATATGAAAATCTTGCAGATGCTCTCTTTATTACAGATATTCGCGGCTATATTACAATGTGCAATTCTCAAGCGAGTAATCTGTTTGGTTATTCCGAAGCAGAGTTACTAGGGATGCATTTCAAGCAGCTTGTTCATCCTGATGTTCGTGAGTCAGTTCTCGATGCATTTAGGCTAGGACTTAAACGTCAAAGAACACGTAGTGAAGGAATGTTCGCAAAAGGAGTTAGAAAAGATGGCACAGCATTCTACTATCACGTCACAAGTTCTTTGATGACTAGTGATGGGAAGCTCATTGGTTATCAATCACTCATTCGGGATATAACCGAAAGTAAACTTAGTGAGATGAAAGTGCGGCATTCAATGAAGGATCTCGAGCTTTATTCCTATTTCTTGAAACATGACATTCGTCATGAACTACAAATCATTGCTACATCTTCAGGCATCTTGTGTGAAATAAGCGATGTGCAAAGCCAAGCATATTCGAACTCTGAGATTATCAACAATTCGGTTGCTAGAATAAACAATATTCTCAGCTTCATGGACACAAGTGATATCACCCCCTCTGCTGGCGATATTATGAAAGATTTGGAAAAGAGCGCATTGCAAGCAATGAGGATTCATGAAAACCTGAATATTGTTCTGGAGATCAATCCGACTGTTAAGGATCATCCCCTTTCAAGAGGTGCCTTGATTGGACTTGTATTCAATAATCTATTTCAGAATGCCGCAATTCATGGCGGCAAAGAAGTCAATATGCGTGTTCAGGTTCAACTAGAGGATGATTCATTGTCGATGGATTTCATTGATGATGGAAAGGGTATTGCAGACGAAGTCCAGGCCTCTCTCTTCAAGAAGGGCGCATCAACTAATGGGACGGGCCTGGGCCTCTACCTCTCAAGACGAGTTGTCGAGGAGTATAACGGTAAGATTGAGTACATAGATAGTATAAATCCCGGAACAACATTTCGTCTTACTCTGCCTGTCGAGATATAGCGATTTACTATCATCTTTTGCACGCGTAAAGACCTGAGATTCCAACTTGTTCAAAACTCGATAGAATAAAATTGGTTCGGCCTCTAGAGCAAATATGACTACTGAACGATTGCAGCGCCAGATTGATTTCATTATCCAGATTGACAAGGCAAAACAGGTTCTAAGACAGACAGCTCTGGCTGATGGCTCGAGACAAGAAAACGATGCTGAACATTCATGGCATATAGCCACCATGGCATTTGTACTTGCTGAATATGCCAATGAGAAAAGTCTGGATATGCTGCGCATTCTGAAGATGCTGCTTATCCACGATTTAGTGGAGATTGTTGCAGGAGATACATTTCTCTATGATAAGCAAGAGATTGAGAATCAGAAACAGAAGGATATGGAGGCCTCAGAGCGAATCTTTGGTCTATTGCCTGATGAACAAAAGGATAGTTTCCTCGACCTATGGCGAGAGTTTGAATATGGCACTACAGTAGAGGCAGAATATGCAAGAACAATGGATGCATTGCAACCAGTCATTCTTGCATTCCAGAACAAAGGATGGTCATGGAAGAAGCACAACGTTTCTGAGTCAGAGGTCCTAGCGCATAAGATTGGGATGCAAAATGGATCAAAGGAATTGTGGGACCTGTGCAGGAGTTTAATTCATCAGGCTAGTGAAAGAGGCTATTTTTCAGAATGATTAGAAATGTGAGCATCTCATGTGGCTGATAATTTGAGAGTTTCTTGATGAATTGCCGGGTTTCAAGCTAGTTTCTCACTTGTCTATACTTGAGCAATTCAATATCCGACATAAGATGCTAATTCAAAAGGATTAATAGGTACAATTACGAGAGATGTATTAACTATGGTTAGCTCAACATACAACCGCGGAGGTGACATTGAAGCATGTCAACCTTCTTGCTACTAGTATGCGAATGTCATTTTCTTCGCGTGGTTGTGAGTTGAGGAGGAAAAAACTATGAAACAAAGATACATGACATACACTTTAGCGTTCATGCTGCTCATGTTTGCCTTCGCTCCGGCAATGCATTATCGGTATGTGACAAGTAACGATGATACTAGATATGATCCCTTCGATACCGATTTTGAAACAGCACAAGGACCTGTAGCGGAAATGAAGATCCCAATCAGTGAAGATGAATCTGTGGCTTCTAATCTTCCCACTACAAATCTCGATGGCAACGAGGCCCAAGGAGGCTTATTCGTTGGATATGAGTCGACTGATGGTTGGGCACGTTCATGGCTCAAGTTCGATCTAACGTTTTTGCCAGAGAATCTGGGGATTATTAGTGCTTCATTCATGGCATATCTCAATGCTGAATGGGATGATGCTGCTGATGGCGAAATCGGACTCTATCATTCTGATAATAATACATGGAAGGACGATATGATCACATGGGACAATCAGCCTGCTTTTGCGACCGACCCAATGGACAGCATTAGCCCACCATATGACATAACCGTTCAACGCTGGCATTCTTGGGACGTAACCACAGCATTGCTTGACGAGTTTCAAGGTGACCGCATCCTAAGTCTTGTCCTGAAACAGGTATCTGAAACAGGTACGGACGAAACTTGGGAATACTTCGTTGAGAAGGAATATGACCAAATTAATGCTTCATACCTTGCCATAGAATATACCCTCCCCGAAACTCACGAATTGGAGGTTGATGGCTTCGACTCGTCACCGCATATTGACTACATTCAGAATTCAACTCCCACTCTCAGTTGGGCAACTGCTGACTCTGGAGCAGACGACAGTCAGATGGGCTATGAAGTAGAAGTGTGGGATAATGAGTATTTCAATGACACTAGAATGCTTGAGGAGAAGACAGGGGATGTTGAAACGATATTCGATACAGGTGCAACAGCGAATACGCGACCTTTTGCCTCTGACTTGGAGTTCCGATTTCAATTAAAGTATTCCTCCAGTTTGTTGCCGCGGTCGGGTCTCATTGACAAGCTCTACTTTGGAGTCGAAGATGACTCTGGTATAGCCGTTTTCGAAGATTTAGAGATTCTAATAGCAAGCACTCTACACTCTGGTGACCTAGAGGCAGAATTTTCAGATAATTACAATGATTCAACTCCGATTCAAGTATTAAATAGACAAGTCTATGAAGCTGAAGTCATCGGGGGTTGGATGGTTTTCGACGTAGAGAATCATTTCTACTCCAATATTGCAAAGAACCTCATCATTGAGTTAAGATTCACAAACAATACAGGGACTCTAACTCGGGGACTCTATACCAGCGGGGCCGGAGGTTCAGTGGCCTACGGTTACGGCGATGGAGCTTCGTATGAGTCTACTGCAACCTTTCTCTATGACAGAACTCACAACCTAAAGGTAGAATATGCGTCTGATGTTGTTTTTGAGGCTGGAGATGCTGTCCCAAACAGCTTCCCGTTCCGAACAGATATTGGCGAGCCTGGAGTACTTCAATTGATGTACAATGCATCGATGATACAGGAGACAGGGGTAATTGATAGGCTATTCTTTGGAGCAGAATCTCTCGATTCTACAGCAATCTTTCAGGGCCTAACCGTGAGGCTCGTTGAAACACCTCACGAAGGTGAACTGAGCCATACAGATTTTGAATCCAATTATGGAGGCGAAGAGCCAACTATAGTGCTCCAAGAGGAATGGATTTCCATAGCAAACTTAGCAGGATCTGCTGTTCTGGATATTGATGATATATTCACATACACGGGTGAAAACAATCTTCTAATAGAGATGGAATGGGACTCCCTCCTACAGCAGGGAGCCAATATCTTCAGAGGTCTAGATGCAGGAGGCTATCGTGCGTGGAATGTTACATGGTTTGGCTTGGATGAAGCGGGCAATGGCACTCGAACATATGACCTGCAGTTACAATTCGTCCATGATGTTACTGAGTTAATCTATGATGGCTCCGCACTAACTAACAACACTGAGTACTACTGGAGAGTGCGGACTATGGACACCATGGGGACATGGAGCGAATGGACCACTCAGAGCTTCACTTATGCAGTACTCACCAGTCAGCCAGAGTTTTCTGGTCTTGGATTTACTCCCGACCCCGGAAGGGTGGGTGAACAGGTAACCGTGAGCATTGAAGTGACTTATCTACTGGGTATCGAGGCAGTATGGTTTGAGATAGACGGAAGCAATCACTCCATGACAGCTGATGGAGATACCTATTCCTACTCATGGACTCCAAGCAGCAGTGGCAACTTCTCTTATACAATCTATATGGAAAGCTCTATTGGAACTTGGTCAACAACCAGTGGAATATTTGAAATCCAAGCGACCACTGGAATCATACCAGGTCTGCCAATTGATAATCAGACCCTCCTGTTGATTGTG
>CAZYLT010000015.1:0-60681 GCA_964648855.1 uncultured archaeon
ATTCAGGCTGCTATTACAGAAGGTAATATCACTAAAGTGACGGAGATAACCACCAGACCAAGATACATTTCCATCGAAATCCATGGAGAATTCTCCCTGGATTGAAGCTCCACCTCCTTCTGCGTTAAGGTACGAATCTGTTCCCTCCAGATATCCCCCAGCACTCACTTCCACAATAGAGTCTGTGACATTCATGTTGATGGCCGAATTATTTAGAGTAAGTGATCCACCGCTTTGAATTAACACATCACCATTGACTACTATGCTGTGATTATCAGTATAAACAGTTGGCTGAGTAATAATCCAGTCGCCGGACCCGTCATATACATCGCCACTAGCATCACTAACACTAAATCCTATGTTGGGATGTGACGGTGTTTCCAGTGTTCTGTTCTGTTCTGTTTCAGCTGGCTGTGCTATTGGAGAGAATGTAGCTAGAATCAGAAAGATTGCAAAAAGTAAGACTATCTTTGATGGTGTTGCAAATGAAGGCATGGAACTCCTCGCACGTCACGTACGAAATTTTCAGCATTTGTAATAAGTATTCTGGACACTAGCCCACAATTGAATAAAACGCATATTTGATGAATTTTATGGCACTCTCCCCTTAGCTAGAAGAATCAACTCATTCAAGAATAATGAGGACAAAGGGAATTATTTGCCAAACTCAACATCTTCAGTGAAATAAGTGAGGGGCAAAATGTCTCACTACTGGGGGAATATCTCATATAGTTGGAGGATCCGCCTTTTGAAATCTGGGTGACTGAGAAGCAGAATCTTGGCGCCCACTTCGGTCTCAAACATCACACTATCAGGATTGGCCCTCAGCAGCTCAACAAGATTACCAATCTCTTTCTCCGAGAGACGTTCATCAGAGTCCAAGTCTGCATCTCGCCATTCAACAGTTCCACTACCAGGTTTCGGTTCTTCTGATTTCTGTTCTTTCCGCTGCCGAGTCAGAGACTCAATAGCCGGCCTGACAGCCTCCTTAATCTGCTCATCGCTCAGAGAGATACCATACGTTTCTCGCATATGTTTCAGCTTCCTAGTAAGAAAGAGTTCAGGCGCGACTTCACGAGCATTGTTTTCATCAATGCCATCTAGGGGGTAGGCCAATATCATCTTCTCAAGATCACTCTGGTCTATAGGTTTCCTACGCTCAGGATTCAGTGATTCCAGCCACTTAACCTCATCAACCAAAGCAGAGATTGCTTCTACGCGCTGTCCAAGTCGAATCAATGCATTGATGGTTGGGCGAACCCCCATGACCTTCGCGGCGTGATAGTCACACAGTAGCTCTGCATCGCGAGAAGATCGTTGAAGAAGAACGAGGGAAATAGTCATCATGAGGCGAGAGAGACCAATGAAACAGAGGAGAATGAAAAACCTAACTCCAGCAATGAATGGATTGAAATTCACAAGCATGGCAGATGCAATTCCAAGTCCAAGTCTGAGATATATGTACAAGTAAATTGAGTGAACGAAGAAGGATGGCATTCGCAATAGGATTTGAATAGGTGAATCATTGTTTCGAATGTGACCAAGCTCATGCGTTATTATCGATTTGACTTCTTCTGGCTTCAATAGGTCCATCAAATTGCTATAGAGCACCACGATAGAGCCCAAGAGAGGAAGGCTAAAGGTGAAAGCATTTGGCATAGGGGATTCCATTACATAGATTCGATCCACGGTCACCTCGCTCCTTTCAGCTAGTCCTCTTGTCCAAGACACGAGCTCATCCTGTGAATACCTAGAATCCCATTTCTCGGGGTCGCTTCGTTCCGGATAAATCATTTTCATCCTTCTTTTTCGAAGCATGGAGCCAACAACCATGTATAACAAGAATAATTGAAGAAGAGAAATCGAAACAAACAGAGAAAGTGAGGTAAGAGGTGACTTTTGCATAATATCAAGGGAAATCAAGAATGGATTCTGGTCATCTAAAGCTATAAGAGATACAAATAGAATCTGAGCCAAGTCTGCTACCAAGAACAAGAATAGAAATGTCCATTTACTTCGTTCTATCTCCTCTATGTTCCTCATTCACACACATTCCTTCATACATGAATAGGCAGTACTGCAAACACAAAGCAAAGAATCTATTGTTTTGTCCGCAGTCTTTATCTTGTAGGAAGAACACTCACTCGGAGTGAGGCATCATATTGACCGATGGAAAGGATCTGGCTGAGATGTGCGTGTCCTATGGACAGGACCTCGGCGCAGATTATGTAGAAGCTCGCTTTGTTGAACAGTATGCCAGAGGCCTGGCATATCGAAACGGAGAACCAATTTCCGGAGGAATGGAACCTTCTTCTGGAATAGGTGTAAGGGTACTCGTAAATGGCGGAATGGGTTTTGCCTCTTTTGACAGGCTGGAGGAGGATTTGGCAAAGACTGCGATATCTACCGCCTTCAAGATGGCAAAGAATTCACAAAGGGAAGAGCCCATTGATTTGGGTGAGCCAGTGTCAAATACTGCAAATTGGTCCGTTGAAATCAAGACCCGATTGCGCGATATCGATATGGACACATTGATGGAAACTGCAGACACGCTTAATGAACAAATGAAGGGGCTAGCTCAATATACTTTGCTCTTCAATCCTAAAGAAATGGAGAAATATATTGTAACGAGTGAGGGCTCGCAGATATCTGGAACTCTCTCATATCTCCAAGTCTTTGTTCTCCTTACAGCCAAGGGAAAACATGGTTCCGAACAAAGAATGATTGATTTCACACAAGCAGGTGGCTGGGAACGACTCGATGAAGGACATGTTGTTGACAATCTGGCTGACGAAGTAGCTCGTCTCAAGAAAACGGCGGACAAGGCAGAGAAGGTCAATGAATTGATGGAGCAACCAGTAGACATGATTTTCGGTCATGAAGTTGCAGGCATAATAGCTCACGAAAACGTGGGTCATCCATCCGAAGGAGATCGTATCATGGGTCGAGAGGGGGCACAAGCTGGCGAGAGCTTTTGGAGAGATTTAGAGATTGGCGAGTCCCGCGTAGGCTCGGAGGTCGTGACTGTTTCTGAGGACCCAACAATCCCAAACACAAGTGGATTCTATCTTTTTGATGACGAGTGTGTCAAAGCGAGAAAGCGGGTACTTATCAAAGAAGGAATAATCAACGAACCTTTGCTGAATCGCGAATTTGGTCAGAAGTTTGGGATGGGAAGTAACGGTGCTGCTCGTTCAACTGGATTTGAAAGAGAGCCAATAATACGAATGGCAAATACATTCTTCGAGCCAGGAGACCACTCATTCGAGGACCTGGTTGAAGATGTAAAACTTGGCGTGTACATGAGGAGCTTTCAGGAGTGGAATATAGACGACAGACGTTATCAGTCGAAATATTCAGGTTCGGAGGCATACCTGATCAGAGAAGGAGAACTAACTGAAATAATGGTCAGAAGACCTGTTTTGGAAACAACCAGCGTTGGACTACTCAGCTCCGTTGATGCAATTTCGAAGAATCTAAAATTTGAATTTCCAGGGACATGCGGAAAGAGTGACCCCATGCAAGGGATCCCTGTGTATGCCGGAGGCGGAGAAATCCGATTCCGCAATATTCGACTTGGAGGTGTTGGCTAATGACTGCATTGGAGAATATGAGGGGTTTTGTTGATGAAGCGATTACTTACGCCGAGAAGAAGACAGAAGGTTTGATCGTAAAAGGAGAAATTAACTCTGGCTCGCAGGTCAGATTCTCTCGAAATTCCATCGATATAGCCAAACAGTGGGAAACTCTTACACTCAAGGTGTTTCTGATTCTTGAAGGAAACAAGACCGGTTTCACTGAACGGTCAATCTCGAAGAAAGAGGACATCAATCCCCTTATTGATGACATGGTGAAGTTCACCAAGATGCTACCCGAATCAATGGTGTTTGCGGGTGTTGAAGATAAGGTTCACGAGTATGACGTTATTGAAACGAACTACGATGAGAACTACGATGCCTTTGTAGAGAAAGCGCCTCGTGTAATCAACTCTACAATCGATGCCGCGCTGGAGGAGGGAGCAAAGCGAGTGGCGGGAGCTTTGAAGCTCTCCAAAGAGCATGCATTCTTCCGCTCGAGCTATGGTCCTGAAGGGGCATCGCAGAGTACCCAATTTGATCTTAATGTCAGAGCGTTTCAGGACGAACTGGACTATTCTGGTCAAGGGCTCTTCTGTGGAACTATACCCTCGCAATCCGAGTCCAAAATGATAGCAGCTGGGAAGCAAGCCGGAGGGCTATCAAAGAAAGCAGATGGTGCAGTACAGGGAGAACCAGGGATATATGATTTGATTCTCAGTCCTACTGTGGCGGCTGATGTAGTTGGCATAATCCCAACCTCAGCCAATCCATTCATGATAATGATTGGGATGTCTCCCCTTGGTGATAAGATGGGTGAGCAACTAGCACCTGAATATGTCAATGCAGTCGATGATCCCAGGATTCCACAGGGTCTCGGGAGCAGTGCCTTCGATTTTGAAGGGACCCCCACACAGAAGACTCCAATCATTGAAGCGGGTGTATTGAAGAACCTAGTTCATAACACAAGCACCGCAAAGATGTATGAAACTGAAACGACAGGTAATTCTGGGATAATATCATGGGGGTCGGGCTTGAAGATGCTTTTGCCCACTTACACAAATATCGTCTTCAATGAAGGCGAGCATTCATTTGATGAGATGATCGAAACCAACAAACCCACGATATATGTGACTTGTAACTGGTACACCCGATTCCAGAATTATCAGACAGGTGAATTCTCCACAATTCCGAGAGACGCCATGTTTCTTATTGAGGATGGGGAGATGAAACCAATCAAGAACCTACGGATCAGTGATAATACCCTTAGAATGTTCTCAAACATCATTGCCATGGGAAAAGACCGGAAGCAGGTGTACTGGTGGGAAGTGGGAATTCCTACATTTATTCCAACCGTGAAGGTAGAGAATTGCAGAATGTCAGCGGCTACACAATGAAAGCATAATAAGGCTCATCAGAGTGACCTCAATCATATTACTGGTGAGCCCGTTTGGGGCAAATTGCCAAAGAAAATCATGAACGTCGAGTTGAAGCCTCATGACAAGACGCGGCAGCATGAAAGAACAACTCACTGACATTAGTACCTTCCTTCGCACTAGTTTCGAAGTATTTTAGTGAGAGGATACTCGCTAGATTCTCCACTTCTTTCTTGGAAACATCTCTTCGCGCCTCCAAGTCAATCTTGTTGGCAACAAGAGACCCCGGTATTGTCATTGCTCCGGAGATACAGACACTCTCAGCCAGATTATCAAACCATTCTGGGATGTCGTCGAACGTTGCTCGTTCAGTGACATCAAAAACGAGAATTACATGATGAGATCCCGCATAGAATCTATTCCGGAGAGCTGCAAAGGAATGCTGTCCACCTAGATCGACGACACTGAGTACAACCTTGCCTTCAGGAAATTCGAAACTGGCAATGTTCATGCCTACACCGACAGTTGCAGTATAGGATTCGTTGAAATCATCTCTCAAGTATCGTTGAATGAGAGAGGTCTTGCCTACATTTCGAGGGCCCATGACCAGTGTTTTGTAGACTTGCGCAGTCATCGAATTCAAATCCAAGAAAGCTTTCAGATATGTACTCTCCTTCATGGCAACGGTACCTTATAATTCATTCACGAACAAACGTTAATCTATCGAATGGCCCCTTGAATTGGCCTTCTTATGGGTATGAAAACGCTTTAGTGCATGCTCCGGTTAAAGGTATGATTATGGTTGACCTGAAAGATATTAGAGAAAGAACGATTTCTGTGGATGAATATATCGAGTCATTAGATGATAAGAATCGAGATATCGTTCTGGAAATGTACGGTGAATACGAATTGAATGGCGATGTGGTGCAGGCGCTTCGGGATGAAATGAAGAATATCACAACTGTTGTCTTTAGTGCTGCATGGTGTGGAGATTGTAAGATCGCAATGCCAGTCGTCAAGCATCTTGTGGAACGAATCGGCATTGAAGTTAGAATATTCAACAAAATCAAGACTGCACCTCTTGACCAAGATCACCAATGGAAGATTCCCCCTTCTCCGCCTGAGATTGAAGAGTGGAACGTTACCGCTATCCCATGGTTTGAGTTTATCGATGATTCTGGCAACCGTGTGGCGCACCTAATTGAAAAACCGAAGATTAAAGACACTTTGGAAGCAGAAATGTTATACGTGCTCAAGAATAAATAGAACCTCTGTTATTCTAGAAGCACCAATCAGGAGGTAAAAATAATGGAGATTCCAATGATTACCAAGTTCATAAATGGTTTGAAAATGTTCTTTGAGTCGAAGCGACTAAAATGGCTGACGATTGTCTTTTTTGCGGGAGCTGTTCTAATTACACTATGGGAGCAAATAGGAGGCTATTTCGCGGGATTCGGATTATTTGTTTCATTAATCTGGGGCATTTTTCCGACGTTTTTCATGCTGACATTTTTTGTTTCATTCGCGGGTTTTCAGAGATTCGTGGCGAGTGAAGAGTCATACAGCGCGTCACTCATAAGATTCATACCATGGATTATTGCCAGCGGAGTCCTACTATTCATACTCATAATGTTCGCATTTCCCATATTCAGCTTCATTTACATTGGAATCGCTTTTGTCGGATGGATTGGCTTCCAATCCTATTTCTCTGCTCGAACATCACTAACCTACGCAAGCGGAGTTCAAATGGATAAGGCATCGAAACTCACCACATTTCTATTTGGTACTGCAAATATTTTCAACTATGTTGCCATCATTGGTGCCTTTGTGTACACGGTTCTATTTGTGAATCCAGCCGTACTCTTTCCACCATACACATCAGCATTGTTTTTCGGAATACTTGGAATGCTGCTTGCACTTGGTTTCAACTTTCTGAACGGTGTGATTGTGGCCTGGGAGCGAAACAAGCCACATGCGGCGAATATTGTTCTGCTTAGTATATTCATCTCCGTCTATTCCGCATATTTCACCTACAATGTGCTGAAAGGATTTCAGCCAGGTATTGACCTTGTCAGTCTAGCAGTCACCATCTTTTTCATTCTGTACACGATGAGCTCCGTAGGACAGACCCTCGCCAGCAGAGCAGATATGGACACCCGACTAAAGATATCAAAAGAAGCCGCTGCAACACTTACATTCTTTCTCGCCTCGGGATTCATGTTCGTTGATGTCACATTCAGTATCCTTGCAGGACCGTCACAGGGCGGCCTAGGGGACGGTGTCAAGCTTCTCATCTTCCCATTGATTGCTCTTCTGATGGAGATTCGATTCATCTACAGAGTTAGAAAGGCACAAGAAATGCCTGGAACGCCCGAAGAGATGGAGGTAGTTGGTGTAGACGAAGAGGTAGAGGAATTGGAGGCTGAAGGGGCACCTCCTACAGAACAGGAATTGGGAGTTGAAGAGGTACCACCTACAGAAGAAGATATGGCTGAAGAATTCCCTGATATGGATGAAACTGAAGGCGAGGAACCACCATTAGTGGAAGAAGAGGAACCTGCAGAAACAGAAGAGCAGGAATCTCTGGAAACGGAACACGAAGCTGATGAGCAGTAAAAGCGCTTGCTGTTCGAATCCAAGAGTTTCGCTTTCGGCCCATCCGAAGGCTTTTATCCGCTATCTGTATTCGGAGGGAGTGACTATTGCCCTAGAAAAGAGGCATTAGCAAACATAACGGTGAATCACAAATGGCAAAATGGGAATGTTTAGTCTGTGGCTGGATCTACGACGAAGAAAAGGGAGATCCTGACAGCGGAGTGGAACCAGGAACCAAGTTTGAAGACATACCCGACGATTGGGTCTGTCCAATGTGCGGTGCAGGCAAGGACGACTTCGAGAAAATCTCTGACTAGTCGGAACCTGTTACATGATAAATACATCCGGGCATTGTCCCGGGTTTCGCCTTTCATTTTTTTCCAATAGGTACGATGAATTAGACATGTCCATGCTCATCTCAGAGATGAACAACGACAATCTAGGAGAAAGCAATTTTTTTTGCAATGCAAAGAAGTAGGATTTCCTTTGATTATTTCTTTCCTTGCACCATGGAAGCAAGCCGCTCAGCAATCTTCGAATAACCATCGGATTTATCGATCACGCCTTCGGCCCCCACTGTGATAGCTATTTTTTTCAACTCGGGGTCTATATGGGCGGTAAGAATATGGATATTTGCAACACCCATTTCTGACAATTGCTTGCTTGATTCTATACCGTCCATGATGGGCATCCTGAGGTCCATTAGAGTCATGTCTGGAGTTATATCATCTGCAAGCATAGTGGCCATTTTCTCCACAGCATCCTTACCATCGGAAGCACAGATGACTTCAATATCCGGTATTTCCTTTTTGAGGTAAGTTTCGAGGATTTCTGCTACTCTCGGTTCGTCATCAACGATAAAGATGCGGGTGGTCATTTTTGCTTCTCACAGCCTTCAGATGCGTGCATTCTTCTTGAAATGTAATTCAAGAATACATCAATTCAAAGCTTTCGCATGCTGAAAAGTTTAGTTGTCACAAGGTCAGGAAGGGATAGACATTGTTTTTGAGCAAGTTTTGGCGAATTCAATGATTCTACTCAAAGAATAAATGAGGGTATTTCCCACTCCACATCGGAGATTAGTCATGATGGAATTAGATACCTCAATATCCAAAGTCACAGTATTCAGAAATGGAGCTAGAGTGACAAGAGCAGGTTCAGTGGAAGTAGAACCTGGGGATCTAAAGATTAGAGTTGGTGAGATATCTTCCTCAGCAATTGAAGATAGTTTCCGTGTTGATGGACGTGGGAAGGCACACATTGTCGCCCTTGACGTACAAAGAAAGGATCGAGTGTTTGAACCCGAAAAGGATATTGAACATATCTATTCCAGATTAAAGGAGTTGCGGCGAAGGCTGATAGCACTAGATGACGAAATAGAAATTGAAAATCTGAAAATCTCCAGCATGCAGCAGTTATTGGATGATTTTTCAGAAACCTATGGTACTATTTTGGCAGCAAATGAAACGGATATTTCCCAGCTGGAGAATATCGACTCTAAGAGTTCAGAAGTGAAATCCAAAGCGAGGAAGAAGCTGAGAGATTTGAGCAAAAAGCAGCGGGATATTCAAACGGAAATTGAGATATTGGAAGCAGAGATTGGAAAAATCAACAGTGAACGAAGAACAGAGACATTCTATGATGTAGATATAGATTTGGAGGCTGAAGAAAAAGGAACCATTCAGCTCGAACTCGCTTACCAGACGGCTAGTGCGAGCTGGACCCCAAGTTATGATATCAATGTTGGACGGGACTCATGCATAATAAGAAGAATGGGTCTTATCCGCAATAGTACTGGGGAGGTTTGGAAAGACATAGGCTTAAGGGTATCAACAGCGACAGCTACACCTGCACATGCAATAGAAGGCACTCCTCTGTATATAACAGCATATGACCCTGAAGCCATTAGGGCTAGAAAGGAAAGAGCAAAAAGAAGTATGAGAAGGGCACCAGCTGCCGCCGCTGAACCGGCACCTTTAGAGGAATCGGCTGGAGCTCCCCCTCCAAGTCCACCGCCTGAGTTAGAGGAAACCTTTGCTGAATCTAGTGAAACAGTATCGGGAATTTCAGTTTATGACGTACCAGATGCCATATCAATTCCATCTGACGGAAACAAGCATCCTGTTGCTTTGTCGGAAGAAGAGCTGGATTCGTTAACAACATACTTCTGGTATGCCGATGAGATGGCATATGTTGTTGCGCAGAACGAAGTGACAAACGGATCTCACTTGATTTTGCCAGGCGAGGCGAAAGTCTATGAGGAAAATGATTTGGTGGGCGAAACAACAATTCCACAAATAGCCCCGCGTGAGAAGTTCAAGATTGGCACCAGAATTGCGAACAAAGTTAAGGGGGAGAAGAAACTCGTAAAGAAGCAGATTCAGAAATCAGGGTTAGCTAGAGGGAAAATTCAACAGAACTATGGATATACTCTAAGCCTTGAGAATTTTGCAGAGAGGACGATCAAGGTTACTGTAAAGGATAGAATTCCGCATAGTTTCAACCCATCAATAGAAATTGAGATTCTGGACACAGAGCCCAAACCAAAGACATCAGAACTTGGCATTCTTGAATGGGAATTGGAGATGGAAGAGGGAGCCTCCAAATCAATCGAATACGGGTACAAAGTGACGTGGGAGAAGGAAACGGTCATTGTGCCCCCGTTGCCATAGGAGTGGATACTGATGATAGAGTGTGAAACAAAAATCGACAGAGTGATTGTATTCCGAGATGGAGCCAAGGTCACGCGAATTGGCAAAATAGACTTGAAACCTGGACAGCACACCGTTAGGGTTGGCAATATCTCCAAGTATGCAGAAAAAGATAGTTTCCGCGTGAAGGGCAAGGGTCATGCCAGATTGAAAAGCGTCGATGCTAAAAAAGTGACCAAGACATTCGAGCCTAAGAATGAGATAGGAGAATTGAGGAAGGAGTTGGATTCGCTTGAAGAAGAGAAGAAAGGCATTGTTGATAGGATATCGACTCAACAAGAAAGGGTGAAGTACCTCAGAGATATCTTGGGGCATTTCTCTAGCGAATTCGGTAAATGGCATCCGCTCAAAGATACGCCTCTTGAAACATTGGAGAAGAGCCAGAGCTTTATCATAAATGCACTTGGAGAAGCTAAGAAGAAAATACGAGACTTAGGGTATGAGTTGGAAGATGTTGAAGCTAAAATCCACGCAGTCAATGCTAATATCAATAGGGTGGGAGCAGCAAGAAGAACTGAAACAGAAACAATGGTCCGGATTTTGTTCGAAGCCGCTACGGAAACTTCTGTAAATTTGGAGATATCCTACGTACACAAATTCGCCCAGTGGGAACCTGTATATGATATCGACCTCACTGATGAAAAGGCTACAGTCAAAAGAATCGCCAATGTTCTCAATCAAAGCCTAGAAGATTGGATTGATACGGACCTAACAGTTTCAACAGCATCAATGCGACCTGTGCAGGCAATCCAACCTCAACCGTACTATGTCGATGTTGCTACTAGAGCATATGAAGCTGCACCACCCAGAACTGACAAGGCAGGATTTGGGATGGCAAGAGAAACCTCGCTGATGGACGTGTCGGTTAGTGATGATACATTGAGACCAAAATATGCAGAAGCCTCTCAAACGTTAGGAGGTATCGTGCAGTATGACATACCTGGAAGGTTAACTGTTCTATCCGATGTTGATTCGAGCCCCGTAACGCTGACAAAAGAAGAACTCTCATCTCAGCTCATTTACTTCTGGAATGCATATGCCATGGCAGAACCAGTAGCCCAAAATGAGGTCAAAATTGGCAATTCGATGCTCTTACCTGGAAAGGCAAGGATTTACGAGGATGGCGATTTCATTGGGGAAACAACAATGGATATCGTCGCACCGGGCGAAAAGATAGCAATTGGCACAAGAGTTACATATGATGTCAAATGCGAAAAAATCCTGAAGACAAAGGAAACTGAGAAGGCAGGTTTGACTAGAGGGAACACCCGCCGCGAATACAGATATGAACTAAAAATTAATTCATACGCAAAGAGAGAGAGACCAATTCGAGTAGTAGATAGGATTCCCCACAGCTCATCAGAGAAGGTTGATGTGGAGCTTAAGCAGTCTGATCCCTTCCCAGAAAAGCAGGAACTAGGAGTCTTGGAGTGGCATTTGGAGGTCCAGCCAAATGAGGAATTTGTATTGTCATACAGTTTTGAGGTGGAGTGGGAGAAAGGATTGAAGCTGAGACCGTCTCTGCCCTAATCGTTGTCGAGTGCTTGTATTATACTTCCTCCGAATATTTCGCTAATTAGTTCCGGTAACCAATTTGACATTTGAAGGCAAGATTCTACAACAAACACTCTTCTAACCCACAAAGACACCTACCTCGGGACAAGGCCATACTGGTGCCTGCATACCATTTTTCGCAACCTCACTTCTGCTCTCGTTCTGGCTGCTTTTCCCAGACAGTATGATTGTCATACAAGTTTTACCAGTCTATGACTGCAGTTCAAATACAAAACCGGAGATCTATCAATCAAAAGAAGTATCCATCTCTTCAATTAAGGCAACAATCCGTTTGATACTCTTGCGGAAGTTTTCTATTGTGACTGTTTCATCAGGTGAGTGTGCCCGCGAATAGAAATCTGAACAGCCGATGGAAACCATCGGAACGTGGTCTTTGAATAGGTGAAGAGGACCTGAACCCGGGCTAGTGGGCTGTATTCGGATATCATGACCGAATGCTTTCCTATTTGCAGAATTGACAATCTCCACAAATGGATGATTAACAGGCGTCTTTGCCGCAGGATACCCATCATGCCAAGCGATTTCGATATCCGAGAATCCGTTGGAATCGAGGTGCTTACGGAGCTTCAAGAGTATGTCCTGTGGATCCATGGATTCCACCAATCGAAAATCAACCTTCGCCATTGCTTCTGCTGGCAAGACCGTCTTTGATCCTTCACCTTGCCAGCCGCTCCCTATACCACATATGTTACAGGTAGGTCCGTTGTAGAACTCCATCTTCAGGGCTTGACCTTCCAATCCGTTAACGAACTGGTCAATATCATAGTACTCCCTTACATCATCCTCATGCAGCTCAATATTTCTGATTGCCTCCAATTCGGCGTCTGACAGTGTGTTGACATCATCATAGAAGCCGTCAATGAGTATCTCCCCGTCTTTATTCTTTAACGAATTAAGCGCCCATACTAGTCTGTAAGGAGCAGAAGGCAACACGCATGCATTTGCTGAATGTGAATCCATCCTCAGTTTATTTATTTCAAGCTGAACGTAGAGAAGGCCCTTCAACCCGAGCCACGCTTCTTGAAAGCCATCAATTCCAGAGCCGCCAAATTCCCAAATGCCACCATCAGCCTTAATGAAATCTTCATTCTCACTCACGAATTCATGCAGGTGAGGGCTTCCGATCTCCTCCTCCCCCTCAATGACAAATTTGATGTTTACAGGTATCTCAACGTCCGATTCAATGAATGCCTTCAAAGCCCAAATGCGGGTAACAATATCCCCCTTGTTGTCAGCTACTCCTCTTGCATAGAGCCTTCCGTTTCTTCGACTTAGCTCAAAGGGAGGAGAATTCCAAAGATCAAAGGGTTCAGCGGGCTGAACATCATAATGGTCATAGAATAAGAGTGTGCGCTCTGCATGCACATTCATTTCGCCAGTTATCACCGGGAAACCTGAAGTTTCATGGAGCGCGGTTTCAAGTCCTAGGGAATCAAGCCATGATTTCACCAAATTGGCAGCATCAAGCATGTGCTCCCCCTTTGCGGCAACAGAGGGAATTGAACAGAACTCAGCCAAATCATTTACAGCATCATCAACGTGACCATCAATATAGGAAAAAACCTTCTCAGACATATTGATCAGGCATACTGAAGCATAGGGCAAAAGAAAAATGCTCCTATCAGGTGTTGGAAAGCAGGTTCAGCCCTTTTTTGTAAATCTATGCATCCTACATTTTCACTGGACGACAGAGGAATTCCTTTTTGTTGGCAGCCCTGCCACAGACTTCACAAATCCACTTTGGATTCTTGATGCGTTCTCGCATTTCTTCCACGCCATGATGTCGCGAGTATTCACAAAGATGCTGGGAATGGTCACTCATAATTGGGTTTTCACCTAATACCATCGCTACTCGGTCGCTTGAAACTCTTTTGCTTCCAACTTCAAAGACAGGTCTATAATCCCAAATTATTGGAATAGTTCTCATCTGTTCGCAAAACCAGCAGCTGTTAGGAATAATACGCACAATCGATAGAGTGCCCACCATTTTACCTTGTTAAATTGTTCCATTCCTAAGAAGAATAAGGCTAGAATGGAAATCAGTGCGTTCAAGCTAGTGGAGTGAATACTTAGTACTATTCGGTTGCGTGAAGTACTAGGCTGAGAAAAGGAATAGAAGAGGGCAGCTATGTCGCACCCTCTTCGCAATGCACTGAGTTATCCTATCAGTATCTCACAGTTTGTCTGCCACATATTCTGCAAGGTCGACCATGCGCATCGCATAGCCAGCTTCATTGTCATACCATGAAAGGACCTTGACCAGATCACCCATAACAATTGTCGCCAGTGAGTCATAGATGCTTGAATGCGTATCGCCGATGATGTCAGATGAAACAATGGGTTCATCCACATATTCAAGAATACCCTTGAGCTCTCCCTCTGCAGCCTTCTTGAATGCCTTGTTAACTTCATCCAGCGTGACTTCCTTTTCGAGAACGGCTGTCAAATCAACCACCGATCCATCCATCACGGGTACTCTCATCGCCATAGCGTCAAGCCTACCGTCCATTTCAGGATACACCAGTGCGGTGGCTTTGGCAGCTCCAGTTGTCGTCGGAATGATGTTCCATCCTGCAGCTCTTGCTCTCCTAAGGTCTTTATGTGGAAGGTCAAGAATGCTTTGACTTGTTGTGACTGCATGAGTAGTTGTCATAAGTCCCTTCTTGATTCCGAACTCCTCGTGTAGGACCTTAGCAACTGGCGTAAGACAATTGGTTGTGCACGACGCGTTGGATATAACATGGTCATTCTCCGGTTCATATTCATCTTCATTGACGCCGAGGACGATGGTTCGCATTGGACTCTTGCCCGGAGCGCTGATTAATACCTTCTTTGCTCCAGCCTCAAGATGCTTCTCTGCATCCGCCTTCTTCCTAAAAATGCCGGTCGATTCAATTACAATATCGACCTTCATTTCTTTCCAAGGCAATTTAGCTGGGTCTCTTTCTGAAAGCATCTTGATTTTGTGTCCGTCAATGATGATGTGTCCATCTGCATATTCAACGGTTCCATCGTGCTTTCCAAACACCGTGTCATACTTGAACAGATGTGTGAGAGTTTCTGCATCCGCCAAGTCATTAATTGCAACTATTTCAAAATGCTTTGACTTCAGGCCAAGAGCTGCAAACCTTCTTCCTATCCGTCCAAAGCCATTGATAGCCAAACGTACTGTCATTAAACTGAAACACCTTTCTGCGTGTTATTTAAGGAAAAGTATCTCATGCCTATATGTCTTGTGAAATCAAATCTTAGTTTCAGCATCCATTGTTTGCTTCCGTTCCATACTTGTGGTTTCTGAGAAATATCGATCCGATGTCTTCATATCAGAAAATGTTTCTCAAAAGAGGAGAAGGAAGCCGTGCCAAAGGTTGTTTGCAGAAATCAGTGAAATCGATTTGAAAGAAGGAAAGCTCCTGTATAGGGGACACGATGCAACAGATATTGCAATGAAATACTCATTCGAGGAAGCATTCTTTTTGCTAACATATGGTAGGCTCCCAGATGGGAGCGAGCTCGAGGGCTTTATCGACTATCTCTCCTCGTTGCGACAAAGAATCAAGGTGATACATTCAAATATACAAGAAACTGAAATCAAGTCGATTGAAACTGTTCCTTCCTACCTATCCAGAGTAAATAATGAATCGAGCCTGACAAGAAAGGATAAAGCGTTCCAGTTTGTTGCAGTACTCCCAGATTATGTAGCATTGACTAATATGAAATCAATTCCCGTCGCTGATAAACAACATACTAATTCCGTGAAACATGCTCAGCACGTGTTGAATCTACTTGCACCAAATTCGAATTCAGAAGAAGATTTACACGATTTTGAAGCTTGCCTGATTCTCCATATGGATGATCCTGATAACCCCTCATTGTCCGCTCTTAAAAGAAAATTCAAGGAAACAAAAAATGCATACCAGGCCTTAGAAGAAGCCTTGACACACCATATCGACCCTCTTCACCATGGTGCAGGTTATGAGTCATTCAAGATGTTGCAAGAACTCCACCAAGCAAGTTCTGTGAGAAAGGCACTTGAAAAAAGATTGGAAGACGGGAAGAGAATTTTCGGGATGGGGCACAGGATATACGAAACCATTGACCCGCGAGCCAAAATCTTAGAAGATATTCTCCAACGAAGAACCGAGGGAACCGATAACTACTGGATGTATGAAATGGCGAATAGTGTAGCCGTGATAGGCGCAGAAGTCATTCTGGATTCCAAGGGTGTTATAGTCCATCCAAATCTTGATCTTTACAATGCGGCGGTCTATACTTCATTCGGCATTTCGCCTGAATTAAACACTGACCTGTTTGCAATCTCAAGAGCCGCCGGTTGGGTCTCTCATCTCATTGAAATGTACGATTAGAATGCTTCACCGATCTTTTGATAGATTCCAGGATTCAACTACTTCTAAGACTTCTCTCTTTTCATTGATTCTGAGTGGATGGATGGGAGCTCGGCATCTACCGCCAGTTAATCCAACATAATCTAATGCTGCTTTCACCACGGGAACATTGTTTGCTTTGCCCCTCCCTTCGCGGAGGTATTCCAAGGGAGTTATCTTGCGTTGTATCTCCATTGCAGTAGAGTAATCAGCACCTTTCAGCGCTTCGAGCATTTGAACAGATATTTCTGGCGCGAAGTTTCCAAGACCTGATGTGAAACCCTCTGCCCCAGCAAGCCAAAAGAATGGTGCAAATCGCTCTGCTGTTCCACAAGACCAAACTACGTCGTTCCCAAGGTCTTGCACCGTTTTTGCGAAGTCCACTATCCTGCCATGTGCATATTTCACTCCAACAAGATTGTCATTCTTGATGAGAGATGCCAACACTGCATCAGTCATTAGACCTCCTTTCTTGTACAACACAACTCCAATTTCATTAGCAGCGTCAATGATTTTCTGGCAATAGTTGAGTAACCCCTCAGCCGAGGCAAACACATGCCGAGGATACATAATCATAATGCCATCAGCACCGAGTTCACTAGCAATTTTTGTCTGGTTCAGAGCAGTATTGATTGACCCTCCTGCTCCAGCCAATACACAAGCATCATTGCTCGTAGATTCAATTGTGGTTTCAACGACTGACTCCCACTCTTCATCAGACAGAGAATAGTATTCTCCTGTATTGCCACACGGAACAAACAAGGAGATACCATGTTTTGATAAGAATCGGAGATTTCCCTCCAAGCCATGCAAATCTATATTGGATAGGTCTTCAGTAAATGGTGTCGCTGTTGTAACTGCAACCCCTTTCAGGGCATTACGGATCTTTTCTGATGTCATAATGAATCGACCACTTTTCTAAGAGTGTGTTGATTAATTCTATCTGATATATCCGACTGTAGATGCGTCGATGCTCTTCAGCCTACGGAAAACCAGAAACGAGCCTCTCCTTTTCAGCAGACGTACCTGCAAAATCAATTTCTATGGTCCGGTAAGCCGATTCGCAGGGATTTCCCCTCGCAACGTGGATTGCGTACTCTGGACCGTCCTCAGACTCAAGAGATTCTAATATGTAAGAGTACGAGGTCATTCCCCGAAATGTGTCCCCATTTGGGTCATAATGCCGACAGATTGAGTCAAACCCCCTATCTTCAGAATGTGAACTGAGTATCTTGCTGATGTCCGAAAGGTCCTCAGCCCCCTCCAGCATTCTACACGCCACCTGCAGCCTGTGTTGACTTGACGTCAGTGACCCCCCAGCTTCTCTCATTTCAGCTGGTGCGGATTCTATGTGGTTCGAGGTGGGGAGCTTCAGATGATGGTTGGTTCTCACCACCATTCTAACATCGCTCTCCTCAGCCATCTTACTATCTCCGATTTCAACAACACCCACATTCCCAGAATCAGAAATCACAAAGTTGCACCACTGATACTCAGATCCGCTGTTCAAATCATCTCGCACGATACGGATTGCCTCGCTCAGTGATTTTGCTTCTCTCAAGAGCGATTCAAGAAGGTCATCATAAGGGGGATCCTCCGAGATTAATACCGTAGCACTGGCAATCATCACACCATGGCTGTTGATACCAATAGATGCACCGGTGGGTCTTCCAACTGCGATGTCCAGACCTGTTACTAGAAAAGCTTCATCATCAAATTTGGCGGTGTCTTTAAAGTCCGAATAGACTAAATCGCGATTCTTGAACAGGAAGCGCTTTTCATCAACATCGAGCGCCCCTATGGTACATCCATCTGCCATACCTTCCATATGCATGTACAAGTATTTCAATACAGTGTTGAACGGAATTTAGAGTTCAGAATAAACAAGAACACTTTTCTCTGATGAGGAATCCTCTGTTTCTGTGAGCGATTATGAAGGCAATCATAAATGGCACAATCCTATGTCCTATCAATGGGCAAATCGATGGTGGAATCGTGGTTTTTGACAATAAGAGAATACGATCTGTCGGAAAGGATGTCAAAATCCCTAAGAATGCAGAGATAATCGATGCAGAAGGGAAATACATTCTTCCTGGTTTCATTGATGCCCATACGCATCAGGGTCTCTTCGATGGTTCGATTGGATGGGCCGGAAGCGATGGCAATGAAATGACTGAGGCAACTACACCCCATATGAGAGCTATTGACGGCTTCAACCCTCATGAGCCCTCTCTCAGTGAAGCTTTACTGGGCGGAGTCACTTCACTGAATACAGGACCAGGGTCTGGAAATGTCATTGGTGGTCAGGCTTTCGTGATTAAGCCAACTGGCAGCGATGTCGTTGAAGACATGATTCTCCAGGCCCCATCGGGATTGAAAGTCGCACTAGGAGAAAATCCAAAGCGCGTCCATGGCCGCGACAATAGCAGGATGCCTTCAACTCGAATGGGCATAGCTGCTTTGCTTCGAAAGACAATTACTGACGCCCAGAACTACATGGATGAATGGAAGGCATTTGGCTCGAAAGCCAGAGAAGCAAAAGAAGAGGGCAAGGCACCACCAGCCCCACCCAAACGCGACTTAGGACTTGAAATGATTGCCAAGGTGGTGAAGCGGGAAATACCGTTACATGCTCATGCCCATCGTGCCGATGATATTGCCACAATTATTCGACTTGCTAAAGAATTCAATATTAGATTGGTTCTAATTCATTGCACAGAGGGCCATAAGATTGCAAACCACATTGCAAAGTCAAAGGTGCCGGCGGTGATTGGTCCAACAATGTTTTGGGTGTCCAAGCCAGAAACAAGGGAACGAGGTTTTGAAACAGCGGTTATTCTCAATAAGGCAGGGGTCAAGGTTGCACTTCAAACAGATTCACTCACACCCATGAATTACTTCCCGCTACTTCCCATGAACGTAATCAAACTGGGCATGAGCCGTGACGATGCCTTGAAATGTGTGACAATCAATCCAGCCGAAATTCTGGGCATAGCTAAACGAGTAGGATCACTAGAGAAAGGCAAAGACGCAGACATAGTAATTTGGTCTGGACATCCCTTTGAGTTCTATAGTAAGGTGGAACGGGTCTTTGTTAATGGAACAGAGATTGAGATTGAGAAGTAAGCATCAGTCGGCATCATGAATAGTGGAGGGAGATACAATCTCATTTCTCCCTCTGTTAAACATCAATTCACTCCAGCTCAGTTTTGATTGGCTGGTTTCTATTCTCATATGGATTGGAATTCTGCTGCCTATTTTGCTTGCGGTTGGAGGGTATTTTGCTTATCGATACGCTAAATCCAATATGCGGTCACGCAGAACCTTCATGACTACTGCCATTGCAGACTTGTCTGCGCCTGAGGACTCCACTACTCAAAACGAATCCATCCATTTTCCCAGGACCTGCCCCTGCTGCAACAGCCGATTGAATCTCTCTAAGATTATTTGGATTGGCGAAAAATCGGGCAAATGCCACAATTGTGGAGTAGTGATTCACGCAGAATCGTAAGGATATCCAATCAGCAGTTTGAACTGCTTGTTTCGGAGAGTATTTTTGGTAACGCTCCATTGGTCTTATTATGCCAGAGGATGCTGATGACTATATTCTCAGGATAGAAGACCTAAGTGCTGCCTATACGTCAAAGCGTGGATTAGTACATGCTGTGAATGATGTATCATTTGGCATCAGGAGAGGCGAATCGGTGGGTCTCTTTGGAGAATCCGGCGCTGGCAAGTCTTCTGTGGCACTGGCAATATTGGGCATATTTGAGAAGACAGCCAAATTTGGTTCAGCATCAGGCGACAAAGAAAACAAGAGGCTTTGGGAACTACGAGAGAAAGCTCGCAAAGAGGGCAAGACTTCCAATGACATTGGAGAGATGCTACCGGGAGTTGAAGGTCACATCTGGTACAAAGGAGAGGACTTGCTCGCCCTCGATGAAGAAGCGTTCAGGAAAATTAGAGGAAATGATATTACGTACGTTCCTCAAGGCACAATGCAGTCATTGAATCCATATACAAACATACAACTGCAGACAGCCGAGTCTCTATGGGCTCATGATGATGAAAGCGTTCTTTATGAGAGAGAGGTTCTTAGACGGGTACTCCAAGCGCTGGACCTTGTAGAGATTGGAGATATAGACATTCGCAAGGCCTTGAAACCGAAGGAATTCAGCATGGGTGAAGACCAGCGAGTTCTGATTGCCATGGCACTCATAATGCAACCTGAGATTCTCATAGCAGATGAACCAACAACAGCGCTAGATGTTGGAGTTCAAGGGCGAATTATGGATGCTATCAATCTTGTTCGTGAGAAGCTCGATTTGACTATGCTCCTCATTACTAATGACCAAGGTCTCATGGCGGAAACTGCAGATCGAATAGCTGTCATGTCGGCAGGACGAATAATGGAATTCGCAGACGCAGAGACAATTCTGAAAAACCCAGGCCACCCATTTACGAGGGCATTTCTCATGAGCAATCCATCAATGGAAATAATACGCAGAATCAGGGAGAAGGGATTGATTCTCCGTGGAATCCCAGGAAATCCTCCTGACATGACAAACCCACCAACTGGCTGTCCCTTCCACACGCGATGCCAGTACAAGAAAGACATCTGTGTCGAACAAGTCCCTGAGTACCGTGAAGTAGAAGACGATCACTGGATATTCTGTCATCGATATGAAGAGCTCCCTGAATTCTAGTGAGAACAAATCGTGTATTCTCATTCACTAAGACATAGATTTCGATAATTTGAGCATTAATTCAAGAAGGCATTCAAGACGTTGACTTCCTGCAGCCCGAGTTGAAATGAAAATAAGTTCTGACTAATTGGGTGCCTTGAACACCGATTCTTCTCTTTAAGACATGTAGACAAGGGACTTAAAGACTCCTTTCTTCATCTGATGGCTATGTAATAGGTGAAGTATAGATGAACAATGAAACCCATAACTCAGGGGAATACGTCAAGGCCGAACCACCACACCTGTGGATGGGCTTCACAAAGAACAAGTTAATGTTCAGAACGTTTCTATCCATGTCATTCATTGCCCTCGCATCTGTCATTGTGATGGGGCTTGATGCCCTCTTTCACATTATGATTTCAGTCGTCACCGTTATTCTAGTGCATGGTCTGATATTCTACTATCAGGTCTGGCGGGGAATGAAACCAACGTACAAATCACCGAGTTCGCCGATGGTTGCAGGATTAGTAGTCGGATTAGCTATGCCCATCAGCAGTCCGTTTCTAGTCACTGCTGTCGTGGCTTTGATTGCAATTCTGGTGTTCAAGTATGGACAGGGAGCCGTTCTTGACAGGAAATACCTCAACCCTGCTGCAGCATCGAAGACACTGCTTCTCATTCTGCTCTCACTCATGATTTTCTTGGAAGACTCTCTTGACATTGGAATGTTGTTTCATCCACACCATCTCAGCCTAGACCTTCTGAGTGCTGAAGGCTTTCAAGATTCGATGTGGATTTTCAGTGGTAAGGTACTGCCGATTCTTGGTATTGAGCTCTCACCCGCGCAGGCTCTTGTGATCTGGCAAACCCATGGCTGGATTGGCGGCGCAAGTGGAATTGTCGTACTCATTGTAGGTGCGATAGCTGCATACTGGCTCAAATTCAAGTGGCGTATCATAATATCTACTCTGACAACAATGACAGTGCTAGCGGCAATTACTGGACTGGCTCTGGGAGGAGACCCCCTCTTGCGGATCGCATTTCATGTCTTCACAGGAAGCGTCATCTTCATGACCTTCTTTATGGCAACTGAACCTCAGTCAACGCCCATGACCGAAATAGCTCAGGTTATCTTCGGCATCACACTTGCCCTACTGACCTTTGTATTGCAGATCCTTAATGTCTTGGGAGGATCTATTATCGCCTTGCTAATTCTTAACCTAGCAACGCCAAGCCTAGACAAAATCAGAATTAAGAAACCCTATGGACTAAGAGGAACCGATGGAGAGAGCTAGCGATGAAAACCAACGACAGACCTGTAGGCGAGTTCGTGGAGAAGGGAGGCTTCAAAATGGACTTGTCCATGAAGAGGGATGCAGTGAATTCCCCCTTCACATCCGTTGCGCCAGCAGAGAAGATGGTTGTCTTTCTTCGCCAGCATATTGGACCTGAGACTAAGCCTTTAGTTGAAGTGGGGCAGGAGGTCCTCTACGGACAGAAGATTGGGGATGATTCAAGCGGTGGACCATTGGTTGTTCCCGTACATAGCCCAGTAAATGGACAGATTATTGCCTTGACGGAGCGAATCCATCCAGAATCGGGCAGGAAAGAGAAGGCTTTCATAATAGAAACCAATAAGCAGGAACGGAAACCGTACTACGAGCCTATAAATCCGGATGATGTCACAAACGAGGAGTTACAGGAGCGTGTAAGAGAGGCCGGTTTGGTAGGTCTGGGTGGGGCTGCATTCCCGACTCATGTCAAATTATCTCCAGAAGGGACGATAACGCATCTCCTCATCAATGCAAAGGAAAGCGACGTCAACATAGCATGCGATTCACGCCTGATGGTCGAAAAGCCTGATGGAATAATAACCGGAATCAAGCTGATGGCTCAGATACTTGAAGCAGATAATGTCCTTTTTGCCACAAGAACAAAGGAGGGTGAGATTCCTGGCTTCGAGAAAATGCTGAGCGAGGAGGACATCCCCATTATACGAGTTAGACGTAGCTATTCGGTTGGTAGCGAGAAGCTTCTCATAAAGGAGGTTCTGAACAAAGAAGTCCCATCTGGAAAATATCCACCAGACATTGGTGTTGTGGTTCATAACATATCCACCGCCCATGCTGTTAAGCGTGCAATCATTGATGGGGAGTCGCTCGTTAGTAGAGGCTTAACTATGTATTCGAAAAAGACTGGAGGAAAGAATCTCTGGGTTCGAATGGGCACACCCGTCGAACATGTGCTACAATCAGTCGGAGTATCACCAAGCGAATTCGAGAGGATTGTGATTGGTTCCACAATGATGGGGCCCAGCATACCTAGTTCATCATATCCCATTTTGAAAGCGACCTCGGCAATTACTGCTTTCACACAAAACGAACCAGATCCGTACCAGCACCCATTGCCATGCATTCGCTGTGGCTACTGCAACACGGTTTGTCCAGTTGACATCTATCCTCAGATGATAATGGAGGCTGAGAAAGCAGGGGATACGAACCGATTGAAGAAGCTACATGTTGAGGTATGTATCGACTGCGGACTCTGTTCGTACGTCTGCCCATCACGCATCAGGTTCACCCCATATTTGCAGAGAGGAAAGCAAAAGATTCGAGAGTGATAAGAACGCTCTGACAATAACACTTGGCAATTGGGTGATGTGACTCAAGAATTCCCACCCTCCAAGTAGAACCAAGAGATTTCCATCGGAATCCTAGGGCGTATATGAGATGCTCTGAAAATACAGGGCGTGATAAAACCGCTAAGAGTATCGAAATTTCGCCTCCGTAGGAATTCCCTGCAATTCCTCAGATCTCCGGAGATGCAGTTGGACTTACATAGATAAACCCCTTCTGCTTTCTGCCCATTAGAATCCAGCATGAAGTTTGTAGGTCAATATTCCTATGCTGCAATGAGAGCCTCAACTAATCTGGTCTATGAAACCATCTACTATCGCCGCGACTGAGTCAACTGCACGTGCCCAATTGTCAATATCCTCTTCGGGAAGCGGAGGAGCCCCAGCCAAATATCTGAACTTGGCGATCTGCCCAGAGTGATATATTCCATGCATGTATGTCCTAAGCAGAGCCCATGCTACGGATGGACCTTCTGCTGGTGATGGAGGAATAATGAGGAGTTGTTCTTTGCTGCATCTTTGAAGCACATCAAGAATCTTCTCTGAGTTCTCCCTCAATTTCCCAAGCATATCCTTTGGCTTCTTGGTGTCAGGCCTAGAACCAATTCCATGCTTGCTTCTGTAAAACCAGTATGTTTCGGAGGACGCAATATGTTCGAGAAGAATGAAAATACTAGACTGCTCTTCGTCGGGTATTACCCTCCTCAAAATTTGCTCATCGGTTAATCCGGCAATCATTCGTTCTAGATGATTTCTCTGATTTCGATGAGCTTCAGCAAGCATTGTTCTGAACCACTCTTCTTGCATATCTTTCCACACTTCCATCGTTACCCTAGTCTTTGTCAGGCTTCTCTCTCGTCAATTGGATGAGTTCATATTCCCGCAAACCCAGCTTCATCTTGTCAGCATGGGCCATCTGAATATCAGCAAGAGGGACAATCTCACCAGAATCTGGGTCTTTACAGGCATGAGCAGTAGCGAACTTCTGCTGGCATTCTTCGTCACCAATCGGGGATGCTGGATTAGTGGGAGCTTCATTTATTGCATCCAGAGATGCTTGGTCTGTAGCCAAAGGGTCTCTTGACCCGAAAATGCCAATATCATGGACTAGTAATGGCGCGCCAACATTCCAGCAGTCGCACTTGTCAGAAATATCCATTGCGAGATTGATGTACCAAAACTTGTCACGTCCGACCGAATCAATCACACCAACCGCATTTTCAACAAATCTATAGACTTGTGTATGATTCGGACGCCAGCTCATCGAAATAGCCTTTGCTTCTACGCGATTGCAGACGTGAATGCAGTGATAACATGCGATGCACTCGTTCTTGTCGATAGAAGCTTTCTCATCCATTGATATGCATCTCACCGGGCAGACCTTTAGGCACTTTGAACATTCGGAACCTAGGCATTTCTCCTCGTCTAATTCAATATCGCCCATCCAATGCATCTCAGCTTTGCCCCTTTTACCTACTAGTCCAATTCCCAAATTCTTGATAGACCCACCCAGCCCTCCTAGACCATGTCCTTTTGCATGTGTGAGCATCAGGATTTTGTCACAGTCAAGAACAGCTGTAGCTACATCCACCTTCTTGACATATTCACCGTCTATCTCGACATCAAAGACATCTGTACCCCAATAACCATCTGCCATTAGAATAGGCGCCCCAACTGTTCCCTGGGTATAGCCATTGAGTTCTGCCATAGCGAGATATTCCGGAGCAGTGGTTCGGCCTCCATAAATACCACCTTCACCATAGCCAAGTCCACACGATTCGCATACAAACGGGATGCCTCCCGCTTCATGTATTAGCTCGACTGCTTTGCGAACATAAGCAGGACGAATGTAGTTAGTATTGCCCCACTGCCCAAAATGGGTCTTGACCATTACCTTTTCGCCTTCGTCAATTGCATCCAAGAATCCCATTTCTGTAAGAACATGTTCCAGCTTGTCGAGCATGTTGTAGTGAGACTCTGCGTTTCTGTCTGAAAAGTACACCTTGCTCATTCTAAACCCTATCAGATGAAGAACATTCTATGTATAAAGGATTACGAAGGGAGCCCACAAAGGACCAAGGTCTGCTTTATCAACATTGTTTTAATGTGAAGATTACTGAGTCTGGAATTGAGTATCATGTCTGATGAAGAAATCATACTTCATGTTGAAAACCTTAGAGCTTACTATCCATCCAAAGAAGGCTTGATAAAAGCTGTCGATGATGTATCATTTGACGTAAGGAAGGGGGAGTCAGTAGGAATTTTGGGCGAAAGCGGGTGTGGGAAAAGCTCACTTGCGCTAGCCATAATGGGGCTCTTTGATAAGATGGCAAGATTTCGAGCAGGGTCATCAAACGTACCGGGTCTGTTGAAGGAGTTCGAGAAGAGGGGGAATGAGACCCCAGGCACGAGTGGCACAGTCATCTTCAGAAATCACGATATGTTAAATGCCCCTTACGAAGACCTTTCGAAAATAAGGGGAAAAGAGATTGCAATGATTCCCCAAGGACTCACACATGCATTGAACCCACAGTACTCTATAGGGATGCAAACTGGAGAACCGATTGAGATCCACGATGAGAATGTGCGTCTGTTAGAAATGAAAAAGAAAGTCTTAGATTTTCTCAATTTAGTCAGCTTGGCAGATGCTGACACTCGGTTTGTATTAGACCCTGGCAGTTTCAGCGGCGGAGAGGCTCAAAGAGTTCTCATTGCCATGTCATTGATATCTGGGCCGTACCTCGTGATTGCAGATGAACCAACCAGTGCGCTAGACGTCACGATTCAAAGGCAGATAATGAACGTCCTCCAGATGGTAAAGGAGGAATTCGACGTGTCTACCATCATGATTAGCCATGACGCAGGGGTTATTGCAGAGGTTTCAGATAGAATCGCAATAATGTACGCTGGAAAAATAATGGAGCTGGGGGATGCTGTTCAGATATACCACAATCCGGGTCATCCTTACACAATGGGCTTGATGGCATCATTCCCAACAATTGCTATGATGCGGATGAGGGAAGGAGGTTCACGTCCAAAGCTTAGAGGAATTCGAGGCGAACCGCCAGATCCACGCAATATTCCAGAAGGATGTCCATTCCATCCCCGCTGCGATTTTGCAGAAGAAAAGTGTCAGGAAAACATTCCGGAATATAGGGAAGTTGAGTCAGGGCATTGGATTAGATGCATTCGTTATGAGGAAATTCAAAAAGAATAGGGGTGGGCACCGAAGTGTACCCACCAAGAGGAAGACCTCACTCAGAGCGATAGAGAACACGGCAAACAGAGGAAACCAATCCTTGCAATTCAACCGTTTTTCTGACCTGATTCAGGGTTGCTCTAGATGTTGCATCCATTCTCCCGGCTAATAGACGACATAATTGAAGTATAATCTGGATATATACGTGTTTTGAGCTAGCGCATAATTGGCGCGTAATGACCAAAAAGCATATGGACACTAAGAAGATAGCCAGTTTGTGAAACCTAACATCCTTTTCCCGAAATTATCAATTCAAGAATTTCAGGATAGATATGCCTATTCATTTAACGTACGCCATTCCGTAGGTTCAGGCGACACAAGTTCTCTACAGCTGGAACCTGAAGACCTGAGAGAGGCGGCATCTCGAATCATCTTAGAGGCAGAGTATTCGTCTGCAGCTCTGTTAGAATATAGCAAATCGCTAGGGCCAGCGGAATTTTCACTATTCGTAGTAAATAAGGAAATAGTCAGAATCATGAAAAAGAAGCTCCTTTGGCCAGAAAGAATTCTTCCCATGCTAACATCTCCATTTTATTACTGGAGCAAGGATGCGGAAGGAAAGGATAATCCTCAGGGGGTAGTCAAAGAGGATGCATCGGTTTTCGATATCACCGTAGATTCTACCGGCGGATTACATTTCGCGGGAGCTGGCGGAAACTTCTGTGGAATCGTTGAAGGGGAGGTTGCAATGAACAAACCAAAAATGCGCTCAGTTATCATGCCATCATTTCCAAAACCCGTGAAGGCGATACCCCGATACGAGTATGCAAACATCGAAGTTTCTACTGATTTTGATGGTTTGGAATGTGAGGTTTATCCCATTCCGAGAAACAATCTGGATTATACGTTTTCTCAGAGCCCCAAAGTCTTCAGACACCATGGCATGGAGCTCAAAACAAGAGGAGAGCATGTCACGCTCTCTGTAAACAACTCAAGACCAGTCAATCTTCGTGGAGAAGTAGTAATTTACATTGCTAGAAACTATGGTGATATTGACAAATCAAAAGAGCTATTTCATCACGTGTGGATGTTTGCTATTGAGCAACTATTGAAGCAATATGGTCATGTCTGAATGAGCATATATTAAAGAGCAAATGAAATTTGCCTCATGAAATGGACTTGCCTATTGCCTTTCTCGCCTCTGGTATTATGATCATCCTATCAGCCATTTGGCGATACCGCGAGTACAATGCATTTAGGCAGTTCCGAGTGAATCTTCATCATGATGTCTGGAAAGTTAGAGAGGGCGAAACGATTGAGGGCGAACTGAGTAGATGTGTATCACATCAATGGGTCCTAGACAACGTGTCAAATGGGAGCCATAATTCATTCCAGAACAAGATTAATGACTATCTTGAGGAAAACACCTTGAGTGGGTTCATTTGTCTAGCTTTTGTTCTTGGTGCGTCATCGATGATAATTGCTCTGCTTCTAATTGGATCAATCATCACAACCGGTGTGATGATTGTGGTTTTCCTTGTCGGATTGGCAGTTGTGATGGGGCCCGGGAACGCAAAAATATCTCAGCAGCTGTTAGAGTTTCTTATGGAAAGGGATCTATCCGAGCTCAATAGGCAAGATGTCGTTTATGCAACGATTGCATTTGATTCTGTGAAGAGCTGGATGAGAATTTCGACAATACTTGGAATTGCATTTCTGGTAATATCTCCATTTGGAAGTGACATTCCTCCGCTTGGTGCCCAAGTATTTTCTTACATTTCTTGGAGCTTGTTTTTGTCCCCTGCATTTGCTCTGAGCACAATCTCTCCAGCACTCTCAGTGGGCTATCTGGCATTGGCTATCATATTGTTCTTCTATGTGCTTCTACTCCTAAAGAGACTAGTATTCTCGTTTTCTTCGGGTAAATCACGCCTACTAACGGAAGAGTCCTAGAACAGCCCCTGTAGGAACCCAAAGAGAGCTGCAAACGCTAAAACAAAGAGCGAGGACATAAGCACAGATCTCCCAATCAATGCGATTTTCCATGATTGAACAGGATTTCCTTCATCATCATAGCGTTTCGCTTCGTCTAATGGTTGCCTAGACATTAGGAGAGCACCAAGAATCAGCATTATTCCAAACTCTAGGATTAGAAGGGTGCTAATGACGTAGAATGCTGAATAGTTGATATAAATGAGAAGCATGACGAATGCAATTCCAATGTCAACTGATACTAGGATTGTGGCGATTGCCAAGGAGAATTGAATCTCTGAGAGCCTACCGGATTCCAAGCACGCCCCAACCTATCTAGAAAAATATGCCGAAATAAAGACCCAATATGAGTAATAGCACTGCCAAAATCACGAGTGGGAGAAAGATGGTTTGGAGGGATGCGAGAAACAAAGCGACATAATCCGTCGCATCGAGAGGAATCGCTGGTTTTGTCCTTTGGGTTTCTTGATACGCGTATTCAGCCCAATCAATATCTCTGTCAGGATCATCTGTTGCTCCTTTACGCTCGGGGTCTATTGCCATCTTTAATCCCAGCTTTCATTCATTCGAGCGAATTTTAATCACACGGTTCGCCTATGCTTTGGCTTTTTCTTTTTCGCCCATGGCGTCTGCATAGGTTTGTTGAGCGCTTGAACCAAAGTCCAATTCTCCAGCAAAGTGACAAGCAACAAGGTGTCCATCACCCATATCACGCAGCTCAGGCTGATTGGTTTCACAGATATCTTCGGCGAATATACAGCGCGGATGAAATCTGCAACCCGTGGGAGGACTAATCGGACTGGGTACCTCACCACTCAGAATCTGAGCCTTACCAGCAAACTTGGGATTCGGAATAGGAACAGCTGATACGAGAGCAAATGTGTACGGATGTAATGCGCCTCTGAAAATGTCATGGGGAGTAAGCTCAACAATCTGTCCCAAATACATCACAGCTATTCGATCGCTCATGTGTTTCACAACACTCAAGTCGTGTGAGATGAACATGTATGTGAGGTTCAATTCCTCCTGAAGGTCCTTCATTAAGTTCAGCGTCTGTGCCTGAACAGACACATCCGTACTAGATGTGGGTTCATCCATTACGACAAACTTCGGATTCAGTGCAAGTGCGCGAGCAATGCAGATTCGCTGGCGCTGCCCACCACTGAATTCGTGAGGAAAACGATTGAGGTGGTCCTCAGTCAATCCTACTTTCTGCAACAAGTCCAGAACTATTCGTCTCATTTCAGGGCCCTTTGCAATCCCGTTGACAACAAGTGGCTCCCCTACTGAATTCTTTATGGTAAGTCGGGGATCTAGAGACGCCATGGGGTCCTGAAAAACTATCTGCATCTCTCTGCGGATTTTTCTCAGATCTCGACCACTGATTTCTGAGATGTCCTCTCCCTCAAAAATGATCTGCCCTTCTGTAGGTTCAATCAGTCGGAGAACAGTTCGTCCAAGTGTTGTCTTGCCACAGCCGCTCTCTCCCACTATACCCATTGTTTCGCCTGTTCTGATGTCCATATCTACACCATCGACGGCGTGAACCTGTCCAATGACCTTTCTGAAGACTCCACCAGTAAGTGGGAAATACTTCTTGAGCCCTCGAACTTTGAGCAATATATTATCTGACATGTTTTGTCTCTCCTGTTATTTGAGTGGATGATGGCATGCAACCCAATGCTCAGGCGCCAGCTCCATTAGGTGGGGCTTTTCCCTACTGCATACTTCAGTGGCATATTCGCATCTCGGGTGAAATCGACAGCCTGATGGAGGTGCGATGAGATTGGGAACACTTCCAAGAATCTGAGGCAGACGTTCTTTTTCTTCGTGCAATTTGGGAACTGCTATTAATAATCCAGCGGTGTAGGGATGCAAAGGATTATTGAACAACTCCTTGGTTGCACATGTTTCTACCGTAGTTCCTGCATACATTACATTGGTCCAGTTACAGGTCTCCGCAACGACGCCCATATCATGTGTAATGATGATTATTGATGTTCCAATTTCCTTCTTCAACTCATTCAGCAGATGCAGCACTTGTGCTTGAACAGTGACATCGAGGGCAGTGGTCGCCTCATCTGCTATGAGGACGCTAGGATTACAAGCCAATGCCATTGCGATGAGCGCTCTCTGTCGCATTCCGCCAGACAACTCATGTGGATACTGATCAATGACCTGTTCAGGAGCAGGCATCTTGGCTAGTTTAAGCATCTCCACTGCTCGCTTCTTGGCAGCCTTCTTTGCATCTTTTTCATCAGGCTCAGGCGGATCATCAAGCTTGGATTCATAATACTGGATTTTTTCTTTGATTTTAAGTTCCCTCTCACCTCCTACATCTTCCTTCAGAGAATTCTCCAACTCTTCAATTTTCATCTCTATGACATCACGACTCAAGTCCTGATGCATTTGAATGACTTCCGCAATCTGCTCGCCAACCCTGAACACAGGATTCGGATATGTTGCGGGATCTTGGAAGACGATGGCAATCTTGCCACCCCTGATATCGAGCATTTCCTCGGGGCTTAAGCTGAGAATATCTACTGGTTCTTCTTTGCTTCCATTATCCGTCCTCGGACTGAACCAGACTTTTCCATCATCAATCTTCCCAGGAGGCTCAACAATTCGAAGGATGGATCTTGCGGTCACAGATTTCCCACAGCCCGTCTCTCCCACAAGACCCATAGTATCGCCACGTCGTAGAAACATCTCTACGCCATCGAGGGCTTTTACGATTCCTTCATACGTGTAGAAGTTCGTTTCGAGGTTCTTCACATGTAGGACTAGGTCCAAGTCTTCTATAGCCATGCTATCGCCTCCGAATTCGGGGATCCATAATATCGCGTATCCCATCTCCCACGAGATTGAATGCAAGCGCCACGAACAAGATGGCGAATCCAGGGAAGAAGACCGCCCAAGGAGCAATCATGAAGAAGTTCTGAGCCTTGGAGATCATCAAACCCCATTCAGCTACTCCCGCTCTTGGTCCAAAGCCAATAAAGGCAAGACCTGCCGCAACAAGTAGTACTGAACCTGTATCCATTGTTGCTTGGACTATGAGAGGTTGAATTGTGTTTGGAATAATATGATAGGCCAAGATGCGGCCATCCGTTGCACCAACAGACCTAGCAGCTTCAACATAGAGTTTTTCGCGCTCGCCGAGGACTTGACCCCTCACCAAACGCGCATATGACGGCCACCATGTCACCATCAAAGCCAGAGAGATGCTTTGCAAACTTCGCTCACCAAGTGCCATTACGATGGCCATAGCAAGAACGAGACCAGGGAATGCAAAGAATACATCAGTAACTCGCATGACTACCTCATCAATCTTTCCGCCATAGTATCCAGCAACTGCTCCAATGAATGTTCCAATAAGAACCGCTACCAATACAACGGTAATCGACACATACAAATCAGTTTGAGCGGCGTACAAAATCCTGCTGAATATATCGCCGCCAGTATCATCTGTACCCCAGAAGTGTATGGGATTGCCTTCTATCGTACTGGGAGAACCTGGGGGAAGATTGTTGTCACGCCAAACCCTTTCTTCAGCCCCATATGGAGCGATATAGGGAGCAAGAAAAGCCAATGAAAGAAATGTGACAAGAATAACAATACCAACGACAACAAGTGGGCTCTTTCTCACCAGATATAAACTATATCGAAGCTCCTTGATTCGTGGTGACATATCTTCTTTGAAACTCGGATACCAGTATGCCCGCACATTGGGTTGGAAGAGAGATACAATAGAAACGAGGGATAGGACTGCTAGTGGGATGCCATAGGCACCGATAGTCAAGTATACGACAGCTAAGAAGATGTTTGAATAGAGTGCTGTTGTGAATGCCCACAGAGACTCTTCATGTATCGCTAGTCCAGCTCTCAGTATTATATACGCCATCACTAGTGCAGCAAGTCCTTGTAGCAACCAAAGGGTCATATAGATCGGTAGTTCAACGGTTGCACCCACCACAGAGGTAATTGCTCCGACGAAATTTCCCGCTAGTATTAGCCCGCCGAATAAGAAAGCACCAATGGCAACAATGTAGTTGATAGCAGCAGATATGCCAAACTGCATTCCACCACGGATCTCGATGAACTCGGTATTCTGTGTGTCTGTGTTGTTCAACTCATACACCTCCTATCCAAATCTAATCCGCGGGTCCAATGTTCCGTAGACTAGGTCGACGAGGAGATTGGCTGTCACGAATATGAAGGCAACCAGTAATGTGAATCCATTAATTGCTGCCAAATCGGAATTCAAAATTGCTCGTACCGCCCATCTACCAAGTCCCGGCCATTGGAATATGGTTTCGGTGAGAACAGCACCAGTGATAAGGCCGCCAAAAGCTAGTCCAATGACGGTCACTGTAGGAATCAAGGCATTTCGTAGTGCATGCTTGTAGATCACTGTTCTTTCTTTCAGACCCTTCGATCTGGCAAGGGTGATGTAGTCTTCAGTCAAGACTTCGAGCATGCTGGACCGCATCATCCTCGTGATGATTGCAAGTGTTAGATACCCCAGACAAAACGCTGGCATCGCCAAGTGCAACAATGAGTCTATGAAGAGACGAATATCGTGAGCAAAGACTAGTGAATCAATGAGCATGAAGCCTGTCACAGGCGTAAAGCCTCGGTAGGTAGAAATAGAATATCGCTCACCAGGGGGAAGAGCGGGCAGTCCCATGATCTTGAACTGGTAGAAGAGGATATACTTCAGCATAAGAGCAAACCAGAATATAGGCATGGATACTCCTGCTAGGGAGAAGATGCGTGTGAAGTGGTCGACCATCTCGTCTTTTCTAGTGGCTGAAACAATGCCAAGGGGGATGCCAAGAACCACTGCAAATATCATTGCGAATATAGACAGCTCAATGGTTGCAGGAAACTTTTCAGCAATCACCTCGAGGACCGGTCGATGACTCGACGATGCACTCTCACCCCAATTGCCTTGCAGTAGATTGGAAACATATAGAAAGAATTGGAGGTGGGGAGGTTCATCTAGACCGTGAGCTTGACGGATTGCGGGTATCGCAGCCTGAGGCGTATTCTCATTAATATAAAGCGTCACAGGGTCGCCGACAATATATGCCAAGAACCATGTGATAGTTAGGACGCCAATAATGACAGGAATGGCTAGGACTAGTCTCCTGAGAATAAAATCTCTGAGCTTCATTTTTTGTATTCTCCATCAGATGGGACTATGCGCGTTATAAGTTCATAATTCTGAACCTACAATGAGCGGATTTTCAGACAATACTTAAGGCTTTGGATGCCCTTTGAAGATTCTGATTACAGCATGCCGGGCTCACTGGACGGTTTACCAGCCCAAGTTGAGCAGAATCACAGTTAGGCACAATCTATATTAGTGCGACTTAGCTCTATTTGTATTTGTTCGCGTAGAGCGACTCTTGAGTAGTGATGCCATTTGTGCATAATGACTCAAGGAAATATAGAGAAGGAGGAACACACAATTCAAAGAAACCAAATCATAGCGGTCGTCGTGATCGTGGTGATTGTTGGTGCGGCAGGAGCCTATCTTTTAATGACTCCACCCAGGCCGACTGGTCAGACCCTTGTTTGGGAAACGATCGGAAACCCTGATTACATGGACCCGCACAACAACTATGAGTCATTTGGCTCATGGGTGCACTACAACGTGTACGAAACATTGTACACGTATGAATTCGACTCGCTATCTACAGACCCCACTGTGCCGTTATTGGCAGAGGACCTGACGATTTCTGATGATGGGCTGAACTATACCTTCACCCTTCGGCAAGGAATCACGTTTCACGATGGAACGCCATTTAACGCATCCTCTGTCCAATACAACTTCGAGAGAATGTTAGCTACATTCGATCCGAGTGGCCCAGTTTGGATGGTTGCAGAACCTATTCTTGGTGGAGCCGCCATTGAGAATGCTGTCTACGGCTCAGGCCCAGGCAGCGATGATCATGTTGGCAACTTCACAGAATGGGCAGATGCGAATGAAGACGGTACCGGTGCCGTTCTGGTTCTAGACACATATACTGTAAGAATCAGACTAGCCTATCCATACGTGCCATTCTTGGCATCCATCACATACGCTGTTGGATCCATGATTAGCCCCACCTGTGTTGAGGCTAATGGCGGTATTGAGATAGGATCGCACAACGACTACCTAGACGAAAACACATGCGGAACTGGACCATATATGGTCACAGAATGGACTCCGGATGTCAATATTGTACTGGCTCGCAATGAAAACTATTGGAGAGCTGATTCTGCTAGGGCGAACTTCCCGAACGCAGGAGCCATTGATGAAGTCATCATCAAGACCAACGAGGATGTCAACAGCAGGATTTTGAATATCCAGGCTGAAGAGGCCGATGTCGTATATTGGCCGACAACTCACGCGACACAGGTCTACAACAATGTATCTGCACCAGCATTCAGCGCTAATGACGGTACACAGCAGAGCTTGACCCCCAATACTCTGAAGGTATGGGCTCAGTATCCGACTTTCAACATCGCGTCAATACACTTCACGATGTCGGAGACCATGAACGAGACTACTCTCGGCAGAGTGGTCGAGAACCCATACAAGGTCATTAACTTCCGGAAGGCTCTTAGTCACGCGTTTGATTATGAAACCTTGATTGACACTGTCGCTAATGGCTTTGGCAATCAGTTTGCCGGACCGATTCCAACAGGAATGTTCGGATACCCGGAGGATGCAAGTACCTACGCATATGACATCGAAGAGGCTGTTTCTTATTGGAACGATGCCATGAACAACAATGGTCTAGACGATATCCTGGCTAACAACTCCTATACATTGGTCTTCTACTACAACTCTGGAAACACAGTGCGTGAGAACGCTCAGCTACTCTTAGCCGACGGTCTCAGAGCAGTTATAGACCATGATGATGCAGAACAGCCTGGTGAAGAGCTCGCGATCCAAGTTCAGGGTCTTGAGTGGTCCAACTACCTCCACGCCGCTATTGCTGGCGAGGTTGGTTGCTGGATGATTGGATGGGCACCGGACTATGCTGACCCAGACAACTACGTCGCACCCTATGCCAAGTCCACTGGTACTTTCGGCTACTGGGCACGACTTGGAGACTCTCCTGGTTGGAACACAGCGGAAGTTGACGGCTGGATTGAAACCGCAGCACAGAGCCTTGATGAAGAAGAGCGTGAAACACTCTATGCACAGATCACAGAGGCTGTGTATGAACACGCAGCATACATCTGGGTCTATCAGGGAACAACTCTGTTTGTTACCGGTTCCAATGTCTACGATGGTCAGTACGCTTGCAATCCAATGCATGGTGCGTACTTCTACCACATGTACAAGACATAGTGGAATGGCATTCGCATAATAGAACAAGAAATGCAGAGAGCTCTTCTCTCTGCCCTTTTACTTTTTTTTGGCTATTAGAAAGATAGCGTTGATGGCATAGTTTAAAGAGAATATAGTGACAATACCCCTAAATGGGGTCAAAAATGCCAGCAACCCAAGAGAGACCCAGCCTGTCAACAATGAGCTCTGAGGATATGTTCTCATTATGGTGGAGCGAGAAATGGGTAAGAGGCTTAGTAATATCTCTCTCGCCAATTGGACTTGTGGATGCCCTCTTCACCTATCTCTTGTTCGTCACTCACGGTCCGGAATATGAGTATAATCCCATAGTTCGTTTCGCCCTGACTAGCAATTGGTGGTTTCTCTGGATACTTGTGGACATTCTTTCATTTGCACTCTTTGCAATGATAGCCGGATCGTACTACCTACACACGAGGTCAAATATACTGGGAAATCATGTCAACTGGTTTGCAGCACTCATTGCGTTAAGAGTTGGAGCAGCTCTATACAATGTTTTGCTATATTTTGGAGATGTTAATCCCATTTTTTGGAGTTTCGTCATGGGACTGATGACATACTGGATGGTCAAAGGTCTCCTCTCCCGTGAGAGGGATATATCAATCGAAGGATTCAAGAGGTACTGGAGAGCGAAATACGACAGGCTCCACGACAGATTGCTGACTCGGGGAATTGAAAAGAAGATGAATGAAGAAAAGAAGGAAATTCCGGAAACTAAAAAGAGTGAACCTAAGGACAGAATGACTACCTGGCTCAAGCGAGCAGGTTACCTTTCAATAACGGTTCTGTTAGTAGTAAGCGCCCCGTACATTCTCACTGCAATCGGTATGGCCACCGGAGCTATCAACTGGTCAGAACAATATGGGGGACAGGTATTCTGGACAAATCTATCCGGAACTGCCTTTGTGATTGCCTTTGGTGCAATTATACTTCTGGTCGGACTGATGGTTTACTTCATTATGAAGGCATTCCACACGACTGAAGGTGGCTGGTGAAGAAGATACGTGACATTCCGCTTGGAGCACTGAAGAAGATGCCACTATCTAGCAAACACAAGTTCCTACTTTATCCCCATTGTTAGAGCCATTATTGCCTTTTGTACATGAAGCCTGTTTTCCGCAACATCATAGACGATGCTCTTTTCACTGTCGACCACGTCATCCGTGACTTCAGAGTTCCTGTCAACGGGCCCGCAGTGAGTGAAGAATGCATCGTTTGTCTTTGCCATCCAATCCTTAGTGGTTATCCAATCATCGTGCTTCATTGCCCGCTCAATTTCTATCTTCTTCGAGGCATCAACGCCATGCTTATTCATATTATCATAGAAGTCAGCCGTCATCCAATTACGAGAGTAGACAAAATCAGCGCCATCATATCCCGTCTCCAAATCATGAACAATGTCGAATCCTCCTCCAGAAGCATCCGCATTTTCTTCACACCACTTAATCACTTCAGGGTCCAAGTCGTATCCTTTAGGGTGTGCTAATGTCACATCCATGCCGAGCCGAGTATTTATGAGAATACTTTCCTGTATTGAACACCAAGATCGAACAAGGGCGCCCTTTCCCCATACTTGGAGGATCTTTTTCCCTTTCAGGTCCTTTCCACCGTGCATCCGCATACCCATAACATCTGCGAATCCTTGGCATGGGTGAAATCTATCATGAGCCATTGATATGATTGGCACAGAGGCATATTTCGCGTATTCCTCAAGGAGTTCATGTCCCTGCCCATATTCTTCAACTGCGGTCTCCAAAACTCTGAGACCTATTCCGCAAGAATATCTGCTCATGACTTCTGCTGCATCCTGAACAGTTTCACCTGCACTTTTTGAAGTCTTGAGTCTCATGCTTTTCGGTTCAAGAAACTGAGCATGACCTCCCAGTTCAGTTGCGGCAGCTTCAAAGGATTGTCGAGTTCTAACAGAGGGATTATAGAAGAACATCATGAAGGTCCTTCGATCCAAACAGTTCCTCAGTGGATGGTTGAATCGGTTCTTCTTGAAATCGAAAGAGAGGTCGAGCGTTTTCTCAATCTCATCAACACTCCAGTCTTGCGTAGTAAGTAGGTCGCGGCCGTGTAGATTCATACGCTAAGAGAAGAGGAGCTTCTCTATAACTCTTTCAGTCGCGAAAAGCATCATGCGTAACGTGTAACATGAGGTATAGTTGGGCGAGGGTTGAACTCTGATGGAGGACGATGGGGTTCATTACGAGAACTCCAAAACCTGCGAATCTCATCTCTTATACGATTGCGTAGAAGCAGATTCCCGTCTTCGTCGGTACAATTGGCGCAATTCCTATTGTCCATATCTCTGCCACCGTAAAGCTCAATCTTCACCATGGCTTTTCCACATAACAAACAGTAGGTTACGCGCTAAAATTTGCTATCACCTACCAAGTAGGTCACCATTGGTAAATTAAGCGTCGTTACTAACACAACCAGATTACGTTGTTTTTCGCAGTATCTCGATATCAGTTATCTATCTCGACTAAGAAATTGCGTTAAATTGTACGACCAGTTTCAATAGGAAATATTGAAGCCTGAGTAGGGCTTCCAAGCTTCTGAATATTCGGGTTCACCCTTGTAAGCAATCTTCAGAGAATCAACACGAGGGCGAACACCTAACGTCGTTCGTTCAAGATTTTTCAGTCGGCTGGCCAGCTGATTGATTTTTTCCTCACTGCCCTCGCAGAACACTTCAACATCGCCGTTCCTAAGATTTCGCACTAGCCCCTCCAATCCCAACTCGTTAGCAATTTTCCTTGTAGTTGCTCTAAAACCAACGCCTTGAACCTTTCCACTAATTATCATCCTTGCTTTTGTCAAACGTATACCTCCTCTTGGAACTGCAAATCATTAATCCACTGCAGAAGCTAATCAAAACATTCAGTCGGTCACTCATTTTTCTTTTGATATCTCAATGAATGCATCAACAGCCATTTTGGCGCACGGTATGCGTACCCGTGATTTAGTAAATCTATTTAGAATTACGTCATCTTCAAGCCAATAGAATTGCTGGTGAGCTAGATATTCTATTAGAAGATGAACAATATCCAACGCCTGCACCCAATAATCAATGGCATACGCCCCTATTTTAATTATGAAAATGGTGAGCCCAAAAAGAACAATAAGATTACCCCATTCCATTCGGGCTCAATTGTCAAGTGCATGCAACCTAGCGCATCGTTAATGCCATTACGGCCTTCTGAGCGTGCATCCTGTTTTCTGCTTGATCGAAGACAATAGATTGTGGTCCATCAACGACTGAATTGGTGACCTCAAATCCGCGATCACAGGGCAGGCAATGCATGTAGTAGGCATTGGGTCCTGCAATCTTCATCTTCTCATCATCACAAATCCAATCCTTGTTTTTATCAAAGACCTCTTGAGATTTCTCAAGCTCTGGCTTGTCATTAAATGGTGGAATGAACTCCTTGCAGGTCCAAGCCTTTGGATACACAACTTGGGCACCCTCAAAGGCCTCGTCCATATCATTCATGATTTCAAAGCTCGAGTCGTTCTTTTCAGCGTTCAGCTTGCAATGTTTGATGATCTCATCATCGAGTTCCATACCCTTGGGATGAGCAAGAACAGTTTCCATCCCCATCTTCGTAGCTGCAATGATTGCGCTCTGTGGGACAGCAAGTGGTTTGTGAACTGATGGAGAATAAGCCCAGCTCATAACAAATTTGACATCCTTGAAGGTACCGAACTTCTCCTTCACAGTCATGACATCTGCCAATGCCTGACATGGGTGGTATTTGTCATCTTCCATGTTAATTACTGGACAATCTGCCCAGTAGGCAAAGTTGTTTATGATTTCGTTTGCCTTGCCATAAATCCATCCGACGGGGTCGCCATAACATCTGATGGCTATGCCTTGTCCCATTCGGGATAGAACCCGAGCTACATCCGAAACACGTTCTGTAGAATATGCTTCCTCATCGCCCTCAAGTGCAGGAGCATAGATCTTGCTTGGGTCGAGAAAGTGTGCATGGCCCCCGAGTTGTGTCATTCCAGCCTCGAATGAATTCCTGGTTCTGAGACTTGAATTGTAAAATATCATGAATAAGGTCTTAGCATCTAGAAGCTTATGCGGTTCCCAGAGCGCGTATTTCTTTTTCAAATCAATAGCTACATCAAGGAGGGTTTCGATTTCCTCTTTCGTATAGTCTAGCAGATTGATGTAATCTCTGCCTCTAAAACTCTCGGTCTTTACCATTGTGACTCACAACAAAAATAGTGAAAAAACCACTTGCTGAAAAACCTTCCCAAGTGCCACAATAGAGGAAGCCTGCGAAGACTTAAGAGAGGTGACATGGTTTATTCCTAATTTAATGCGGTCGTGAGCATAGATGAAGAGGAAGATAGCGCATCTGGGTTTGAGCCTAATTGGCCCTGTCACTCTAATCGTTCTATTGAGCATTCCAATCGGTCCACTTGCAGGCGGCCTAGGAATCATTCAACCCCTTGGAGGAATCTTCGATGTTGGTATTGGTCTTGATAATAAGGCAGACCAGACAATTGTCTTGGACGGGATTGATGATGAAGTAGAAGTCATTATTGATAGATACGGAATTCCTCATATCTATGCACAGTCGGCTAGAGATGCCCATATGGCACTGGGCTATATGCATGCAAAAGAACGGCTTTTCCAGATGGTTTTGCAGAATAGCCTCGCAGCAGGGAGAATCAGTGAAATCGTTGGCTCTTATGCAAGCAGCAGTGACAAATTCTATCGGGCCATTGGACTAGCTCGTTCCGCTCAGGCAACTTACGACTGGTATCTAGATAACAACGATAATCCAGATGTAGCCTATGCTTTGGAACTTGTGAATGCGGAAGTGGATGGAGTAAACGCATTCATTAGATCGATGACGAGTGCCTCGACACCTATCGAATTCAAGCTTCTAGGCGTAACACCTGAGCTTTGGCAACCAGTTGACATCTTCATCTGGGCAAAGATGATGACGTGGGGCCTGTCAGGGGGCATTCGTGATTTCACGCGAGAGTATATGAGAGCCACACTCCAAAACGATTCGATGCTGAACGAGGTGTATTTTGATGCTCAACCATATTCAGTCCCGATTATCCCAGAACAGACGAATCTGAGCCTGGGAGAATACCCAAATGCACCTGGAGATGTTCCAATAGGTTCATTGTCCACCGAAGTCCTTGATAGTTCCAAACTGGCTCTAGCAAGAATAGAGCCGCAAAAGACGAGGAGAATCATTGACACTCTGAAAAATGTCATACAACCCTTCGGTACAGAAGACCTTGTTGGAAGCAATAGTTGGGTTGTTGATGGAACCAAGTCATCAACAGGGTTTCCAATCCTTGCAAATGACCCTCATCTTGGGTTGCAAGCGCCTTCTCTATGGTATGAAGCACATATAGTAGTGCCGGGTCTGCTTGACGTGTCAGGCGTTTCATTTCCTGGACTGCCCGGGTTTGTATTGGGCTACACGAATCATATTGCGTGGGGTCTCACAAATGTCGGAGCAGATGTCCTCGATATCGTAGTTGAGAAGATAAATCCAGAAAATTCGAGTCAATACGAATACAATAATGAATGGAAGGACTTCACGATTCATGATGAAACAATTCACACCAAAGAGGGCACGGAGATTCCATTCGAAGTAAAATGGTCCGTACATGGCCCCTGCATCGATTCAGTTGTTGAAACTCATGACAAGGATACCGATGCAGAGCCCAATCTCGCAATGATGTGGACTGGAAATCAAATTACGCATGAACTCTTGTCAATGGCGATATTAAACAAAGCGACTGGCATCGAGGATTACCATAAGTCGATGTACTGGTGGGACTCGCCGCCTCAGAATATTGTATATGCCGACGATGCAGGGAACATTGCAATGACAGTAGCAGGTAGGTTTCCAATTCGATCCGGTTACACCGGTGAATTCCCGGTTCAGTTGTTGAACAACTCTGTAGGCTGGACCGGATACATTCCATTCGCCCATAATCCACGATCTGTGAATCCAGCACAGCACTATCTTCAGAGCGCAAATCAACAACCAATTAACTTCGATGATTATGGTTATCAGTTGCTTGGACCATTCGCCTCTGGCTATAGAGGAAGACGAATAAATCAGCTCCTCAAAAATGATGAAAGTGTGACTATGGAGGATATGATGAGGTACCAAGCTGACTCCCTCGACATTTCAGCAAGAGAAATTGTGCCCATTGTACTCGATGACTGGTCATCCCTTAACAACACGAATAATTCAATACAAGACCTTGTTGATGGACTTGAAGATTGGGACTTTGTGATGAAGACAAATAGCACGGCTCCCACCATCTGGCTCTATCTTCAAAGTGCTCTCAACTACGAGGTGTTTGATGAAATCTGGACGGCGGGCTCTGACATAATGATGCCATTCATTCCAGTCTTAGAAAAAATGCTTAAAGAAAATAATACTTACTATCTGGATGATCATAGAACACAGAGCGTTATAGAAACACGTGATGACATTGTGCTCCGGGCTCTTCATCGGACCCTCAATCATCTTGTTTCGGAACTCGGAGTGAATGAAATCAATTGGCAATACGGAGAACAGCATATCATCGTCTTAGAGCATCTAGCAGGCCTGACCTATATTGGAGGAGGACCTCATCGAGGAAGTGGCTTCACTCTTAATGCAGCCTATGGTCGCAGGTCATCCGGTTGGCAGGAGAGATTTGTTGTTACATCGGGCCCGTCTTGGAGAATGGTGGCAAATCTGGGTGATATCGAGAATTCATACGGTGTGTATCCAGGTGGTCAGAGTGGTGTTCCATTCAGCGAACATTGGGCTGATTTATTCGATCTCTGGTATTCATTTGATGAATTTCTTGGATATTATGCATATCACAGGATGTACTACTATTCCACGCCAGCTGACTTCAGAAACAATGATATTGACGATAACTTGATTGAACGAACTATAACATTCGTCCCATAGGTGGAGATTATTTGAGCAGAATTGATGACTTGTTTCCAAACATCGGAATCATACCAAGTGCCATTATTGTGGCCGTGGTAGGAGCAGCCCTTCAGTTAAGTGGGCAATGGATACTGATGCTATTGGCTGGTTTTGTAGGAGCGCTATTTACAAGAAAATACTTACATTCCTTTGCTGCAGGATTCATTGGTATTGCCTTAGCTTGGTCTGGTATCTTTGTATTTTTGATTGTCGCAGCACAGGCATTGGAGATTGCAGATTTCTTCATTGGGCTCCTTGGATTTTCAGGCCTTGGCTTCATAGTGATACTGATTAGTGTCCTGATTGGAGCTCTTCTCGGTGGTTTTGGTGGAATATTGGGCAGAGCAGTTTTGGAGTTAGTTGACGAAATAATTACAAGCGAGGGTAACGGAACGAAAATCGAGGCAGTCCAGAGTAAGAAAAACATTCAAGCGTGAGAGTCTTTGCATACCATCGTTATAGGGCAGAGCTTTTATTCTCAATGACAAACCAAGAGCAAAGAGTGCGTGTACAAGGAGTAAGAAGTCATGCATAGAGAATTGACCAAAGGTGTGTACTACGTAGGCGTTGATGACCACCATACTGAATATTTTGAGAATCTATGGAAATTACCCTTCGGGGTGTCATACAATAGCTATTTGATTGTGGACGAGAAGATAGCTGTTGTTGAATTGGTCAAGGGTCCATGGGCACAGGAATGGATTGACAATATTAGAGAAATTGTTGATCCGAAGGATATTGACTACATTATTATGAACCACATGGAGCCAGATCACACAGGAGCACTTCCTGAGATAGCCAAGATTGCCACACACGCTACCATGGTGTATACCAGAATCGCATCTGGAATGCAGGAATCATTCTATGATGTTTCAAACGAAGAAAGGATTGTAGATGACCTTGAAGAAATCAGCCTTGGACAAAAGACTCTAAAGTTCGTTCATGCCAAGTTTCTACACTGGCCTGAAACAATGATGACCTACCTGATGGAAGATAAGGTCTTGTTTTCATGCGACGCCTTTGGTTCATACGGAGCCTTAAACGGGAAACATTTCGACGATGAGATTGATCTGCGAATGGTGGAACACGAGAGTAGAAGATATCTCTCCTCAATAATCACAAGTTATTTGAAATTCATTCAAAGAGGGATACAGAAAGTAAAGGATCTTGGGATTGAAATTGAGATGATTGCACCAAGTCACGGCCCGATATATCGGAATAATCCTATGTGGATTATTGAACGCTACGACCGTTGGAGCAGCCCCGAGCTTGAGAATAATTGCACCATTGTATATGGTACGATGTATGGGTTCACTCACAGAGTCGCACACAAACTCAAGAAGGCAATAGAAAGCCATGGCGTTAATGTCAAGATTCACAACATCACATACAGCGACATGAGCGACATAATTGTAGACACCATGCGGGCTGGTGTGATAGTTATTGGTTCACCAACGTATGATGCCTACCCGTTTCCACCGATTGGAACCTTCGTAGATGAACTCCAGGGCAAGAGATTTGCCCAGCGTTTCATTGGACTGTTTGGAAATTATGGGTGGGGCGGTGGCGCAATAAGGAAGCTCAAGCCAAGGCTTCGTGATGATGGATTCGAAATCCTCGAACCAGTAGTACGCGTCAGAGGAAAAACAAACGAAGAAGAAGAGAAACAGATCAAGCAGCTGGCGAAAGCGATTGCGTCTAAACTGGATTAGTCGTTAATTACGACAAATACTGTTGAGAGAGTAGTGAGGCACACCCAAGTGACGGAAAATCAAGAAAAAACGGAGGGGGAAGAGATTGTATTTCAACCGCCTCAATGGAATAGAACGCATGAGATAAAAGAAACGATCCATATGCTCATCTCGCATCATCCTCCTTCTCTCTATGCACATTGTCTGAGGTTAACGATTCTCGGAAGATCAATCTACTTTTGTTCCAGATGCACCGGAATCTACGGGGGTATGGGATTAGGAATTGCGTTCTTCGCGACCCTAAATATAGCTATGGAACCATCTTGGCTATGGTTTCTCATTGCTTTACTCTTCGGACTCTCAACTGTTGTTGATTGGATGACACAACGCCTCTCACCAAGAAAAACGAGAAACTCAATAAGATTCTCAACAGGATTGTTGAGTGGGCTGGGACTTGCGATCATATTTATGCTAGCTAACCTGCTCTATGTATTAGTTGCATTGGCTGTAATGATGGTTTCAGTTGGAGTAGTAGGGTACTTCGAAAACAAAAAGAGAGAAGATACAGATACCTCCAATCAATAGACCAATATGCCACATTTATCCATGAAAATGGTTTTAACATAGTCGATTTCTACGAAACGCAGTGATTCACTTGATACCCTTTGCCAAGCCCATAATTGACCACGAAGAACTCGAAGCCGTAGAGAAGGTCCTGAAGAGTGGAATGCTAGCTGAAGGAAAGGTCTCTCGTGCATTCGAAGAGGAATTCAAGGAATACCTCGGAACGAAATACGCCACAGTCACTTCAAACGGGACCACAGCTCTGAGTACAGCATTAGAGGCAATGGATATCCAACCTGGAGATGAAGTAATAACTACTCCATTTACATTCATAGCGTCAGCCAATACAATCTCAATGATTGGGGCCATACCCATCTTTGTGGATATTGAGCCTGAAACATACAATATCAATCCCGAAAAAATCAGAGAAGCAGTCACGGAGAAGACCACTGCAATCATGCCCGTTCACATCTTCGGAATGCCATGTGACATGAAGCATATCATGGATATAGCTGAAGATGAGGACCTTATGGTCATAGAAGACGCCTGTCAGGCTCATGGTGGGACTATTGACCGACAGAAAGTTGGAACATTCGGCGATGTTTCGTCCTTCTCATTCTATGCAACGAAGAATATGATGACTGGAGAAGGAGGGATGATTGCTACTGATAATGAAGAAATTCTGGAAAAGGCATTGATGATCAAGAATCATGGTAGAGGAAAAGGTGGAGGCTATAGTCACTTCAGAATTGGATACAATAACCGTATGATGGACCTTGTAGCAGCCCTTGGTCGAGTCCAGCTAAGCAGACTACCCGAAAACACAGAGGCCAGAAGAGCCAATGCCGCAAGATACAACAAATTTTTCGAGGATATTAGCGGTATTCAGATTCAGATGGAACCTAAGGGGTTCCGATCCTCATATCACGTCTATGCTCCAAGAGTCATCTCCCATGAAAAAGATAGAGATGAGATAATTCAAGATCTGCGAGAGAAAAATGTGGGCGCACGAACAGTATATGCGTTGCCCTGTCACAAACAGGGGACATATCTCAATATTGATGATTGGAGATGGGCTAGGTACGTTGATTATCCAGATTATTCATCCATCAAACTTCCAATCTCTGAGGATGTTGGACGCTCACATTTTGATATTCCAGTACATCCTCTAGTTACCGATGAGGACATGAATATGATTCTAGGAGCACTAGAAGAGATTCTAACCTAAAGAACACCTTTGATGAAATGAGGGAGTATTGACTTCAAATCTTTTGATAGAATCGTGAGGGTTGCAGCCTCGCTCACTGCTGGAGATTCGGGGTTAAACGCTATGCTGAATTCACTCATATTGAATAACGGAATATCATTTTCTCCGTCGCCAACACTGGCGAGAACCTCCCTCGTGTAGCCATATTCCGACAGAACCTTTTGAGCAGCTTCTGCCTTCTGAGATGCACCCATTACGTACTGAACAGAACCGTCATGCCTACCGTCAATCTCTCCAAGCATATTCGAGTATGCAAAGTCTAGATCAAGTCTTCGTTTCAGCGGCCTGAGAAAGAACTGACTGACACCGCTTGAGATGCAGCCAACCGTATATCCCCATTCTTTCAAAGTAGATACTGTTTCTTCAGCACCCTTCATCAAAGACATCTCCTCAATAATATGATCAAGCGTGCCATCAACCGGGATTCCCTCCCAAATCCTCGCACCCTCTCGAATTGATTCAGATAGCGGCAACTCTTTCTCAGTAACTTTCTGGAGAGTAGACATAAACTGCTTCTCTAGTCCTAGTTCTTTTGCTACTGGGTAGACTGCGCTTGGCCCGTCATATAGCACACCGTCTAGATCTAATGATACGACCTCTATGTTTCTCTGCATTCTCATCGCCAGTCTGCAATATACTACATCTTGGATAACATATAACGTAATTATCGCTTTCGTTATGCATCTCGGGAATGAATATGAACATTATTCGAAAAAGGCAAATTGCATTACCTAATTCAAGGATAAGAACTACCTACGCGATAAAAGAGCAACACTTGCTGAAATCAGTTATGACATCGGAATGATCCCGCGTCGAGAGCTTTCTAAATTGCTCATCATATGCGGTAATGTTGGATTATGATGAAAAAGAATCATCCAGAATAGAGCTGATGAGATTCCCGCCAAGTTGATTCATGTCTAATCCAGGAGCTGGTAGGAAACTCGTGAGACCAGGAGCAATACCGAAGAATTTGATAATTGGAAAACGTGTCCTGTCTCGGATGGATGGTTCATGACGATTTATTACGTAGAACAACAGTCGGGCCGTATGCTGATTCGGATAGGGAAAAATTCTAGTTGATACATTACAAAGCCTCAGGAGATTCTTCTCCTCAAGAGAAATCCAAGATATCCACCTAGAAAACAAAGAGAGGCGAGAAGCACAGAAGATGTGATGAGTTGAAGATAGATGTTTGCTAGATTTTGTTCAATTTCACTTGCGGAGTAGAACCCTTCGTCAATGAGATATTGAATATAGGTGGGCGCAGTTAGCAATTGCAGAGGCAGATAGGCGATAATTCCTGAAAGGAATGAACCCAGAACAACCTTCCTTAAATTAGGGACTAAATATCCTACAACAGCACCGGCAACAATTGGAGCAATGAAGAACAAAATGAAATACAGACCAAGGTTGAATAAAGCTCCCGCAACAATTATGCCGATGATTGCGAAATTGCTTAGTTTCTGTTCAGATGACACCATTGAGATCTAGTCCAGTACGCATAACAATGATAATATGTTTTAACAGTGCTGCTGATGTCGTGTCATCCAAAAACGCATAAAAGGCTGCAGACAATGGTTTGCAAGAAAGACTTGGTGAGTATCTGTGTCAGCTGGTGAAAATGGGAATACGAAGTTCTGGAGAATACGGTCGATGTTTCTCAAGGAACTCAGACTCATTCAGAATGACAAGTTTGCTCTTCTTTTGGTCTTTGTATTGCCTGGCATGATTATGGGTACAATGTACTTTGCAATTAACCAAGGTAATGTAGGACAGGGCATGGGACAAACGAGCGCCGACGTAATATCGCTTGGTGTAGTTGATATTGACACCACAAATACATTTCCAGATGAGGACCTATCAGAAAACTTCACTTGGTATCTTGAACAGAGCCCTGATTTTCTTGTCATAGAATATGAAACTGAAAAGGAAGCCCTTGATGCGCTCTACAGAGACGCAATTGATGCATATGCGGTCATCCCGTATGGTTTCGAGGGGAACATAACTGGCGACATTCCAGCCTTTGTCGATATACATATCAGTAGTACAAATTTCGATAGCCAATCAACTGTGTTCTCAGCATTTTCTGAGGTGGTAGAGGAATTCAGATATGATCATGGGTGGATCAAGGGAGAGATAGCCTATGAACGAGTTGGTGAATTTCAACCAACTGGAAACAGAATTGCATCTACATTTGGAGTCTTTCTACTGGTCTTTGCGGTCTTTATAGCGGTGTCTGCCACAGCAGCTCAAGCAATCGTTGGTGATATTCCTCTCAACAGAATGTTATTAACTCCAGCAACAAAACTAGAAGCAATTCTTGCCAAAGTTGCAGGCTACTTTGTCATAGGCGTTATTCAGGCTCAATTCCTACTAATTCTGTGGATGACCCTATTTGGCGTAGTACCAAATACAGACTATCTGACGCTTAATATTATCTTAGCGCTAATGTCCATATCAGGGTCCTCTCTGGGCGTCTTGATATCAACGCTCGTTTCAACTCGACTGCAAGCAAATCAATCATTTCTATTTCTGCTGTTTGGTTCTCTAATCGTGGGAACCGGGTTCCTGAATGTTGGCATTGTGGATGAACTCTATCCTCTGAATCTCGGGAGGATAATGATTATTGATACAGCGTTCAAGGGCATATCTATCTTTGATTTCCTCCGAGAAATAGTGTTGATTCTGGGCGTTTCAATTGTAATGATACTTGCTGCTTGGGGTGTCTTCACGAAGAGGACTACATTGGCATGAATCGCTGAATTCTCTTTTCTCCGAAATTCATGCAACAGAATATAAGCAAGAATGACACTGATTGAAGCAAATATCGGAGGAACTGAAACTTGAGCGTAGTCAAAGTCATTGAACTAATAGGCGAGAGCCCCAAAAGCTGGGAGGATGCAACTGAGAAGGCCCTTGAAATAGCCTCAAAAACTCTAAGAGGTATAAAGGGCATAGATGTTGATCATTTCACAGCTAAGGTAAAGGACAACAAGATTGTCGCATATAGAGCGAATGTCAAAGTTGCATTTGAGTACGAGGTCTAAGTCTGTCCAGTGATAAATGGGAACGAACGTGAGAGTATATCGTTCCCTCTCTTTCTTTTCAGAATCCCAGACTTGCCAAAATGACCACTGCTGCATTATTGAATCCATGAGCGACAGTAGGGCCCAACACTGAATAGTTTCTTCTTTGACATAAGTAGCCTAGAAAAATCCCAAGCACAAATCTAGCAACAAAACCCACAAATTCAAGATGAGCAAACGAAAATATGAGCGAGGTTATCGCTAACGATGCTATCCTATAGTAATCTGTTTTGGGTCGCAAATACAAATCCATTCGCTTTTGAAGAAATCCTCGAAAAAGGACCTCTTCGCTGAAACCGACAATTCCAAACATAACGAGAACCCAAGCAATTGTTTCAAGAGTGCTGTTTGGTGTGAAAAAGCCCGCCGCTTCATCTTCTATTGGAATTCCGCTATAAGTCACCACAAGGTAAGTGATGATTAGATTCGCAATAAGCATAACCACCCCAAATGCAAGACCCAAAAGAACTTCCTTTGCAGGCCGCCCAATCTTGATGCCAATGGAATGCAGTGAGAAGCCGTGTTTGCGGGCATAGTAGATTGGAGGGATGAGAAAACCCAGTTCAGTGAATGTTAGTACAAGAACCGACCAAGGCTGAAATACGATATCCATTGTTACCAAGTCCACTGTTACCAGTCCAGCAGCCAGCATGGGAATAAGGGTCACAAAAGTGAGAGCAATGGTCAGAGCAAATCCTGCACCAACGTATACTAATACACGAAAAAGTTGGTCCCAATCTACTTCTCTCTCGATGTCTTTGCCTGGCTCAAAAATATCAATTGACTCTGATTCCTTGAGTTCATGAATATCGGGGTCATCAATTACCAATAAGGTGGCCTCCCGGAAATCTAAGGCGAGTAGGAGATAAGATTTTGGATTCATGTCTTGCTCCATTAACATAGGCTTTATGTGCAGATGCATATTCTTGCATAGAAAACAGATAGCCTTGGCGGCACCAAGAGATGGAGAATCCAGATAGAGTTCCGATTCGAAAGCGAGGTACGGTGATCTTGCTAATCACAATTGTCGTTCTTTCTAGCACGTTTGTTTTCCTCATTATTCCAAAAGCTTTCATTGGAGCAGATCTCACAGAAAGAGTAGCTGTAATAGACTCCGGTTTGGACGAAAATTCCATTCTCTCATCACGAGTAGTAGCACAAAGGAGCTTCATAAACACAACATATGGATATAGAACGGATGACCCATCAGTAAGTGATAGCGAACCCAATGGTAGAAAACATGGAACATACGTCGCATCCATAATAGCCCAAGAAGCACCTCATGCAGCCATAGTCAACGCAAAGGTGATAACTGCTGACGATATTGCAACTACACGAGGGATTATTGCTGCAATTCAATGGAGCATTGAACAGAATTGTACAGTCATCAATCTTAGTCTCGGCGGAACTCCTCAATTAACAAGCACTCTGCGCGATGCTATAGTGCGAGCTTTTCATCAAGGGGTTTCAATCGTAGCAGCCGTGGGAAATGGAGGGTTGAACGGGATATCCGGAACCAGTGTAGAAGCACCTGCTGCATATCCAGAGGTCATTGGAGTTGCCGCACTAAATGAGAATAATGAACCCTTCTCATTTTCTGGTCGCGGACCCTATTATGCCAGGTCACTAAAGCCTGACATCTCTGCAAGGGGATTTTACACTTCAGGTTCAACTACGGTTTTTGGAACGAGCTTTGCCGCACCCATAGTATCTGCGGGAGTTGCTAGAATCATTCGATATTGCCGGGTGAAGAACTGGGATTGGACACCCGGTATGATAAAAGCAGCATTGATGATGGGAGCTCACTATTCTCCTTTTGAGTACTGGGAAGTTGGGTCAGGAGTTATCGATGTTGACCCTGCATTAAGATTCCTCGACTCATCACAGAAGGATGGTGATTTGCCGCTCATCGCTTGGTCAGTGCCCAACATTAGACCGTTCAGCTTTGAGAGATGGTTCGTAAATACGACTACACGGATAACCATTCCTATCTTTTCAAGCACAAATACAAGTTTCGCCCTTTCCATCCAAGGTGATGCTAAACCGTGGACAGACAATCCTAGCCTATTCCAAATAAATCAGGCAGGAGAGATTGAGCTTGAGATCGAGGTTATTGCAGGGGAGAAAACAGAAGACATCACTGGCCGGATGGTTCTGGATTCACAAGGTTACATGCAAGTTTGGTCCAATATCAGATTTGATGTGTCGGTACCTTTTGCCAAGATTGCTTTCGATACATCACATTCCTTATGGATGATAGATTCCATTTTTGGTCAATTTAGAACATTTTATGAAAAAGTAACAAGCATAGGAATTGCAATTGAGGAAATCAGAATAGGCGACTCTATTACAACATCAACTCTGATGCAGTATGACGCAATTTTCGTGCTGGATCCTTGTTCATGGCAGTTCCAAGAGGTTGACGGTCAAATAAAGCCGGGCAATTCAATCAGATACAGCGATTCCGAGATTCAAGCATATCGTAAATACTGGTCTCAAGGAGGAAGCATCATGCTTGTGGCAGGATACAATCAAAGCTTTGACATTGAAGGAGCCAATGAGCTGTACTCTGTATTCAATTTCACTCTAAACTATGATCAAATTCCTAGCGTTACATTCTTCACCAATGGAATCCCATCAACCAAGGAAATCACCGATATTCAGAACCATCCTATTACAGAAAGAGTTGAATCATTTGACTATAACGGATGTTCAATAACCATGGTAGGAGCTGCGGTAGCCCTCGCTTGGGCCACCGTAAATGAGGTTGATGAGGCTGGAGAGGCCCATGAGATTGTTCGTCCGATACTTGCCGCCGCAAACACTGGAGATTCCCGCATCATAGTATCCGGGAGTAATTTTTTCCTAGATAATTATGCCCTCAACGGATACTATCATTCGGATCAAAATTCGAAAATCATGCTTCAATCAGTATTCTGGCTGATAGGACTCATCTGAGTTACAGCATTGGAGCTATCTTCTCGCTGGCAGTCTTTGCGGCATACACAAGTAGACCAGTTTTCATGTCCTTTCTAGCGGCAAGAACTAATATCGCCTTTTCCCCAGCACCTCTAAGAATGATGAGACCCTGATCGTTTGTAATGAGAACTTCTTCTAGAGTACCTTGATCCAATCGTTCAGCAGCCAAGTCTGCTACTCCTAGTATAGAAGCGGACATTGCAGCAATTTCAGCTTCCTCGAGTCCATGAGGAACTGCAGAAGCAATTGGAAGCCCCTCTTTAGAGAGTAGTAACCACGCTCTGATACCAGCGGCAAGGGAGGTTGCTTCTTCCATAATCTCCCTCAGTTTACCCTGAAGTTCATCGAAATTTGGGTCAAACATAGACACCACTCTCTTGAATCGGAGCCGTTCGTGTTGCTGGAGATAAGTTGCGCATTAATAAAGCTTCACTGCAGGGTTAAAGAAAACAATTAGTACTACCAGAGCAATACACATAGAGTAAATTACAAATGCTCTAGGAACCAAAAAGCGTCAACATTCAGATTGCTCAATGCTTAATTTGCCTTCTGAATAGACACTGGATGAATAGCAATGAATGAGCATATAGACCTCGGCAGTGAAGAAGGCAATGAGGAGAATCTTCAATGGAAAAAGGGAGTAAGGGTACTGGGAGTGGCTGAGAGTTTTGAAAAAAATGAGCCAAAAAGCCATGTTAGCGGGGTTATTATGAGGGGGGACCTGCGAGTAGATGGTTTTGGATTTTGCATGCCCACGGTTGGAGGAAGAGATGCATCGCAAGAGCTATTGAGAATGTTCAATCAGATTGCCCGTGATGATATCCGCGCATGGATGCTCGGAGGAAGTGTAGTTTCATGGTTCAACATAATAGACATAAACCTGCTCTATTCTGAAACCGATGTTCCTGTGGTATGTGTTTCTTACGAAGATTCAGAAGGGATTGACGAATACATCAGAGAATACTTCCCAGATGATTATCCAGATAGAATAGAGATCCTAGCAAGTATGGGCGATAGGACCAGGATCGGATTAGAGAGTGGCTTTGATGTGCATGTATTGACTGCGGGAATGAGCACAAAAAGCGCAAATAATCTGCTTAACATCTTTACCTTGGACGGAAAAGTCCCAGAGCCTATCAGGGTTGCCCGGTTGCTCTCTGCAACATTTAGAGAATATATGCATTGATTGGGCTCTTCTAGTCTTATTATCGTGATTTTTGCCTCAGATGCTGGTTGTGCATTTCTTCAAGGCGGACATAAATAGCATCGGCAAGATCTATCTCTAATTGGCTAATTGCATTTCGGGAATTGACAAAGAATTCATCTAGCAGTTTTGGATCAGCACCCGCCGTCTCAAGTGAAATGGCATGAAATAGCATATCAAGCAAATCGGCAGCACGAACCACCCGCTCTTCTAACGACATGTCTTCAGGCTGTACGTCAATTTCAATAGGCAATAGGGTCATAACAGGTTCTATAATTCTCCTAAATGCCTTTGCCTCGGCCTTATCTTTTCCTGCTCTCATTTTTGCACCGCCTAGTGCTACAGCCCTTTTTGGAATGTCAGAAATCTCAGCCTCTGATATGTCATGCAAGAGTGACATCGTCAGAACCCGATCGACACTGATATCTGCTCCCGATTCAAAAATGCTTCTTGATATGAGCAGTGCAACCAGAGATGAGCCCCACGAGTGAGCTGCCACTGACTCGTAGTCAGCCACATGGACACCAGCAATCTGCCATCCTGAACGGTGGATTCGTTTCAGAGTCTCCGCCTTCAGAAGGAAATCAATAATGTTGTCTTCAAGCATTTGGAACAATCCCAAAAGTAATAGAAGGGGAGATGAATTTCTCCCCTGAAATCCCATATTGACCTATGGAGTGACTTCTATTGTGCCTTCTACTATCAAATCTTTATAGCCACTAATTGCTGCGATAGATGCCTTACTAATGTATGTGTTACTATACGTGAATTGAGTAATGTTTGCTCCACCATTGGAGAGGTCATATTCAAAGACCTCTCCACCAGGGAACCTATCCCAGAGCGTGGCATTCACAATTTCGTAAACCGCCCAATCGAAGTGTGGTACTACGCTAGTCGCAATATACGAGGGTGCGGTGGGAATTTCTGGATCTGCCGTGCCATAGTAATCTAGGTTTGCTCCTGAAGCAATTACCAGTGGTAATCTGCCAGCGTTTCTTTGCTGAATTGGAAATGCAGCTTCTGCACGAAACATAGCAGCTCGCACGCCAGGCATACTAGCTCGTACAGGTGCGAAAATCAAAGATATATTGTTCTGAACGAACATCGTGTAAGTACGAGATTCCGCAGTACCAGTATCATTCCATGACCCCACATAGAGATTTTGTGTGATTCCTACATTCAAATCATAGGTTTCATTTGCTGCTTCCACACCCTGTATGAATCCAGCTACCAGATTGTCAGTAATTGGATCACCTACGACACCAGATAGAATTCCTATTTCCCCTGTGAAATTTGTGCTTCCAAAATATGGTTGCTCATTGGCCAAAAAGGCTGCTAAGACGCCGCCCAAAAAGGCAGCCTGCTCCGTAGCGAAAGTTGCTGATGCAACATTGTCCGCATTGACTGCAGCGCCTAATATTGCAAATTGCTGGTCAGGGTACTGTGCTGCAACTGACTCTACAGCGGATTCCAAGTCAGAACCGATAGCCAAGATAAGCATGTAGTTCCCACTTTCTGCTAACTCTTCCATTAGTGTTTCTGCTTCAGCTACTGTAGAGGGTAATTCCTCAGGAATGTAATACTGCACTGTATAGTTTACAGATATATCGTCCATTCCTTGTCGGGCATTATCATCTCTATTCAAATCACCGAATCCAGGTTCTAGAGTCACAACTGCGATTCTTGGGGGCTCATACTGATTAGTGGTCAATAAAATGCCGCCCACTGCTCCAAAGACAATAACGATAATAACCAAGGACGTAATTATACCAGATTTTGAGCTCAATGTGCTTCCTCCAGCGTCAATAATGGCATCTCGATGTCGCGCTGATTTAAACCTATTGGCTTGAGAAATCCAGTATGCCATGGTAGTATCATAAGCTTTCTCATAGCAAAAATTCTCTAAATCAAGAGCTATAAATACGGCGGAGTCTGATTACATATGCAACTAAGTATTGTAGGTGTTTGTATTGATTGAAGATACACTGGGAGAGGTTACTAGTCTGCTCAAAGAGGCCCTTCAGTTACACCGAGCAATAAGGTGTGTAGTTCTTGCCACAAAAGAAGGAGTTGTGGTTGCTTCTGTTTCGCGAGATGAAGAAAACGACCCTCGATTATTGTCAACGGTTTCAGCGGCACTTAGTTGGGCGGGATCTACAACCTTATCGCAGATTGGAAACAAGGTTCCTTCGTATCTTATTCACTCAACCCCTGTCGAGAGAATACTCACATTTATCCAACCACATTACCACCTTGTGCTTGTTGTTTCACGGGCGGATGATTCAGGTTTTGTTATGAATCAATTCAGAACGAGCTTTCAATCACTTTTGACTCGAATTGAAATTCTCATGGGCGCGCATAGCGAATTTGGTAAAGAAACAATTCTAGGCAGAATAGTAAAGTCAATACCCCAAATAAACCAAGCCATGGTATTGACACAGGAGGGGATGCCCCTTGGTTCAGTTGGATTTGATAATGATATTGAGGTCGCCGCTTTGGTCAGTTCAATATTCTCAAATGGGCTCACATTCTCTCCTCAGACGAATTACATTTCAATAAATGCCGAAGACATCAACTTGTTAGTCATGAGAATTGACGAAAAGCGACTTCTGGTTGCTGTATGCAAAGGACCCAGCCCAGAAATCTTATCCTCAAGAGTAAGGGATTTCGTCACCGAGATGATCTAGGCTCAGTCAGTGTCATCCGGTTCCGATTCTGATTCTTGTATATCTTCTTCGTCCGACAGGAAGTCAAGCTGCCAATCCTTCAGATTGATTCTAATGAAGCAGTCTCTACCCTTCTCAGGACAGTCTATCCTTATCAAAACCTGATCTTGGCTTGACTCACGAATCTGAGGATTCAAACAGCCCTCCTCCAGTTTTTCCATAAGAAATAACACATATGCCTCAGTTATTGTATTGAGGCTTCCCTCTAGGAGGTCCTCACCAAGTTCATCAAGGTAGTGCCTCTTCTTTCTTCCTTCTCTCTTTATTTTTACAAGGCCGACCTTTCGCATGCGAGATACGTGCCACCGAATCGTATCATGATGAACACCAAGAGCTTCTGCCATCTGTTCTTGGTAGCATCCGGGGTTGTTAACTACAAAGGAAAAAACCCTCTTGGCAGTATCACTGCGCATAGTCAGATACGCCTTCTCCGCTTGAGTGGAACGTAACATTTTTGGGTAGTAAATTCGTTTGCCAGCAAATTTCATGGAGTTAATCAAGCCCTCTCGCTCTAGAATCCTAAGATGCCATGTAAGAGTACCCAGAGGGCTTTCCAGAAGATCAACTAAGTTCAGAAGGTACGTCCCTGGGTTCTCACATAGAACCTGATATAATTCCCGTCTGAAGGGGTGTAGCAACATTGTTAGTCGCTTCTGCCGGCTCATCAGCTTATCCTCGCTTCTCTCTCCAGCTCAGTTTTATCCTAACAGCGATAAAAGGGCTTCGAAAGCATTCCGAGCGCCCATTATAGGAGAAGTCTTATTACCGGACTGGTATGAACACAACACCCAAATGCTAAGAATCGAGGGAGCGCTGTGTGTGGCATAACAGGAATTGTCAGCCGAAATAGAACTGATATCGGTCGAATTCTAGTGGAATGTAGTAGCAAGCTGACATACAGAGGCTATGATTCAGTTGGGGTCGCCACTGTTGTTAATGGACAAGTTCATCTTAGAAAAGATGTTGGCAAGATAGAGGACGTAAATGAAGAGCTTGGATTATCCGAGATGAAGGGAAACAGAGGAATAGCTCAACTTCGATGGGCGACTTACGGAGCGCCCACAAAAGTCAATGCCCAACCACACTTTGGGTGTACTCGAGATTTTTATGGTGCACACAACGGGAATCTACACAATTACTATGAGTACAGACAAGAGTTGATAGAGGCCGGTCACAAAGTCAGGTCAGAAAACGATGGGGAACTGTGTGTTCACGCAGTTGACAAATACTATGAGCAAAATGGTGACATGTTTGAGTCAGTCCGCCTATCTACGAGAGATTTGCAGGGTGCATTTGCTTACGCAGTCGGAAGAGCTGATGAAAACAAAATCTACGCAGTAAAGATGGGTTCTTCTTTAGTAGCAGGGATAGCAGACAACGAATCTATCGTTTCAAGTGACCTTCCATCAATACTTCCTTTGACCAAGAATGTGGTGTATCTTCAAGATGGAGAAATGGTAGAGCTTACGCCTGACTCTGTTCGTGTCTTTCGAGTAGAAGATGGAAAGGAGCTGCATCGCGAAGCAGAAATTACAAATGTTGATGCATCTGCAGCTGAAAAAGGCGGTTATCCCCATTTTATGCTAAAGGAAATCAATGAACAACCACAAGTGGCTGAAGATGTCCTTGGGATTCTTGAAGGCCCTGAATCAGACAAATGGATTCAAATGATTGAGGACTCTAGCCGTCAATATCTTGTGGCCTGTGGTTCATCGTACAATGCGGGGATTGTTGGTTCGTACTATTTCAATCGACTCGCAGGAATTCCAATAATCCCAGCCATTGGAGGGCAATTTGAACCTCTATACGGAAAGACATTAGACGAAGATAGCTTGTGTATTCTAGTTTCCCAGAGCGGTGAAACAAAAGATATCATCAACGTGCTCAATCATGTGAAAAATGATGAGCTAGGGAAAACTCTGGGAGTTCTAAATGTAATCGGTAGCACATTGATGTTCAATGCCGACGCGTATATTCCAATGGCGTGTGGTTACGAGGTCAGCGTTCCAGCCACAAAGACGTACTTCTCGCAGACAATTATCTTCGCGTATCTGGCAGCAAAACTGGGAATAAGAAACGGGCACCTTGACCCAAAAGAAGGGGATGAATTCATCACCTCACTAAGAAATGAGCTCCCTCGGCTCACTCGAGATACAATGAATAAGACGGGCATACTTGCAAAGGAACTGGCGAGAACACTGATTGACGATCAGGACCTCTATTGCTTAGGTTATGGTCTAACAGATGGTGTTGCGCGTGAAGGCGCACTGAAAATCAAGGAAATCTGCTACAATCATTGTGAAGGAATGTACAGTTCAGAATTTAAGCATGGTCCACTCAGCATCGTTACGGATGGATATCCTGTAATTTTCGTGACTACCACAGAGGATTCATGGATGATTATCAATCACGTGAATGAAGTCACTTGTAGAGGAGGGAGAGCGATAATTGTTGGAGAAAAGGAGGATAAGCTGCTACCTTATGTTGATGACGAAGGAGATTATTTGGCAGTTCCAAAATCATCTTCACTTTTAAACCCGATAGTCGATGTGATTCCGCTTCAGCTCCTTAGCTATTATCTGTCCGTCGATAAGGGGATTAATCCTGATTTGCCAAGGAATCTATCAAAGACGCTAACAGTGGATTGATGATTCATATCAAGAACATGAGGCTACTCCTTTTCTCCCCCGGTTTCACCGATTCGCAAGGCTCTCATGGCAGAAGATGCGACGTTCGCTGAGTCAAAACCCTCCCTGATGTTAACAACTTCATCCTCATCTATTTCAAATAGGCCGATGAGCTCGTTGAAATCTGCTAGAATCCATTGACCATATAGCGAAGTGCCCGTCTTTGTATCACATTCTAATAATCCCATTTGACCTGCGCTTGACCACCAGCTGATGCAAGACTCTTGATTAATCACTCCGTCAAGCGACTTGAGCCATAGTTTTCTTAGACGGGTGGGTCCGTGTTTTTGCCTAAAGGTTACTAAAATGCTATTTTCCGAGTTGCCAATGAAGTCGCATATTCTCTGCATCTCTGATTCGGAAAACAGCCTCATCTTGAATCCAATTTTGGTGTGTGCTCCGATCCATAAAAGACGCTCGTTATGTATGTGCAATGCGAATGGATATAATAAGGTGGCCTTCTTTCATCATCAGTATAGAAAATGAACATCGGTTTATTCTCATCAGATCCTTGGTCCAGAAGGATGAATCGTCTAAAAGAGCTAATAGAAACCCGTGGCGAATCTGCGGTTCGAGTGATTCCATGGAAAGTATCTCGCGAAGGTGCAACAGATAAACATCGCATTATGCTAGGGAATAGTGACCTTTCAAAGCTTCACGCTCTTGTCGTGTTGGACCTCGGAGCCAACGACATAGGTGCTTTCTTCAATAGAGTCGGTTTACTCTCTGCATTGACAGAGATGGGTGTAGAAGTGATTAACTCAGTTTCATCCATCCTACTGATGCGAAACAAGTCCGAATCTATGAGAAAGCTCATTTCTGCAGGACTCCCAGTTCCTCGAACGCTAATCACAGAGTCTATTCAAACTGCCGCTGAATTTGTGCTTGAAAATCATCCCTGTGTTTTGAAACCAATCACAGGATTTGGAGGATTGGGCGTTCAGCTCATCAATCAACCTTTCGACCTTGAAAATGTATACGACTATCTGAAATTCCATTCACAGATATTCGGAAAAGGAGCATATATCCTTCAAGAGCTTATCGCGGGACCCGGCTTTGATATTCGAGCTCTCGTATTAGATGGTGAAGTGGTGGCTACCATGCAAAGATACTCTGACGAGGGATTTGTCACCAATATCCACTCAGGAGGTATGGCACGAGAGAACGATATTGATGTTTCCGAACTAGCAGTAGCCGCGGCGAAATCCGTATCAGGACGTATTGTTGGGGTGGATATTATCCCAGACAACAACGGTGATCTCTTCATTCTTGAAGTGAATGCAACTCCAGGATGGAACGCACTACAACGAGTTTCGAATGTTGATGTTGGCGGTCTTATAGTTGAGAGTGTCCTAGAAATGGACCTGTGAGCCATTTAATTGAGCTTCATG
>CAZYLT010000016.1:0-23594 GCA_964648855.1 uncultured archaeon
TGCGGACGCAGATGCTTGTGAGATTGAGCATCACTTACATCCCGAAACGATGAAGAGCCTGTTCACATTCGCAGAGTGGGTCAAGGATGCTCCCAAAGAGCCCAGATGGCTAAGTCACTTTGAGGAATTTGTAAGGACAGGCAAGCGTACGGAAGAGTGTGTATGAACAGTAATACTGTGTATGTTGACCCATTAGCGAAATCAAGACTCATCTCATGGATAGCTTAGTTTCCGCTCACATTGAGATTCATCCTTCAAGGAAACTATATGGTACTCATGACCGTTAAGGATATGGTATTGGAGCGGCCTGGGCAACAAAAAGCCGTCTTACGGCTGGTGATGGTGTTAATACCCTTCGGGGGCATTGGAAACCTAAGACTCGTATGTGCTACTGTGAGATGTTGCTGCCTTTGCGTGACATATGACCTTTCTAATACTACAACTCCTCAGGTGGCTCTTTTTGATTGCCGGGCGTTTTTAGGATAGTCTACCCAAGCTGTGCGGGATTTCCGTTAAGGATATGATTGGAAGCATGCACCGACCTGTGTCTAGTCGCCAGAGGGTGAGTGAGCTCGCTCGAAGATTGTCAACTCCCTCTATCCACCTCTCTCGCGACTGCCGTCATTGGCGACACCCGAACCCCTCCCGGCCCGTGTGCACGAGCATCATCCGGCGCATAACTGGAAGTGGCCTCACTGCGCTGCAACCTGATATCGTGGCTGTCAGCTGCCTTTCGGGCATCCTTGGCGGCAGTCGGGTGTTGCGCGGGTTTTGCCCTGGGCGGAGCTGCTCGCGCTCACATAGTCACGGGGGAGCTTTCCTCATTGCACTCAGAAGTATGCGGTTCCGTCAGGCCTGTCAGACCCTAAGACCGTTCGGACTTCACATCAGATCGGCGGTCCCTCCTTCGAGCTTTCTACCATGCCCGCAACAGCTCCGGGGGCAAGACCACGACGCAGACGGCCTTGTCGATACCAAGGCTTATAGCTAGGACCGCTGGGGGCTTCCCTGACATATCTACAGTCGGGACCTCCAGTCGCACCGAGAAGACGGCCCACCATTTCTTCTGCGAGTCCTTGAGAATCCTAAGAAATGTCACCTCCCTTGCCTAGTCTGTTCAGATGATGCGAGGATTGAGTCATTCGGTGCTGCAAAAGTCCAAGTGTCAGTACCCCCAATAGGTTGACTGCTATAACTGCCATTCCGGCTACTACTGCGACTATACTTACGGTAACGCGCTCAAACGCCAAGTACTTCGCTCGATTTGCGTTTTCCGCCATGTAGCTTCAACCAATCTGAAACCGACTATCCTGCTTCTTTACTCTGCTGATAACTGACCGAGGTTGATACCCTATCACCTTCGTTCTATCAGGTCTTTGGCTACGTTCTACTCATTGCATGCTGATGGACGCGAAATTCTATTGGGATTTCTCGATAAACAGAAAATTAGAATGAACGCTAAATGATGTTCCTGCCAACCAAATGAATTTCAATAAGACTTTGTTAACTAACACTTTGTTTCATATCTTGGCTTCACTGATGACCATAACCAACTATCGACGATTGCCCCAAAAGGTTATATTCTCGAAGGGAAAGTCCAAGAGCGGTATTCGCTGGGCGACCGGAAGGGAAGAGACCGATAGCGCGCACTCCCAGTGGCTCACACGATTTAGATACAATCGGTGGCATGCCATCACCAGCTTTCGCGGAATGACGTTACCGGCCTCCTCATCTCTGGAAACCTAAGGAGGAGGCGCAAGTGCGCATAAATAGAAGACTGGTGAAAATCCAGATTGTATCAATTGCTTTTGTAGCTTTAATGCTACTTGGAATGGTGCCCCAAGCTGTTATGGCTGGGGAGGTTATGAACCAAGAAGAGGAGCTTATCCCAAGACCCTTCACTGGTTATGATCTTGACAATATCTACATTTTCTATGACCCGACTGATGGGATAATGAGTGCAGTTGCTGAAGGCATTCAGGAAATTGCTTCATTCCGAATAAGCGGGATGCAGATGGTGCCCGTAACAGAAGTCAGCCTGATGGAGTATTGGCTCGATGATGAGCCTTGGGTCGCTATCTATGCACTGAATTCCGGTCTCGATGGCGTTAAGTTCCCGGATAGAAACATCACATGGTCTGATTTTTACAAGATTCTCAACAAACACAGATCCACCGAGCATGTAGTTGCCATGGGTAATACACTCTCCTTCGATAAGCTACTCTCTACGGAAGACACGATGTTCCACCACAGTCAATCCGAGCAGACTGACGGTGTAATTCTGATTCTCTATGGTGTCTATGGGCTCATGCAGATGTGCAAGCAAAGAGCAGCAGTCGATGAAGATTATGAAGGCGCCGCTGATGATCTTGAGCAGATGGTTCTGAAAGTATACGCCGATAACTTCAATCAGCTGTTCAAGAGGACTGTTGAGCCAATTACCCCAGTCGGCGATATGGACCCACTTGCTGCAGAAAAACGAAAGGCAGAGATGTGGGCTCGTCACCCTGGAAGTGCTACTCCCGCTGCCTACCATAAGGCAGAGGACGGATCGCTCGAGCAAATACCAGTTGAAGAACTTCCAGAAGACTTCTCGCCTCTTGTTAGACTGTCTAGCTTGGCGGAAGTAGCGTCAAGCGATTTCATATTAGGCGACCTCCCGTTGTTCTCAGGTTTGCGGGGTTCTATTGGGGAGATAGTGGACGTTCTACTCGACGTGCTAATGTCAGCTGGCCAGACTGTTTTGTCAATTCCTGAAGATGCACTGGGTAGTTTGAAAGAAGTCTTCGAGATGATAAAGCCAATAATTGGCATAGTGGAGGATTTTGATGCAGAAAGCCCACTGAAATCTCTGATCAGCGGCTTGGTAAAGGAATTTCCATTCCCTGAAGACCTCAAAATTTACTTGGAACCTATCTTGAAGGCCCTATTCGAGCTCAGGGGTGGACTGGATAGTATTGTTGATGTTATCAAAGAGCTCGTAAACGGGCTATTGCCTGCCCTCATTCCACAGGACATTCTGGACTGGCTTGATACCATTCTTGATTTTGGCGGTGAGCTCTGGGACCTCATTGAGGATGTCATTGGCGGCGGTGGCGGGGCTTTCAACAAGATTCTGAGTTTTGTTACTAATAATGTTCTGACTGGTTTGTTGAATAAGACGTTGACAGCAAGCTTAGGCATTCCGATTGGCACCATTACTGATTTGGTTAACAAAACTGTCACGGTGATTAGTTCAGTCGTGAATTATCTCTCCAGCTTTGACTTCAATCAATTCATAAAAGATGTTGGAAACAAACTATTGCAAGCTGGTTTTAATCTACTTAACGACGCAGTTGGACAGGATACAATAGATCGGATAATGGCCTTGCTTGAGGCCGGACTTAGTGCGGTTGATTTAATCGATAATTATGATGAAGAATCCTTAGTAGAACTCGTGGCAACCCTTGCCGAGGAATTCTTCGGAGCCGCCATAACTGGGTCTGCAGAGGAATTATCGCGCCAGATGATGGAGGTCATAAAGACATTCCAGGAGGATGGCCTATCAAGTCTCTCACAGTTTGAGGATGATATTGAAACAATCATTGACGATCTCACTTCTGGTTTGGATGAAGATGTAAAAGCTGTGGTTGTAGATGCTGTGACCCTGATTGCAGGATTTTTCAATGACGGTTTTGACGATGCTTCAATCCCAGACCTATTCGATGTAATTGAGGGAGCCGTAAACCTTCTCCCTGCAGAGTCTGCGAAATACACCACGGCAGATGCAGCAGAAATCATGCAGGTTATCAACGGCGCTGTAAAACCAATACTTGGTATCATCGCCCAAATCACTGATGCAGAATCTCTGAAGAAGATGGTCAGTAGTACACTTAGTGCCTTCACTTCAGAGATTGGGAGTATTCCCGACCTAATTTCCACTGTCATCCAATTCCTAGATGATGGTGATATTCTCTCCGGAGCTCCAGATCTTCAGAATGTGCTCGACACATTCGGTCAAATCACAAATGGTGTAATAGCTGTCATCAATGGCGTTAGGGGACAGACATTCGAGGGCATCATGCAGTCACTTCTGATGGCTGTGGGGTCTATTGTTGGCCTGTTTCCATCCCTCGACGATGTTCCTATCGACGCATTTCTCAGCCTCCTCCAATCATTCTTCCCCGATGCCTTTGGTATCTCCCTTGAAGACTTACCAAGCACTTCTCAGGTCATCAGCGAGATCCTTGGTTATGCCTCCGGTATGCTTGAGGGAATAATAGACTCAGACCTCTTGGAGACCATTCTTAGCTTTTTGCTGGATATCAAGGGCGTCTTTACTGACGGTCTCTCATGGCTTCTTGGTAAAGCCTTTGACTGGTTGACGGGGCTTTTGACGCCATTACTGGAAGACCTTGAAAACACCCTCAATGGACTCTTTGGAGGCTTAAGTGACCTCCTTGGATATGATGGTAGTTTACCCATTGGTCTTGGTGACTGGTCGCTATTCGAACTGACCTTTGACTTGGGTATCTCAGCGAATTTCCATATCAATCCCGACCCATTCTTTGAGTGGATAAAGGGCATCCTGTTTGAAGGACGCAATCCATTTACTTTGTCGGGTGTGGGCGAGTTCTTCAAGATCGTATTCTCATTCTTTGAGATATCTCCGCAATTTTACGCCGAGCTTGGTGTGGAAGGTTTTGATACCTCGAAGAATCCCTTCATGGCAACCATGCTGGCCTTCCTGGGTGTTGACCTCGCATTCTCTGGATCAGCTCACTTTGTGCTCACGCTGTTTACCTTCAGAGAGGGACAGTTCGAGTGGGAGGACTTCTTCAAGATTGTCGAGTGGGGTCTCTCTATCAAAATCTCCATGGAGCGCACCATCACGTTCCTCGACTTCATCACGGGTGGTGTAGGTGGCGGTGTCCTCAATAAACTCGGTGAGTTCTTGGGACTCGACTCTATCAGCATCGACATCTGGTTCGCGGTGGAGCTTGACATTGTGAAGAAGGCTGCCACGGCTATTGCTGCGGAGGTGTCGACATTCACTTTGGCGTTGACAATTGGTGCTGCCTTGAATCTAGGTTTTGACATTGCAATCGTCGCCATAAAATTCAGGGGGTCGCTAGAGATTATTTTGACCTTCTTCATGGACTTGGCTGCCAGTGCACCGATGAAGATCACCCTTAGCCTCATCCTCACGATGAAACTGACCTTAAAGTTCCTCTTCGCAAAATGGACGGGCAAATGGAGCTGGGAGGTACCCGGCTCTCCATGGGACCTCTCGCCCAACAAGGGTGAGCCTGAGTACGAGAACTCCGGTATGGGCTTTGATGCAGATGGGGACGGCCTCTCAGACGAATACGAGGCAACGATACCAGGTCTCGATCCGAATTCACCAGACACAGACAATGACGGAGCCTCTGACAAACTCGAGGTCCAGACAATAGGTAGTAATCCTGTTGTAGCCGATACTGATGGAGACGGCCTTTTGGACGGGGAAGAGTGGGACCTTGGAACAAACCCGATGTTTCCCGACTCTGACTGGGATAAAATTTCAGATTACGATGAGGCCCGCGTGTACCTGACCGACCCACTCTCGCAGGACAGCGATGGGGACGGCTTATCCGACCGACATGAAATTTTCACGAAGTTAAACATATCAGGAATCACACCTACCGTCACAGAGGTGGTCATTGGAGGAGAGACCTACAATGATAGAACCGACCCGCTAAACAGCGATACGGACGGCGACGGTCTCGTTGACGGTGATGAGGGCCCAACAGGTGCTTATTATGGTCTTGACTCCCTGTATAACGAATCCGCCTCGGACCCCAATCCCCTCATATTCAATGATGGATACACGCACCCTCTCGACGCCGATACAGATGATGATAGCTACCTCCAGCTCTACAATGGCATGATCGACTCGCAGGCTGGACCGGAGGGCGGTATTGGTTACTGGCTCATGGATATGAACGACGGTGCTGAGGTGGCCGGATTCTGGATCATCTTGTACGACGAGGAGGGTGAACCAGAACGTAAGCAGGTGTTCACGAATCCCGTTAACCCTGATACAGATGGCGACACGGGCGTCACTGACCGTACCCCACAACCTGGTGCATGGCTCAACTCTGACGGCTATGAATTAGCTCAGACGCCACCCACTGACCCAACTGATGGCGATTCAGATGATGATGGCTTACTCGACGGGCTAGAGGGTGTGCTCAAGCAAGATAGCAACCACACAAATCCGAATGATGCAGATACGGACGATGATGGACTCTTTGACATGCAGGAGATTCTCCTTGGCTGTGATCCGAGAAATCCAGATACTGATGGGGATATGATTCCTGATGGCGAGGAATTCTATGTCTTCTTCACATCCCCCTATCATAGCGACACAGACTTGGACGGCCTTAGTGACGGTGAAGAGGTTTACTTCTGGCATTCGAACCCATTACTTGATGACAGTGATGGCGACTTCCTCCTAGACGGGGAAGAGGTATTGAAGTATGGATCGGATCCGATGGATGAAGATTCGGACAATGACGGTCTCACAGACTTTGAGGAGATTAAGATCTACTACACAAATCCGTTCGATTATGATAGTGATGATGACGGATTATCGGATGGAGAAGAGATTGAGCTCTACGACACTGACCCCCTAAATTGGGACACTGATCATGATAGCATTCGAGAACCCAATGAAGATGGTGAGATGACCTGGCCGATGTCTGACTATCATGAGATTATGAACTATGGTACTAATGCCACAGAACCGGATTCTGATATGGATGGCTTGCCGGATGCGATGGAGCTTTATCTTGGCTCCGGTGAGATTCCCTGGCTGGACCCAATTCCTCTTGACCCGTTGAATTATGACACTGACGGCGATTGGATTGCTGACGGTTCCGAGTTGATACTACAGAATGTTAGCGATATTGTCTATCCTTATCGTGGCATCACCGTGGTCTTCCGCTACAATACCTCGCCTATTTTGAAAGATAGCGACAACGATACTCTGACCGACTTCCAGGAGGTAATGGTCTTCAACACGAACCCAGCCCACAACGATACCGATAATGACACCTTGTCTGACTGGCACGAAGTTTGGGTCTATAACACGTCCGCAATATCGAACGATACGGATGGCGACGAGTTGTACGATTGGGAGGAAACGCTCTATGAGGTCTATCCGTACGGACCATGGCCTCCAGAAAACTGGTCTATCGGGATGTACCCAGAACCAGCATTGGCTGAAAGTACATCGGGCAAACAGTCCTTTGCATTGGCGCAATACGCTATCATGCAGGAGGGCCAATACGGAACAGACGCATTGAACTGGGACTCAGATGGAGACTGGCTGCCAGATGGCGGCGAAGTCTATTTCTATGGTACACAGCCCACCGACTCCGACTCGGATAATGACGGCCTAGATGATGGCTTCGAGTTTGATACCGACTATGACGGCCTATCTGATGGTATGGAGTTCAAGCTCGGTTTGCAGACGATCCCGGGCGGTGGGATATTCCAGCCGGACTCGGATCTAGATGGATTGCTTGACGGTGATGAATACTACATCTACGGAACAGATCCTGCAAATGCCGATACTGACGGAGACGGCTACGGAGATGGTCTCGAGGTCTCTCTCGGACTCAATCCGCTTGAATATACCTCCAAGGAGGAATTCGAGATGGCACTGGCTGAGATGCGAGGTCAATATACCCTCAAGGTCATGACTCCCATTAATGGAACAACCGTATACCAAAACACACCGCTCAGCGTTGCGAACTACACTCCGTTCAATGAGATGTGGTTCCGCTTCAAGAATGGCACTGATGAGTGGAGCAACAATTACTATCTCAACCACTCAACCGCCTCTGGTCTCTGGCATAATCAAGAGGTCCGCTGGATGCCTGGTGCATATGAACTACAGGTATTTGCCAAGAACAATACTGGCATTGTACACGCGACAAAGGTCTACTTCTATGTGCAAGCGGGAGATGACCCATTCTGGCTTTATGTTGCCATTGCAGCTGCAGCTATCATAGGCATAGTTGTCGTTCTCGGAGTTGTTGACTACAAGACCGGCAAGGTGAGGACAGGACTCCGCAGAGCAGGTGGTCGCTTGAAGAATATTCGGGGCGACGGTGAGAAGACCAAGTCCACGGAAAAGAGCAAAAAGTCTACGAAAAAGAAGTCGAAGAAGAAATCGAGCTCGAAGAAGAGCAAGAAAGGAGGTGCATAGTGTGAAAATCAGAGCACTTGGTTTGGTATTTCTCACGGTAATCCTGATAGGAGCGATTGGTGCAATCCCCGGGTTGCCATTATCTCACACTATCACTCAAGAACATAGCAGTCCTCTGACGAGGGAATCGAGGGAGGACATCCCAGAGAGCCTATACCCAATGGTTGAGCGAGCAATAGCTGAGGACAATCCCTATCTTCCTTCGGACTATGATATTGGCTCGGTTCTCGGAGACCGCGATAATAGCTATAAGGTAATCAATGAGCCCTGGAAATCAAAGGCTGCTATTCATGCCATGGCTTACGATGAAGCAACGGGCTTTCTGGCATTAGGAGGCGGATACCTTTATGACAACGAAGTACACTTGTTCCGCCACAACGTAGAGACAAACCAGTTCGATAAGGTCTGGGACACTGGAGATGGAGTCTTCCAGAGCGACGTCATGAGTATCGACTTTGGTGACACTGACTTGAATGATTTTCTTGAGATTGTAGCTGGTTGTGCAGATGGTCATGTGTACGTATTCGAGCAGCGTCATATCTATGATCCGTATGCAAATACTGAGAATCAATTCGACCACGTCTGGACTAGCCCCAATATGTTTCGTGTCTTTGCAGTCAAGGTTGATGATATTGACCGTGACTACCGCCCAGACATCATTGCAGGTGGTTGGGATGGTAAAGTTCACATCTTTGAGTATGACAACCACTCCGGGTATCCGTTTGTTGAGGAACACTGGATCACATATGATGAGGTGGCCACGCTAGACATTGGTGAGAAGGTTTACACTCTGGAAACTGGAGACACCAATAATAACGGGCTGCCAGAGGTCATTGTGGGCACTCGAGAAGGAACCGTCTATGTCTACGAAAATGACGGTATCACACTATATGTGAACGGTCATCCCTTCCCGTTGATCAACGACAACCATTACTATTTGAACTGGACAAGTCAAAATTATACTTGGACTCCAATACTATCCATGTCAGCTGGTGAACTGGATGGCGATTCTGGTGATGAGATAGCCCTTGTTGCACAAGGCCAAGGGGTTTTCACACTGGACTGGGACCCTGCAAGAAAGACCTATGCATATGAGAAGGTCTACCGCTCGTACAGAGAATGGGAAACTTTTGGTCTCTGGGGACTTGATTTCTATGCAGATAGTGTTGTTGAAGCATGGAATGTAACCTATAATGACCCAATCAACGCTTCAATTAGTGTTCCAGAACCTATTCAGTACACCTGGGGTGGAAGCTACTTCATTCCAGATGCTAGCGTCTATCCGTACAATACGGGCATGGCCACCTATCCAGATGGCAACTATTCCACATTTGATGCATCTGACCCATCGGTGGACAATGCAACAGCCATCATTGACTTCGGGCTAGATGAAGAAGGTACTGGAAGCGCTAATGATGACCCTGACGTTTTGATTGGTTTCAAGAATTTCTTCATCCTCGGGGCAGATATTAGTCATGCATTCAATTTCAGTATTTCTAGGGACGGTTCTGATTTTGAACAGGTTTCATCTGATTGTTGGACCTACTCTGGGAAGTATTTGAAGGTAGATGTTGACAATGCCCTTGGAAGGAGAAAATGGGACTATTTCAGATACGCCAAGATATCCGTTTATAATGGTTCGAAGTACGACATAGGGTCTCTTGAACTACAGCAGGTCTGGAATACTGTAACGGAGGCACTATCTGTTGAGATTGGTCCAATAAAGGAAGACGGAGACCTCTGGCACGACGGTGGTTCAGAGCTGGATAAGATATTGGTTGCTACTTCTATTGGTGAATTGCTGGGAGTGAAGTATAACTCTAGCACAGAAGAATACGACCTATTCTGGGAATCCGGCGATGACGATTACTACACTTTCGGTGCAGGTATCTGGGATATGGTGAATGTCAATACAGAGAGTGATATTCCTGCGTGGAATCTATGGACTGGAATCAACTTTGACCCTGATGTGGGTTACATAGCTAATCAATGGAGCTCTGGAACCATTGATCCATACTACGAACAAATCTTCAATATGTTTCTAGCACAGTATCCAGAAGCGGGGGGTACGCCAAAAATTGTTGCACACAACTATGATGGGACTGTTGATTCAGCAACAACAGCACTTCTTGCTCCAATGAATAATGACTTCGATGACCAGGAGTTCCAATTCGATAAGGTATCCATTGAACCAGCATACATGTACGATGATTATCTGAACCCGACTGGTTATCCCATTCTTGCCGTAGGTGGAATCAATGAAGATATACCCATTGATGCAATGACTTACCTCTATAGATCTCAGATTCTGTTCTATTATAGAGTATCAAATATGGATGATTTCGTCAACTATGAGCCACTATGGCGAATGGATGTCAACGGGCAGCTCACTTCACAGATAAATTTGGCAAAAACCACTCCAAAACTTGATTTTGCCGACTATGATGGCGATGGAGACCAGGATTTTGTCGTATCAAATGGATACATCTACATGGCAAAGAATCTCAAACTGGGAGAAGATGCCACGGGGCAATTGAATTTCACCTTGGACAACGGCTATTTTGATGCCATTAATAATTTGGACACTAGTGCGATCTGGGGACAGCCCGATCTTCACGACTTGGATGGCGATGGTGACTTTGACCTGGTGATGAGCTACGATAGCAAGAACGGTTCAACGGTCTTCATTAATGATGGAACTGCCGAAGATCCGATCTGGGTAGAACACAAGAAAATCATGTCGAATCCCGGCGTCACTACGAACCTGAAGCTTCTGAACATCACTGATGTTCGGATGGTCAAAGATTGGGGTTCTTACTATGATGGTCTGTATCTTGAGAGACTCTTTGAGATAACGGGTGAGGAAAAGCCGGATTATTACCTATATGGATACAATACACACACCACTGGCGTGTGGATGGCTGAACCGGTCTTTGGCAGTGCGGATTCGTACGTTGTTGCCAGCTACCCTCGCGTTGCGAGAATCAACTTGAATCTCATGGAGGGCTCATATTCGAAGTTCTTCAATCTTGGCTATCATGTCATGGAAGACTGGAATAACGATGGTGACCTCGAAGAATGGACCCTGTCTGTGACGACAGCAGATACTGACAACGATGGTAACAATGAAGTCATCGTTGGAGACTATGACAACAACGTCTATGCATTTGAGCATCTTGTAAACAATACTTACAAGCGGATGTTCAGATCTTTTGACCTGAATCATACTGAGGTCACTGACGAAAGCCCCTATGCCTACGAAGACCTTGAGGGTATCTCGGGTGACTTTAATCGACGCATCTGGGACCATGCCAAACATCTGGTTGCTGATGTTGACCTCGACCAAGATGGTCTCAAGGAAATCATTGTTGCTGCTCACCTTCAAATCTACATCTTTGAGGAGGTAGGTCTCTATGGTGGTGATGCAGTGAGATTTGTGTACTCCTTCGACCTCCGCAATACAGAGTGGGGTGACGATAGCCAATTCTTGAATCATGTCACTGAGATATCAGCAATGGCTGCAGGCAATGACCTTGACTATGATGGGCGAGGCGACCTTGTGGTTGCAGCAGGACCATATCTCTTCATCTATAACGTTGATCAAGGTTCTTTCCTTTCAATGGAGGATAACGATTACTTCGTGACTTCTGCTGGAATGGAGGGAAGATACTACCTAGTAGGTAATCCTAGACTTCTCGACTACAAATATGTAAGAATAAATGCGATTGCTGTTGGCGATACTGACAAAGATGGCTACCGTGAAGTCATCATTGGTGGTATCCGTGATGTCCGGTTGATGCGTGAGAATGGTTTCCTGAACATCTACGAGTGCCGTGGAGGTACCTTCTACCAGTCTTGGAGTGCACCTACTGAGGTGACATATTGGAATCCCATAAGTGTACTGAAGATTGATGACCAGGATTATGACGGTGAACCAGAGATAATTATGGGACACAAGTATGGATTTGATATGTGGGAGCATGCCGCTGGAGTAGACAACTCCTATGTGAAAGTGGAGCATGTCACAGCATCTCCAAACTACCCGAATGTCCCCCTTCAGACTACTTACCGCAGTGGGGATAGTTTCATCCTGAGCAATAGAAGCCGGAAGAGCATGACTCATCTACGGCATTCTTCTGTTGATGACATAATCGTGATGCTCTTCGAGAACGACAATGATATCTACAGCAAGAGGTACAATACGATAACTGGGGAATGGGCGGCAATGGGTGACCTTAGCTTACCCTATCCCGGTGCGACTACGATTAGTTATGAATCCGAACCTCATTGCTCAGCTTGGGGAGATAGGATATATATTACTTGGAACGGTAGAGCAAGCAATGGAAGCACCTACATCTTTGTGACATACTATGATTACGGAACTGCCACATACGGTCCTGGAATAAACGTTCCCAGAGACTTCTTCGAGTTTGGGTACAGGCACAGCCCTAGTGTATTCCAGTACAATAGCACTCACATAGGTGTGGCTTACGTTCTTGACTATGCCTTCTTGGGATTCCAATCTTGGACAGTCAAGATAAAACTCCTTGATAATGATCTCACTGGAAGCTGGGAATCAGTGTATCACAGTCTGGAGAATGAAGCCGACCTCATCGTGCATGATGCGGAGGTTATTAGACTCGATGATGGTAGGTTTGCCATGGCAATGGCAGCGACAAATCCCAGTATATACAAGTCCGATCACGATATTTGGGTGGCCGTAGGCAATAGCACCCTTGGCTTCGATGGTAAATATGCGCATCAAGCTACTACCAGCTTCTATGATGAGTTGTACGTGGATATTGATGAGCTAAACACTGAAGACAAGAGCTTGGTCGTACTGTATGAACGAATCGGTGCGCCTCTGGAAGACAGATTTGGAATGATTGCAAGTCAGAACGATGGGGCAACGTGGAATGTGGAGGGATATCTGAATACAATTCCTGACTACGTGGACCGTGTGGAAATGCCGGGCGGATACGTAGAGTATCGAATTGGAGAAAATCCGCTAAATCAACCTGAAATAATAGCGCCTGCCTTCATGGCGAGAGATAATGGAGGATTCATCTATGCAGGTACTTTCATGCGTTGGATTCACCTTTACATCTTCCTGGGCAACGACCAATATGGCTGGGTAAGAGGCCCTGTCCTAGATATTGTCTACGGCATCAATCCTCAGTCAGACTGGGCTTTGAACCACTTACATGATGTGGTTGACCTCGATATTGGCGACTCTGATGGCGATGGTCGGAGAGAAGTTGCAGTTGCCTTTGGAAATCAATATGCCATCTACGAGTTGGATTCATCCAATATAGGTGGAGGAGTAATGTACTATTTGGAGGACTTCCTCTCGAATGAGTTCGAGAATCCTGTCACTGGTATTGCTATTTCAGATAGTAATGGAAACGGGTGGGATGACATCGCTCTCTCTTGTAAACGAGGAGATGTGTTCTTCTTCGAGTATATCGACGTATCAGAGGGCATCAGACCTCTCCGAGGTTCAATGGTGAATTTCAGTGCCACTGCGAGTGGGTACGGCAATTTTGCCGGATATGAATCGTTCGTGTCGTATGATTTGGACGCTGATGACAAGCAAGAAATCATCATTGCTCCATACAGCGGGTCTAATGTCACTGCGTATGATGATGATGGCACTGTCATCTGGAATTTCAATGATTCAACCTCAGGCTTTAGAAACGTGCTCTTGGAGGACATCAACAATGATACTCTCCCTGAAGTGCTGCTCGGAGCTCGCAACGGTTTCTTCTGGGTGCTACACATCAATAATGGGACTATGGCTTGGATGTATGATACCGCTGGCGCAGACGTATATTGCATGGATGTCGCGGACATAGACTTAGATGGGTCAGTGGAGATCGCGGTTGGTACCAAAGGCGATGACGTAATTATACTGCATGAGAATGGTTCAGTATTCTATGACTGGGCTCTAGGAGCAGGAGATGTCCGTCAAATGGTGTTTGGCAACTTCACTGGTGCCAGCCACCTTGACCTTGCTTTGGTCACTGGGACAGCAATAAGCGTCCTGAATCCATTGAATGGTACAATCTTCTATCAGACAGGATCGAGTACAGCAGCGGCCGGACCTAACCTGCGAATAGCCGACTTGAATGATGACGGTCTTGATGACCTTATCTTCGCGAGATATGGTCTCCATGTATTGGATGTGAGCACGGGCACTGTTTTCTACAATTCTACGGAATATTCTGACTCCGCTTATCTCTTGGATGTGTGGATAGATGACTTTGATGGAGATGGTGCACTAGAGGTAGCTAGTTTCCATGTTGGTGCTGAGGTCCACCTTGAGGATATGACCAGCGGGTCTACTCAATGGATATACAGCCCAGATGAAGACTACTACGCTTTTGACGCACAAATTGGGCACTATGGTGGATCTGGCGAACTGGACATCGCAATTGGCTTGAGCAATAGCTCAACTGATGGCGTTACTGTTGTTCTAGATGGAAAGAATGGCATCCCAATGTGGTTCAACAAGTCCGGAGGCATTCCGTACACGATGGGCTCTGCTGACATTCACGGTAATGGAATCGATACTGCGTTTGCGTGGGATTTTGCCACGAGCCAAATTGTGGGAATTGACAGCTATGAACGTATCTTGCCAGAGGAGGAAGAGGCGTATCCTATGCACGAACTGTATTGGAATCAGACGGTCACCAATGTAAGTGTCGGGGGAACAGTGGTGGCTGACCTCAACAGCGATGCCATTGACGAAATAATCATGTGGGACACCAACAAGACGATTTGGCTGCTAAATGGCTCTAATGGAGCCATTATATGGGATATACAGCTTCCTGCTGATGTCAGAGATATTAGCGTTGGCAATCTTGATGGGACATCCTGGCTGGATATGGCGGTGCAAGGCAAAGACCACAAGGTCTACGCTGTAATGGGATCATCGGGTTCTATCAGTGGAACTGTTAGTGCTCCAACTAATTGGAAGGTTCTAGACTGCTATGTTGGTGAGTTTGATTCGGGACATTCTAACGATGAGATGGCTATTGGATTCATCAGCGCTTCTGAGGCTTTCGTGGTTTGGTATGATGAGTCAGGAAGTGAGCTGTACAGAACCAGTCAAAATGCGAGCGGTGATGTACGAGCTATGGCAGTTGGTCATGTCTTGGGATTACCAACTCTCGATGTTGCTGTTGGCGGTGGAAACGAATTCGCCGAAGTATTCCGTGGAAGCGACGGTCAGTGGCAGTGGCTCTATTGGACGGGCGGCCCAACTGTCTACGAGATACAGATCGGCAATCTGACAGGTGACGCTTATGCAGACCTTGCCATAGAGGATGCCAGTGCCGATGTGCGCATTGTTGATGGGTCCTCGCACAACCTAATAACCACATTAGTGACCACCACGCCATTGAGAGACTACAACTTGGCTGACCTTTACCTTGATGATGGAATACAAGAAATCGCTCTCAATGAGGAGAACTATGGCGTTCGTGCTTTTGATTCGGGTGGCATTCTTAGATGGCAATACACTGCACCATTGACTTCGGGGAGTTCGAGGTTCACCTTTGACGATATGAATGGTGATGGACACGTTGACCTCATAGTAACCAACAAAGAATATGCCAGCGTGATTGACGGTGCCTCGTCAGAATTGCTTTGGCATTTCAGCAGCCTTGGCAATGCTATTCTTAATCCTTTGACTGGGCAATTCATTGACCCAACCTATCCGCCTGATATACTTAGCTACTCGGGTGGGAATGTCTATATCATTTCAGGCATTGAGAATCCACCTTTGCCGCCCCCCATCCCGGCTGCTGCTGAACTTTCTCCGAACGTCTGGATAAGTGAAAAGGTTCTGGCATCAATTACTGCGATTGTTCCGATAATGGGCTGTATTGCGCTTATTGGATTTGTCATGAAAAAGAGGAAAGAAGAGGAGTAATCGAGCTCCTCTTCGGTCATTTATTTTCTCTTGAGTGGGTTCTTTCTCTATGTAAGGAACCTCCAACATTCCCCGGGGTGGCAGATTAGAATCCATCATCTTCGCTTTATTTGTGCGTATACTGCTTTACTGCTTGTTACATGCCGATTGCTTACCGAAGCTACCATCGAACTTAAATCCCGAATCCATTAACTATAGTTAGAAGTTTATTGGGTTGATTTAGAATGAGATACAGAAAGGTTGGCGATAGTGGGCTTAAGATAAGTGAGATTTCTCTTGGTTCTTGGCTGACGTATGGTGGTTACGTGGAGAAGAACACAGCAAAAGATTGCATGACCGCAGCTATTGAAAATGGTGTGAATTTCATCGACTCCGCTGAAATCTATGCTAAAGGCGACGCCGAGAAAGTTATTGGAGAATGGCTCAAGGAGGAGAGTGTTGACAGAAGCAATCTGGTCCTGTCAAGCAAAGTTTTTTGGCCAATGAGTGACGAAATCAATGATTGGGGGCTTAGTAGAAAGAACATCATGAATGCTATTAAGGGAACGTTATCGCGGTTAGGAACCGACCATATCGATATCTACTACATGCACAGATTCGACCCGAAGACCCCTCTCAGAGAAACCGTCATGACTTTGGATGACCTCATCAGAGACGGACGTGTCCGTTACTGGGGAACATCGGTCTGGACAGCAGCTCAACTTGAGCGGGTTCATGCCATAGCAAGAGAGCTAGGAGCCCATGCACCCATCGTTGAGCAACCGATGTACAACATGCTCTTCCGGCACATTGAGGTGGAGATAATGCCCGTAGCACAAAGACTAGGCATGGGCTTCACTGTTTGGAGTCCATTATATCAAGGCATTCTGACTGGCAAGTATAACGATGGAATTCCGGAGGGCAGTCGCGGCGAGAGGAATGAAGGCTTCTTGAAATACCTCACCGATGAATGGCGTGAGAAGCTGAACAAGCTGGATGATATAGCTCAATCGTTGGATATCACGATGACACAGCTGGCATTAGCGTGGATTCTTCGACGTGAAGAGATCTCTGCCGCCATTGTTGGCGCAAGCAAGCCTGAACATATGAAGGAGAATGTGAGGGCATCAGATGTTGATTTGTCCAACAATACCATCAAAGAGATAGAAGGAATTCTTGATAATACTCCAGAATGGCCTAGAACTTATGCGCCAAATGTTTACTATGAAGACCAGATGAGATTCTTCTGATTACGAGAAGGACTTTATATTGCAGGCAGTAATTCCTATTTGTCATGTCTTCAGAGAAGATAGATGACAGACTCTTGGATGCAAAGGATCACATGCACACCTATACGTGTGCTGAAGCGGCACTGCACACACTCCTTAAACACTGGGGCATTGATAACCCTGAGTTGACTTGGGCTATGGCGGGGTATCTTGGCGCGGTCCTGTCCGGAGACACGACCTGCGGGCTTCTAATCGGATCAACTACAGCTATTGGCTTCAAGTGCGGTCATGGTCAGCAATCTTCACCGGACAACAATACAACTCTTCGCGGAAATGCCATCGAAGCGGTAGGTGAGCTCTTCGGTTCCTTCAAGGAAGAATTTGGGAGTACGCAGTGCAAGACCATCAGCAAAGTCGATTTCAGTGATGGGGAGCAACTCGGCAGTTATCTGATGGAGAAGAAGTGGGAGGATACTTGCGATATCTTCCTAGAATTTGTGCTTCGAAAGGTTGATGCAATGGAAAAAGCAGGCAAAATTTGGTAAGGGCACCAAAAACACCCCACAAGAGCAATATTGATATATGCTAATAGCACCTATAATATGTGCCAACTGTGGTAGGTTGCTCATCCAGACGGTTTTATTTCAAAGACCGAAAGGATTAACAACAAACTCACCGCTGGTTATATGAAATAGGGGCGCAGAGACACCGATAATGCTGACCGACTCGCGGCTTTGGCGTGCGGCCGGAGTCTTGCATCTGCTTCAAAATAGGCAGCATGGGACTTGTCGTCCAAAGATTGGTGGTGGCGCGTAAACGACATGTCGTCAGCTAGGTTCTGCGCCCACCTTACCACTATTGCATTTTGGTTTCAGTTGTCTTTAGAGTTAGCGACAATTATCTTGTAGGTTTCATTCTTGATGCTCTTTTCTGGTTCATTTAGACTGCTCCTTGCAAGTGTCAAACACATATTCTTTGAGAAATATAGCTAAACACAATATCCTTTTCATAGATTGCGGACTAGGCCATAAGAAGCGAGCAGGATAACTTAGGAAAAGGTGTTCATCATGAAGGATCAGAAAGAGAAGGAACCAGACCTCAGAAAACCTAAGATAGATGAAAAGCCAAGGGGGGCTGGCCTATCGCGTGATGCACTACACGCGCTTAGGAATATCATTCAGGGCTTGGTAGGTTATTCAGAGATCCTTATGGCCACACCAGAACTGCCGATGCAAGTGTACAACGACATCCATATGGTGTACGAGCTTGGGCTTGATGCAATGGAGACCATTAGGCAACCATCCAAATCGCCTACGCGTACTGCACACGAATATGAGGTTCAAAATATAGATGAATTGATGCGAAACATAGCAGATTCAGCTTGTAACGAATCTGAGAGAGCGATTGATATTGTATTAGATTCTGAAGACGAAAGCTACTACGCAAGATTAGACCTTGCTAGCTTTCGATGGTCAATTCTGAGCTTCATTCTATACCTTAGCCAACTCTACCCTGAGGAATCTGAAATTTCCATTGGTCTCAAAGCAATAGAAATAGATGTGTCCACCTACGAAGGGCCAGATGAACCCCCTCCTACAAAATGGATTGAGATCAGAATCACAATTCCGGTGATTTGTGATATAACCAATGACGAGCTCCCTCTTGAGATGCTAGTTGCTGCTAGAGACCGGTTCCTAGATGTGGTGAAACCATTGCTCATTGGGTCCTACCTCTCAATCCGACGGCATGGTGGTCATGCCTTCCGTTTAGGGACGAAGGACGCTGTGACTGGTTTTGCAGTTTTAATCCCACAGGCCGAACAGGACATGAATGAACCAGTAGTAGAAGAATCATTGAATATCGAAACTACGGATGAGGTGACGACTCAAGTAGATATCAGTGCGTCCAAAGATTCTCCTGCAGGTGTACCAAAGATTCTGGTTATCGATGATGATAAAGTTGTTCTTGACGTTGTAGTTGGAATGTTAGAGCAGATCGGATTTCGTTCAATAGGTGCTACTACCGTTGATTCTGCAATATATCAGTTTGAGAAGGAACATGAGCATATACCCTTGGTCATCTCTGACGTAGTGATGCCAAAAATGCACGGAGTGGAGCTAGTTCGTATATTGAAGGAGATTGACCCCCATGTCAGAATAGTGTTAATGACTGGGTATTTTTCAGATGTCCCTGACGACGAGCTGCATGATATTGATATTTCTGGGTGGATTGAGAAACCCATGAACATGACCCGGCTACAACATACCGTCGAGCAGGCTTTAGAGATGCGACTGAATGATGTGTCTGAGTGACCCATCCCATATGGTTCGTCACAGACCGTATTAAGAAGCCGGAAAATGAATGTCTGTTGACTTAATCGGTACAGTTATGCAGATTTCACACCACGCCGTCGTCAACCCAGGTGGAACCAAAGAGAGTAGTGTTCCATCGGCTCTACTATTTCAAGTACTCGAAATGACACTAAATCCCAAATTATGACAGCTCACTATTCTATTTCGCCTTGATTATCGATAGATGTGCTTAGAAAATGAATATGTAGTACATTTCTATTACAACAGCAATGTTATCAGTCATAAACAACACTATGAGTGTGTTTTATTCAAGAGATTAAACGTAAGAACCAGCATGGTACATTGAATGCATGCTCCCATATTTGACCGAGTAACATTCATATCCTCATGCTCTTTCAATTTCTTGATGAGGTTCAAATCCTAGTATCGCATATCTTTGAATGAACCGAAGAGGACGACATCCAAATGAGCCATCATTCGACATTTGAATCAATGGTATTGGGTTCTACAGATCTGGTCGTAGCCTTTAATTCGGATGGGTCGATCAATCTTGTCAACAAGGCCTTCTTGGATGCATTGGGGTATTCCAAGAAAGAACTTGATAGACTTGGAATTAGTCGTATAGTTTCACACGATTATGTTGATGATGTGAGGAATGCCATTGATAGTGTATTCAATGGATTGACGATTGATGGAATAGAAGCTGTCTTCTTGGCAAATGATGGAACTCCTGTGTATGTACAGGGGAATATCTTTCCCCGCAAAGAGAATGGTGATGTTGTCGCAGCTCAAGGATTCTTTCGCGATAGAACAGAAGAGAAGAAAGCTGAAACAAATAGCAAACTAGAGCGACAAAGAAGAGATTTCTTTGTGGACTTAATGACTCACGACCTCACCAATATAAATCAAGAGGTGTTCTCAACTTTCGAGATTCTTCTTCATAGTGAGGAACTTTCTCCCGAATTGGCTGAGCTAGTAAAAGGGGGATTGAAAGAAGTTCAGCGCGCTGCTAGCTTGATAGACAATGTGAAAAAGATATCTTACTTAATGACGAGCCAACCAAATATCAAATCTATCAATCTTCAACAGGCAATGAATCAATCACTTGAACGGGCCAAGAATGAGTTCGAGGATAAAGATATCGTAATCCAATCGAACCTTGAATCTCAAGATTACCATGTCTTGGCGGACGAATATCTTGGGGATGTGTTTCATAGTTTGCTGCACAACTCGATGAAATTTGCCCAAGGCAAGGATGTTCATGTGACTATTATGGCTGAGCCAATCATGCATACTCCCTTTGTGAGGATTGAGGTTTCTGATAGAGGACCAGGTATCCCTGACTATGAAAAGGAAGGGATTTTCACAGACTCTTCTCATCGGCGAGAACGAATCTTAGGTCTTGGCCTTGGATTAACCTTGGTAAAGAAGCTTGTTGAGAATTACGGGGGACGGATTTTTGTCAAGGATAGAGTTGAAGGAGACCACACTCAAGGTGCAAGATTTGTGCTTCTCTTGAGACTTGCAAGTGAGCATCAACTGAACGATTCTAAGGGAGCTGAATAAAGATGGTGAGTATACTAATAGTTGACGACGACAACTTTCTGCACAAAGTACTTGAGAGAATTCTGACGATCGGAGGCCATCAGGTCATAGGTAATGCCTATAACGGAGCTGAGGCAATCGAGAAGTTTGTCGAACTTAACCCTAAACCTGATGTAATCCTGATGGATCATAGGATGCCGGTTATGAATGGTGCGACTGCAACAAGAGAGATTATGCAGATTGACCCGGACGCTCGGATTCTCTTCATCAGTGCAGATGATACCGTTAAAGATGAAGCATTGGAGTCCGGTGCTCAGGGCTTTCTAACAAAGCCGATAAGGAGTAATGTCCTCTTTTCCGCAATAAGCGAATATGAACCTTCTAAAACTCTCTGATTGTCCAACTCCTCCCTACATGTTCAAGGGTAATGTAATCTTGAATACGGCACCTTCTGCTCCCTTTGGTTCAATGTTTTCCATCATACCCCCGAGGGAATTTACGACCTTTCTAGAGAGATAGAGTCCAAGTCCACCGCCGCGTGTTGAGGCCCCCTTCTGGAATAGACTGTCCTTCACTTCATCTGCAACACCTGGGCCGTCGTCGGATACTATGATGATAATGTTCTCATTATCAGACGTGATTGATACATCTATCTGACAATCCCTTCCCGCATGGATTGCACAATTTCGGAATAGGTTTTCAAACACAAGGGGTAACAATCTGCTCTCCACTATGAACAAATTCCTAGCTCTACATGTACTTTCCACATGAATTTTGATTCCTGTATGTATCCTCTCAGCATTGTTGGCTACAGAGCTAACCATGGTTGTGATATCTTGCTTTACTACCTCTCGTGACTTGCTGAATGCAGTCAGTAGTCTATTCATTCTCGAGGAAACCGCCTCTGTTGATGCGATTATTTCTTTTAGTTCTGAATCGTCTTCTCCTACAACCATCTTCAAGAAATCGACATTTCCTAGGATTATGCCCAGATCATTCTTCAAGTCATGACGAAGAAGTGAGGAATAGATTTCAAGCTCTACATGTTGCTGTTCTCTTATGCGCTGCCCTGTCTTCCGCTGGATATATTGGCCAAGCTCGGTAGCAAGTGTGTCAATGAGAATTCTCTCACCTTCATTGAATGGGTCGTCACCAGCTATTGGAACACCTTCCGAGTAGAAAATCTCTAACACCACCTCCATATCTTTTTCAGGGGCAAAGCACGATTCGAGGCGATGTTTTGATTCCGCAAACCCTGCAGATTGAAAAGTATTATTGCCGAAGCTAATCCTTGACATTGCATAATCAGGGAACCGCCAACCCTCTAGAATAAGATGAGCAAAAGATTGCAACGTTTGAGAGATTGGTTTCAGAAGGTCTGAAAGAAGGCGAGTTACATTTCTTAAGCACACGACTTGGTGTGCAATATGTGACAGCCGTTCCCTATTGGCTCTATCATTAGTTACGTCTCTTATTGATAGGACGGAAGCGAAGTCTATTCCTTCGCTGTCCAATTTGGTGAATGCCAATGAGAGAACCTGAGATCTTTCGCGGCATGTGGCCTCATAAGACCCTCTTTCTCTTACTTCCTTGAGGGCGACATTGAGCTTTTTCATAAGAATATCTGATGTCTTATCGCCTATCATTGAACTACATGAAACACCTAAAAGCCTGCAAGCTTCTAGATTGGCATACTTAGTTCTCCCACCACTATCGATCAGGATTATTCCTTGAGGCGGAAATTCCTGTTGGGAATTGTTTTTCTTGTTTAAGTGTGGGTTCTCTTCAATTTCGTCTTCTCTTAGCATTTTCATCCCAATTGGCATCCTATTGCTCAGGGCAAGCGCTCTTCTAGCTTGGCCAGTCTTTCGTAATCCTAAATTCCTTAGCCTTGATTACCTTCTATCCAGTATATTTGACCATTTCTGGGCAGATTCATTACATACATCAGGGGTGTGTATCATTTTAGGGTGTTTGACGCATTATTTTAGTGGTACTGTGTCTTGCAGTCGTTTGCGTGGTCGAGTTGCATTCCCGCGAAGGTATGCAGGGCTAATAAACGATTATAGATAAGCCCATAATTTAGTCTTTTGATACCCTTTGAAGCGCATAAATTGCCCTTTGTAGCTATGAGAATCTAGGCCCTATCCCCAGACATGCACTGAAACGACTTGTTTCCGGTTGGATTTGCAGAGATTATGTCATTTTTGTGAGAGAGCGTATGGGAAGTTTGCACTTTTCTACAACTCCAGTTTCAATGGATGCCAACACATCATATTCGGAGTAATTCTATACTCTTGTATAATACCATTCTCTCACACTTTTGTCTCTTAATACTAGAAACTCTACAGATGAAA
>CAZYLT010000016.1:23694-29698 GCA_964648855.1 uncultured archaeon
TTTGGTGATTTGAGCCAGAGGCAACACAAATCCTTCTGCATTCATTTTACATCAGCTCCCCCTTTATCAGAGTCATTCCATGATCCTATCCGATACCTATCCCTCACCCTCTTGTCTGCTAACACCAAGATTTCTAATACTGAAATGATTCCAATGAATGATTTCGGTAGAATTATGGGCTTTGATACTAGGCTCTCAGCAAATAACCCCGGCATATCCACTACGAAGTAAGCAGAGGATATTGCAGATAGCAGCACCAGTATCCATGAGATACTGTCTGGAAAAAGCGCTACAATGCCTATGACTAACTCTATGATTGCAAATAAAAGAAGAAGCAGCAGCGGGTCAAAGTCTAATCTCATTTCGCCGGGTGTCACTTCACGCCTCATTTGGACTAGGACCAGGAGCCATCTAATTAGACCTAGGTAGAATTTCGCAGTCTGGGCAAAGGGTAGAATTACCTTCTCTGAACTCACCATTGAATCATCACATCTCCTCCACATTCTCCTCAGCCAAATATTGACATCTGAAAGGTATTTATTCTAATCATAGAACGGCACAGACTTTGCTTGGGGACATTCTTCAGGCTGCAATGTTGGTCGCAAAAAGAAGTCTCAACCTCTAAAATCTTCTATTCAATCAGGATTGAATACTGCGTTGACAGAGCATATAATATGTCTGGCCACTATATCAGAAACGATAGTCATGAGGCTCCTCGGGAAGTCCCAAAGCAAAATTCTGCTGTTCTCTATTGTCTGTATTCTATTGGCATGCGCATTCTCTGAAATAGATACTCGGACAACTCATCCATCACTATACGATCAGACAAATCTAGCTCAGGACACACTACGTCCTAGTATAGATGCATGGGGCATAGACGGACCAATTCGAAGTGGTGAAGAATTCACCGTATGGGCAAACGTATCTGATTCCGAGTCGGGAGTCTTGAATGTTTCCGCAAAAATCCTTCAGGACAGCAGTCTGTACTCAAGTCCTCTATTGGAATATAATGGATCATACTTCGCGAGCACGATTCCCGGACTAGAATTGAATCACACCTATGAGATATCTATCGTTGCCCTCGATAATGCAGAAAACCGGGCAGAGAGCTTCAGTCGTGAATTTGCCCTTGTAATCAATACAGACACAACCATCGATCCTGAGGTCACTCTTCCTATCGTCGTTGGTTCGAGCATAGTCGTACTAGTTGCACTGGCTATTTTTGCCTACAGAACGAAAGAACAGAAAAAGAGGGCAGTTATCGAAGATGATTCACGAAATGAAACGACACATTCATAGCATCAAAATGACTGAAATAATTTGGATCACAATGAATGATTGATTCATTCGCTTTATATTCGTTGTTTTCTAGCCATCTAGGTGGGAGTCTTGGCCACCATGTTGAAGTATGCTCTCAAACGAGTTGTTCGCAGCTACAAGCTGTTTCTCGCTTTGACCATTGGAGTATTGGTGGCAACTACATTTTTTGCAAGCACTAACGTTGCTGCAGATATTCTTGCTCGAGATGCTCTGGATGCCACTCTGGAGGGTGTCGTCTACGACTTTACTGCAAATTCAATACAATCTAATTGGACTGCTGATGACTTCGCCTCCGTTGAAAATGAACTGGAGCAAGTTAGTGAAATAGTCAGCCATTCCAGAACGACGGCTTTTCAGTATGAATACAACAATACTGAAACTAACTTCGATATTTTCGGTATCCAATGGGGCTCAGATATGGCATCGGGAATTCGTGTCGTGTCGGGTAATGAGTCTTTGGGACCCAATGAGGCCTATGTAGTGACCGGTTCAACTAATGAATCATCTTTTGTCCCCGGTCAAGAGCTTTCCGTCCCAATTAAAGTGCTGATTGATGGTCAGCCTCTGCCTCAAACTATCCACTGGAATCTGACTGTGGCTGGCTTCGTGGATGTGCCTGTTTCTCGCAGATACGCGATGCAACAGAATCAATTTGCAGGCATTTTATTGGGACCTTTTGGTGTTTCATTCGACCAGCCCTATAATATGATGCTCGTTGATTGGGACCTCACAATTAGAGCCCTACTTAATGCAGCCAATGATTATGAAAATAGAGTTGGGCTAAGCGTTCTGAATAGCCTTCATATGAAAGCAGATAGAGCTTCACTAATCGACCCTTACGATATTCCAACATCCACCGAGCGTGTCAACCAGATTAACCAAAGACTGAACCAGCGATTAGACCGCTTTGATGCTACGGTTAGGTCCAATCTTCAGACACCTCTATTTGCCTATACATTTGTAGCCGCACTGATGAATGTGGCATTCATTTCGTTGTCGCTTCCGATTTTCTTCATGGCTTACTTCACTGGGACCATGACTAGTGAAGTTAGCTATAACCTGCGGAGGCGAGAGATAGGTCTGTTGCTAACAAAAGGCTACAAACGTGGCACGATTCGGAATATGTTTTTGTTTGAGGGAATCTTAGTCGGTGCACTGGCGGGAGCCATATCGATCTTCCTTGGAACGGCTGTGGCTTGGTATGTCCTAGGAATCGAAGGCCTTGGCTTTCTCACCGTGGTCGGTAACAACGTAACCTCCATCATTATCTCAATTATCACTGGAATGGTTCTTGCTCTTATAGCAGTCTGGCGGCCAGCAAATAGAGCATCTAAGTTGGAAATTGTGGATGCTCTAAAGCAATATGTGTATGTCGAAGAAACTTCTGAATACAAGAAGCTCCTTCCGACAATATCCTTAGTCCTTGGTGGCTACAAGTTGGCTGTTTGGATTCTGGGAATCAATGTTAGCCCGCTCCTGACCAGCTTGAATCCTGGCAATATTTTCCTATCTATTCTGATTGTTGCTTGGGTGGGGATTGACAGTGTTCTCAACTATATTGGACCACTCATGTTTCTATTTGGAGCAACAAAGGTGTTCATGCGAGGATCTCAGCGGTTCCAGGAAGTAATAGTCGATGGTGGCAAGAGGTTTTTTGGAGCCTTCGGAAAACTTGCTACTAGAAATGTGAAAAGGAATCCAGCAAGAAATGCTGCTATGGTGTTTCTGCTATCTCTCATAGTATCATATGGGATTTTCACTGTTGGTAGCCTCTATTCAGAATATGACCGCGTAGAAAGAGATGCATATTACGATGTTGGCGCAGATGTCCGATTACAGTTGGAAGACGTCAATGACATCGAAACAGTAATGGCAGGTTTATCGGGTTACTCAGATATCAATGACGCCACAGCTGAATATAGGCTGACCCTCAGTGCGGGAATCACTTCTATCGAAACGAGAGGAATCATCCCCGATGAATGGTTGAACGTGGCCTTCTGGGAGCAATCGTGGTTCATTGGCGATTTCGATGGGATGTTCAACTCTCTTCAAGACGATGGCATCATACTCTCTGTTACTACTGCGGATGATTTGGCGCTAGATATAGGAGATACAATCTTCGTTCGAGGGCCATCCGGAGGAGATCCTCACCTTCTGACGATTGTTGGCTTGGTGGGATTCCAATCGATTCTTGAGGATTTGATTGAGCAAGCTGGTTTCACAGCTGAAGGAAACTATCCATCATTTGTTTCAAAGGGGTTCCTGAACGATTCCTCAATTTTGCCTGATGCAACCGGTAACATATTGATTGATGCTGTAGACGGTGCAAATGGCACAGCTATACAAGAAGAGTTGATTGAGGACTTCCCAGAAGCATCTTCTAGTTATTCCTACACATCTCAAGTTGCAGATTATTATGAGCGACCTATTGAGAGTGGAATCACCAAGATTCGGTGGGTTGCTGTAACTTTCGCCGTCATGCTGGCACTAGTCGGAACAAGTCTTGTGATCATTCTAACCTTGAAAGAAAAGGAAGTTGAGATTGCCCTCATATCGGTTCGTGGTTTTAGTCGATTGCAGCTCTTCAAGACTCTCCTTGCAGAAATGCTGGTCATGGTTGTCTTCTCATTGCTTCTGGGATTGTTCGTTGGTTTCGTTCAGATATTTGGAAATATCAGCCTACTGAATCAGAACGCCACGGACCTGATTCTGTCCCGTTTTGTGATTGGAGGCATGTCGGGGATAACAATGCTTACGATAATTGGAGTAGTATTGATTGCTGCCTCAATCCCTGTTTGGTATGCATCTCAAAAACCGCAGAATAATGTGGATGTGTTAAGAAAATAGGTGACGAAAATGAGTGAATATGTTCAAGCCAATGACCTCGTAAAGGTGTTCAAACTTGGAAATGTGGAAGTTCAAGCATTGAGGGGACTTTCCATGTCTGTCGATAAGGGCGAGATGGTCGCTATAGTTGGACCAAGTGGATCTGGAAAGACCACTATGTTGAACATCTTTGGTGGCATAATGCGTGCCACTGCAGGAACAACTAGGATTGCAGGGCGAGATGTGACAAATGCGACTCCAGCAGAATTGGGACGTCTTCGTCGAGATGTTGTGGGTCATATCTTCCAAGAATTAAATCTCATTCCTACTCTGACCGCTTATGAGAATGTGGAGTTACCGATGCTGGCAGCAAAGGTTCCATCCAGCAAAAGAAATGAACGGGTTGAGGAGCTTCTAACAATAGTTGGCTTGAAAGACAGAATGAAGCACAAACCGGACGAGCTGTCCGGTGGTCAGAGGCAAAGAGTTGCAATAGCAGCTGCTATGGCTAACAATCCCGAAGTTCTACTAGCTGACGAACCAACAGGGGACCTAGATTCGGAAACCGGGACTCAGATAGTTGAGTTTCTGCACACGATTAACAAGGAGTATGGAAAAACAGTCATAATGGTAACACACGATTCTTCAATAGCGCGACAAGCTGACCGCATCTATCGCATCCAAGATGGTAGAATCCGTTCGGTTCAAACTCCTTCTGGGGACGAAGGTGTAACCGCAGTGTCTCGTGTTGAGATTGTCCAAGACCGGATACACGAGATAAAGGATGAGATATCGACGTTGGATTCCAGAGCAAGGGAGGGGCAAATTGAGATGGCACGCTTTGCTAAGCAACGTACTCGGCTAGAGGAGAAACTCAGCCTGTTCGAGGAAGAACTTCACCGACTTGGTATGTAGTTTTCCAGTTCTGATCATCGAAGCTCGGAAGTCTTTTTTCCCTGTGATTCACCAGAAACAATGGAGTCAACAATGCCCTTGCCAGTTGTCGCTGTACATGGTGGTGCAACATCATTCAAAGATGAACATCATTCAGATATTGAAATTGCTGTGAAGAAAGCGACCAGGACCGGGCTCTGTGTTCTTGATAGAGGCGGGTCTGCACTTGATGCTGCTGAGGCTACTATACACGTTCTAGAAGATTCGCGTCTCTTTACAGCTGGCCGTGGAGCCTGTAAGAATGCTGAAGATGAAATTGAAGTTGACGCACTAATAATGGACGGAAAACGCTTAGAAAGCGGTGCTGTCATGGCAGTGAGAGATATTATCCATCCTATCTCACTGGCGAGGTATGTCCTGGAGAGGACATCAGCATATCAGGTGGCAGGAAGGGGCGCAGATATACTGTACAGGGAAATGATAAAATCCGGATATAGACTTGAACCAGTACCTCGGGATACATCATTGCCGCCCATATCATCAGGCTGTGACACAGTGGGATGTGTGGTTGTTGACAAGCAACATCGCGTTGTATCTGCTTCTTCAACGAGTGGTTGGCCTGGCAAATTGGTTGGGCGTGTTGGCGATTCACCAGTGGTTGGTGCAGGAGTATACGCGAATGAAGTTGCAGGTGCAACATGCACAGGCAGAGGAGAGCAAATCCTGAGGGTTTCTATGGCACGGATTGCAGTGAATCACGTAGAAGAAGGTAGGTCGGTTCAAGATGCTGTGCAGCTAGTCATGAAATTGATGAGGGGGCGTACTAGCGGCGAAGTCGGGCTTATTCTTGCTGACGCAGACGGAAACGTCGCAGCCAGTTTTGATACAAAACACATGCCAACTTCTATTGGATATCCGGGGGAAGAAATTTACTATTCTTTGAAACCGAAGTGGCCTTAAATGT
>CAZYLT010000016.1:29798-54672 GCA_964648855.1 uncultured archaeon
AGAGAGTATGGTGGAGAGAAAGCTGAGCGGTGCATAAATGAAGGCTTTGAATTCTGCCATTCATGTACATCATAGGTAAAATGCTTCATCCATTCTGCTCGATTAGAAATACAAGTTCTTCCTCGATAGTAGGTGTATTCTTTGCCTTGGTTTTTATTCTCCCTACTTCTTCGCCGTTTTCATCAAAAATAAGAATAGTTGGACTACTGGTGATATCGAATGTTCCAACCTCTTCTGGACTGGGCGGTATCGCCCACAGTTTTTTTGACCCATATGGTGGCTTTGTCATTCCGCCGAGTGCCTTGATTCTTATGTCTAGTTCTTTCTCCAAGAGTGCCAGAACAGGAATTGCTTTTCTTGCATCACCGCACCAATCAGCGAAGACTGCAACAAACGTGTAATCATCTTTGTATTCTCTGAGCTTTTCAAGGGCTTTCTCATCAAGCTGGTAGTTTTCCTTAACCTGTTGCCATCGCTTCCGTCTATACTCGGACATGTCTTCTATGTAATCTGCACAAGATGGGCAATCTTCTGAAACGTCATTCAAATCTGCCATTTATATCACTCAAAGTACTGGTATCATGTGTAATGTATTTTATTAGCTATCTGGTCCTCTATATCAGCTAGGATTACATTCAGAAGCCCTATTTTCATTCATCCTCGCACACTATATCAGACCCTTTTTCTCCCTTGACAGACTGCAATGGGGATTTTTGAATAATACGAATGAGCTCCATCAGGGTATCTCTATGATGTTTCTCATCTCCAATCAGATGATTCAACATGAACTTCGCAATGGGGTCTCTCACGTTTTCAAGTGATTCCTTAGCTAAGGACAGCATCTCTATTTCTTTCTCTTTAATCGAATTAACCATTCTCTCAAGTTTGACTCTATCAATATATCGCTGCGCCTTCGCACTCCATTCGTCACACGGTGTTGCATCGAGCATCTCAATGAATCCTTCAAGGAACTTCTGATGCTTTAGTGAGTCTAACCTAATATCCATAAAAGCCAACTTAACAGCTGTTTCTGAAACTCGTTCCTCAGCTTTTTTCACCATTTCAGTTGTTTCCTTTTCCACCTCGATTTGTCTCTGCAGCGTTTCTCTAAGCTTGTCATCGTTAATCTTCATCATTTTGCACTCCCAAGTATCAATATAGAATTAACTATAGAAAACAAACACTGCCTAATAAGCGTTTTTGTTGGGAAACTAATGTTTTTCGGATGGATGGTGCTAGAAACCAATATTGACCTCTCACATAGTAGACATCAAGTGAGATGAAGGATATTGCGACATTCTGGGTGGTCGAATATTTCTTCCTTCTCATACTTGTTACCAAGAAACTGATTGATCATGAGTGCGGCATAGTTCCCAGTACCTGTTGCCATAGCAACTTGTTGCGTTATGGGTCTAACGTCACCAGCAGCCCAAATTCCCTCTACATTTGTCTTTCCCCTATGGTCTGTGATAATATTTCCCCTCTCGTCAACCTTTACTCCAAGATGTCTAGCTAGCTCTGATCGAGCTTCAGCAACATGTGCGACGAAAAAGACTTCACATCGATAGGACTCACCACTTTCCAATGTAATTCTCTGAAACTCACCTGGTCTCCGAAACTCTATCTCTTTGATTTTGCCATGCATCCATTCAAAGGGAGAGTCATCCAGTTTGGACAAATCCTGACCGTCAAATGGGATGTACGAGTCCTCGGTCATCAAGATTCGAATCTGACCGGTGAATCGCGATAGCGAATTTGCCACATGTAATGCGCTACCTACAGTTCCTGCATTCACAACTATGACATCTTTGTCTTTGCAGAGTGGCGCCTCACAATCAGGGCAATAGAAACTGCCATTTCCGACATTCGCTACGGGTAACCAGTTCCTCCAAAACCCGCCCACCTGTGGATGCTTCCTTGCAGTACCTGTAGCAAAAACCAACGTTTTTGCTCTGTAGACATCCTCGTCTTTTGTTCTGAAACTGGGCTGGGTTGAAATGGTAAAATCAGGATACTCTCCGGTTATCTCGGTCACATTTGCTTCCTTGAACTCAGCACCGGCTGAACTGGCAGCCCCCTGAAGATTTCTCAATAGCGATCTGCCTTCATGGTAGGAGTCACCAGTGGCGAAGTTCATGATCGTGTTGGTGTGGTAAGCCATTGGGCTCGTTCCCCGATCGAGAACCAATACATTCCGCTTGTGATATGCCAAATGAAGCGCAGCGGAACACCCTGCAGGACCGCCGCCAATGACTATTGTATCATATTTCTCGTGAGCCAAATTGGAAACCTCTATCTCAAGTCGTTCATACTGCAATAAAACTCTATTCAAGCATCATCTTAAGACAATATTACCGCTTGTTCAAGATGGCAAGTTGATTGAGATGACTATCGTTCGATTTCCTTTCTGATTCTAGCCCAGACATGTGTTTCCTTGCTCTACACCCAAGTCAAAGGCCTTCGAGTTTGCCTCTACCGTCTTGGGAGGAACCAAATCCAGAACAGCCTTGCGGACATCCTCAGCATCTATGGGAAATCCTGGACAGGAAACTGCAGCGCCGATAAGGACAGAATTCTCCGTACGGGGATTGCCCGCCGTCTCTGCGAGTTCTAAAGCATCAAGAATGACCACGTTAGAAGTCACCTGATTCAGTTTATCCACGATTTCATCCAGAGTGAGGTATTTCGTTTCTCTTTCCTTATCCAATGCAACTTCTTCCGTTTCGTTTACCGGGTGCATAATTCTGTTGCTGGTTATTACTACGCCATCATCCTTCAGATATTCGATATATCTTAGAGTCTCACTGGCCTCCATTGAAATCATCATGTCTGCTTTTCCATATGGAATCAACGGAGATATCGGGTTACCAACTCTGAAGTGCACATAGATAGAACCACTCCTCTGGGAGAGCCCATGTTGCTCTCCTGTCATTACATTTATTCCCTTGTCGACTGCTGCTTTTCCGAGAATCGATGAGAGGGTCATGAGCCCTTGTCCGCCCACTCCGCAGAACATGATATTGAAGGTACCCTCCATTCTATTTCCCTCCCTCCAATCTAATATGATGTGGCGCATCCACAGGGCACACCTGTCGACATTCAAGACAGCCATCGCATAGGTCTTGTTGAATCATCATCTTGTGGTCGGTTTCATCTATCTCGATAGCAGGGCAGTAAAACTCTTTCACACAGGCATAGATTCCTCTACAGGTTTCTTTATCATTTTCACTAGGAATGATCTTCTCGCCCGCTCTTTTCTTCTCACGGTCTCCATATAGCGCACATGCCCGCCGAGAGATGATGACTGAGAATCCTTCAGCCTCAATCGCGTCCATCATTGGTTTGATGCAATCCCTCGTTTCATAGGGATCGACCACAGTGATATTGTCCGCTCCGAGGCCCTCGAACATTCTTTCCATGTCTATTTTCCTAGCCGGGCTTCTTCCTGCGTCGTAGGGGGAGTTTGGATTGAACTGCTGACCTGTCATGGCTGTCACAGAGTTGTCAAGAACAAAGAGGGTGACATTGGCATTATGATGAATTAGGTTCACAATTCCAGGGAGGCCTGCATGATATAGGGTCGAGTCTCCGACCATCGCAATGACCTTATCCTCTAGAGACATCTCCATTCCGGCAGATACCCCCAGAGAAGCACCCATCGCCAGCATAGAGTCACTGAACTCATTGGGTGGTAGGAATGCCATCGAGTAGCAGCCTATGTCGTTATTGAAGACAATACTATCTCTGATTTTCAACCTCTTCAATGCTTGCCTGAATGCCCAGAGAGTGCCTCTGTGAGGACAGCCCGGACAGAATATAGGATTTCTGTCAGGAAGTATCTCTTTTAGCTTCTGTGCTCGTTCGAGGATTGCGTCATAATCCGCACTGGGTTCTTTGCCAGTCACCTCTGCTAGCACCTTTTCTACTATCGGCACGTTGTATTCGTACATCTCACTAAAATGCCTACTTTCTTTGCCGATAAATTCTATATTTGGATTGGCATCCTTCGCAATAGAACGAACGCGGGTCTCCAAATAAGGTGTCAATTCCTCAACTACTACGACCCTATCTAATTCACGGATGAACTCTGCAATCTTCTTCTTGGGAAGGGGAAAGAGTGTGCCAATCTTCAATAGTGGGAGATTGAGACCGAGATTTTGCATCGCCTCTTTTGCATGGAGGTAACAAACCCCTGCGGTGATGATCCCGACCTTGCCCTCTTCTTCTTCGATGATATTGAACCTCGTCGTTTCGAATTCTCTCTCTATCTTCTCGGCCTTCTCCAAGAGCTTTGCCTTTAACTGCCGAGCGATTGCTCCAACGGTATAGTATCGTTCTTTAACATCTGCCCACTTGTTCTTCTTGAAGGGGGTTCTATCCAGCTTGCCAAGTCTTACCATTCCTCTCTGGTGGTTTACTCGGGTGGTGGTTCTCATGATGACTAGTGTCTTGTACTTCTCAGATACATCAAAAGCCCACTTCACCATGTCATGAGCTTCTTGAGCTGTGGAAGGCTCTATCATTGGAACATAAGCAGCTTCTCCGAAGTATCTGCCGTCTTGCTCAGACTGTGATGAATGTGCATGGGGATCGTCAGCAATTAGGCATACACATCCAGCGTTGACTCCGGTGTATCCAATGCTAAACATGGCATCACTTGCAACATTCATACCGACACTTTTCATAGATGTGAAGGAGCGTTGTCCGGCCATTGATGCTCCTGCTGCTGTTTCAAGTGCGACCTTCTCATTAGCAGCGATTTGCATTTTGTAATTGCCAAATTCCTTCATCACTTCTCCGAATGTATCTAGTATCTCTGAAGTCGGAGACCCCGGGTAAAATGCTACAACTTTAACGTCCGCTTCGAGGGCTCCTCTGACTACAGCTTCATTTGCTAGCATCAGGGCCGGGCCCGTATCTTCTCTCAAAACATCTTCAACTGTCATTCCTATTTACCTCCAGTAATTGAACAAAGGTTTCCCAAAATAACGGTATAGACAAAATAAGCATTGGCTTCTATTCTTTGATAGTATATTCCCGAGAATTCGTACCATCTATACGGTTAAACAATATATGTGATATCAAATACAGGAAAACAAACTCATAGAAAATGCCCGTTTACTTGCTACGACAGTTGGGAGCACGCTAGAATGAATCTGAAGATAACTTGTCCAGAATGTGACAGTGACGCTACACTCTCGCTTAGTGAAGAGCAACAAAATGACGTGAAAAATAAGATTCGTTCTGAAGGTAGGTCTCCAACGCTCATTACTGAGTGCTCTCAGGGACATGAACTACTAATAACTCTGTATTTTCGCGGTTCCAACCTTTCAGTGCGCGACGTCATTGTCGCATACAAGACTCAACCTGAAGAGCACGATTCGGACGAGAGCCCATCTGAAATCGATTGGGTCAAACAGGCATTTGGGGATGGAAGATAGATGGTTGTGCGACTCGTAGCCAGAATTCAAATGGATGATCTTAATCCTGAAGTCATATATCCTCGTGGTGATAGACAGGATGAGCGTATAGCTAAGCTGACGGGTATCATTCAGTTGGTTTCCGTGGCGTTAGAAAGGAGTGAGGTTTCTACTGAGAAAAGATGCACTCCCATGTATATGAAATCTGAAACTGGTGTAATCGGATATTGCCAGCTGGAAGATCATATTCTGATATGCGAAGGCGATGCCGAGCGTGAAACTGCTGATGCTTTACGAGTCATCATTGACCGGGCTGATTCTTCTTTTGAAGAGTTGAGTGAGAAAGTTGAGAGCGTTGTGGAAAAACGAGGGAAAGAGATAGGAGATTTGTGGAGATAGGAGGAGGTATTTTTGGATTTTCAACTCTCATTAACAATTAGCGGAATAGTTACGATTGCTCTTTTGTTTGCAGCGTCCATTTTGTTCGCCTCTCGCCTCTCGAAGGTCTTCGATGATTTAACTCATGAAACCCGACGTGCTCTGTCGTTTTTCGGGTTCTCGTTGATATCAATGGGAATGATAGTCGTGCAAGCTTTAGTCTTACCTGGATTGGTCACAATATGGGTCGCACTCGTGTTGTGTTTGCTCGTCATATCCCAATCCTACCTATTTGCAAGTGGTAAGAAATTCCTGCATTCTAGCATTTTGGTTTCATTTATCATCTTCTTGGCAATCACTGTTGAAACAATTTTTCGACTATCGGTATCAATCATTCCTATTGCATTGATTGTTGGAATGTCTACATTACTCGTTGCTGCAACCGGAATGGGAATCTACCTATTGGTTAAGGCACCATCTCCATTTACAGGCTCAATCATGGTCCTTCTCATAACCTTCATCATCACTTGGTTGTCTGCGTCTTCGGGGGCGGTTGCAACCAACCCCGAGTACTTCATGCTAGAAGTCACGCCCATTGCTATCGCTGCTTCTATTCTAGCAGCAACCCTAAAATCTTGGCGTTATATTGTGATTTATTCCTTGGGAGCTCTTGGATTTATCATCAGTATCTCGCTCGCAATCCCTGCATTTCTTGCGGGTGATTTCTTTATCTGGACCTATACTCTCATAGCACCCATTGCGGGGATATCTGTTATTGTTCCTTTAGACTTCTTCCTTTCTCAAGTAGAAGAACTGAAGACACGAACGCCTCAATTCATTTCATTGACTCTGATAGGTGTGGGCCTCCTAGCTGTTACTCATGCTAATGCCTGGGCAATTGCCGTCGAACGGGGAGCTTGGGACACTAATCTTCTATACATTGATTGGATTATTGGTGTTATCGCGGTTATGGCATTCACATTAGCTGGGTTGTCTTCTGTACTGAGCCAACGAGCCACCGGCTATATTGTTGATATTCAACTATTTATCGCAACTATATTCTTTATCCTGGGGCATCCATTCATCCAAGCGGGGAGATTCCAGCTACAACCCCTATATGTTCCTCTTGCAGGAATCATCCTCATCGGTGTGGTTTCTCATGTGTATTCAGCACGAGCAATTGCCAGAGCAGGTTCGCCAACTGCTGCACGGAGATTCATTATGTTCATTATGGCATCACTTGGAATCGGTATTGTTGCCATGTTCTCAGATATTATCCCGTTTGGCGTAGTGATTATTCTTCTTGTTTCGGTTGCAATGCTGCTTATCTTAAGCGCGCCAAGGAGGCAATCTGTCCAAGCCCCCCCGGAAGATGCGGACATTCAATCACCTGAGGAGGAGATATAGGATGGATTTTGGGTTATCATTCCATCTTGGTGCAGTTACGGTATTATTCATCTTGATTGTATCTTTGGTGAGATATTCAAAATCGATTCTTGCTGTACGCAATAGGGTTTCATCGGCTACAATCAAGGCGCTGATTTTCTTTGGCCTTGCAGGTGCTACACTCAGTGTAATTGCATTTATATCAACATTGACTGAGGGTACCATAGGAGTCCGGTTGTGGATTGTCTTCTTCTTTGTCTTCCTCATAAATGCACAGATGCAAATTTTTACGGAAAACAGATACGCTCACTATGGGACTTATGCAGTTGCTGGTGTGGCGACGATCTGGTCAGTATTCGTAGCCCTTGGGAGTCCAACAGAGATATCGCCGGTATTGAGTCTAGCCCTCTATGTAACATTTTCAGTTGCACTACTCCTCTCGATTTGGCTTCTTTATGATTCTCCCTCTCCCTTCACAGCTGGTATGCTGATAATTCTGCTGTCCTTTTTGGGCGCATGGTTTTCTATCATAACGGGTGTAATTTTCACTGACCAACAATATTTCATGATTGTGCTTCTCCCCGCAGTAGTTTCCGCATCTATTTTGGCTACCATGCTCCAGCCGTGGAAGCAGACCATCACTACATTCATGCTCCTCATGGCTGTCGTTGTGGCTGTTTCTATCATTCCTGTGGCTTTCATTGCCGGACAATTTGAAATCTGGAGTTTTGTAGCACTCTCTTCATTCGTTGCTCTTGCCGCAATAGGCTCAATAGATTTCTTTGTCGAGCAGGCCCTGGAAACAAAAGCACGTATTCCGTCTCTCATTGCATTTACGCTGATCTGTATTTCCATGATTGCAGTCATTCATGGCATTTTTTGGGCATCCTTGATTGACACGGGAGTCCAGGATGAACCTATGATATTTCTAGAATGGATTTTTGGGGTGTTGGGTGGGTCAAGCTTCGTCTTGGCGGGTGTTTTCTCGACTGTTTCGCCTAGTATTCAACGGGTAGCAAGACATTTGATGGTGGCATTCAGCGGTGCTATGATAGTGTTGGGTCATGAATATGTTAGAATGAATCGCTGGGTGTACAATGATTTGTTCCTGATCCTAGCTGGAGCTCTTACCATAGGCATTATCGCGTATATTCGTGTTGCACTACGATTAAGGCGGCTTGGGTCAAAAAGGGCCTCGCGCAATTTCATAGCTTTCATGCTTGCCGCTTTAGGAGCATCAATCGTAGCCATCGCTTCTGACAACTTACCGTTACCCTTATCTCTTACACTCCTTGCTCTGACAGGGATCATGTTGATTTTTAGCAGTCCTCGTATAATCGGAAGGAGAGGCAAGAATAGCAAAAAAGAATAAATTGCGCTCTTTATTGGAATAAGTGAAAGGAGATGCGTCGTTGGCAATAATCAAGGCGGTAATACTCGGTGATACAGAATGTGGGAAGACCTCCTTCACTCAAAGGTGGACCACCGGGAGCTTTCCTGACCCAGAACAGCTCAAGACCACTGTGGGCGCTGCTTTTGACACAAAGAAGATTGAATTGCCTAGTGGAAAGCAGACCACGTTGAGCCTATGGGATTTCGGGGGTCAAATGCGATTCATTGAAACCCTGCAGGGCATGATACGTGGTGCAAAAATCGGGCTCTTATTCTTCGATGTTTCTAAGATGTCCACTCTAGACTCACTCTTTGGGTACTGGATTCCACGGATAGAAAAAAACAGCCAATTGTCTTTCGTTGAGGATGCCGGAAGCCGCTTTCTACTGGTGGGAAACAAGATTGATCTTCTCAATCCACCGTTTGATAATGTAGAAGAAGAGATGGATAAGTATGCAAAACAATATGGCATTAAGACTCAATTGATTTCTGCCAAGACCGGAATCGGCATTGAGAGCCTCGACTACAAGTTCATGCAGATTATTGAGCAGTTTGCCGAATAGGCTTATCAGATTTTGCTACTCTTTTCCTCTAGCCGCCCGGGCTCCCATGCCACGGACTATCTTTCCAGAATGTGTCCCAAATCATGTCTTCCGTAAGGGTTTCTGGAGAAATGACCGTTTTGTGTAACTCCTTCAGAAGGCTATGGTGCTTGATTTCATCTTCTTTGATGATTGATGCAATGGTCATAACTTGATGATTGTCGGTGGACTCGACGAGTTTGCCATAAGTGTCGATGGCCTTTTCCTCCAACTCTATGTGCTTTTCGATTCCTTTCGCTATACCATCTCGTTCTTCTTCGCTAATGAATGGAGTTGGTCCTGCAACTGCTTCCTTGAGGGCACCTAGCAACTCAGCGTGCTTCTTGGAATCCCGTGAAATTGCAAGCAATAACACCTTTACAAAGGCGTTTCCAAGTTTTTCGACATTGGATTCAATAAGAGCGATTATCTTATATTCAAGCTTTACTTGTTCTTCAATAAATTCCAACGTTTGTTCTTTGTCCATCTGGCTCTTCTCCTAGCCTTTAAAGCATGAAAACTACCTCTATACTCTACTTAAGGATATAGGCACAGCTATGAAGAATACAGCTATTCTTCGAATTCTGTAAAACCATTTAAGAGGAGTCAGAGTTGACAGGTATTGCCACCAATTGATTATTTATATTGGGTTGTCACTCAATATCTCAGACAGATAACTCAAGCATAGAGGATACCAACAAATGCCAACTGCAAAAGTCTACACAGCTCCACAATGCCCGCATTCAAAGAAGCTCAAGGAATTTCTTGACGAGGAAGGTGTACCCTACAAGGAAAAATGCATCCTTACAGATTCAGAAACTGTAGAAGAGCTGTTCGAGCTAACTAAACAGAAGGCGGTCCCAGTAACGGTGATTGACGATGATTTCTTTATCGGATTTGATCGTCGAACTCAGAGAAGGATAAAGAGAAAGATGAGGGGTTGATACAATGTACGATCTTGTAGTAATAGGATCAGGGGTCACTGGTTACGGAGCAGCAATGTATGCTGCGAGGCTTGACCTATCGACAGCTGTGATTGGAGATGTTGATGGCGGAACAATCACACTTACTGATGATGTTGCGAACTATCCGGGATATATTCAGCTCACTGGGCAAGAATTGGCAGACAAGATCAAGTCTCATGCACAAGATTATCCCGTTCATATCGACATTGACTTGGTTGAAAGAGTCTTCAGGGATAAACAGGGCTTCTTCTACGTGGTAACTGATAGCAAGACCTACCTTGCAAAGACAGTTCTTATTGCCACAGGAATGGAAGAACGAGAACTTGACGTGCCAGGCCACGACCGCTTGAAAAACCGTGGGGTAAGCTACTGTGCTCTATGTGATGCGCCTCTTTTCAAGGGAAAGACTGTTGCAGTTGTAGGTGGCAGCGATAGCGCTGCAAAGGAGGCATTATTGCTTGCAAAATATTGTCCGAAGGTCTACATCATATATCGCGGCGAGAAAATTAGACCTGAGCCAGTCAACCAAAGAAGAATTTCCAAGGAAGATAAGATAGAGGTCATCACAAATACTAATGTCGTTGAAATCATTGGTGAAAATAGAGTTGAGGGTGTGAAGCTGGACAAACCGTACAATGGCAGCGACACACTGGAGATGGATGGCATCTTCATTGCTATTGGAGGCATTCCCTTATCTGATTTGGCTCAAGAGCTTGGAGTCGAAGTCAATGAGAAAAAGGAGATTATAATTGACCGCTCAAGTCGAACCAATATCCCCGGAGTCTTCGCTGCAGGGGATGTTGTGGATAGTGAATTCAAGCAAGCCATTACCGGAGTTGCTGAGGGCGTCCATGCGGCATATCAGGCATACCGGTATGTCAATGAGAATGAGTTTGTGTACACCTGTCAGCAAGCTGAAGACGGTGAGTTCAAACCTACTTCGACCAAAGAGATGCCAGAAACCGGAGATGAGGATATTATCACCAGATAGTTTCTCAATGCACTCTTTTAGCTAATGGCATCATACAGTTTGTCTACGAAGAGGTCTGGTGATGCTAATCCTTCAATAGATGTCTTCTCATTGATTATTGTCTTGGGAACCCCGAACACCTCGTATTTCTTAGCAACTTCCTGAAACTCTAGAGATTCAACCATGTCCGCCTGTATTTTTGGATTAAGTATTGCAGCATAGTGAGCCAACTTGACCATATCGGGACAATACGGGCATTGAGGTGTTGTAAAGACCTGAATATGAACGGGCTCATCAATATCCTTGATATCTTCAATGATGCCTTCCTCCAATGGTACATCTGCAGTCGACACCGCAACAATACCCGCAATCAATGCTCCAAATTCATGTCCTGCTGGAATCCCATAGTATCGGACATTGTAACGTTCTTTTCCCTCAAGAACTATGGCGGGCAATCTCTGGACGCCGAACTCCACAGCCTTTTCATCCCCTGGTTCATCATGATGTTCCACGACTTTAACCTTATCAGACAATTCTGCTATCTTTTCGGCGAGCGTTTTTGTGTCGCCACAGTATAGGCACTCGTGGTCTTTCACAAATAGGTGTATTTTGACATCACTATCAAGAGGTTTGAAAAGGGTTCTCACCTGTTCTTGTGTTTCTTGGTCCATCTCCACAACCATTGTCTATCCACCTAGTAAGTACGATTTAGAAGGAGGTGTATACTACCTCATAAGAACCTATTGACATGTACTTTCATGTAATTTAATCCGATAAGGGTCAATCGAGATTGAAGGCGCTCTTAGAACAGCTCGTATGCCTTTCTGCTAAGATGGTCCGTTTCCGCTAACTCCACCTCAACAACCGCTTTTCCATCTTTCTTTTTTACTCGCATGATTTCGCTCTGGGTCTTTATCGAAAACTCTTGTCCTTCTTCAAGCCGACCCATGACTCCTTTTCCAATAGGACCATTTAGGTACTCCATGTAGATTTTTGCCATCCGCTCAATTTCTTTTCTTCTAGCATCCATATAATCAAACCCAACGATTCCAGCAAGAACGTCAGGCGCGCAGGTATTATAATGATTTAATTCTATAAAAAGTTGACCGATTATCAAATCTAGCACTATAAAGCATCATTCAATCCCATTTTACCCTTTTTTCTTCAATCAGATCCTCAATGGCAAAGGGGATATCATCAGAGTTTCTTAGAGATGCTTTGGCACGGATTTCTGTATGAGGTGACACAGTCATATCTTCTAAATTACTGCATGCAAATAGTGGACTAATCTCCAGTTCCCTGATATTGTTCTCATCGGGGTGGTCGCTGTAGATATAGAGGTCCTCAAGTGACTTACATTTCGCTAGGGGGGACAAATCTAAGGCTTGCAGGTCATTTCCTGCTACGTCTAGCGCACGCAATTCAGGACAATTCTCTAATGATTGCAGATCGAGTTCTGTGATTCGGTTCATTGCCAAGCCAAGCCTTCTCAGTTCACCACAGTTCGATAATGGGCTCAAGTCTAGAGACTCCAGATCGTTACCGCCTAGTCTGAGAATTCTGAAGTCATGCCAATTATCCATTGGCGAGAGATCTATTTCAGAGAGCATATTATGATGAAGATAGAGAAAATTCATCTCTTCACAACCTGCAAGGGGAGACAGGTCTAGCGAGGTCAGCTCATTGTACATCAGATTGACCTGATTAAGGTGATTACACTTGGCAAGCGGACCTAAGTCTATCGATGCTATTTGATTATTCTCTAGTTCCAGCGATTCCAAATACGTGCAAGCTGAAAGCGGCTCCAAGTCTATCTCTGCAATTTGATTGTTGAATAAACGAATCCTTCTTAGGTCAGTTCTGGATAGAGGCTCCAAGGATATTGATGCGAGCTCGGTTGACCCAAGATTCAGCTCTTGCAGGTTCTCGCAGTTTCTTAGCGGTTCGATATCAATTGTTCCTAAAGGGTTCTTGAAGAGATTAAGTGACTGCAAATCGGGGCATTCGCCTAATGGCGTTAAATCCACGCTTTCTAGATAGTTTGCGCCTAAATCAAGAGAAACGATTCCAGTCCTTTCTGCCAAGGGCGTCAAATCTACTTGCGAGATTTTTTTCCGCCGTAGCTGAATGGAAGACTCGCCCTCTTTTACCTCATACGTTCTATCTCTTCCATCCTTGTCGATATAGCTAATCCGAATTTCTGCCATCCGAAGGTCCTCAGCATTCATGATTCTTTACTAATTGCAGCTATACATCTTATTCAATCTTGTTGCGGAATGAGTGGGTTGTCATTTCATCGTCCATGCAATTCTCCGTCAATCGCTTCGTCGTTTCAGTTGGATTTTTAAACAGTTGTCTAATTTGGAAAATCCACTATCTGGAGCTTGATACCTTTGGAAAAGAAATGTCTAGGCATCCTTTTGCTTACTGGCCCTTATACCTATGAAAATAGCCACACCTTTTTCAATCTTGCAAAGGCTGCATTAGAGAAGGGATATTGCGTAAAGGTCTTCCTGTTTATTGATGGAGTAAACAATGCGATAGTTGGACAGGAACCTGACCCCGACAGACCAATGGAGGTGAGATTCAAAGAGCTTGCAGAATTAGGCGCAGATTTTCAAGCATGTGGACTCTGTACCGCTGCCCGAGGATTTGACCAAGAGGGCTCCGATTTCATCCCAGAAGTTGAAGTCACCGGGTTGACTGAGTTGGCTGAGATGGTTGGCGAATGTGAAAGGTTCGTGACATTCACGATGTAGGAGGCTATGAGAATGGAATTTACAGAACGAAGGGTATTGCTTCTGATTCGGAGCAGGCCATTTGGAACCGTCACCAATTTTGAAGGGTGGCGAGCGAGTGTCGGTATGTTTGGAATGGACCACGAACCGACAATGTTGCTTCTAGGCGATGGCGTGTATGCAGCGTTGAAAGACATGGATGATATGCCAATTAGAATGTTCAAATCTGTCTACAAGAGCTTCGACGGACGCATGTGTGTTAGTAAGGAATCTCTTGAGGCGAGGAAGATATCACCAGATGAGATTCAGGACGATATGGAAATTGTGGGCAATGCTGAGATTGGTAAGATGTTCACAGAGAATGAAATCGTGGTGACCTTCTGAGGGTGATATGAGTGAAGTTCTTGCTATGGTTGTCAAGTGAATGCAAAAGCATGGAAGAGATAGCAAAAGCGCTCAAGGCAGAGGGACATGAGATTGCTCTCTTGCTGGTCCAAGATGGCGTCTTTTTGGCAGACAAAGGCTGTGAACACTCCTCAAAGGTTGTTGATTTGAATGTTGCAATGTTTGTTTCAGAACATCACGTAGAGGAGCGAGGAATCAAGAGCCGCATGGTGGGCGATGTGTCCTTGGTAAATTATGATGAAATGGTCGACTTGATGATGGAAAAATATGATCGAGTAGTCTCCGTTTGAATTGTTGGGACCCTATTTTTTCTTGCCTTCTACAATCAAGGCCATTCCAAGGAGATCGTTCTGCATCACTGGGGCTTTTACCCGTGATCTGAACATACCAATGGTTGCTGTCCGTTCTTCGTGATCGGGTTTCATTTCTGTAGAACCAATGCAAGTAAGGTGTCCCATGCCATTAGACCCATAAAAAGAGCTTAAAACGATTGAATTGACTGGTATATCAATCGGTCGAATAGAAACCATTTTTGTTTCATCTTCTTCAAAGGGAACCCTCTCTGCTGCCACAACTGGTATCAAGGTAGCATTGCTCCAATCGAGATTGAGCTTGGCAGGTCCAAGACCTTCGACACTTGTTCGCATTCTGTCGAGCCCCATTGAAGCCAATTCTTGGTTGCAGCTGATAACGTATATCTTATCTGTCATTCCTAAGTCACCTTAGAGTCGATTCGAACTGAGATTCTTGCTATTTAAGTAGTTAGAGGTTTCATTCTTTCGAATGGATTGCTCTATTTTTGGATTCGGATTACGATATACCACAAATTTCATTCAGTGGTTTAATTGCAACCGGTGAAGTATCCTATTTAGATGCTCTAGGACATGCTGGGAACATCTAAAGCCCTCTCAAGTATGAAGGCCTCAGGCTACTCGTATCTCCTTTTTCTAGCACTGCGTCTATTCTGTCTAGCACCCGTTGCTTATCGCGACTCAGTGTTCCTCTAACAGCCAAGTAGTTTGATGCATGATTCGTCCTAAAGATGCAATCTGTGAGTTCCAGTCGCTCAACTATAATCCTCAGTTCCCTAAGAATATTGATTGATGACATTGGCGTGAAATCTCCCCTCTTAACCATTTCATGGATGGGAGTAGTCGGAGGTGTCATTAGGGTCAGTGCGCCCACATACTCAGGATCTATCTGGTTGAGAGCAGAGGCTGTTGCTATAGCATGCCGTTCTGAGTTTTTCAACCCACCAAGTCCGAGAATTATAGTAAGCGAGAGTGGGATTCCTGCCTCTCGTATCTTCTTACAAGCGTCAATGTTCACTCGATTTGAAACTCCCTTTCTTATCCATCTGAGAAGCTCGTCATCCCCTGTTTCCATTCCAAGATACACAATACCAAGCCCCAGTTTGTGCAGTCGTTGCAGGTCATTGATAGTTTTTTCATCGACATCGTGGGCATAGGCATATGTGCCAACTCGTTCTAGATTTGGCAGTTCATCATAAAGCCGTTTTAGAACATCAGCCATTTCATCAGTATCCATTGCTAGAGCATTTCCATCAGCAAGGAATACCCTTGTAGCTCTTGATTTTTGAATATCTGATAGCCCTGCTAGGTCCTTCTCTATTCCCTCAGCGCCTCTCACTCTGTATTTTTTGTTTTTGTAAGAAACACAGAATATGCAAGCATTGTGTGAGCAGCCAATCGTTGCCTGTAGAATTAGACTTCTCGCCTCGCTGGGTGGCCTCCAGATTGAACCTTCATATTGAACCAAGATGCTTCATCCTCAAGATATGCGATAACAATCTCATGTGTCTTCTCTTTTGTAGCTTATTCAATCGCATTTCAGGATATATACTGTTCACAAATGGGAGATAAGACGCATCGCTTTACGATTCATAAGCAAAATGTCCTATCAAACTTAAGTGGAAAAGAGTCGCTCGTGGACACGAGTGATACGCGTGACATACTATTGCTTCCACCAGCCAGTTCCGATGCGAGATGGCGTCGAGTTATCGGCAATTGTAACTCATCCAGAAAAAGTAGGAAAATACACCTGCGTCCTCATGAGAACCCCTTACAATGCGAAGGCATTCATTCAGTTAGCGGAAGCCCTCTTGGAGAAGGTGCCTTATGCCTTTGTCATTCAGGACACTCGCGGAAGGTATGACTCACAGGGCAAGCGGTTCATCCCACTGCGCGAGAGGGAAGATTCGCTTGACACGTTTGCATGGATTAAGAAACAATCATGGTCAAATGGACGCGTTGTTGTTTTCGGCCCTTCGTACTTGGGGTATGCGGCCTTGCAGGTCTTGGATGACGAATGTGACTGCATCGATGCAGTCTTTGCTCCGATGACGTTCACGCGTCCAGATGATGGAATGGTATACCGAAGCGGTGTATTGCAATTGCATTGGGCACTCCCATGGGCTATAATGACCTCTACACGAACCCAGGCTTCTCTGAAATTGATTAATGGATCTTGGCCTGATGCCTATAGGGGACCGTTAAAGAATAAAGTAAAAGGGCTTGGCTGGCCCCAGCATGTTTGGGATACATTCCTCACACCGCTCGAAAGCAAAATGTGGGAAAATTCTCGCCTTAAGTTTGAGAACCCTCTCAAGTCAAGGGCGTGTCTCGTTGGTGGATGGTACGACTTTCTCCTCGGCGGTACTCTAACCAGCTATGAGGACCTCGTGGCTGTTGGCGGCATTAAGCCGGACCTAATAATTGGCGGTTGGGGTCACAACGGGTACCTCCAAAGTCTTTCGGGAGTTGGTGATTTCGATTTGGGTGAGGGTGGCAGAGGTCAGGCTATGAAAGACTTCCTAGATTTGATATCTCGGGCAGAGTCAGAGGATGAGCAACTCATCCGAGTCTACATCCTCCGCTCAGACAGATGGCTGGAATTGGATGATTGGCCGCCAACAAATACCGTTGAAGAAAAGCTTTACCTGGGCTGCGGCTATGAGTTACTGAAGAAACCCCCTGAGGACGAAATGGAATTTGGCATTCCAGTTGAACCCAGCGATCCTGTTCCCACGATTGGTGGTTCAGTGTGGGAGTTTCCGCCACATCTTGAACCAGGACCCGCCGACCAATCCTCATTGGATCATAGATCTGACATTATTCGCTTCATATCTCCTCCAATGAAACAATCTAGGACTCTTCTTGGGCCCATCTATGCCAAGCTTTGGGTATCTACTCCAACCGATAACCTCCACTTCACAACCAAACTCACAGTGATTACGGAAGGGAAGGAACGTATCATCCAAGATGGAATTGCTTGTGTTGAGTCCACCAAGAATTCCTCTAAACCGGTTACTATTGATCTGCTTGCCACTGGAATGGAGATAAAGAAAGAGGAAAGCTTGGGATTACATATCTCATGGTCCAATTTTCCCAAATTTGCACTTCCCGAATTAGACAAGCCGGTTGTTCAGTCTGTCTTCACATCAGATTCCATGCCATCATATGTTTCAGTATCCTATCTCGATGAGTAAATAAGATAGGACCCATATCCCAATTCAGAGGAGCCGAGAGATTGACAGTTGCCACTTACAAAGTCCTTTTGATTGGTGAACCTAATGTGGGGAAGAGCTCCATTATTAGAAGGCTTCTATTGGGAGACTTTGATGAGGAGTATAATGCCACTGTTGGCGTAGACCTAAGTGCAGTCCCCTTGAATATCGACCCTATCACCCCTGTGATTCTAACCCTCATTGACCTGGGAGGGCAGGAAGACTTCTCGGCCCTTAGAACGCAGTACTATAGAGGGGCACATTTTGCCCTTCTTGTATATGATGTGGCAGACAGATCTTCCTTTGAATGCCTTGATTCCTGGCACGAGGGTCTAATGAGCAATCTAGAAACACAGAAGAAAATGGATCTTCCTGGCATCATTCTTGCCAACAAAAAAGACCTGTCAAATAGACGCGAAATTCCTTCCTCAGAAGGGAGAAAATACGCTGAAGAACTCGACTGGCCCTTCTTTGAATGCAGTGCTAAGACTGGCGAAAACATTGAAGCGGTCTTCATGAGAATCGCCAAGGAGCTCTATGCGGATTATCCCCCCAGAAGACTACCTCGTCATAGGAAGCAGGTCCCTGAGAATGAGTGACGCTATTTTCCCATTCCCTGTAAGTTATTAATCGCCTCAACTTAACTATAGATAGTACAAGGGAGCTAAGAATAGATGTTTGAACTTGCAACTGAATTGGGAAAATGTACCTTGATGACTGGGGATGGCGAATCTGCAGATGTAGTGGCATTCCTGTTTGATGACCGAGAATGGCACATAGACTACCTGATTGTGGATACGGATGAGTGGCTAACTGGCCGGAACGTTCTTTTGTCTACTGAAACTGTTGGAACGCCAGATGTCGCCGAGAAGGTGATACGAACAGATTTACGAAAGTCACGAATTGAAGATGCTCCTAGTGTAGACCTGAGCAAACCGATCTCCGAAAGAGAACTGGCTGACCTGCATCGGTACTATGAATGGTCTACATTCAGACCCGGGATACTTCCGGACGAGCCTACTACTGTTCCAGGAAGTGCAATGCCCGACTCTATCACAACACAATATGCAATCACTGACGAATCTAGAGGCGAAGAGCATAGAGCTCCACCCCCTGAAAGGCATCTTAGAAATACATCTGAGGTTCATGGCTATTCTATTCAGCTGGCAGACGAGATGCTAGGGCGTGTCGCCGACTTTTTTGTGGACACTGATGACTGGAATATTAGGTACCTAATTGCAGATGTTGGCAACTGGAAGGAAGGAACAGAGTACGTTGTGCCAACCATGTGGGTTGAGTCAATCGACTATCTGGAACAAAAAATGCGTGTTGGTGTCAAGAGGTCACAGTTTGAAGAGGCGCCCAAGTTTGACCGCGGTGGAGAATTTACTAAAGAAGAAGAGCTGCGATTTTATGAGCATTTTGACTTACCTGGATACTGGTAACGAGGCATCCAATCTTCCTAGATAATGGGCGAGCCCAACCATGCTCGCCCCGTGTTTACCTGAGGATATAGAGGGAATTTTGTACTACCTGAAATACTGGGTTAATACTGCGTGTAACGATGTAATGTTTGTTAATAGAACAATGATGGATTTTCAGTTTAGAAAAGCAACCATTATTAGAAAGCGGTTTCCATTCTTCAGTACCTACAAAATACATAATGGTCGCTCGATAAGGAACTCACTGGCATACGCTGCAGAACTATGCTACAAGTCAAACACCGGCTTTCGGGGTTATGATTATGACCGTGTTAGTAAGAGGTAAAATATGATGATGGAAAATCTAAAGAAAGCTGTGCGGCATGGCGAGAAGTTGGGCGCAGATTTCGTGGAATCTCGCTTCGATGACTTAGTACTTAGAACGCTGATACGTACAGATGAAACATGGAAGGACATCCAAGCAAAATCGCGAATGGGTTTTGGAATAACCTGCTATGTAGAGGGAGTGAGTGGGTTCTCGTTCACACCAAGTCCCGAGGAATCTGATGTGGTTTCTGCGACGGAGCGTGCCTTTAAGATGGCGAAGGCATCCGCAAATTCAGCGGATCTGAAATTGCCTTTCGATGAAGAACCCCCTGTGAAGAGCAATCCTTCTGATATCGTGAAGGTCAAGCAACATCCGCGTGACGTTTCCATCGATTTCAAAACTGAAATGCTCAACAGGGAAGTCGAATCTGCAAAAGAACATGGCGAGAACGTTAGGAGAATCAGAGCAAGATACGGTGAATTATATGGACAGAAAATGCTCTATAACAGTGATGGTTCAGAAATCGACTGGGAGTTTCTAGTTGTTGATACAAGATGCAACGTAACTTCGAAGACCGATAGTGGTGCAATGGTAATAGGTGCAGAAAGTCATGGCGGCACGTGGGGCATCGAATATTACAACCAGAAGGAAAAAACTCCCGAAGACATTGGCCGCTTGTGCGCATTGCGGGCTAAGGAACAGCTAGCAGCAAAAGCCTGTCCTGCAGGGCAGTTCAGATCCTTGATACAAGAAGATCTTGTAGGTGTCCTAGCTCATGAGTCATTCGGACATCTGAGTGAAGCAGATTTTGTCGTGACAGGAGGCTCCCCTCTTACAGGAAAATTGGATGAGCAACTCGGAACAGAGCATGCAACAATTATAGATTCTGGTGTTCCTGACTTGAAGAAATTTGGTGGGCTTTGGGTTCCGTATGACGATCAGGGGACTCCGGGAAGCGAAACGGTGGTCCTAGATAAGGGAAGATTGGCTCATTATCTTCATAATAGAGGAACTGCTACGAAATTAGGGCAAGAGCCAACTGGCAACGCACGAGCAGTGAGTTTTGTCTTTCCTCCTATAGTGCGAATGACAAACACCTACTTCGCCCCAGGTGACCTTTCAGAGGAAGAGGCACTGGAAAAACTTGATACCGGAATTTATGCCATCCAGAGCTCGGGAGGTCAAGTTACCTCTGATGGCAGCTTTTTGTTCAAGGCTCTAAGAGGCTATTGGGTTGAGAGTGGTGAAAAGAAATATCCGATTAGAGAGGTTTCGCTCTCTGGTAACATCCTAGATTTGCTCTCTAGGGTAGAAGGTGCAACAAAGAACCTAGAACTGCACTCGGGATACTTCGGAGGCTGTGGAAAAGGTGACCAGTTCCCGCTGCCAACCGGTTTGGGGGGACCAAAACTCGTTGTCGACAGCGTTACATTTGGAGGCCAGGCATAGGAGGAATTGAAATGAAATACGATGAGTTAAAAGACGAGTTGCTATCTGCTGCTGACTCAGCGATAGAATACGCAAGGGCTCTTCATGCTGATGCGGACTTTGAAATCTATCTTTACTATGAAAGAAGTGGAAATGCCAGCATCAATCAGGGTATTGTTGACGCCAAGGATGGTGCCATTGCGGGGAATGCCGTCAGAGCGTCAATTGGCAAAAAGGTTGGATTTGCTTCAGCGAGTGGCGTGACAACCGAGAGAATAAAACTCTCTGCCAAAGAAGCTTTAAGCTTGGTCAAGAGTGTCGAATTTGAGGATGACCGATTCCAGGGATTTGCTGATCCGAAGCCTCCCGGAAAGGATGGTATATTCAATGAGGCCATTTTGAATTTGGGCGTTGATGATATGATTCGATCTTGTCAATCATTATCACAAGAAGCTAAAGAAACAGATGATCGCATCAAGATAGTGGGTACGACTGCAGAAACTCACTGGGGAGCTTTCGCAGTAACAAATACTCGTGGAATTCTAGAAGCCTCATCATTCGGCTACAATGGTATCCAAGTATATGCTATTGCCATAGAGAATGGGGACAGGAAGTCATCGTTTGACTTCGACTATTCACGTGAGCATGTATTCTCCGAAGCTGGATTGGGTGAGAGTGCCGCAGAAAAGGCTGTCAAGCTTCTTGGAGGGGAGAAAATGGATTTCACAGGGAAGCTCCCAACTATCTGGGAACCCATAGCTGCATCTACCTATATTCTCTCTAGTTTGGGACAAGCAGCTGTTGGCGAACCAGTAGTTGACGGAATCTCTCCCCTCTGCGATATGGTCGGTGACTCCGTTGGTCCCAGAATGCTTTCAATTATTGATGATGGGCAAGCTCCTACCGGCCTAAGAACAACTGCTGTCGATGCAGAGGGACATCCCCAGAGCAAAACCCCGATAATCGAGGACGGTGTTTTGAAGAGCTTTCTTTTTGACACCTATTTTGCACAAGCATTTGGTGTTGAATCAACAGGAAATTGTTCCCGTGGAGGAGGTGTCTTTGGTGGGTCAACACCGTATGAAAACACTCCGGGCCCTTCGACAACGAATCTGATTGTACATCCTGGCACGAAATCACAAGAGAGTGTGTTGGGGTCTATAGATGGAAAGGCTATTTTCATAGAAGGAATGCCATTAGGCATTTTTCATACAAGTGTTGCTACAGGAGAGTTCTCTATCGTAGCTAATAATGTCTATCTGGTTGAAAACGGGTCTATTACTAAACCGGTGAAGCCACTTTCCATAAGCGGAAACTTCTACGATGGCTTTAAGAATCTCTTGTCCCTAGGAGGCGACTCTGTTAAGACCCCACTCAACATTGAAACTCCCACACTGGCATTTGATGGATTTTCAATTACAGGCTAACAAAATGCGATTTGCTCTTCGACCCGGGCTGACCGGGTCATCACTCCTTTTCTGTAGATTGTAATTTGCAAGGTTATACTTATCAGAGCTTGAGCTTACAATCTCACCAACGTTTCGAGTTAGCCATCATATTGTACCACTCGATAACGAATGGGGAAAGGCAAGTGAGCTCAGAACATGATCGCTACAAAGTAATTGTGGCAGGGGACACAGAACTGGGGTACAGCCTTTGTGCCAAATTGACGAACGAATCTATCAGGCACCCTAGAAGGCTTGCAGCACAGGCTTTGGCAAGAGATTGGCCAGAGGTTGAGTGGACGAAATTCATGTCAGTGTCGGTCCATGGTGAGATAACTACGATGGAACTGGATTTAGAACTTCATGGACCCTGGGTTTGGGAGCTGTATAATGTCATGCAGCCGAGGGACTACTATCGCCGATTTGATGCTGCACTCATAGTAGCCAATCCTCGTGACCCTGATTCATTTGCTCATATTCCAGAGCTTCTTGAAGCTATTCGCGCTCATATAGACGGACAAATTCCAACTTTCCTTGTTGGCGAGTCTTCATTGGATTTGAGTGATGAAGAGAGAAAAAGAATAATTGAATTAGGCATTCTGCTAGATTTGCCTGTTAAAATGGCAAATGTAGAAACCGGAGACAACATCGACCAAGTATTTAGAGAACTTGCCATCGATATTCAGGTAGACAAAGAGGCAGGCATTATTGGGTCTTGACCAGATGGGTTTCTGAAATTAGAAGGAGCCCTGACTGAATTTGGCAAGGCTCCGATACAGTTCATATCTAGAAAATCTTCTCCAATTTTCTTTCTAGGTATGTTAGGAAGGGCTTAGCAGTCATTTTCTTTCCAGTTACCCGCTCCACCAAGTCTCCAGGGTCGTATCTGTTAGATGTGTGATGGACATTTTCCGTATGCCATTTGATTGGTTTGATGACATTTCCATTTCTCACATCGTTGTACCAGCCGGGGATGTCTTCATTCATCTTATCGTACCACATTCCATCGAAAACGTTCCCCAGGGCATAGCTCGGGAAATAGCCATACAGTCCACTTGCCCAGTGTGTGTCTTGCATGACACCTTCTGAGTCATTGTCTATTTCCACGCCTAGATATTCCTCATATTTCTCGTTCCAAATCTGGGGCAATTCAGAAACTTCAATCTTACCACTGAATAGATCCCTCTCAATCTCAAAGCGGATGATAATGTGCAATGAATAGGTCACTTCATCAGCTTCGATTCTAATTTTTGAGGGTCTGACTAGGTTTACAGCTTGGGTAAATTTCTCTCGGGATATGTCCTTGAAGGCACCATCAGTGATGTTATTCAGTTTTGAGTAATAAAACTCCCAGAACTCAGGAGACCGCCCAATCATATTCTCTACAAATCTCGACTCTGATTCATGAATACCTGCACTGGATGCGGATCCAATATGTTTGAACTTCCAGTCTGGATTGAGATTGAGTTCATAAAGCGCATGCCCTGCCTCGTGTAATATAGCAAAAATCGCAGAAGCTACATTATCTTCGTGATATTTGACGGTAATTCGTACATCATCATAGTAGCCGGTTGTAAATGGATGCTCAACCTCGTCGATTCTACCAGATGCTTTCTCCGATGTGGTGTCATATCCTATCAAGGACGCGAGTTCCGTCGCTAGCTTTCTTTGAAGCCTAGCGGGTACTCTCACACTCATGAATGACTTATTGAAGTCAGCAGTTGCTTCTGCGTACTTCTCTGTAAGTGGAATCAGCCCCTTCTTTAACTCATCAAAAACCCGAGTTATCTCGTCAGCAGTCATATTCGGTTCGAAATCGTCAATCATTGTATCATAGATGTTTGATGCGCCCTTCACGTCTTGGAGATATTCTGCTCGCTCTTTGGCGAGGTTGACGGTCTTCTCAAGCTCGGGCTGAAGTATTTTCCACTTTTGTTCTTTTTTCGCCTTCTTCCAAGTCTGCGTGGAAACTGCTCTTTGCTTCGCTATGTCTGCAACCAACTTTTCAGGCAGCTTTGTTAGCTCATCATACTCCTTCCTCATTAGATAGAGGTCACGCTGCGCTACCTCATCAAGGTGGTCTTTGTCCCTCTCTGCTTCGTCCAGTAATTCTCCAATCTGGGGGTGGACATTTATTCTGTGAGCTAGTTGGCTCATCAAGCCTAGCTGTTCACTGCGCAGTCCAATTCCTCCTCCAGGCATGTATGTTTCCCTATCCCAGTTTAGGATACCTATTGAACTGTAGAGGAGCACAATTTCCTTTGTTTTTGCTACTAGTTTTTCATACGCTGACATATGAGCACCTTCATCATTCTGAGTAGTATCGAGGAATATGCTCGGTTATCTTTCTTCTGGATAGGACAATAATTTTGAGTTAGTCCAATAATCTCTTAAGTGGACCAAAACGAATGGAAGCTACACAGCGAAACGAGAGAACGGTGTCAATGAAATGACCGAAATCCCATTGCCGGATGACATGGAACCCCCAAGG
>CAZYLT010000016.1:54772-56567 GCA_964648855.1 uncultured archaeon
AAAAGAAGCTTTGCCAAGCTTGATGTCAGGAACATTACCAGCTTATTTATAAAAAAGCAGACCTGAGGAGTATTGACAATTAGTTCCCATATGGGGCTTAGATTTCCTGTGATTGAAACGGAAGAAACCGCAAAATCCGAATCGGAAACGATGGAAGAGCTCGGGCAAGAGTACGGTGAATTACGGTCTGAAAGTATTATTCGCTGGAATCATCACAACAATCCTGATGTTTCTCATCTTGCTGCTCATTGAGGGGACTGTGTAACCGATGCTTGAAGATATCCCCCGCTACCATTTGGCAAATCTTCCGACTCCACTTCACCGGTTACTGCATCTTGAGGAATCCTTAGGTCTAAATGAAATATGGATCAAACGGGATGATCTAACTGGTCTATCCTTTGGTGGCAATAAGACCAGAAAGCTGGAGTACGTGGTAGGCAAAGCAATGGAGGACAATGCAGATACTCTAGTAACAGTTGGTGCCCTGCAGTCAAATCATTGCAGACAAACTGCTGCTGCAGCTGCGGTCGCTGGATTAAGATGCATACTACTTCTCGCAGGCGAAGAACCTGATATCTACGAGGGAAACCTACTTCTTGACATGCTCTTAGGAGCGGAGCTGAAATTCTTTCCGGATGATGATTTCTCTGGCCTATCTCAACGGCTTGATACCATCATCGGGACGCTGCAAGACTTGGGACTTAAACCGCATAGAATCCCCGCAGGGGCAGCCTATCCACTTGGGTCATTGGCGTATGTGAAGGCAATGAAGGAGGTCAAAAGCCAGTTTGATGAAGTGGATTCTTTTCCGGATCGGATTATTTTGGCATCAGGCACGGCTGGAACGATTAGTGGAATGCTAGTCGGGGCTCATCTCATGGACATCCAATCAGAGATTATAGCTGTGACTGTGATGGACAAAGTAGAACGTCACAGAGAGAAAATCAATAACCTACTGGCTGAAATGCAGACAGAGTACGAATTCATCCCTGAGTTTACCCCGGATTTTTCCATCGACGACAGATTCCTTGGCGAAGGATATTCGATAATGAGTGACGGCGTGAAGAGCTCTATCGAGATGTTTGCGAAGATGGATGCAATTCTCCTTGATCCCGTTTACACTGGCCGGGCTGCAATGGCACTTATCAGAATGGCATTAGCGGGTGAAATTGACTCGGATGAGAAAGTTCTGTTCTGGCACACTGGTGGAACACCTAGCGTTTTCACAGAATCTTCATCATTCATGTAGTGATGCATCTGTGTACAGGTATTCTTCTCTGGCTCGGAGCCAACCATAAGCTATGACCGCCTAGCAGTTTTTCTCCTTGTCAAATTTGGCAGCGCTCCTGTCATGAGAAAAATTGAAAGGCTGTGGAGGGGCTCAATAACAGGTTAGGTTGTAGGTCAATTGGATGAAGGCATTCATTACGATGTGGGAATAACCCCTCAAGCTGATTATCAGGAAATTAGGAAACTGTACCGCCTGGGAGCAGTTGGCGCATCGACTCAGGTAGTCGTGGGGAACGTACTCTCTGTTTTGACCATGTATCTATTAATATCTTGGACTTCAGGTCCGATTAACCTGCTTCTGCATACTGGACTCTACCTGATTTCCAACATCGCGTACATAGCATCAATACTTTTGATTTCAGGGGGATTTCAGGCCATGTATCGCGAGTCTAGTAATCGTCTTGCATACCACGCGGCTCTGGGGTATTTGGCAATGGCTTTATTCTCAGTCGCTGGATTGGTATCACAATCCATCTCATCATTTTTTGTATCTTCGTTGTCTGGA
>CAZYLT010000017.1:0-46501 GCA_964648855.1 uncultured archaeon
TCATTTTGGCGCTAAGAAGGAGAAGATAGCCCTATACATGAAATACTGAATTTCACAATAGCAGGAGAGGTTTCATCCTCTCCCAAATTCCTTTTTTCTAACGATTATATTCAATGAATGTCAATTCATCCCATTCTTCTATCGAATCAAATATTTCATTCATGTTATGGCATAGTCGTTTGCCCAGCTCTATAGCAGTTTGAGTTTGTAGCTTGCTCCTCATCAATGCCTGCAGTTTTTTCGATTGTCTTACCGCGGTCATAAAATCGATTTTCAAAGTTTCAACCCGATACACGACCTCCCTTACTAAACCGAAAGGCCCCAATGTTTGCAATTTATCCGCATCAAAAACAACTTTCGCCTCTAGAGAGCATTGACCAGAGATTGATTCAGGCTCTACACACCGTATGCATTCAAGTAGCGGTTTTCTCCACATTTCGTTGACGCCTATTGAGGTCAGAAATGCATTAACATCTTCATAGCCTTCTGGATGGTATTGATGGAGCAATGCTCCGAGTTTACAGGTTTGTACATCAGCACGTTCCTTATGAGCGATATAGGACGCGAGTTTCACTGTTCGTTCAGCATGATCTAAATCATGGGTATGATGAAGACTTTCAAATTTCGCCTGTCCAAAGCGTTCAATTTCTTCAATTTGCCTTGTTGTGAGTTCCACGATATCACTATCCCTGTACTGCCAGATATCGAATTGTTCATTAGCATTGGTAAGCAATGTCCGCAGACTAGGATATACAAGATTACTTCAACCTTAATATATTTCTAATCTACGCTTTGAATTAATGAAGAGGCACTATGGGCTTTCGATTGTCCGCATAAGTTCAGTATTGTACGGTTCATCTCACGGAATATCAAATTCCCTGACATGTGTCCTGTTTGTGGCAAGCCCGCCATAAAAGAAGGTGTCATTTCTTCTACAGTCTTCAAGCTGGGTCAAGTGCCCTCAGAAAAACGTAAGTCAAATCATAAACATCTTCACGCCCGTAAGGCAGTCAACAAATGCAATATTCGATGTAGAATACGAGTATGTGAGGACCATTACTATTCGAGTAATAACAGTGGGAGAACGAAATCACTTCTGTTATTGATTCTTGGCGTTTCTGCTAATGTCTACTAGGCTTGCATTCAAGCTCATGGATGGGGCCCGTGTTAGTAGTTCGTGAATCATATTGTGGATATCTATGTTCGTTTCAGTCTTGCTCGTCTGGCATCGCCTAGGTGGTCATGAATTGACTAAAGCTATATCCATATCTGAAAAGAGCGTAGCAGATACATATCGGCAGATTCGTGTTAAGCTCGATTGGTACCGAGATGAGCTTCTTATGGTCAATCAAATGAATGCAGAGGGTCCACGGCATGGACAGAGGGATGAATGATGATAAAAACAAGTGACCCCAGAAAGAATTTTTAATTCTCACATAACGAAGATATTGGGACCTCACGTGCGAATTAGCAGAGCCAACTCCGCCTACGTATTTGATAGTGAGATACTCCTCTTTTTGTTAATATCATCGCTCGTAATCTTGGGATTACCCGCGCCCTTCTTTTCGTCACAATGGTATACTGTTTTTGGCTTACTTGCATCCTTACTCATGGGTTGGATCTCCGTAATTGCAATCAGAGTACTTATTGAGTTATCTAAACAACGACTGAGGCCTGCTGATAGTCTCTTCTTTTCGATTGCAGTTAGCATTCTTCTTTCAGCTCTAGCTCTTTCAATTGCTACGGTTTCAGGTATTGCCAATATGCAGGTGTTATCAATTATATCTTGGATAAGCGTTCAATCCGCATCAGTCGCAGTGTTGTTCATTGCCCTATTTAGATACACACAGGCTTTTCAGAAGCGATTAGGCGAGTCTCCACAAGATGGACAACCCAACAAAGGATTGCCGATTATCCTGTTTTCAGCTTTCATATTCACATCCTACCTTACTACATTCCTTATTGGAAACTCTATTGGAGTTGTCATTGGACTAGCGGCTATTCTAATACTGCGCATTCCATCTGTCATCCTGTCTGCAAGACTACTCAAATTGAGTAACTCGGTCAAAATGAAGAGTATGATTAGTCTTCTTATTCTTGGAATCGCTCTTGAAGCTGTAGCCGATTTCTTCTTTGCTGTTTCAATCATGGATACAGTGCCATTTGTTGCAGTCTGGAGTATTTCTACGTATATACTAGGTTTCTTTTTCTTGCTGGTTTCATGTGTGTCATTCGTAAGATGGAGATCTTCGCCTGGTGGGATGGTGAGGTTGCTCCAAAATGTAATGGAAATCATAGGTTCGGGAGTTATGGAACTTGCAAGAAAGAGACGAGGCAGAAGATGAATTGAGTTTGCTCAGTAGAACGGACCACCCTAATGGAATGAAAACGACATTTGAAGATTATACAAGAATGTCAAATGTAAAAGTGCTATTTTTATTCAATGAGCTAACTGGAATGGCACCTTATACACATCAATTCAGCCGGGAGGGGATAGATTCTCAAATCCTTTCAGGCTTTGTCTCGGCAATGTCCAGTTTCATGGGAGAACTCACAGGTGAAGAGCTTTCTCAATGGAAGACAGTGTACGGATCAAATCAGACGCTGATTGTTGAACTGGGTGAATGGATGGTTGGAGTACTTGCTGTATCAAGAGAAACGATTGAATATCGTAGTAAACTACGCAGGATCATACGCGAATATGAAACTACATTCCAGTTTCTGAAGGAAGCCGATGGTGTCGAGGGAAGCATATTTGATGAGTTTGATCATTACGTGAGAAGGGTCTTCGTCAATCATAGAATTTCAAAAAGGACCACAATAATGAAGGCGCATAACTGGAGAGAACGCTTACACTCATTCGAATTACCAAGTGAAGCATTTAGGGTTGCAAAGCTTCTTCATTCTGCAAGAAACGGAGAAAGCATGGGCGAATTGGCAAAACGCATTGATTTGCCTTACGAGGATATCCGGCATACCATTTCACTTGCTGCTTGGCAGAATATCATCGCCCTGCTGTACGTCCCTTCTAATGAAGATATTCTATCCGTCACTGAAGGTTCAACTAGCGTTCTCTTTGCTCACGAAAACCCTCTTCATATATTGAATTCCACGCTAAGAGTAGTAACACTATTAGATGGACGAATTCCTCTGAGCAAACTGCTCTACTCATTACCTTCTGCCGAAAAGGAAAAAACACTATATGACTTGGGTAAACTAGTTAACCTTGGTTACCTTGAAAACATATCTCCCGAGCGCACACTCGTTCTGATTAGTGAATGCATTCTAACAAATCTGATTGCCTCCTGTGCAGATATTGTTGGGCAAAAACAAGCAAGAGAATACTTGTCTAATGCAATAAAAGACGCAATAGGCAATCATCCTTGGGCGGGAAGGATAAGGGTAAAGAATGATTTTCATGCGTATTGCGCGTTGGAAGAAACGATTACGCCTAGTGATTTGGACAGTATTTATGCTGCCATTCAAAAAGTCAATGAACTCATTCTTAGCCAGTTAGCAGATGAAATTGCGCTTGACAAGGCCAAGCAGATTGATGAACATGTTCGTTCTCAGTGTCATGACAAGCTTGCTCACTATATTGAAGACGTGGTCCTATAGAACCATGCTGGTGAGAAGGAGTAGTAATCAAGTATTTAATGTAGAATCACTAGTATTTATTGAGTGGTTGCAATGGTTCGAGAGTTGTCTATTGATTTTCTTCATAAAAGGAAAGGACGTATGGATGAATCTCTGGCAAAAGAGATTGAATACTCGATCGCCTTTGCGCTAGGACATTCTAAGGGCATAGAGGGAGCATCTCTATCCGGAATAAGCAGGATTGGTGTACCGTACTGGATTGTCCAAGTATCAAACAAAGATTCCATTGTTCTCTCTCCATTTCATAACGGAGGTAAAGAATTTCATCTGACAAAGGTTTCAGGCTTAAATGAAGTCATTCGAAGACTTAGATCAGATATTGACGAACCTGAAGATATTCTGAAAGTTGTACCTCAACTCATAGAGTATCTGAGACAGCTCGAACCTGAACCTCATCAGATAAGCTATATTGAGCCGCCCAATCCGTTCGGTTCGTTTAGTAATCTTGTATCTGTATTAGACCCTAACAACTGCCCATCAACAATAAAACCGTTGGTTGACTCGCGAATTGCTCTTGACACAAGTGAGGAATATCAGACTCTGAAGGAATCAGCATCACTGAAAGTGAAGAAGCTACATGGCGTTCAAAAATTGATTGCAGAGAATGTTGGTTCCAAAATAAAGACCCTTAAGAATATGATCGAAACAGAAAAGCGGCGGTGGGATAAGCGTATTGCTGACATGACCTCCTCAAATAAAGAAGAAAAGGAGAACATAGAAGAAACACGCGACAGAAAGCTGTACGAGCTAGAAGAAAAGCACACGATGGGGCTTCGGGCTATAGTTTCTGATTTCTCCAGAAAGACAGATGATCTCAAGACGTTCTTTGAGAAGGAGATCGGAAAGATAGACCGCTCTAGGGTAGATATACAACAGGAGCCTTCCGATGTAAATAGGTCATTAAAAATTGTGGACAAGCTCAATTCTTCACTGCTTGAGGATGAGGCCGAGCTGGAACGCATTATTGGGGGCATTAAGGATGAAGCAAAGAGTGTAGAAACGAGATTTTCAGAGGCAGAAGCCACACATCAAGAAAAAGTAGAAGAGATACAAGAATCGGCCAGACTTCGTATGCAGAGCCTAGATGAGAAACTTGCATCTCTCAAGCAGGAGCGAGACAGCACAATTAGCGAGATGGAACGCCTCTTGGATGAAACGCGAAATCATTTGATGGAACTTGAACAAGAAGCTGAGAATGTCGTCATAAGACTGGAAAATGATTTGATGCAGGTTGAAGATTTCCATTTTGAGAGCAGTTCAATCGAGAGTCTTGCACCTCTAACCAGATTAGACATCGTCTGCTATCTTGCGAAGTATGACAAGGGTGCGGATGTTCTTCTCACTCCGTGTATCACTCCCGATGAAAGATTTGGTATGGTTTTGGAGCATAAGCCGGTTTCAGCAGAACTTCACAACTTGCTGTTGCAACATTTCAAAATCTGGGATAAAAAAAACAGGTCATTCGAAGTTGAACTAAACCAGGCTGCAGAAGATGGACAAGTATTGCGAGATTCTGGAGCGAGGTCAATGATTAGTGATGGTTTTGACCGACTGCAGCGTATGCAGCTTCTAGAAGAAGACGCAAAGGAAAATTATCTTGACCTACTAAATCAGCGATAAACACACATTCACCAAGCTTTTTATTGAATGAATTTATAATTGTTAAGTATGAAAACTGATAGTGAACCATTCGGAGAAGGTAAATTGAAGTGGGTCACAACAGACTGGCTGGAAAAGAACCTAGATGATGTGTTCATTCTAGACGTTCAGCCAAACCCACATGATTATTTTAAGCAGCATATTCCTGGTGCCGTCTATTTATCGCCAAATATGGAGCGAGCACCAAAAGAAGGAATGCCTGCTGTTTATTTGGAACCAGGTCAACTTGCAGAGCTTTTTGGCAGGGTCGGGCTTACCAATGATACCCCAGTAGTTGTCTACACGCATAGGGGCGACTTCAAGAAATGGGGCGATGGACTTGAACAACCATTTATGGCTTACACACTCTTACGCTTTGGCGCAGATGAAGTCTATCTCTTGGATGGGGGATTGGAGAAATGGATTGCTGAAGGCAAACCTCTCTCTCAGGAATTCCCGAAGATTATGCCCAAGAAATTCGAACCTAAAGATAGGACAGAGATGATGATTGATACCCATGAGGTCATGGATATCAAGGACAATGATGATGTCATTTTGTTAGATGCACGACCTCCTCATCTCTACAGGGGCGACGATACACCTTGGATAAAAGATGGGCATATTCCAGGAGCAGTAAACCTGCCGTGGGCAAGCCTAATGGACCCAGATAACACAAGACATCTGAAGGATGTGGAAGAGATTAAGAAGCTGGCTAAGGATGCTGGAGCAACTCCTGACAAGCTGATTATTTGCAGCTGCGGAACAGGGCGAGAAGCCACCAATGAGTATACAATTTTCAAGCACCTATTGGGCTACGATAAGGTGAGGCTTTACGAAGGAAGCTTTACCCAGTGGTCCGCTGATCAAAACAATCCTGTAGCAAAGGGTGACAAACCTTACGAAAAATAGGAAGCAAAATAGTGGGAGTGCAATTCAAATTCATCGATAAGCATTCCCAGAACTCTTCTCTTTTAGTGTAATATATAATCCAGTCAAATATCTTGGCGGGTTTAATTTGGGATGACTTGCAAGCTATCCTAGACATTTTGCCTTTTTGGAATAAAATGAAATACAAATCTCGAGTGGAGATGCTTTGGCAATGAGCCAGGATGGTCAAGCTTGCCCTGCTATTCGATTGAAATTGCGAAAAACTCGGTGATTGTTTGAAATGTCTAGGATTTCGGTGGTTATTTGATCTACATCATGTCCAAGAGTAGAAATCAAAATACGATAGGTTCTAAGTAAACGCTTCATATGACTTAATGTAAATTCGGGATGAAATTGGACTCCATATGCGTAAGAGTTTGAAACCTCAAATGCTTGCACAAAATCATGGCCCATGTGTTGGTGAGATGAGATAACATCAAGATTCTTTGCCTTGATTTGATTGTAGTGGAAAGCATATGCATCAAATTCTAAAGAGAACCCATCAAAGAGAGGATGCATTGCTTCCAGTCGAATTCTGCTTACACCTATTTCCGGATCATCTAGATACTTTACAATGCCTGGAGAATACGCCTCAGCAATTAGTTGCGCCCCAAAGCAGATGCCGAGCAATGGTGTCTTTGATTCATTCTTCGCATCACTATTACTCTGCAGTATATCAGATATCTGATTCTTTGCATCAATAATCCAACTGACGTTAGCTGTTACTTCAGTCATCCCGCCTGAGATAATGATTTGTTTTCCAGTTAATTCAGACAGATTGCTGGCGTTATCAACGAGGCTAACAATCGTTGAAGATAGACCGTTTTTCTCAAGAGCCTTCTTTATGGGATATCCATATCCGTGGTATTCATCAATTAGACCATCAGCCTCCAAAATTATGACGTCTTTATCATCCCTTGACGCTTTCATTCTTATCCCCTACTGGCTAAACGCAGATACAATACTATTGCGGCTGCAACCGCAAATGTCGCGAAAACGATGATAGAAAGCTCAACTATGGGCGACAATGGTAATTGCGGAGTCAGAACATCAAGAAATATTGTAATCACTTCAATAATGCCAACTATTGTAAAAAGCAAAGCAATAGTATTGAGCGACTCTTCTCTTTGTTCTTTTTGCCTTTGGTAGAGCTGGTCAAGCAAATCCTCTATTGCATCAAGGTCTGAATTCAAAGCATCAAGAAGGTTCTGAGTCAACCAACGCTCATGCAGCTCAGACAGAAGGCACCGTTTCTCAGTATCGAAGGTGATTTTTATTCCTCTATAGTCGGCAAGGATTCTATCTACACCATTCCTGAAGTCGCGAACTTCATTGATTGAATCCTGCAGGTCATTCAGAGCCATGTTTCTCTGTAGTCTGTTGAAAGCACTGATCGAGTATTTGACAATATCATTTAGAACATCTAGAAATTGCCATTGAGCTTGTGCAATCTCCACGAGTCTAACATACTCGTACGGTTGCCTTGCCGTTTGAGAATACCCATCAACGGAGCTTGAGCTAAAAATTATCGAATGCCCCCATCCGAAGTAGACATAGCGATTATCGTATATAGACAGGTCGCATATATCCATCTTTCTCGAAGGGGTAAGCAGGTTTCTGAACTCCTCACCTGGATTCTCCATGCTAAGCAGCCTTTCGTCATTGATGTGGTATATTCTATGTGTCCAAGGGATGAAATGCGTTGCTCTATCAACCTTAGATATGTCGGGAAGATGACAGAACCGATGATGTGGTATTTCCAGAGATTCTATTACAGAAATATACTGCTTTGTTAGCTCATAGCTGAGCTTCTCAAAATACTTCTTAAATAGCTCATTGACCTTTTCAGAGGTTTCTTCAAGTAACAAGACAGATATGCCACTATCCCTTTGTAGTAGAATTCTGGAGCTGCAGGTTCCAACACCACACTCCGAAAAATAGAAACACACTTCCAGAAACTTCGGAGCTGGAAATAGTTCCAATCCTTCAATTTCCGAAGAAAAGGGATAACAGCAAGCCCCTGACTCCTCGTGAATCAATCGAGCAACAATAAAGGAATTTTCTGTGCCAGGCGGCGAAAAGACACCTTTTGAGAGCTTAAAGTCCAGAGAATCTTCGACAGTCCAGCGTATTTCGAAGCTATCATAGCCATCCACATGCTTTGATTCATTCAACTCGTCCAGAACCGCTGTCTGTATCTTCGCCGTTCCGAGAAAGGAAATCTCATCCATATCGAGATAGACGAACGTATTGAAGGGCGCGAAGATGAATTCTTCAATTTCTGTGAATAATAGGTCTGCCAGTGCGATACCTCCAAGAGATATATCACCTCTGAATGTTGCAAGGTGTTACTTGTAGATGCAAAGCGACTTCTTTGTCAAATTCAAGTATTGGAGGGAGATAGAAAACAGTATCTAGTGCAAATCATTGTGAGTAAATCTAAAGGATTAAAAAAAAAGAAATGAAGTCACCAAGAATGTGGCAGCATGCTGATTGCTCATCTATTCATCCGTAAAGACGCTGGAAATCTTCGTCTTCTTGTTGTTGCCCGCCGCGCTGCTGACGCATGTTTTCTACCTGTTGCGCCATCTCTTTCATCTTGTTCCTGACTTCTTCTGCGCTCTCCTCAAGTTCCTTGACACTCACACCGATATCATAGAGCTTATCTACCGCCTTTAGAAGTTCAGCTGCGCCTTTAGGATCAGGCACCATTGCCATGGCTGGAGTTAGTAGAGTGAAGCCAATCATATCTCGGGTCAGAGTCTCTGATAGAATGGAACCCGCGATCCCAGTAATGATTCCTTTCTTCAGTATCTCCAAATCTCCTACTCCCTCAAGCTCTTTCTGCTTCTCAACTTCAGAAGCATAGAGCACTTTCCTTTCGGAAGGCATGCCTCTAACTGGAATACCATCAAGAACCACGGTTTCTCTGGCGCCCTTTTCTTTCGCCCAGTCCAAGAGACACGAGCTTACCTGATACATACCCTGTTCATCTACAGGAACCTCACTAATTGCTACGAGCAAGTTCTTCTTCTTACTGGCATAGATACGGAAAGGATGACGAAGCCTGCCCTCAAAGAATACTGCAGCAGATGGAATATACTTGGAACGCATATGTGCTACTCGTTCCATGTCAAATTGCTCAACAATCTCATTTGCCGCGATAGTTCCTATAAGACCTGAAGACGGAAAACCACAAATCAATAATGGCATATCTAAGTCAACGGCTTTGCTTTCTACTATCTTAGCCTCTGGTGAACCTAATCCACCTTCTTCTTGCTTGTTCATGACGTCTAATCACCGCTTAACTATTGTTTTGAGAGGTCACTAATCAATCTTCTGAAATAACCCGCTGCCATCCAACGAATCTATTCTAAGCATGTGCTTCGAATTCCATGGGAAGATTTTATTGGAGATTCAAACTCAAGTGAACGGACCGGATATGTCGGATTTAGACAGCCGGAGGAGCTATATCATCTTCGACTTGAACTCTAACTTCTGATCCTCCCTTGACGGGTTGTCTCACCTTCAGAAGAATTAACAGTGACACAACGAACAAAAAGAGGATACTAAGCAGTGCATTCCGGTAGGCCATCTCAATTCCGAATCCCATTAGCTGAGACCATGATACAACCGCAGAAAAGATGAACGGACCTAGAATAGCTGCGAACTTGCCAGTAAATGCAAAGAAGCCAAACATCTCGCTCTTTTTTCGCTCAGGGATATACTGTCCATACATACTTCTTGCCGTGCTTTGCGCTGAGCCCATCCCAACCCCCGCAATAAGCCCCACGATCCACCATACAATTTGAGAGGTACCGAAGTATGCTATCCCCAAAGCAACGACCCAGATTACAAGTGTGATTATCAGAGTTGGTTTCGTCTTTATTCTGTCTGCTACGTACCCAAAGATGAAGGCTCCTGGAATTGCTGCCAATTGTGTAACTGCAAAGAAGAGGAGAATGTCAGTTGTGGAAAATGCATATACTGTTTCTCCAAATAGCGCTGCGAAATAGATAACTGTCGTAATGGCATTGCTGAAAAGGAAATATGCAACCAGGTAAAGCCGCACCCCTTGGAAGTCCTTCAATTGTCTTACGGTTCTAGCGATTCTGCTGAACCCAATGGATATGTAGCTCTTGCCAAGTTCATCAGGAGTAGCCGTTGCGGGTCGATCCTTGAGCCCCCAAATGCTAGGGATAGCGAATACGAGGAAGAACAACGCCCCAAGTAAAAATGGAACTGTTGAATTTGTACCAAATATGGATACGCTGATTAATGCGATGATTATGGTCAACATTGCTCCGACATAGCCTGCTGCAAATCCATAGCCTCCAATTCTTCCAATGTTCTCATCGGTGCTAATCTCAGGCAACCACGCATTATAGAAGGGGAGTGCTCCCTGAAATCCTATATTGGCTATTATGAATATGACAAAGGTCCACACCCATATAGGAATACCAAATGCATATGAATTTGGCACAGCAAAGTAAAGGAGGGCATTGAAGTAAACGCAAAGAACTGTATAGAGAATCAAGAATTTCTTCTTTGATCCAGAGTAGTCGGCTATGGCGCCAAGAATTGGTGATGAGATTGCGATGACAATCATCGTGATGCTCCCAGCGTACCCCCATAGAACCGAACCCATGAAACCTCCATCTTGGAAAGCTTCTGTCACGAGGTTTCTGAAATATATTGGAAACAACGCTGTGACCATGAGTACAGTAAAGCTAGTGTTCGCAAAATCATACAAGTACCAAGATATCTGTTCTTTCCTATCCGTTGGTATTTCTCGCTCTTCTACCACATTCATTACCTCAATGCGTTTAATACTGGTTTATGCAAGTAAGAGGTCTATATAACAATGCGGATTTTCTCACAGAGCACATTGAATATGGAGTTTACTATAGAATCCCCTCTTGTCCCATCCAATCCACTATAGTAGAATTGAATTCTTCATGTTGCTCAAGCATGACACTATGGCCTGCTTTAGATATGACTTTCATGGTTGAATTCGGGAATCGGTTATTCATATAGTCAGAGTACTTCACAGGAGTCATCTGGTCGCCTTCTCCAACGATAATCAATGTCGGAATCTTGATTCCCGTTGCTTTTTCCATAATATCAAAACAGTCACAAACGTCGAAATCGCGCTCGATGGTCTTTGGGTCGCACTTTCTTATTTCCTCTTGCGAGCTCTCAATCACCGTTTCTGAGGTGGCTTCATGAAACATGAGTCTACCTGCAGCTTCAACATAACCCTCAAAATCGTTCTCGAGAAGGTCATATATCATAGGATGGACTCGAAGCCTACATCCAGTACCAACCAATATTATTCCTCTGAGTTCATTGGGGTGCTCAAGTGCATATATCTGTGTAAGCGCACCTCCCATACTGTGTCCCATCAAAACAGGAAGGTCATACTTCTTGATGATAGAGGCTACGTCCTTCAAATATGAACGAGTCACATTCTGCGCCTTTCTGTCAGGTGTTTCTCCATGACCATTGAGATCGAGCGCCACACATCTCAGCTTGTGAGATAGATTCTGCAGCTGCATCAACCATGTTAGTGCGGAACCACCCGCACCGTGGACCATTATCAGTGTAGGTGCATCCTCGGGTCCACGTTCTTTATAGTGTACCTGCATGACGCCACATCATTCAGAATTCACCTTTCAAGTTTCCGCTTGGGAGGTCTCGATTCTCGATGGGTTAAGAGCAGCCATGTCTTCCGTATGCTAGGTGTTCTCGGAGCGAGCCTTTTTTAGGGTCTTTTTGCAATGACTTATGTATGGTCGAGAAGTCTTGTGTATGCAAGACTTGCTTGGCGCGTGTATCTTTCTCGACCTCACGCGCTAGGAGACGAATGAGAATGAGCTCAAATAGAACAATGCTCGCAGTTGTTGTAGTAATTATCATTGTAGTGGCTGGTGTAGTTGGCATCGTGTTTCTGGGACCGATGCTCTTCCCAAGCGAACCGAGAGTAGCTATTGTTTTCGCTACTGGAGGACTAGGGGACAAGTCATTCAATGATGCATGTTACGAAGGAGCAACGCAAGCTGAACAAGAATTCGGGTGGAGTTTTGACTTTGTAGAACCCACCCAGATCTCTGAGTACGAAGAATTTTTGAGAGACTTCGCTGCTCATGAGGGACGTGAAAACCCGTATGACCTGATTATATCAATAGGATTTGATCAGGCAAATGCGCTGAACGAAACAGCTAAAGACTACCCCGATCAGGACTTTGCGATTGTGGATATGGTTGTTGATCAACCGAACATAGCCAGTCTTGTTTTCGATGAACATGAAGGTTCAGCTCTAGTCGGCGCTATTGCCGGCATGATGACAGAAACAGACAAGATTGGATTCATTGGCGGTCTGGACATACCCCTTATCAACAAGTTTGCAGCAGGCTATGTCTTTGGTGCTAATTACACAAATCTAGGCATCAACGCTACTGTAGCTTACACAGGCGATTGGGTAGATACAACCGCTGGTCAGAATCTTGCAGATGGTATGTACGCTGGAGGAACTGACATCATCTTTGCGGCAGCGGGACGGTCAGGACTAGGTGTATTTACTAGCGCCAAGAACAACAATGATACCTACGAGCATCCACTCTGGGTCATTGGTGTTGACAGTCCACAGATGTATCTTGGCTGTGAAGTCCCCGATAACCCCGCACCCCCAACAGTGGGGTTAACCTCCATGCTAAAGCGGGTGGATGTTGCAGTCTATGAAACCATTAAGTCAAAGGTGGAAGGCACTTTCGAGGCCGGAATCCAAGTGTTTAATCTAGCCAATGGCGGATTAGGTTACGAAGTCAACGAGGACCTCCTTGTTCTACCTGTTGACGTAATCGCTGCAGCTGAAGACCTGCGTGATGATATCATCGCAGGCGATGTAGAAGTCCCCAGTGCGATTTACTGGTAAACACAAACAGAATATCAGAGAGGTTTTTCCTCTCTCTTTTCTTTTTCTTTTTCTTTTTAATACCACAGTATTATATACATGCGTGCGAACAGCACTCCTCAAGTCCTAGAATACAAGATTCCTCAAAGCTGTGAAGCAAGGGGGCTAATGCAATGTATGCGGTAGAACTTGAGCATATCTCAAAGACGTTTCCAGGCGGTGTAGAGGCAAACAAAGATATCACCTTGAGAATCGAGAAAGGAGAAGTCCACGGTCTCTTGGGTGAAAATGGCGCAGGAAAAAGCACTCTCATGAACATTCTCTACGGCCTCATATCAAAGGATGAGGGCACTGTCAAAATAAAGGGAGAAGAAGTCGTCCTTCATTCTCCGCAAGATGCAATTGTCAGAGGTGTTGGAATGGTTCATCAACACTTCAAACTTATCCCCACGCTTACGGTAACTGAGAATGTTATCCTAGGTCTAGAGCCTGTTCTCACAAAATTTGAAACGGTTGAGGAACGCAGCAAACTCCCATTGAAGCAACTGATACCAACGGATATCAAGGGTGCTGCCAAGAGGATCCAAGAATTAGGTGACGAGAATGGAATGCAAGTTGACCCGATGGCTAAGATTGAGGATATCTCGGTTGGGCAACAGCAGCGGGTAGAAATCATAAAGACTCTATACAGAGAGGCGGATATTCTTATTCTTGATGAGCCAACCAGTGTACTTACTCCTCAAGAAGTGGATGAATTATTCGTGACTCTTGAACGATTTCGAGAGGCAGGGAGAACCATAATTCTGATTACACATAAGCTACGGGAGCCTTTGGCATTATGTGACCGGATTACAGTCTTGCGAGATGGCGAATTAGTTGGCACAGTGAAGACTGAAGATACGTCTCGTGAGGAGTTGGCAAGAATGATGGTGGGAAGAACAGTTATTTTTGAAATAGAAAAAGGCACTTGCCAACCTGGTGAGGTCGCTTTGGAAGTAAGAGACCTTATTGTCAAAGACGGCCGAGGCTTAGCGGCAGTAAACGGAATTAGTCTGGAAGTTAGATCAGGAGAAATTTTTGGTATTGCAGGCGTGGAGGGCAACGGACAAACTGAACTTGTTGAGGCAATTGCGGGGATCATAGAACCAGCCGCTGGACGAATATTGGTTGATGGAACTGACCTCACGGGAAAATCTGCAAGGACGATTAGAGATGCAGGTGTAAGCCATATTCCCGAGGATCGCCATAAGCGTGGCTTAGTGTTGGGTTTTTCCGTCAAAGAGAATCTTACATTGGGTAGGCAGCATCTATCACCTTATGCTACGGGTCCTATGCAGTTACTACTCAATTTTCCTGTAATGTCGCAAGTGTCTGAAGAATTGGTAGATACATACTCGATTAAGCTATCCGACATTGATGAACCAGCAAGCACATTGTCAGGAGGAAACCAGCAAAAAGTTGTTGCAGCAAGAGAGCTATCCTCCATGCCCAAGGTGATTCTGGCAGCACAACCCACTAGAGGCCTTGATGTGGGGGCTACGGAATACATTCGCAATGTCTTGGTGAAAATGAGAGACGAAGGAGTTGCAATCCTATTGGTATCAGCTGAGCTTGAAGAGATAATGAATCTCGCAGATAGGATTGGAGTGATTTACAAAGGCAAAATAGTTGCTGAGCGAAGGCCGGAAGAAACTAGCAATGAGGAATTGGGATTGTTGATGGCTGGAGAGAAATCCAACATGAAAGAGGAGGTATAGATTATGGAAGATTCAGCTATGAGTAAGAAACAACCAGGGAAAGACAATCCTAAGCCATTCACCCCCGAGTGGTTCCAAGCAAAAATAATCAATCCATTTCTTACTAAACTCAGAGACCCCGAATTCCATAAGCAGGTCGCTGCATCCTTGGGATCTATTGTTCTTGCCATGCTCATTGCAACAGTTGTTATGATCATGGCGGGATATAATGCAGGTCTGGCGTTTATCGCTCTCATCAGAGGGGCAATCCTGTCATGGGATAGAGTTCTTTTCAGAGCGACACCGCTAATATTTACCGGCCTCTCTGTTGCCCTAGCCTTCAAATCTGGGCTTTTCAATATTGGACCCGAAGGTCAGGTCTTCATTGGTGCGATGGCGGCAACTGTTGTTGGATATATGATTGCCCTACCAATCGTAATTCATCCTATAGCATCCCTATTTGTAGCAGGTCTGATGGGTGGAATTTGGGGGTTTGTTCCTGGGCTTCTTAAGGCGTATCGTGGTGCTCATGAGGTTGTCACGACAATGATGCTTAGTTATACTGCAATACTCCTAACCCACTATCTTGTTGCAGGACCATTTTTGGAGCCAGGTAATGAATATATCCTCCAAACTCCGCCTATATTTGGTTCTGCCGAACTGCCAAAACTCACAGGCTCATTTCTAAGCTGGGCATTCTTGGTCGGGATACTTGCAGTCATTGCTGTAGACTTTTTGATCAACCGAACTGTGCTCGGTTACGAGATGAGAGCAGTAGGACTAAATAAGGACGCAGCTGAATATGCCGGCATTAATTCAAAACGCACAATGGCACTCTCTTTAGGTTTAGCAGGAGCGCTTGCAGGCATGGGTGGAGCAGGAGAAATTCTGGGGTACCATCATCGGTTTATTGACAATTGGAGCTCGGGTTTAGGATGGGACGGGATTACCGTTGCTGTACTTGGAGGAAATAACCCTTGGGGGGTTCTTGTGGGCGCAATATTCTTTGGAGCTCTTAAGACTGGAGGAAACAGCATGCAACGTATTGCGGGTGTTCCTTCTGAGATGGTTAGCGTTATTCAAGGATTGATAGTGGTTTTTGTAGCTGCACCCAGGATAATCAACTGGATTTCTGAGAGGGGTGGAGAAGAATTCAACTGGCTAAAACGTTCTCCGCGAGAAGGCGGTCCTCACTTCATAACACTTGGTGTAACGCTTGTGGCATCAATCCTTGGTCTTAGCCTACTGGGCTCCATTTCACATACTAGCATGATGGCGGGAATAGTAGTCTTCGTAGCCAGCTTGATTGGCATAGTTGCGTTTGTGTTTATGTTTTCAAGGGAGCTGAGAGGACTACAGCTTGCTATCCTATCAGGAATTTTATGGTTTGTAGCGACGCCTATAGGATTCATGGTGGGCAACACTTCATTGCTGTTATCCAGCCTGATTCTTGGAGCTATAATGACCGTATTTGGGTTGGTTACAATGATTGGGTACAAAAGTCAATTGGAGGGTGACTCATGATGCAAGGAGCAGATGCAACCACGTTTGCACTTATTGGATGGTTGATACGGGCTACATTGCAGATGGCAACACCATTGGTCCTAGCTGCACTTGGAGGGATGTTCAGTGAGCGTTCAGGTGTTGTAAATATCGGCTTAGAGGGTATGATGTTGGTGGGCGCATTTTCAGCAGTTGCAGTGACCTATTTCACCGACAACCCCTGGTTTGGCTTTATTGTTGCAATTCTTGCCGGTGGTGCACTTGCTGCGGTTCATGCCATTGTTTGTGTTAAATTCAAAGGAAATCATATTGTGAGCGGGACAGGAATAATTCTATTGGGAGCAGGAATAACGACTCTAGGATTGGAACTAGTTTGGGGAATAAAGGGACGGTCAGATGAAGTCTTTGGGTTGCCAAATGTCGTACTTCCTCAGATCCAAGGAATCCCCATAATTGGTACCGCCTTTGGTTCTTTGTCTCCTGTAATCTACATGATGTTCATCATGACAGTCGTATGCTGGTATGTCCTTTACCGAACACCATTCGGTCTGCGATTACGGGCGGCTGGGGAGGATCCCAGTACTCTCGATACTGCCGGGGTAAACGTGGAGTGGTATCGAGCAATCGGTGTTATTCTAAGTGGATGCCTTGCAGGAATGGGAGGGGCATACCTTTCCATCGGGTTTGAAAATGCATTCGCAAAAGGTATGACGGCCGGAAGAGGTTTCATTGCATTAGCTGCACTCATATTTGGGAACTGGACACCTATTGGTTGTCTGTTAGCAGGTTTGTTCTTTGGATTCTTATATGGACTGGACTATGCTCTGCAGCTAACATTAGGGCTTGAGGTCGTTGGAGACTACATCAGCTTTATTCAAATGGTCCCCTATCTTCTTGTCATTGTTGCTTTAGCAGGGATTAGAAGGTCAATTCCACCAAAATCAGTTGGCGTTCCCTATGAAAAAGAAACGCGTGCATAGTAAATTTACCTGTAGAATGCTCACATCCACAAGGTAGTCTTAAAAGAGGAACTTCTGGGGAGGATGCTACATTGAAGGTCATTCATAATCGTAGTCCGATGCTCCTATGCCTCGTTGGTGGCATATTGATGATAGCATCGGGTTCAAGCGGGTCCATGGGGTACTTGGTAGAACTCGAACAACCTCTCCAAGATGGAGTAGATTCGACGATATCTTTGACCCTTGATATCATTTTGGCTATTCTTACATTGCTAACAGCACTGGCAGGACTGGGCCTCATTTTAGCTGGGTTGATTCTCACCACAAGATATGTTGAACCTGCGAGATATGCGATAATTGTGAGTGTGGGGACTGGGGTTCTTAGTCTGGTCATGAGCCTAGTGCAGCTTGCTATGGCTGGCGTTCCACGCATGGACCTCAACGTCCAATTCGTACAGTCAATGGGGTGGATTGGTGCTATGTTTGGCATTGTCGCCCGAATCATTTCTCAGCAGCAGCCAATTGTGTCTAGCTGAATTTTCTCAGATGTCGTATATTGAAACAGAGGCTTCTAGGTTCTTTGCCGCTTGAATACATTCACGGAGAATCCCTGATTTGTCAGCATCCATTGGTGCAAAGGCAATCATGAACCATACTCCCTTTCCAGTGGCCATGATAATGCTTGTAGCTCCCGAAGGGTTGATGGCAACCAAGCTTGAATCATTATTCAGGACAGTGATGAACCGAATATTCTTCACAACAAATCGGCTCGTTTCGCCATTCCATGCTTTAATCAGAATATCAAAATCCTGCGTCTTTAGCTGAAGATTCTCGGTCATATACCCAGACTTGCCTTCAACACTAAATACGCATGCACCAGATATTTCGGAATAGTTGGTCATCGCGATTTGTACTGTCCGTTGGATTCTTGCACTCATGTAGCAGCCCTATCGTGTGAAGTGTGCTACAAGAAATAGGTATTGCGTGGATGTAGGTTGAATCAGTAGGAATAAGGGTCAATAGTAACAAGACGAGGTTTTCTATGAAGACGCAATAGAAACTGCTCTTGCCATGAGAACGCTTCTACCATGCAGTTCGTCGTTACTGATCCAAGTTACAAGCTTGCCATCCTTTTCGGACATTCCATGACGCAGTGCGATATTCTTTAAATCTGGATGATGCAAATATGGCGACTCTAATCTATAGACAAACCATTCATCAGAACCTTGTTCCTTAATTCGGCACGTAATATTGATTTCTTTCCCTTCACCAATTTCAACTTTGAATCGCTTTCCTATCGAATGCGAAATCTTCGCATACGGTCCAAAAACGCCATTCAAAACAGCATCTGTGTAATTCGCTGCAGGAGTTGGCAAGAATGCCCAGGTCCAGAAAGCATATCCAAAGATCATAAGGGCAAATGCCACTATGAAACCTATTGTGTTGAATGAGTAGACCACTTCGAACCCCTGTGACCAGCCGGGTGGAAACCATTCTTGTGGCAGAGATTCAATTTCATAGATATCAGGACTATAAAATATGTAGAGGGCGGCAGAAAATACAACCAATAGAGTTGCCAATGCTATTTTTTGTCTCTCCCGATAGAGGCTCTTGGCATTCTCGAGTAGGTGATCCATCTAGTGTTCCTCCAGAGTTTCTTCGTATACTTTGCGTGTTTCTTTTCCGTAGGTTCTGCACAATGCCACAAGGACAGAGAGCAGCGGATGTTCATTATTGATCCGTATCGCATAGAGCTTCGGTGTCAGCTCGTCGATGAGTATCAACTCGTTTTCCTGCAAATGCGATAGGACTCCTCTATAGAGGCTCCTCGATTTCCCACTGTAGCCGATTAGTCGACTGAGCTGTACTCCACTGACGCTACGCGGGTAGATATGGGCCAAGGCCAGCAGAATCGCTCGCCGAGTGCTATTGAGCGAAGCAAACAGCTGGATGAGCTCATATACTGAGCGTAGTGTTTCGTCATCTTCCATATTTCTCAACCCACTATAGACCTTTATGTGCACAAGAATACACATTGCAAACTCAAAGTGCCAGCAACAATTTTGTCGGTTTCCACATTTCTTCCTTTGCTCTCTTATTGGAGAATGCAACTATTTCATTCTTGTGTATTAGAGCTGTTTCTTCACCATACTAGGAGTATTGCCCCGCATAGAGTTAATAAACTTCGTTTGCCAGATATGATATATCTCTACTCACATATACGGAGGTTTCAAAAATCAGATCATTTGGAAGTAAATTCCTTGGTTGGCTAGCAGCCGTCGCAATCGTACTTATCGCAGGATGGTTCCTGCTGCCGTCAGGGTATAACACGTTAGTTCTGTGGCTTGCGCCACAACTAGGAAACTACATTCGTCCGACTCTTGTTCTTGTTAACACACTACTAGTAGACCCACTCAATAACCTGCAGATGGTAGCCATTTGGGGTGTTGCGGGATTCATTGCTGGAGTGCTTGCTGGAACCAAGAAAGGGGCGTTTGCAGTGGGCCTATTAGCCTGGCTCACAATGATACTTATGCTTGTATTTCTGGTCTTTCAGCTATTTACAACTGGGGTAGAACTTGGTACAATTCCGCCCATCCCGCCAGGTTCATCTATTGCAGATGTTTTGGGAATTCCACTAATTCAATCTGTAGTGGATGAGTTACTGCCGCTGATTGCGGGTAGCGGAGGAGCACCAGATATTAGCTCCCTTCTACAGCCATTGATAATTTGGTTCTTGACTCCCCCCATTGTTGTGATTGTCACAGGAATCATTGGCGCCACAGTGCGCCCAAAGGAGTGAGAAAATAATGAAAGTAAAGCACGCATTTACACTTATGTTCGTAGCGTTCATGGTTTTTGCACCATTAACGGCAGCAGCGATGGAAGACAGCTTTGGTGTTGCACAGGGTGAGGAATTCAATCCTGAAGAACTCATTGGGAGGCTCCTTGAGGAAGGAGCTGAGGTACTACTTACCAATATTGATGAAGACGGGGTACCCGGTGTCATTTATGGACAATTAGGGATCCCTTCAGATGACCTGGGCCTCACGGAAGATTTCTATGATGGTTGTCTCGCAATGGCAATGATATCTACTCATGGAGAATTTCTAGATATTGTCTTTGATTTGATAGGCGGAAACCCATTCTCAGGAGAATCCTCCGGAGGCGAGTTTGCCACAGCACAGGATGGTGGTATGGGAAGTCCTGAGGAAATTCTAGAAATACTTGGAACCGAGTTTAATCTACTAATAACTGTGTATGCGAATATGCCAGAAGCTGAGTCTCAGCAGAAGATGTCAGGCGTTGTCAACCACATGACAAGCACTTTCGGCTTCAGTTTGACACAACTACTGGCAATCAGGATCGATGAGAACTTGTTTCCACCAGACGCTGAGATTGAACTGCCCTTTGACTCTCTTGACCTGTTTATATATCAGGAGCTGAGCACGTTTGACATTGTAACAAACGCAATGTTAAGTCAAATGGATGACTCTGGAATCCTTGGAGCGATGGACACCTCCCTCTTCACCGAGGCCAGAGCATCAGCCGCAGGGATGCTTGCTATTCCTGACTTGGCTGAGCTGGTGAATTTCATCAATTCAACCTTCGAGGGCGCTGGAACTGCTCCCCCATCTTCTGGATTCGCTCTAGCTCAATTCCCAGAGAACCTAGAAGGCCCACTCGCTATAGCTGCAGTAGGGTACCTTGGTGAGCAAGTCTTGACATCAGAAAGCACCGAGCTGAATGTAGGCGCATTGGTTGGAGCAACAGGAACAATCTCTCCGTTAGATTCTGGACAGTCTCTTATTATTACGAACCTGCCTGAGAATGTGAATATCACATCTGTGACTCCATTTGTTGAGAATCAAACCTTCTACGAAGCGAATGGTAGCACCGTCTTCTGGAATTCGACAGCACTCGGAGACCAGCCAGATTACCTCATTTCATTTGATGGTGGAGAATTCCCGCCACCGATTACTATTGAGCGAACTTTCTCACCTGAAACTGCCACAGCGGGAGGGTCCGTGGAGGTTACGGTCACCGTGACCAACGAAGGAACGGAAGCGATTTCCGATGTGTATCTGAATGACACAGGCTTATTGAGCTATTATAGCTCAGTTACTGTGACAGGCACAACAAGTGACACATTTGCGACTCTGAATGGTGGACAAAGCGAATCAATAATCTATCAGGTTGTATTCGAAAACGAAGGTCGGTACGGATTCCCAAAGGCTGCTGTCATGTATACATATGAGGGTGATAGCTACACAAAGACCACTCCTCGCGATGGTTATACCGTAGAACCAAACCCTGGCAATCTTGCAGCCCAGGCCATAGCTGATGGATGGCCCTATTCCGGTATTGCAGTAGGTGTGGTAGCACTTGTTGGAATCTATTCCATTGCGGGACTTGTCCGCGGTCGAGGCGACACATATCAAGTATAAACTGCTGATTTCCCGGACTATGTCCGGGAGTCAACTCTTTCTTTTTTTCTTCTATCAAAACGCGTAGCCGATAGTTTATCTTGCCGTCAGTGATTCAATCTAATAGACTTAGAATGACATTACGAGAGAAGTTAGAGGGCTATCTGCGGCTCGAGCGTGCATTTTTTGGCATTTCTGAACATGAGGATAGACAGCCGGATATCGGGGTATTGGGCGTGCCATATGACCTTACCTCTAGTCATACCCCAGGAAGCCGTTTCGGGCCCGATGCCATAAGAAGAGCAACAGACAGTGAAAGGTCTCATGGATATCCATTATTGATCGGTAAAGAACCCATAAACAGTGATAGGCCATTGTCCGAGATAATTACTCTCGAAGACATCGGAGACCTAGAGGTTGGAGTTCAATTACCTGAATCAGTTGAGGTTCATATCTCTGAAGCGGCCAAGATTCTAGGTGGTTCTAATACGTCACTCGTATTTCTTGGGGGTGACCACTTCATAACCTATCCCATCATGAAAGGCTTGAAGAAGGCCTCTCAGGGCAGATGGGGCCTTTTCTATTTGGATTCTCACGCAGATTTCTATGATGACTATGGCGGTGCTGATTTATCACATGCCTCCACAGTTCGTAGGATTGTTGAGCAAGACATTACCGATTTACAGAATATTGTTGCATATGATATGAGGTGTGCACCTCCTGATCAGCGAATCGAATTACAGCCACTGATTTCACAAGATGTGGAAACGATTGCAGAAACAGCAGTCCGGTTCAGCAATGTTTCTTCAAGGGTTGACCAAATCCATTTGTCAATCGATCTAGATATTCTCGACCCTGTATATGCTCCAGGCGTTTCTCATCCTGAATCAGGCGGTCTCTCAGTTGAGGAACTCATAACCCTCATCCGGCTAGCTTTTACTACGGGAAAAGTACACTCCGCAGATATTGTTGAACTAAACCCGATGTTGGATGAGAATGGCTTGACAGCTATCGCTGCTAGAGATGTGCTCAAGGAAGTGCTTTGGGGATTCGCCATTTCGAAACGAAAGTTATAAGTAGCAATTACACATAACAATAACGTTCAAGATGGCGATAAGCAGGTCGAAGGAAATTGAAGCGGTGAGCAATCGGGTAGTGGACTTGCTTCGTGAGTTGGGATTTGGTGCTCACGAGTCCTCTGCTATTGTTGCTCTGAATCAGAAGACCTCATGTACAGTCGCAGAGCTTTCATCAATGACGGGAATCCATCATGCAAATCTCTATTCTGTTCTTGAAGGGTTAGTTGCACGAGGTCTAGTAGTGCTGACAGAAGGGAGGCCAAGGGTCTATGCTTTTGCTCCTCTATCAGTATTTGAGGAGCTATTCTCAACCAAAGTAAAACAGGTAGCCAAGGGCTTGAGGCGCCTGAGAGAAGAGCGTAAGCAATCCGCCACTATTCCTTCCCTGGTCTATACTATTAGAGGAAGGACTGACGTGCATGCGAAAATGGCTGGGATGGTGTCAAAGGCAAAGAAACGGATTATGCTGGTATGCCCTGATATCAATATGATTGGATTAGAGATAGTTGACTCAATAAAGGAAGCTTCCAATAGAGGAGTGAAGATCAGAGCTGTATTCGGCGATTCACCAGAGGACCTGAATTTTGATATAGAACACCGAATAAAAGAAGAAACTATGGCCATAGACCTTGTAGTAGATGGGAAAGAAGCATTGATTTCCATGCCAGATATGTCCGTTTGCGGATGGGCTGACAATGAGTTGATTTCCCATCAATTAGAGAACTTTCTTGAACAAACTTGGAACCTAGCGAGGAGTAATGATGATGACCGATTATGACGTAATTGTAGCAGGAGCGGGAACAGGCGGTGCAACAACAGCGTACACCATTGCGAAGAATGGAAAATCTGTGCTGTTGATTGATAGGAAGGAAAAAAGCAAGATTGGCGACAAGACATGTGGTGATGCATTGGGAAGTCATCATATTCAGGAGTTGAGAGATCTTGTGGGACTACCAAAAGTGCCTGACGGGATAATAGAACATGAGGTAAACGGCATAGACCTTATCGCACCCGACAGAGAGCATAGGTTAAGGATACAAGGCCCTACAACCACGGGGATGTCTTTCAACCGATTGAAGATGGGGCAGTGGTTCATCTCTATAGCTGAAAAGGCTGGAGCTGTATTGATGCCATCCACGCGTGCTAAGCGTCCAATTATAGAAAGCGGAAAAGTCACAGGGGTCCAAGTCTTGGATTCTGAGGGGCAGGAGCATAATATTACAGCTCGCGTTGTTGTAGATGCTACTGGAGCCACAGGAATGCTGCGGAGACAACTACCCGAGTCAACTCCCATTGAAAGGACAATCAACAAGGAAGATAAGATGGTAGCTTGGAGAGATATTTATGAAACTCCCAACTACACCTTCGAAAACCCTGATATTTTGGAGATTTTTTGGAATCAAGAGGAAACCCTCGGCGGATATACTTGGGTTTTTCCACAGGGTAAGCACAGAGTAAACGTTGGAGCAGGTGTGATGACAATTGAAGGGCACAGAAGTCCACAAAATATCATGGAGGAATTTGTCAAACCCAACTGGGACTTCATGCAAACAGAGTACCAAGTGTTAGACAGTAGCGGCGGTGTTGCTCCGATAAGACGACCAATAAATACCATGGTAGATGATAATTTCATGCTCGTAGGTGATGCAGCATGCCAGGTTAACCCAATCCATGGAGGCGGTATTGGATCTTCTCTACTAGGAGGAGCGCTAGCAGGTCTCACTGCCGTGAAGGCTTTGGAGTCCGGCGACACATCAATTGCGGGTTTGTGGGAATACAATCCGAGATATATGGAAATGTATGGGTCAAAACAAGCATCATTGGATGTCTTCCGCTGGTTTCTCCTGAATGTTACCAATGAGGAAATTGACTTCGCTTTTGAAAAGAAGATCATCAAGGCCAGCGACCTATTGGAAACCTCAATGAGCGGAGCTATGAAAATTGGAATGGGCGACAAATTCAGAAGACTCGTGTCTGGAATAGGTAAGCTTCCATTATTGCTACGAGTTTCTAAAATCGCAAATCTGATGCAGGATATTCGGGAAGTGTATTCAGAATATCCCAATAACCCGTCCGGATTGGATAAGTGGAAAGAGAAGCTTGGTCCAATATACGAAGAGGCCAAAACTGTTTAACTTCATGGTGAAAGATTAAGAAAATCAACATGGATGATATGGCATGATTGGAGATTCTTCCTATGAGAGAAATATGCAGTGTTGCCAACATTAGCTTCTTCGCTCCTGAGTCAGCATATTTCTCATTCAGCAATAGTCCCTATATTGGACACAGAAACGCAACAGCCGTGGACATCTATCCGATTGAGGGAGAATGGGGCTGCAGTGTTGCATCGCCCGTTGAAGGAAAAGTGGTGGCAATCAGAGAGACTCGAATGCGAAAAAAGCGAGAATTCTTCACAGCAGACTTCGATTACGCTATTGGAATAAGACCATCATCTAACCCAGATTATGTAGTTCGCGTACTCCACTGTAAGCCAGAAGTGAATATTGGTGACGCCGTAGACCGGCTTGGACACTTGGGTGCAGCTATTCGATCGCGTTATTTCAACTTCTGGACAGGCCCCCATTACCATGCGGAAGTGATGCTCAGTAGTGATTTTGCGAGATCTTCTCAGTCAATACTCCTTAACATACCTCCTACTGAGATCTTAGGCTCAGAATCAGACTCCGATGATGCGCACCTAGACATCATCGAGGTTACTGAGGACCGAATTCTGGCAACTGGCGAATTTGGACATGCAAGTTCAGGAAACGGTCTCTTTGGGCACTTGCTTCATACTAGCCAAAACCCATCATTTGGGCTTCTAGACGGAGGAATCCCTCATTATGAGTTAGCTGGTTGCTTGTGTTCGCCCGATGCCAGTCAACTCACTTTGTACAGGTGGTCGAGATTTGTTGTAGGAAGAACATCATCTGGTATAGATAGTCCAGCTCGATTCTTGACAAATCGAAAACTCAACTTTAAATTGGCAGATCATAGGATCAGGGGCATCTCATTTTACATATTCACTGAATACAACTTGATAGATGGAAAAGCTCCACTAATTCTGATTCCGAACGATTATGGCGGATTTGTTGACAAGTTTCGAGTGGGAGATACTGCTGAGCTTCATGCAGAATATGATTAGACTTGCATTAGACAAATACACAAAATCAGCTACTAACTACTCTTCCACCTGATTCTTCTAATTCAAAAATTCTTAATGCATACACTAAAGAAAACATCATCCTTGGAAGTATTGTCATGATTGAATCCGTTCGTGTATCATTGGGCTCCGCAATTGCATTAGGTCTAGAGCAAGGACCGGAGTTGAACTACTTTACTACGTTATTCATCATGACACATTCAGAAACTGGGTGTACAGCGAATTGCGCCTTTTGTCCTCAGGCTATCGATAGCGACTCGCGACCAGAGATGCTCTCCAGAATTGGTTGGCCTAAGTATGACTCAAGTACATTCATGAACGCAGCTAATTCCAATCTCGAAAAATTTCTGAGAATATGTATCCAATGTCTCAATTACTCTGAGGTTGTGAATGACTGCCTTGATATTCTTAGTATACTAAAAGCTCAGAGGCCGCCTATTTCTGTATGCATTCACCCAATCTCAAAACAGGACATGGTCCGATTGTATGATGCGGGTGTGGAGCGAATTGGAATTGCAGTTGATGCGTGTACGCCGGATCTTTTTGAAAAAACCAAGGGCAATCAGCGGACACCCAAGTATAGCTGGACTGAACACATGAAAGCTCTACGAAATGCAATGAAGGTGTGGGGACGGGGAAGTGTCACGACTCATCTAATTGTTGGCTTGGGCGAAACCGAGAGAGAGGCTGCAGAGTTTCTATTTCAAACCAAAGATATGGGGGTAACAGTCGGACTATTTGCGTTCACGAGCATAAAGGGTACAGTTCTTGAGAACCACCCGCAGCCAGATATTGGAAGATACCGTCGAATACAGATCCTACATTATCTCCTTTCGTTAGGAGAGATAGAGAAAGAGGATGTATCCTTCACAGAGGGACGCTTGGATTTTGATATTCCCGAAGAGAGATTGGTGGACCTTCTTTCAAATGGAACTGCATTCAGAGTTAGCGGTTGTCCTGGATGTAATAGGCCATACTACAACGAGCGGCCACGTGGTCCACTCTACAATTACCCTCGTCCTCTGGATAGAAAAGAAATTATAGAGGCCATCAAACAGGCAAAGGTGGTGGATTAAAATCAATTCATTCCGATTTCTTGGTTTAGAGGTGAATAATGCCTATACAAACATGGCAATAGATGAGTCAATAGTAACAGCAATCCACAATGGAGCGGCAGACCCGACTCTCAGATTCTATCGCTGGAAACCATCTGCAGTATCTATTGGGACATTCCAAGGAATGGAAGAAGAAGTCGATATCGAATATTGCAAAAAACAGGGAATCGATCCAGTTCGTAGAATCACCGGGGGCGGAGCGGTCTATCATGATTTCAATGGAGAAATCACATATAGCATTATTATTCCACAAAGCCACAAACTGGTCCCACATGATATTTTGCAATCTTACTCCATAATCTGCGATGGCATAATAAGAGGGCTAGCGAATCTAGATATAGAAGCACAATTTGTACCGATAAATGATATAGCTGTAAATGGAAAGAAAATCTCGGGAAATGCGCAGACCCGACGAAAAGGGTGTCTCCTCCAGCATGGAACTATCTTATTGGACCTCGATGTGAGAGAGATGTTCCGTATATTGAAAGTTCCTCAGGAGAAAATCTCTGATAAAATGATTGATGATGTAACGCAACGAGTGACGTCTTTGAAACATATTCTGGGAAGGAAAGTAGAATTTGAGGAGATTAGCAGAGCCTTGCGGAGAGGCTTCTCGGATGCGTTGAATATTGAACTAGTGCAAGGTTCTCTCTCTGGTGAAGAGGTTGAAGCTGCGCGAAAACTAGCTAAGAAAAAATACTCAACCGACGATTGGAATTTCTCAAGGTGAGTGTTATGGAAAAGAGCAGCTTCAAAGTACCGGGTGGGAAGCTTGTAAGAATCACACTTAGCAGAGACAACAACGTGATTTCCACAATCAGAATCACGGGTGATTTTTTTCTCCATCCAGAAAGTACTTTGGATGACATTGAGGAAAAACTAGTTGGCGCAATACTACTAGAGTCGGAATTACAAAAAAACATTGAATCCGTAATAGCTGAAAAGAATGCAACTCTGATTGGTGCTACTGCCGCAGACATTGCAAGGGCTATAATGCTAGCTGTTGCCTGACATTCGGTGTTTCTTGAGGGCTACTGTGCACAGGTCTAGTCACACCTCTTGTGAGGCGAAATACCTTTAAAGCAAGGCACCAAGCCAGCTAACTTGTCACGGATGTCAACAAACCTCAGCCCCTTGGAGGAGTTCTTCTGAGTCAAGCTAACTCTAACAGGATTTCTTCGTTAAGAGAGGGGATTCCCCTCATCCTAGCTTGCCTCTTAGCCATCCTTATTCTTTCACTGACAGTCAATTACAGCTATCTTCTGTTTCACTCTTTAGTGGAGATATATTCAATCATTATTGCTTTCAGTTTATTCATCATTGTTTGGAATACACAGGATCTTTCGGAGAACAGTCTATTCCAACTGCTGGGAACCGCATATTTCTTTGTGGCTTTGTTGGACTTTATACATACGCTTTCATATTCCGGTATGGGCGTTTTTCCGGGATTTGGAGCAAACCTTCCTACACAGCTGTGGATAGCTGCGAGATACCTGGAAGCAATGTCACTTCTGACAATCCCATTCCTGTCGAAGAGAGGCATCTCACTGAATAGAGCATTTTTTGCGTATGCTTCCATCTCTGCAATACTCCTGCTCTCGATATTCATGGGTGCCTTTCCAGTAGCATACATCGAGGGTAGTGGATTGACTCTATTCAAAATCCTCAGTGAGTATTTGATAATGATGATACTTGCCGGAGCGGCATATGTATATTCACGAAAGAGTCATGAATTGCCGCAGGATGCAAAAAGGTATTTCATTGCAGCGATCATCATCACTATCGGAGCTGAAGCAGCATTCACACTCTATGTAGATGTGTACGGTTTTGCAAATATGATTGGTCATTATCTGAAGCTACTATCTTTCTATCTTGTCTATGAGGGGGCTGTAAGATATGTCTTAACCAATCCTGTATCTGCTCTTTTCAGCGACCTAAAAGATAGCGAAACAAATCTGTTAGAATCGAATGCGGCCCTAAGATTCTCTCTTGATGTGCTCCAGCATGACGTAAGGAATTCGCTTCAGGTTGCCATAAGCTATTTTGACCTGTGGAAAGAAGAGTCATCCGATGAGCTATTAGTTGAGGTAGCAAATTCCATTGAACATGCCATCAATACGATTGCTGACGCGCGTGAAATTGAGGAATTAGCTCTCTCCAATGATACTCGAAAACCAGTTGTGTTATCAAAGATATTCGAATATCTGCCATTTCGGAGCAGACTAAGCTTTGAAGGTGATTGCTATGCTTATGCTGGCGCTGGGCTGATTTCGGTTCTTTCGAATCTCATCGATAATGCGATAAAACATGGTTCTGCAAGCGAAATTACCTTTCAGGTGGCATCAACCCCTGAAAAATGCCTAATATCAATCAGGGATAACGGGAATGGTATTCCTGAGGACTATCAGGACAGAATATTTGAAAAGGGATTCGTTGGACCTAAATCATCAGGAACTGGAAGGGGACTATACATTGCTCGTGAGATTGTTCAGCGGTATGACGGAAAGATTGAACTTGTGAAATCCAATAGCACGGGAACAACATTCCGAATCGAGATCGACAGAGTACAAGGGAATCGAAAGGTAAAATGAACGCATATTTCATAATCGTCTTATTAGGAGTGATTCTATTCTTCGTCGTTTGGATATTGGGATGGGTCCTGGAGAGACTTTCACACATTGCCCTAGACACGGCCCGTGCTCCTGGCTCAAGAGCTTGGTACATGCTGGTTGGTCCCGGGGTCGCACTACACGAGTCTGCTCATGCTCTGGGTTGCCTCTTTACTGGAACAGAGATTGTTGAATTCAAACCGCTTCATGTGGAAACTGTAGGAGATGAAGTAATCTTTGGTTATGTGAAATACAGGAACCCTCCGAGTATTTTGAAGAGAGCTGTCATCAACTTGGCGCCTGTAGCGGTTTCCTTAGTCCTCCTGATATTCTTCGCTCTTGGAGTCACATATCTCGTGCCAGAAACACCCGGAATTGGTGGTCAAGCCCTACAGCTACTGGAAGATTTGATATACCTCAAGAATGACTCAACGCTTCTGAGTGATCTCCTATACCCACTTGTGGCAATCTCGGGTTTTGTATATTCATTCTTCTATACTTTCGCAGGCCTAACGGTTGTCAATCCTTTATTCTGGATAGTTGCGTTTTTGGCGATGACAGTGATGTTCAGTAACGCTCCATCCAATGTTGATATCTCAAATGCAAGGCCAGGATTACGATTGATTCTACTGTTTGATATGATATGGTTGATAGTCGCGTTTCTATATCCTCAAGCTGGTTGGGCACTATTTGGGGTATTTGAGCTGCTCGCCGTTATGTACGCATTGGCTATTGCTTTCGCCATACTAGCATACGGCTTCTTCATCATGATAACAGCAATGGCCAAGGTAAAAACGCCCATCAATCTTATTCCGTTATTAGCCACTATCGTTAGTGGTTTCTTGTTGAATATCTACTCGGTCGGCTCACCAACATTTCGTACAGTGGTCTCAGTTGGGATATTCGGGCTTATGCTCGTTCCCCTTCTCTTTATCAAAGAAATCCGTTCCGTCAGGTAATACTGAGTCTAAAATAGTCAGCTGTACTACGATACCCGGGTATGGATTATGGTCAAGATAGATATGGTACGACGCCCATCTTTGATTAGTCCACGTCATCTGCTCAGACACGTGTTTTTCACTGAAATGCAAGTGGAACAGGCAGCGAAAATCCTCAATGAAATCATGAAATCCAATGGAGTAGTTCCTGATTCTGAGTGGAAAAGGTTCGTTCTCTCCAGTAGAGGTTTGTATGTCAAAGTCATCAGAAAACTGAGAGATGTGGGTATTGTGGAAAAGCGGATGGGGGAATATCACTTGGCACGAGATTTCTCAACAGCATTAGACAAAATTGGTGATTATTGGACCGATATCCTCGAATCCTATAGAAATGGTGATCGGACAATCACATTCTAAAGCTATGATTTCAGTCTAACTCAACTTCGCCTTCCTTTATTTCAATCTTTTTCAGCGTGCTGATTGCCCGTTCCTCAGTAGTCTTGAGGACTCCGAGCTTCTCAAGCTCTCTAGCATGTTTTGCTGCCAATCCAGCAGGAATCCCAAGTGATTTTCCAAGCTCTTTGAAAGTTACCGATCCCACTTCATCCACTAAGAGCAAGACCTTGGTGTTAGCCTCCAGATTCAGCACCTTGATGTAACGAGAAGTACGTTCTCTTGCCAAATCTCGTTCTTCTAATGCCATATCCCGCTCTTTTTCAAGCAGACGAGTTGCCTTTTCGAAGCCCTTCTTCTGCATCTCAAGGGATGTAGTCAACTCCTTCTCTTTTTGCAGCTCGTTCTCTAAATCATAGATTTTTTGCTCAAGATTCTTTACTTCATCTATTCGATCCTGAACTGACTCGAGTTCCTTCAGTCGCTTTTCCGCCAGCTCTTGAGCAGCCTCTTTTTCCTTGACAGCTTCAGCAGCAGTTCGTTTCACTTTCTTCAATTCTGAAGTTGTTTCATCTAGATTCAGGCGCTTTTCATCCAACGCATTCTCAAGGAGCTCGATTTTTGATTCTAACGACTTCATCTCGGCCTCAGACGCAGCCGATGGCTCAACAGCTTTTTCGCTTGCTTCTCGGTACACATCAAGCTGGGTCTTTGTTTCTGCAAGGTTGATATTTAATTCCTCGATCTCTTGACGAGCGTGGTCACGTTCAGAAATGAGGTTTTCAATCGTTTCATCTTTCTTGAAGATCTGGCTCCTTAAGGTGGATACTTCATTCTCAAGCTCCGCAATTCTTCGATTGAGTTCTTCAGTCTGAGCATCAACTTTGCTAGCTGAATCAATTTGGTCTTGCAGGGCCCTAACTGTCTTCTGTAGTTTGGATATCTCTCGGTCTTTCTCAGCCAGTACCTCCTGTTGAGCGCTTGCTTCTTCCTCAAGACTCTGCATGAATGACCTAACAATATCCTGCTGTTCAACAATAGTACTTCTTAGGTCTATTTCTGACTCTCTAACCTTTGAGGCGAATTCTTTGAATCGTGATTGGGTTTGTTCCACGATTTTATCCACAAGCTCTTTTTCAAGAGCTGCAAATTCGCTATCCACAATCTCAACAAAAGTTGACTCTATGAAGCTCTTGAAGAATTGCATCCGCAGCTTTTCTACCATCTCAGTTGATATTCGGGACTTGAGTTCGACAACCTTGCCTCTGAAGGATAGAAGCTGGGCAGCGAATACACCGACAACTCCACGTTGGAGGGATTGAATATCACCTCTAAGCGTTTCAAGCTTGTTTAAGAGAGCGTCAAAGCCGGCCACTGCCCCCTCATCTAGTACTGTGTCTACGGCGGTGACACCAGAGTCCAGCCCTTCAACAAATTCAAGTGCATCAGCCGCTGCCGTAACCATCTCGTCCTCGGAGTCAACGGATATATCAGGCACACCTGGTTCACTTTCTCCTAGAACCATCTTTCTAATCTCTGCATCGGACATAGATGCCTGTTTCAGGGCTTCTTGCAGACTTGCCTTTTCATCTTCGTTCAATTTCTCTTCAGACATTGAATTCCCTCAGGAGCAAACTAGACACTAGATTCGTCGCATTGGTATAAAGGTTTGCGAGATATAATCTATTCCTAAATAAGAGAAATTATGCCGACCTACTTGAAAGTTCTGTGTCTTGCCTAATAACAGAGTCATATCGCATTGATATGCATTTGTGATAAGAAAACAGCTCATGAAGGTCATAAAACTAGAATTTTACCTCGAATAATTTGGCTTCGCTATTACGAGTTATTACATAATGCTCTTCATTTGGCTCCAAGATAGCGAAATCCCCTGGCTGCAATTCAATTGTGTCTAGTCTATTAGTCAGTAACGCCTCGCCTGAGATCATGTATATCACCTGTCGCTCACGATGTGCGTGAACTCTATCTGGAACCTCACTATTTGGTGCCACAACTCTAACACCAATGGTTAGCGGATGATCAACAACATCAAACAAATTCACATGTCCAGTTAAACCACGAACCACCTTTCCTTTGATATCCTTCTCACACATCTTTTTCACGGTCTTCATCTCCGAAAGGTTGTATCCACGATTATGTGTAAAATGCCTTAAGAGTAATTCCATCAATAAGTCATGAACTCCCGTTTCTTATCTCAATTACAGATAAAATAGTAGTGTTTTTGTTACATTCGTTGGGAAACAAGTATTCCAGTGTAAGACAAAGTTATATCTGCAAAGAATCCCAACGTATAAGCAAGTCTTTGCTTGGTGAACCCACATGAGGGTATGTTCAAACTGCGGAAAAACAAATCAACCAACAAGAAAATTCTGTATTCGGTGTGGAAGAAAGCTAATTGCAGACGTTAAGGTCTCGCGAAAAGCAGCAAAGGAACCTACACCTGAAACCGGTACCGTGACAACAGAAGCAAGCATAAAAGCCGAAAGAGAGAAGACAGAAGGCAAACCGGCCGAAGAAGAGCCAGACCGGTATGTACGTCCCAGTGAGGTGGCTAAAGACCGAGTCAGAACCACAGGCATAAACAAGCGTATGACTGAGATGGAAAAAGCACAACTAGCCTTCAAAAAAGCTGACGCGGCAGGAATAGAAGAAGCACCTTCCGGAATCGTTGAATCTCGAATGCTAAGACCCAGCGAAGTGCATGAGTTGCTTGAAGGTCCATCTGAAATGAAAGCAGCTACCTCTGATGTAGAAGCCCCTGGTATTTCACCAGAAGAGAAGATATCGCCTGAAGCTGGAGTAGGTGCTCCAAGAAGTGATGAATTGGAAGAACAGCTTCTTGGATCTCATTCTGCTTATGTGAAGAGAGAGGAAGAGCCCCCTGAGGAAGTACTAACGGCATCAACAATGCAAGAAGGTGAAATCCCCCCTGATGTTTCAGGTGACTTTACTTCTTCCAAGTATTCAGAAGTTGAGGTACCACCGCCTGTTGCTGAAACGGTAAAGACTGAAGAACCGGAGGAGCAACTGGAATGGGAAGAAGAAGCCGAAACCGAAGAAGAAACTAAGAAACTAGGTGAAATAACAGAGGAGCAATTAATGGTAAGCGTTACACAATGTCCAAACTGTGGAGAACACATTAATGTTGACACTTTCGAGTATCCTCCAGAGGTATACAGTGCAATGGGCAAGGCGAGGATAAAGCAGGCCAGATTCTTCATTGTGCAAGGGAAATACGACAAAGCACAGAAGATTGTCCGAATCGCTCACGCTCTCCTGTCGAAAGCGAAGGATGAGCAGGGGCTGAAGGAAGTCACAAAGATTATTGATAGCCTAGCCAGGAAGAGCTAAGCCTCCATCCATAGATTCAAGAATTTCTCTCTTTCTCTAGGAAACTTCTTCTGGTCGGCACACATCATCAAGAACTTTCCATCGTATCCTCGTTCTTTCAATTCTCGAAAAATGCTCTCAAAATCGATTGAGCCTTCTCCGATTGGCAAGTGTGTGTCATACCTTCTGGCTAATTCTCTCGTTTCCTCGATTGAAACCTCTCTCTTTTCTCGTGTCTTCAGCACGTCGTGAATCATTTCTTGTCCGTTATTATCGTGAACGATAACCATCTCGATGTGGTCGAAAAAGGATTCTATAAGACCGAGAGCACGATTACGAGTAGCCATGATTTGCCCATGTCCAATGTCCAGGGCTATCTTCATATCTGGGTGTTCATCAAAGAGAAAGGTGAGTTCTGTATAGTAAAGTCCAAGTGTTTCAACACCAATGACGACATTGGAATTCTTAGCGGCCATGGATACGAGAGGCAGAGCCTCTAGAAATGTATCAATATCCTCATCTCGGTAGAAGAGTGTCGATAATGTACTATGAAACGACACAAGTTCTGCATTTATTTCCGCCCCAAGGTCGATATAGGGGACAATGCCGGTGGCTAGGTCCATGGGCTTCCATTCAGGATCACTAGGCAGATGTAATGTACATAAGACACCTGCCTCATTCAAGGTCTCTTTTGCCTTCTCAAAAGCAATGCTATAGTTCAAATCCATGCGTAAGTCGATAAAATCAGGCTCATGCTGCAGTGCCCACTCAATCTGTTCATTATCCCGTGCAAACGTTCCTATTTGCATATCATACAACCTTACTCAAGAAGCTTCATATCCTTCTTTTGTGGCTTTTGGTCTACAACTCGTTATACCCGTGGTCTTCCGCTGCGGACATGGAAATGCGTTAGACGCGCTAGCAAGAAAACCGCGATAGTTTTATCTTGCTGTGTCATGACACAGACCACGGAGAGTTTGAAGCCTGTCAGATAGTGTTGCATACCTCTTCAAGGTCGTTTTTCTTGGAGAGGGCGGAGTTGGCAAAACTTCGCTCGTAGGTCGGTACGTGTACGACTCCTTCGAAGGAGATTACTTGGCTACTATCGGTGCCGCCATGCATACAAAGCCAGTTCAGGTCGACGACACGCATGTGAAGCTCGTCATATGGGATATAGCAGGGCAAGATGACTTTGAGCAGTTGCGTAAGGCTTACTATCAGAACGCGTCAGGAGCCTTCTTCGTCTTTGATACAACACGCCCAGATTCCCTAGACAGGTTTGAAGAGTGGTTGGAAGCTCTCTACAGTGTGACTTCGGAGATACCAGTTGTGCTACTGGAGAATAAGGTTGACCTTGAGTCACAAATGGACTCCAATAGAGTTGAGGCCCTCTCTAAGAAATATGGATTCGAGCATATCAGAACCAGTGCGAAGGAAGACACCAACGTGGAGACCGCGTTTCTCAAAGTCACCAGTGAAATTCTGGAAAAAGCTCGATCTAAGAAGCCAGTGAAGCGGACAGCCCAATAATTCTCGAAAAACTGATGATGCTGGTTTTTTCTGCTCTTATTGGATTGAAGTGTTATTAGAGAGATTCTTAAGCAGGTATGCATAGTCTTCTAATGGTCCTTCTTTTGACGATTGACAGGGACCAAATGTATTAGGGGTATATCGAGCGTGTCAAAGGAACCAGACTTTGTCTACAAGTTAGTTTTTCTTGGTGACACCGCCGTGGGCAAAACGTCACTTGTCGAGCGATATATCTATGATAGCATCAGCGTTGACATTGGTCGCACGATAGGTGCCATTCTTCATGTGAAGAGAATGAGGCTTAGAGATAATCTCTACAAGCTTGTCATCTGGGACTTGGGTGGCGAGGAATCCTTTGCTGACCTAAGAGAACAATATTGCTCCAATGCTTCAGGGGCGTTTTTCGTTTTCGATAGAACAAGACCTGAAACGTTCGAAAGCATGGATAAATGGCTTGATGCACTTTATTCAGCAGCCGGAGAGGTACCGGTCGTAGTGGTCGAAAATAAGATTGACCTTGAGTCCAAAATCTCACAAGACGAGGTGCATAAGGAAATCTCCGGCCGAGTCATGAACTATGTTCAGACAAGCGCGCTTGAAGACAAGAACGTTGATCTTGCATTTCAGGAGCTAGTTCGGCAGATTAGCGAGAAATATGAGAATCCCTAGTGGAGACCTGCATCTTCCCGCTTGTAAGCTAGTCCTAGCTTCTTCTTCTTGCCAGTCACAGCGTAGATTGCTTTCTCAGCAATAGCAAATGCTTGGTCTGCTGCTCGTTCGCAGTATCGTCCAACAACTACATAGAACATAGACATCTGTGTGATATCTGTCCTCTTTCTGAGAAACTCTGTGATTTCCTCGAACATCTCTTCTGTTTCTCTGTCGCTCTCGGCTTCAAGTTTCTCTAGCTCATCGATATCGGAAAGGTCGTCCTCTAGCAATGCCTTCATTGCAATCCCTAAGGTCTGCTTGGCTAATTCAGCCAGATACGGTAATGATTCGAGATCCTTGTAATGCTCTAACCCCTGAGCCAAATCTACGATGTGAGCTATTTTGTAGGCATACCGACCAACTCTATAGAGGTTATAAGAGACGATGTGATAGGTAGATAGTCGCCTGAGATCACTGGCAACCGGTTGTCTCCGAGCAATAGTTTCAAAGACACTGTCTTCTACTTTGTTTGCAAGTTCTTCCACATCGTCCGATATATCGCGCACTTCTGCGGCCAATTCAGGGTCCAAGTCTTCGAATGCCTTCATTGACTGCATAAATGCATGCAAAGCGAGCTCAAAGAGACGCTCTAGTTTCCCGGCAATTTCGTCCATATAGAATTCTAGTTGTGTTCTCATCATATCCACCTAGCCTATTCTTCCTGTGATGAATGCCTCAGTACGTTCATCTTCAGGGGCTTCAGCAATCCTGCTTGTCTTGTCAAATTCAACAAGCTCCCCTAGATACAGGAATGCTGCCCTGTCTGAAACACGAAACGCCTGCTGGACGTTATGTGTGACCAAGATGATAGTATATTCTTTCTTCAGGTTGGTAATTAAATCCTCGATTTTGCTGGCGCTCAATGGATCCAAGGAAGAAACAGGTTCATCCATCAGGAGCACTGGAGGATTAACTGATAGCGCTCTAGCGATGCAAAGGCGTTGCTGTTGTCCGCCTGAGAGGTTAGGCGCCGGGTGATTCAGATTGTCCTTTACCTCGTCCCATAGTGCCGCTTTCTTTAGTGATTGCTCAACAATATCTTCTAGTTCATCTTCGTCTGATGTCCCGTGGAGTTTTGGCCCGTAAGTGATATTGTCCCTTACGTTCATTGGAAATGGATTGGGTCTTTGAAAGACCATGCCCACTTTCTTCCTCAGCCCATATACATCAGCCTGCGACCCATAGATATTTTCACCCTCAATCCAGATTTTACCCCTCATTCGGAAGTCGCCAATCATGTCATTTAGACGATTGATGGTTCGCAAAAGCGTACTCTTTCCGCATCCAGAAGGGCCCATCACAGCTGTCACACACTTATCTTCGAAGTAACAGGTGATGTCTTTCAAAATGTGTTTGTTTCCAAACCAAGTGTCGAGGTTCTCAACTTCGATTTTGTAGTCTTCGCCGTTCACTAAACGAGTCTCCTTGTGAATTTTCTTGAAATGTAATTTGCTATGACATCAACTATCAGTACAATCACCATCAACGACAATGCCGTTGAATGGGCACGTACTTGCAGGTATTCTCGGGGGTCAGTTATGTAAGCCCAAATTGTGTACGGCATAGATGCAACCCATGAACCGGGACCGAAGAGGCTGGTGGGGGCTCCTAGATTGTTTCCCGAGGTGAATATGAGAGGGGCAGTTTCGCCCATGATTCGTCCGATTGCTAATAGAACACCTGTGACAATCCCAGGAAATGCAGCTCTGATGGTGATCTTCCAAGTTGTCGTCCATTTTGTGGCACCAAGCGCCAGTGATGCCTCTCGGAGCGACCCTGGAACCTGTCTTAATGCCTCCTGAGTGGTTCGCAAGACTGTAGGAATCATCATGAAGGCTAATGTCAGCCCACCTGATATCAAACCCATTCCTAGCCCCACGAAGCCGACGAGAAATGTGAACCCAAAGGCTCCAAAGACAATGCTTGGGATTCCTGCAAGAACATCAGCTGTGAACTCGACGGAGTTACGAATGAGTCCGGGTTTCGAATACTCATTTATGTAGACCGCACCAAAGACGCTGAGTGGAATACCTACAGCACCTGCCACTAGAACCAACAGGATGCTACCGAGTATGGCATTCCGTATTCCACCTTGAAGTCCTGGCCCCGGAAATGTTGTCCACAATGCGAACCCCTGCCCGATACCTGACCCGATTAGGTCCATTATGCCCACTATGGCAATATGTATGAAAATCAAAAAGAAAGGAGAGATTACTAGTAGGATTATGATTCCAAGCAGTACTCTGAAGAGCAGGTCTTTTAGTTCCCTGTGATTTCTTACAGTGAGTTGTCCCGATAGCCACCCACTAAGCCTTGATATCGCACTACCATGTTGCTTTTCGGGTGTTTCTGTTTCATAGGCCATATCTGGGTCCGTGATTGTTTGTGTTCGCTTCCGAGGGTTCATAATCTCATCCCCTAGACCAAACCTCGTGTTTTCATGCCCCATTTGATGAAGAATTTCGCAATGGCAGTGAACGCGATTGACATTGCTAGAAGAACTAAACCAACTGCAAAGAGTGCAGATCGCCAGAGTGGGAATACAAATGCGTAGCCAAGTTGATTGGTGATGATACTTGTCATGACGTATGTGGGCTGAAAGAGCGTCAAGGGAATCTGCAGCGAATTCCCCGTAACCATCAAGACTGCCATTGTCTCACCCACTGCACGACCAAGGGACAAAACTATCGCTGCCCCAATTCCTGGAATTGCAGCTGATATTACAACCTTTCTGGCAGTTTCTGATTTCGTAGCCCCCAAGGCAAAAGATGCCTCTCGATAGCTTCTAGGAACTGAGCGCAGGGCGTCATCTGAAACCGTTATCACTGTTGGCAGTAGCATAATTGCCAAAATCAAGCCGCCGGCAAGTAAGCTGAGACCATTACCTGAACCTTGAAACCAAGGCATCCAAGCTGTGAGAGGATTTGATTGGACAGCGGGGGCGAGCGAATTTTTGATATAAGGCACAATGACTACATAGGCCCACAATCCATAGACAATGCTTGGAATGGCTGCCATCATTTCGATAATCATTCTCAGCGGTGTTCTAAGACGACTAGGGCAGAATTCGCTAAGAAAGATGGCTGCGCCCACCCCAAGTGGCACCGCCATACCTATCGCTAAGAAGGTACAGAGAAAAGATCCAACAATGAAGATTCCAATTCCATATAAGCCGCTATTGGGATTCCAACGAAGGTCAAACAGGATACCAACTCCGCCCTCTGGAGCAGCAAAGATTGGTGCTGCTTCAATCCATAGAAAAGCGAAGATGAGGATAATGATAGATGCTGATGCTAATGCAGGAAGGAACAAACCTAGACGGCCGAATAGGTCGATTCTGGCTGGACCCTTAGCATCTCTAACTTCTGAAATGAAACATGATAGTTGGTATCGAATTCGCTGATGTAGATTCTGTTGAGAGGTCTCTTCACGCGTATCCACTGAATCGGGTTTGCAGCTTTGTGTCATTGGCTCTCACATCAGGGCATTGTCATCATGAGTGAATCTGATAAATCGAATAGTCTTATTGTTCGCTAAGCATTTTCCGTGTTCTACCGCATTATAAAGATAGGTGAGGAAGAAGCTCCGAATTCCGGAACTTCTTCCCCGAAGGAGGAATTATCTGGTGCAATCACTCAGTAGGAGTGAACGAACCAACTAGACCTTGAGCGTAAGCCATTGCTGAGGTGCCGATAATTGGTACATAGCCAACATCTTCGATGTACTGCTGACCCTGCACTAGAACCCAATTAAGGTACACAATGACGTACCATGGCATGTTGTCAGGATTGGTTAGATAGAAGAGCAACCTAGCAATCGGATAAGCCCCTTCAGTTTCTGAGTTCATCAGATTTGCACCTGGGTCGCTCAGGGTTTCAGGAAGTGCCTTGAGTGCATTCTCGAGTGTTGGGGTGATATACTGTTCATTTCCGGGGTTCCAGAGATCAACAGCTGTATTCCCTTCCATGAATGCAAGGCCAACGTATCCGATTCCTTGTGAGTCACCCTGTACTCCAGTAGCCACGCCAGGATTGCCTTCAACCGCATTGATTCCAGCTGGCCATGAGAGAGATTCACCAGAGCCAAGATTCCAATCATACTCTTTTCCATCTGCACGTGTATTCTCGTCTGCGGTTTCAAGCCACTTACCAAATGTTGCAGTGGTACCGCTAGCATCCGATCTCACGTAGACATTGATGTCTCCTGTCGCCTCGACTTCAACACCAAATTCGGTTTCGAATCCTTCCCATGTGGTGATATTTGCCTGAAATACGGCAACTGCCATATCTGCATCCATCTTGAAAGTCGTTCCATTAACGTCGGGATGGACAACGATGCCCAGAGCATCAGCAGAAACCGGTATAATATCAATGTCAGGATTTGCTGTTCTGTAATCTTCCTTAGGATATGAGCTCGAAGCGCCAATATCTATGAGGCCTTCAACAATCTGTGACTGACCGACTCCGGAACCACCAGTGCTTGGGTTCACTGTGAAGCTCGGAAAGTCCTCATGGATTCGGGTTGCCCATTCCTGAGAAAGCGGGTAGACTGTTGTAGAGCCTGCTGTGGTAATGGTATAGGTTTCTGCGCTGGGCCCACCAGTGATTCCGGGGAGGAATACATAGACGGCTCCAGCACCGATGATTAAACCGATTACCAGACCAACAAGCAAGTTAGTTGTTTGATTTGCCATTTCTCTTGTTTCTCCAATGTTTCTTAACGCAGGGCGCAAGATTCTCTGCCTTAAAGGAAGGGCATTGATTTCTCATGATGCGAGCTGTTGCATATGATTCATATGCAAGTGTTTAAAATTGCGTCCCGGAACTTGCAGCAATGTAAAAAGGACGATTTGTGCCGTAAGCAGGATTCTATGACAATCTTCGGTTTAGTGGGAATCAAATCTGAATGCGAATCACATTAGGATGATATCTTAGGCCTGCCTTGCATTTACAGCATATGTTATCTATTTCGGCAAAAGAAGTGTGATGAAAGTGGTCACAACAAGAAAACTCAATCAGGTTAGGAATTCATTCTACGTATATCTCCCACGGCAGTGGTGTGATAGATTCAATCTTACGAAGCACTCTGAAGTTAGGATTGAACAGACTTCTGATGGGACTCTCCGGGTTATTCCACCTGATTTTGAATCAAAGGATAGCGGGAATCTGACCTTCACAGTCAATCCGGATGACAGAGAAAGCGTAGTCAACCTACTTATCGGAGCCTACATGGTTGGAGTTGGCTCATTAACGGTTACTTTTGGTGATGAGTTAGATATGACGACTCGAGAAGAGGTGAGCCGCTGGATTCGACGCTTACCAGGCTTTGAGATTCTTGAAGAGTACAATGAAGGTTTCGTAATTAGCGATACAAGCGAGAAACAAGTCATCACACCCATCCTCAAGAGACAATTCTCTACAACCAAGTACATGCTGACCAGCCTGTTGACAGCCATGAAGGAAGGAGCGCCTAAAGATACATCCAGAATACTCGATCGGGATGAAGATGTGGACCGTCATAGGTACTTCGTTGAACGGCTTTGCCACCTATCTCTGCAAGACCCCTCATATGCAAGAAAGATAGCCATGGCGCCCCCAGACGCCTTGCATTTCAGTCTCGCGGCCAAATACGTGGAAAGAATCGCAGACCACATCTGTGGAGCAACAACCGAGGTCATCAATTTGAAAGATGTCGGTGAAACTTTCATAGATTTGAGTGAATCATTGGCTGAGGTCTACGATGATACGATGAGTGTTTTCTTTGCTGTAGACAGGGGTAGACGAGAGAAGAGAAACCTGATTGAAGAATCACAAGAAGCATTTGATTCTCTGAAGGGGGCCCAAAAACTAGCCTCAGAGCTATCCAAGCTTGAAACGATTAGAAAGAATTTCTCGAGTCATCAGGTGTTACTTGCTATGCATCTTGAGCGAGTCGCATCTTATTGCGCGGACATAGGAGAGGTTGCAATCAATCGAACAATTGAATCTCGACTACAGGACTAATCGTACCTTTCTGGAACAGACTTATGTTTGAGAGATAGATACTGCATTGCAGAGGTATCTTGCATGACACAGTCTGAACGACAAACCCTCAACGACCTGAATGGCAAAGAGTGGGTCAAGTCCACCAAATCATGGTTCATCATCAATCCAAGGTCTCGCTCAAAGAGGCAATTACAGCACCCCGCTAAGTATCCAGAGGAGTTAGTTCAGCGCTTTGTGAGGTTTTTCACTAATCAGAATGATTGGATTCTGGACCCATTTGCAGGTGTTGGCAGCACGCTGATTGCATCCAAGGAGCTCCAAAGGCATTCAGTCGGAATTGAGCTAAAGTCTGATTATGTGGAAACAGCCAGAAGATATCTCGAAAAAATGGGGGACGACGTTCGATCTGAAATCATATTGGGTGATGCTAGGCATACCGCTGACCTTCTGGAGCAATCCTTCAAAACAGGAATTCCAACATTTGATTATCTAATCACATCGCCTCCATATTGGGATATGCTGAGAAAATCACGTGGTGGAAATGATAGTGTACATAAAGAAAGAGGCGAGAAGGGTCTCCCTCAATTCTACAGCGATTCATCTTCTGATCTAGGTAACGTAGCGGAATATGGAAAGTATATCGAGAAGCTAACAGGTATACTATACTCTCTCAGGAGTCTTCTAAAGCCTCAGGCCTACCTCACAATCGTGGTTCAGAATATTAGAGACCCTGATGGTATCATGAGACCTCTGGCGTGGGATTTGGCAGCGGAACTCTCTGACATCTATGCACTTCGACAGGAAATGATCTGGTGCCAGGATAATAAGAGGCTAGGTTGCTGGGGATATCCAACAACCTATGTGTCCAATGTCCATCACCACTACTGTCTCATCTTCCAGAATATGTAGCCGGTCCACTCGCTTGTCCTGTATGCCATGGCATATTCTTCTTAAGCGAGACCAATTTCTTCACTACTATGCCATTTGAGATTCGAAACATCGAACGCAGCGACGAAGAAGCAGTTCGAAAGGTGTCTGAGAGCAACTGGGATAGAGACTATGTACCAGACCGATTCTCGTCCTACCAAGACAATCCCTCATGGCATATGTTTGGTTTGTTTGAAGATGGAGAGTTACTCGGATTTGCAGCGCTTCAAGAGATTGATGGTGCAGATTTCGGTTGGGCAAAGGCACTTCGCGTGCGGAATAATCGACACCGAGAAGGTATCGGACTGAAATTAACCGAGCATTGTGTGAAGCTTGCAAAGAAGCAGGGTCTCAAGAGCCTGAGATACGCGACCAGCTCAAGAAATGCTGCCTCAATTGGTGTTGCAAAGAAAGCGGGATTTGATTTGGTCGAGGAAGTGGGCTACTTCCGATTGGAGAAACCGTATCCCCAACAACCGAACCCTAGCCCGAGTATTACGCCCATTAAAGCGACTCCAGAACGTGTCAGTGAAGCCCTACAGCAGAATAGTGATTTGGTACCAACTAAGCATATGCCAGTAACTTGGGAATTCGAGAATAAAGATCTTGATGGAATAAAACGCATCTCAGAGGAATCAGCCTTTAACATTATAACTAATGACAATGGTCTTCCGATTTCGTTGTATTATTTCTCAGAAGCATCCAGAAATGATCAGGTAACCAGAGCTCATACCCTTTATTGCACTGACAGATCAATCTTCGTAGATGTTATGGCACGATTAGTGGATGATTTGAAGTCATCTGAAGTGGACCGTGCTGCATTCTTTTTGGGACCGAGAGGTAGGGAGTGGTCTGAATCATTGATTGCAGTTCCAGAAAAATATCAGAATCGACGGTTTCTATTATACGAGAGGAAACTCTAAGGATTACTCAATAGGTTCGTCTTCATATTCATACAATACACTCCAATTAGGAGCATATGCTATAGGCTCTAGGTCTCTCTCTTCAAGTTCAAGTCCCTCAGCCTCTGCAATCGCGTTTCTGAGTGTAAATGACTTTGCACCATCCCAGCGAAGGTAGGCATTCAAATCGAAAGAGAAATTCCCTTGAAACTTTCCACATTTACCGCCACAGAAGACCTGGTCGCCTCGAATCACCAATGTTCCTCCACAGTATCTGCAGATTGCCTCACGGCCATGGGCATGTAGTCGACCCTTAATGACCTGTACGAAAAGAACAGTCCCGTCGAATTCAACAACGCCCCACTTCTCACCGTCTTTGATGGTGGGTCGCCAGATGTGCCCCTTATTCCCCTTCTTTTCTCTACGTCCAGACCGCTTTTGTCTACTAGAGCGGGTTTCGGACTGCTTAGAATCACTATCAAAATCCGTGAGTCGCGCTTGGATAGTGTTTCGTTGTCTCATGATAATGAGTACTCTTGAGAATAAATAAACACCCAGAAACGCAATGTAAGGGCTAACGACCAAAGCACGTGGCATTTTGAGAGGGTTAACTTTCTAACTCTGTTAACCCGCGCCAGAAGAGAAAACAAATCCCACCACCGGACGAATCATCTCCGCTCATAATGATGGTTATCGTCACGAGAGCAGACATCGGACTAGTAGCAATCGTCGCGATTTTCGTCATCAGAAAACGAAAAGCAATATGATCGGAACAGTGACAGAACAATAGCCGCACTACCAGGTTCACTCACCTTGACGAGGCTTGGCTGGCACCACATCATCTTGAATGACAAGTCTGTATCTTATTTGTAAGCATAGGAACCCAAGAAATGCAAATTCGTCGAATTTGCACTCAAATGCTCTGCTCAATTTGCTTCCTACATTCATTATGATTGGTTCCATCCAACTATGTCTTCATGACTTTCTTTGAGGAGATTACTGTAGGTGTGGTCACAGTGGTAAGCTCGGTTTCGTTCGCGCCGAATGCTTTTGCTACCTTTCTAACTGCGCGTCTCATGAATCGCAGCAGGATCTCATTGAAGACTATGACAGGAACGACATATGCCATGGCAACGATAGGTAACCCAAAGGATTGGAGTGTTGCAGTTAGAATCGATGTCACGCTCAATTGGTTTGCGGCAATTATTGGAATGAAGTTGTTCACGAATGCAATAATGGGGATGGTGAGCACTGTGAATCCTCCAAGAAGGTTACTCAACCACCGCCCCACACCAATGGTATCTGGGCATCTTCGCACCCTCAATTCCTCATCCTTCAGATGCATGACAATCCCTGCGTCATTGAGAAGCCATGTTGGAATGAAGAAGCCCAACACAACGGGAAGCAGTATGAGCGCACTTACAATCTGAACCAGAGAATAATAGAAGGGAATAGCAGGGGGAGGCAAATTGGTGACTTCTGTGAATATGTAGTTCCTGAGAAGACTAGAAACAACTCCACCCAGCGATAGAGCAAAGAGGGCGGGAATTACTGATCTGCGAATCATCCTAATACTCCCAAAATCATCTCCAAGCTCGAGAATACTAATATCATAGGCAGTTGAGCGGATGACCATTGTTCCAAGCAACAGAATTGTGGCAATTGGCAACCCCAGAATAAGGTACTGTGCGATGGTTATTATTGGAATGTACGTGAGTATCCAGTTGACATCGCTTACTGCTCTACCAGTCAAGGGACCACCAATAAGATCGTACATTCCGCCGTTAGGCAGTATTGTCACTAGACTTTCAACAATCCGTTGAATGAGAAATCCAGCAAAAATTACTCCCACAACAGCAAAGACGATAGGTGCTATGAATCTCATATACTTGTGAGCCATTTTTCAAACCAGTAGTAGTTGTATCAAACTAGCATTTTTAGGTTACTCATTACGTTATAGATATTGATTAACCTGTTTCAGTCATAGAAACTTGCTTTTATGCCTTGTTTGGATAGCGACAAGTTTTGTTCGTCGGGAG
>CAZYLT010000017.1:46601-54972 GCA_964648855.1 uncultured archaeon
TAGAAACTTGCTTTTATGCCTTGTTTGGATAGCGACAAGTTTTGTTCGTCGGGAGGCCAAGGTTCAAAAACTATTCAACAATCGATTTGGCGTCTTAGCCCTCCTAGGTAGCAGGTATTTTTTTGTCTGGTTTATAATTCATTACAGGAGGTGCATGTTATGACGGAATGGGTTTCAATAGATTCTGAGTGGGCATACTACATTCATCCGGAAGGCTTTCAATTCTCGACCGCGCCGGGAAAAGCTCCGGTTGGTTCTGTTGTCCTTGAGAAAAGACAAGAAACCGACGAAAGCACTGAACAGGATTATTTAGTTACCGATTACAGCCTAGCAGAAATATCAGGGCTTCGCCCATTTTCAGGAAAAAGAGAAGCAAGCAAATACCTTGCCAAGAAAATGCTTGATTATATGCAGAACACCAATCATTTTTACCGAGAACGGACATTAAGCGAGTGTTCAAGAATGGCAATGTTGAGCTAACCTATGAGGCATCCGATTACGATTTATTCACCATAAAATTGACACCCAAGATGGTGAGAGAAGATGTTGAGCTTTTTCTTGACAGTCTCGGTTCAGCAGAAAAGGCTGCCTTCATTCCTGCTGAGCCATGGAAGATAGAATCTGCAATAAGTGGACGTGCGAGATGTAGAACCTGTGATAACATAATCTCCAAGGGCGCTCTCAGGGTATGAGAGCCGTCATATTTTCAAAACCACCTGACCTACAAGTGGCACCATCTTGCCTGTATTTCGGATGAGATCTTATTATCCCTCAAGACAAGCTTAAGGGGCATGAAGAGCTGAGCGATTCTGAAAAGGCCATCGTAATGAGAGAGCTCGATTCATAAGGTTTTTCCGGAACCTCTCCGCTTTCACAGTATTTTGTAGAAAGGCGGCTCATCCTGTTCTTTCTCATATTGATAATGGATCAACAAGCTTGAGAAGTGCTTCATTCAGCGGTTTCTCTTTGCTGTAGGTATCAGTGAATTCAGTTTCCGCAACTTTGCCATCTATTTCTCCAACCAATATTCCACTTTTCCCCGCCGTCAAGCATTCTATTGCATAAGAGCCGAGTCGCGATGCCAGAATCCTGTCTTGCCTTGATGGACTGCCCCCACGCTGAATATAGCCCAGAACTGACACGCGACAATTCTCTCCTACACGACCAGATAGCTTCTTGCTTATTTCCATTGCATCTCCTTCCTCGTCACCCTCTGCAACGATAATGAATGCGAATGTCTTCCCTCGTTCTTTCCCGGCTATGATATGGTCTGCAATAGCATCCAGATCAGTTGGGGTTTCGGGAATTACAATGGCTTCTGCTCCACAGCAAATTCCAACATGCAGAGCGATTTCGCCACGATCCCTACCCATGGTTTCGATAAGGAAGAACCTGTCAAAGGACTGTGCAGTATCACGAATCTTGTCAACAGCCTCGATTGCGTTATTTACTGCTGTATCAAATCCAATACAGAAATCAGTCCCATAGACATCATTGTCGATGGTTCCAGGGAGACCTATGATTTGCCCATCCCATAAATCACCAAGGATTTCCAACGCACGCATTGTTCCGTTACCCCCAATGGCAACAAGCGCGTCAAAGCCCTCTTCCCTCATGACACGAGCAGCCTTTTTTTGTCCTGCTTTCGTCCTATATTCCTTAGACCTTCCTGTAGTCAATATGGTCCCCCCACGATGTACGATATTACCCACAGAACGAGCCTCCAACGGCTGAAATCTCCTATCCAAGATGCCTTGTAAGCCGCCTATGATTCCAACAACCTCCAATCCATTATAGATTCCAACTCTGACTATGGCTCGAATGCATGCATTCATTCCAGGACTATCTCCACCGCTGGTAAGGACGCCGACTTTCATAGTATGCCTGATGGAAACGGTGACAAATAAGGAAAGCGTATCAACGTGTATGCCTCAATTCCATTCTAGACAAGGTTGTTCGTCCTCAGAATAATGAGAACAGGTAGGGTAATCAGAATACTAATTGTCATAATAAGCGGGAAGGCTAATGGGTCCTGTTCTAGGGGCAACCCAACATTCATTCCGTAAATACTTGCTATGAGCGTAGGAACAGAAACAAGAAGTGAGATTGACGTTAGTGTCTTCATAACTCGGTTCAAGTTGTGATTTACAATACTATCGTATGAACTCATCGCATTCTCAATGAGTTCGCGGTAAATGGAGCTGAGATCCATCTGCTGCTTAAGGTCTACTCCTAGCTCTTCAAGACGGTCCTCATCGAGAATCATGCGACCTACTCTCTGCAGATTTCTCATCCTTCTGAGTACTCTCATATTAGACCGGAGAGCGCTTTCCATAAAGATAGCATCTCGAGACAGCTGGAAGAAGCGATCCATACGTGAGGGATAGAGCTCTTTCATAATGCTCGCCTCTGTATTCTTGATTGTCATCTCAATGATATCAAGGGTTGTTTCAAATGAGTGGGTTATTGCTTCCCATTCGCGATAGATGACTTCATTTGGAGTAGTTGCACGGCGTACCGCATATAGCAGACGTTTCTTTCGTAATGGAAATCTCTCATTCTGGATGATGATTATGTCCCGACCATTAGTCACCATTCCAATAGGAGCTGTTGAATGAACTCTATCCGTTACTTCTAGGTCAAGGGGCACTCTCAGTACCACAAGAGTGAATTTATCCTCAACCTGCAAACGGGGACGTTCGTCGGGATCACTCAAATCCTGTAGGTCCTCGAGGTCAACGTCGAATCTCTTTGAGATGTCCAAGAGTAGGTCAGGCTGTATTCCTACCATTTCTATAAGAAGAGGTTCATCTGGTGCGCTTTCAAGGTCCTCGTACTCAATTCCACTCTCCAATGCCATGGTCACGCAACTGCTCATTTTCTTTTCTTCTGTACTCATCATAAGCACCTCTACCCTGTGCGTGATATATGCCGCCAGATATTTGGATGAGCATATTTCAGGTTAACCTCGCAATATATTATAGAGTATCACCCTGAGTGATGCACACTTAAGTTGACACCTTTGTCTATTGAGTTTTCCCTTCCGCGTTGGATAGATTCATTTTGTCACGATACGTTGATAAAACATTCTAATGTTGCTGGTCCCTTCAGCTTTTCTTAGATTACAATTGGTGAATAACAATGCAAATACTGGATACCTTTCTGAAGCTAGGTTTCTTCGCAGGAGGTCTTGTATTGTTAGTCAGGGGTTCCGACTATCTTATCCAGTCTGCAACAGATGTTGCCAAGGAATTCAATGTGTCAGATCTGCTAATCGGGCTCACTATAGTTTCTGTTGGAACGTCGCTTCCAGAGGTATTAGCATCAATTGCTGCGTTGCTTTCCGGAAAGGCAGATCTCGCCTTCTCAAATATCATCGGTAGTAGTCTGTCTAATCTCACGCTCATTGTTGGCATCAGTGCAATAGTGGCGCCTTTGGCAACCAACCACATAGTTTTGGACAGAGATACAAAGATCATGATATTCATTTTCATAGTAACCACCCTCATGATTCTGAATCCACTCACACTTGGTTTCATCTCTATCATAGAATCGTTCATATTGCTGACAATCATGATAGCATATCTTTCCTTTTTGTATTGGGGAAGAGACGAATGTGACAATTGTTACCAGTTCCGTATTTTCGTAGATTTCTTCATCACGATGCGTTTTCTCACTACAATCCGAGGTAAGGCAAAACCTCCAGCAGCTAGCAAGCGCGCACAGAACCTTCAAGATGAAGTGCTAGAGGGAAAAGAAGAGAAAATCTCGGACCGTCTCCTAGCGGTCAAGAGAGAGCTTGTCATAATTGGTGTTTCTTCTATTGCGGTTGCCATCGGTGCTCAGTGGTTGGTGGATGGAGCAGAGTATATCAGCATGGCCTTCGGAATAGAAGAGAGCATTATAGGTTTCACCATTATAGCTTTCGGAACATCACTTCCTGAACTCTCTATTTCCATCAAAAGCGCAAAGCATGGCTATGGTCGGTTGCTCATAGGAAACATAGTGGGGAGCAACATAATGAACATTGCAATGGGCCTGGGCTTTGCCTATTTGTTTGCTAGTCCGCCAGTTGAAATTTATCCTGCAATTCTTCAATTATCATTATTTTTTGTGGTATCATCTATATTCTACTATTTCATCAGAGAGGACTGGAGAGTGACTCGCAGGGAGGGGGCAATTCTACTTATACTATATGTTGTCGTTCAAGTCATACTATTGACCACAATTTAGACTGCGACCATCTAACATGGGCCTCCTTTTTTATCCGGGCCTTGAATGATAGAAAACACTACATCTAGGTTAGGGAGTACATCGGCTTTGTCAGCTACCCACCTATAGATGATTCTCTGATTTTTGTTTAGAAGAAAGACACTTGGGAGGGCTACATGGCGAAACCCATCGAGTTCCTCAATAAACACTCCATACTTCTTGGCAACTTTTCTGTCAAAATCACTCAAAAGAGGAAAAGGTATCTCCTCGTGTTCAACAAACGTCTTCAAAGCCTGCATGGGATCTACACTGATAGCCAACACCTCCACACTCAACGCTCGCAAACCAATGTATGAATTAACGACATTTTGGAGCTCCATCATTGATAGCATTGTGAAGCTGACAGGGAAGAATACAATAACAACACAGGTTCCTTGCAGTTCTAACAGATGTACATCTTCACCGCTTGTTGAAGGAAGGTAGAACTCGGGTGCAATCTGTCCCTCTTGAGGAGGGGAAATATTATCGTCTTTTGGCATGGTGTGGCCTATCCTTTCTTCTCTTTTTTACTTTCTGAATACGCATTGTATATCTAAATAACCACACTCTCGACTTCTACATCTCGGTCCTTTATGCTAAGAGCAGTGGATGATATGGTTCTTCCACCGAAGAGCTCGGCATCATCTTTTCCTTGATAGAGAGCATTAGCGATTCGAGCCATAGCATCCGATTTCATTATTCCGCTACCACTCGCACCGTTAGCAACTAAGACTCCATTCTCATAATAGACGAATGGAATTGCGTCTGGTGAATAACAGTAACCACCTGCCCAACTGTTTACTGGTCGCACGTTACTGAAAGCCGGGAAGTATTTCGATAGGACAGGGTATACGCTATTTTCGAAGTACGAGCTTTCCGGAGCAAGAAAATCATCTGTCTGGATGTACTTGTAAGCTCGACCGAGTTTGTCTCCACAACCAATCCAAAATCCTTTCTCCTGCAACTGAGGACGGAAATATACTCCTGCAGATGGGAGAATGACGAATGGGATTGAATCAAGCTCATTGAAGCCCTCACTGTAGAGCACATCCTGCAAAGGTTTGTTATCTTCAGCATGAATGACGAACATCTGACGCTTCTTGCATTTTGTTTGGCTGTTCATTCCAATTGGGTCGAGGAGCTCGTTTGCCCATGCTCCAGTTGCTAGTACGACTGTGTCTGCATGAATTTCTGCTTCATCAGTTTCGATACCTATCACACGTTTGTTTTGCCAAACATATGGTTCACCGGGCAAATCCAAGGGCGGAACTGCCCCAAGAAGAAGGCGCTTGACGTTAAAACCAAAGCGAGGTTTAACATGAGTAATCTTCTTGAACTCTTCTAGATAGTATTCAACTAGACGCGTAGGGTCAAGAAAGCCACAATCGCCACCAAACAGACCATAATCGACTTCCTCAAGATTTAGTAATTCTGCTTCCTCATCGCCTGAGAAGTCAAAATTGATGGAGGGAATCATCTTCTTGAGCTGGTCCTTATTGTATACTTCATGATGAATTCCGGACTTTTCCATTCGCTCAATCCATTCCTTGATGCTGGGATGACTGAATTGCGACTCGCTCATAAGCCAGAGATAGCCGGCCTTCTCGAAATGCAAGTCGTACCCTTTCTCTTCTTGAATGTGTTCAATGTATTTGATTGTTGTATCAGTTAGCAACTGATTTGTGGAGCTAGCGAACATGTTACGTACCGCAGCCGCACTTAGGGCAGTATTTGCTTGTCCTGCCGCTGCATATCGATCGACAAGCAGAATCCGCTTGTTCGGATTATTCTTCTGCAGATGATACGCAGTAGCCACGCCGACGACGCCAGCACCTACAACGATGATGTCAAAGGATTCTGTTTCTGTCATTCAAATTGTGCCCCTATTCTGCGTCTTTCGTCTGAGCATGACATGCCTTTAATGATTTTGATAATTTCATATTGAGGGCTCACTGTTTCCTGACTGGGACAGTGATTTGCATCCTCTCATTGAAGATTTCCTTTAGAAATAGGCGCGAAGTCAACTCTGCCGCAATTGCCTGCCCTAGGAATATCATGACGAAGATGATAACCTGATATAGTGCAGAATAAATCGGGTCCTGTCCACCTATAATCATCCCACTCATCAATCCAGGTATGCTGACTATGCCCAACGCTGCATATCTGTTCAGCATGGGGATAATGCTTGAGCTCATGGCGTCCCGAATGGATGTTTCTGATGCCTCAAAGGGTGTCGCGCCCAACGCCAAGGCAGTTTCTAGAAGCCCTCGCTGCTTCTGCGCATCAGAGTGCATTCGCTCAATAAGCAAGCTGCAAAGACTCATGCAGTTGCCTATAACCATTCCACCCATGGGGATGATGTATTCACCAATCGGTGGGATGATGCCCATAACGATAGTTAGAGTCATTACCAATAGTCCTCCAACAAGAATCCCCGGGAGCGCAGCCTTAGCTACTCCGTCAATCTCATCCAGATTGTTTCTAGCTGTATAAGCAGCCGAGAAACACATGAAGACCAGCATAGCGTAGATCAAAAAGATGTTCTTGATATTGAAAATCGTTAACAGCACCGATGCGACTACGACGATTTGAATGGTACCTCTGAGAGTTCCCATTAGGAGTTTGTCAGTTATACCAAGCCCTTGCCATCGAGTGATAAGAATCAGAACAACAAGCAGCACCATAGCCATAGCATAGGCTTGGAGCCCTTGAATCAGCTGCTCACTTATGTTTATTGGGATTCCGAACAGGTCAAAACTAAACTGCATTCATTCCTCCTCCTTTGCATCTAATTCAATGATACGATTAGTAAATCGCTCAGACTGCGATCGATTATGTGTCACAATAACTACCCCCATGTTTCGTTCCTCAATGACCTTCTTAATTGATTCCTCCACAACGAGAGTCGACTGCTTATCCAATGCAGAAGTTGGCTCATCAAGAAGCAATGCTTTTGGTTCTAGCAGGAGTGCTCTAGCTATTGCAACTCGTTGCTTCTCACCGCCGGAAAGATTCTCTGCGACCTCATCGAGATATCGTTTCTTCAAATCCACTTCCTTTAGCACGCTAACGAGTTCATCGTCGCTTGCCTCTTTACCTCTGATTTGGAGACCCCACTGCAGATTGTTTCTCACCGTTCCCGGAAACATCACTGCCTCTTGGGGAACCAGAATCATGCATCTTCGGAGTTCTTGCGGGTCCCATTCATTCACATCCTTCCCCAAGAAAAAGACTTCTCCAGAGTCAGGAGACTCTAGGTCAATGGCAATTCTGAGTATTGTGCTCTTCCCAGAGCCCGAGGGCCCGAATATGCCAACGGTGTCATTCTGGTCAACAGTCATGGAGAAGTCTTCCAATATTTTACGACCCCCATAACTCATTGAGATATCATTCATGACTAATATCGAATCACTATTCATTAAATTCACCACCCATTGAAGAAGATTCCAGATGCCTGCTATTTATTATTGCTTATCTCTCGGTCAAGCACCGAAAGCTTAACTAACTGCTTCATACATCTCAACACCGATATCGATGGCTGGACTTGTTGTAAGAGAGGATAATGGGAATCTGAAATGGTACCCCTTCTTCAAGCAGGGAACGAAACACACATTCTATACTTCTAAGGAATATGGTCACCATCAGACTGGATTCAAGGTAGGAAGAGGGTTCCATTTCGATAAGTATCTTCCAGGCTATTGGCAGCCCGTACCCGCAAAGGAATCTCACAGACGAATAGGTGGCGGTTCAGATCTGATTGTTCTGGATGATGATGATTTGAAGTACTATCGTTTCGAGCGTCGCACATTTATGGTGGATGACACGGGCGACAAAGTAGGAAGAGGGTTCAATACAGAGTGGGAGTATTATGTTGCAGAGTGGACAAACAATGGGACTTCGGACCTGCTAGTTCGCGATGATAATGGGCATCTCAGGCTATTTCCTTGGAACGGACAGGAGTTTCAAGACCTTGGCGGTGATGAGAATGTAGGTGATGGGTTCTATCAAGACAGGTATCCCCACATTTTTCCAGGATACTGGCGCGGCAACACGTATCCAGACCTTCTTGTGAGAGAAGAGAATGGCGATTTGTGGCTGTATCCATTTGATGGAAAGACAT
>CAZYLT010000018.1:0-4078 GCA_964648855.1 uncultured archaeon
CTAGGGGAAAATCTGACACTTCTATTGGACAATTTAACTAGAAAACGAGGGGGTAGTGCATCACTCTAGAAACCTTGCAGACCTCCTCACAGTCTGCTTTCCCTTGTACGTCTTGAGTCTAAGCAGATGCCAGAGCAAATCTCTAGTTCGCCTGGAACAGTTTTCGAATCCTGAGACGCTTGACCCCAGATGGAGCGGTGAAGAGTCAATCTGGAGGTCAGCACCAATGGTTCCTGCAACATCAGACATAACGTTTCTCAGCCGTTTATGATCAGCACTTCTTCGCGATGTCAATACGCCACCACTACTAAAAACGTAATAGCCATAGGCCGTCTGAACTGCCTCCCAGATACTTGCCGATGATTCAAGGTCATCGATTTCTTCTTTTCTGACATCAAGAACGGATTTCGCAAGGACTGCAAAAGGACCTGATGCTATTTCCTTCACGTCTAGAAAGAACGTATTTCGCTTTGCAATCATATTCTGAAGTATCTCAAGTCCCCTTTCACCAGCAGCGCGCTTCATTTCAGAAAAGGTTTCTCCAGCAATCTGTTTCTGTCGAATGAATTCGAGTGGGTCGAGTTCAATGCCACGAACTTTTCCCAGACCGAGTATATGAAGAAGACCATCTCTGAGTCTACCTTGAGGGATACCTCCAGTTTTCGTTACCAATATCTTCCTAAGACAGGGCCATCCCCATTCTGCAAGTTCGCTCTTAACAAGATTGTCTAAGCGGTCATAGTCGCGCCAATAGATTGCACCAATCATAGCTGCTTCTCTGTCCATAAGGCGCCCCAAAGTTCGTCATGATATCCCTATATAAACCACACAAAGCTCTTAGAACACATCATAAGAGTTGCAAAACAAAACCAGAATTTGAATACTAGAAGAAATTGGCTATCAATATCAGGTAGCTGGAGGCAATAAGCTCCCAGCCGCCTCAGCATTGGGGAGAAAGCATCAGACAGTGCTTCGATGAGGCCTTGGGCTAAGTCTCATTGTTTCAGCACGGGGATCTTTTGGTTCATGACGGTTACTGACTTGCCGCTTCACTTTCTCATATTCATCTTCACAGGTGGATTCCAGCTGATACTTGGTATACGTCAACTTAATTTTCTCTTTGGAGATGCTGTCGATAAATGCCATGGGCACAAGTAAGTCGATGTCTGGCTGTACCCCAAACTTTTCCAGGGTCTCCTCAATGAAACCACCACCAAGCACTAACCACGGTTTTCCTTCCACATCGTACCAAATGTCAATGACTGTGCCAATTTTAAAACCATCAGAATCGTATACAGTAATTTTCGCGAACTTAGATAGACGCATTTCATTCTTGCCCACTACACCTTCATCAAGTGTGGTATTGAGCGAATCAGCAGGTACACTGAGATTTACTTCTTCGTCAATCGTGCTAATACAGTCCATTTGAAAGATAGGATCCTTGTCTGGTCTTAGACCGATTGATTCCATGATTTCCTTAATTCTTCCACCAGCTATGACCACTGATTTCAAAATCACATCCTTTTCCGAAAACTCAACTATGAAATCATCAACCTTGCCAATCTTGCTTCCTTCTGAATCCAAGACTGGTTTATGCTTCAGTTGACTGAATCTCATTCCACAGCACTTGTACATTTTCTCACCCATAATATTAACTATAATTAATGTTACCTAAGGTTTTCCATATAAGCTTACCTAACCGTTTCTAGTCTGCTGGGGATGAATGCTGTAATAAAGCATTACGTTAGAGTGGGAAGACTCCTAGCCAGCCTTCTAGTACACTTCACGGGGGCTTTGCCTTAGCCTATCGGGTAGCTGTCCACCCTCGCCATCGACCTCGAGCTTGTAGCCACGCCCAATTCTTTCACCTGAACCCAACAAATAGCCGCTCTTTGTAATACCACGCGCCTGTCGTTCCGCGGCCCGTCGAACAATCATGCTTTCATTAGATGGAACATTCATTATCAGTTTCTTCTGCGTATTATCCACAGATAGTGAGATTCCCTCATCAGGCATTTCTCCAAAGCTCTCTTTCCACTGTGACTCATTCTTGTCAAATAGAAGATAATTAGGCATATACAGCTCTCCCAGGTTCACTGGAAATTACAGTTGAATTTGTACATATATCTGATTTGCCTGTCTATATCCTTGAATGATATGTCTTGCTTATTCATACAGGCAATAAGTGAGCAGTGCCACAGTGATCGCATACTACCGCCTCTTCCCATGGCTCTGGTAAGGGCAATGGGGCACCACAATTTTGACACGAAAGACTCTTGATTTCCGAGCGCTTTTCAGGTGGAATTTCAAGGCGGAATACTTTATTGGCAATATCTTTTGTTGTCTTGCCTATTCTATTGGCGGCCCGTGCAACTGCACTTGTTTCATTTTCGCTCAAGGATCCCAACCCTACTGCTCGAAAGAAGCCATCTAATGCCTTGCCTATCTTGCCAAAAACGGAACCAGCCTTCCAAGCAAAAACGTCTGCAACTCTTAGTTCTATCAATTCTTGGTCAGGGTGTCCAGGAATTTGATACCCATCCTTCCACTTTGTGCGATCTTCTCGCATCAGCGAAAGGATTTCACCACATGAAGGACATTGAAGCTGCCATTTGGTAGGGCCGAACCAACCTTTTTTGTGCTTCTTTTCTCCTACATTATACCAACAGCGTTTGTGTGCTATTTTTTCACAATTCGGACATTGAAAAAGATAGTATCTCTCGGGTTGAGCCTTCACCTGGCGACCAGTATGAACTGGGACAAATGCCAGGTCAGAAGACCTGTTATTGAGGAGGTAGGAGCCACAAATAAAACAGATTTTTCCATCAAATGCACCGATTCTCTCAGGTTGCACACGCACTTACAATAACCTCGCATTTTCTCGTCATCATTCGCTCTTAAAATATGCCATTAGGCGTCTTGAAGCTTGGAATTCCCATTAGTTCTGGCGAGTCCAACCAATCGTATTACCTATATACCTATGAGTCTGATTTTCGAATCTCTAATCCGTGACGAACCAGTGCTGCTTGTAGATTACGAAGATCGTGTCCGTTTACCTTGTTCTCCTCCCAAAATTGTTTGACAGATTTAGTTGGGTTGTCCCCATCAGAGAAGAGTCCTAAGTCTCTAGCAGCTTTGACTTGGACCTCAGTAAGCTCAGGATCAGCATTCTCCCATACTCCCCGCAATCTTCAAAAAAAATACGACAAGCGGCTATTTCGAAGTCGGCAAAACGCTAAAAAGAAGGATGGATGACAACATGAGAAGTGTCTTATCAGGGAGCAAAACACGTTGACTGAAAATAGTCTAATTAGAAAGCTTACGGATATAGAGAAGCCGGAAACAGGTCTTTATGGATCAAAAGCTTCGAACTTAGCTCGGCTTTCGAAAATGGGATTGAAGGTTCCTGATGCATTTGTACTTGATACAGAAACCTTCGACTATATTGCTGAAACGAATCAATGGAGCGTTGTTATCGATGAGGCACTTGAACATAGTAATCTATCCGATCCGAGTCAATTGAGTGATGCGTCTTCGACGATTCGTGGAGAGATACTGAACGGGCAATTCCCCCCAGAAACTAAGAACACTATCACTTCTATGCTGCAAAAAATGGATGGGTGCGAATTAGTTGTTCGCTCCTCAGCGACGGCGGAAGATCTTCCTCATGCGTCCTTTGCTGGACAATATGATACTTTCCTTGGCCTAAAGACAGAAGATGAAGTAATCCAAAAGATAATGGCATGCTATGCGTCTCTTTGGACCCCTCGAGCCATTATGTATAGGCAAGAGCTTGAGATTCCGCATAATAAAGTCAAACTGGCAGTAATTGTCCAACACCAGGTTAATGCGGAGAGTGCGGGTGTCTTATTTACCAGAGATCCCGTATCGCCATTCCACGATTATGCTGTTATCGAGTCGTCTTCAGGGTTAGGCGAGAGTGTGGTATCAGGTGACGTAACTCCGGATCGTTTCTATATATCAAGAAAGGCGAAAGCTAGTGGCACTGATTTCAAGGTCATAAAGAAAGAATTGATGCGACAAGCACAGTCATCAGTAAGCAGTTCACTTGGCAATA
>CAZYLT010000018.1:4178-49038 GCA_964648855.1 uncultured archaeon
CAGTTGACCTATATTGTAAACAATGAGCTGAATGCGATAATGGGATACGAGCAGATGTCATCAGAGCTTCTGCGATTTCACAAGGCGCATGCATACTTTAATCTTGATGTATTAAAACGAAAAGTAATCAATGAGATACCCCCTTTTTTGCGCTCCGAAGATGTGCTGAATTATTTTCCTGAGGGCACAGGTATCTACGGAAAAGAAACAATGAAGAAACTGCCCTTTAATCTTAAGAGCCGTTTACTAGCAGAAATTCGGGTCATGCTATTTGATGGTCAAGGGAGTATGACCAAGACTGCAGATGCGTATCAAGAGTGGAATGATGAAGTATTTGTTCCTTATTGTGAGAAATTTGACCAGAAACTAGATTCTCTGCGAATGGAGGGATCAAATCAGGACCTTCTTAATCTGGCAGATGAACTAGATAAGGTCATGATGGCCCATTTCAGTTTAGTACGCTATGGCATTCCCGTACATAACATTGGCATGAATCTGATGTCAAGCTATTTGTTGCAAAGATTTTTGGGGGAAGACAAAGCTTCTAGGGTATATCCTGTTCTCATTTCCGGCCTTCAACATAAGACGAGTGAAACAAACAAGGCACTTCACCAATTGGCCGAATCAGCATCGAAGAAACCTTTGGTACGGAGGATAATTTCGGGGTCGGAATCAAGTGATGTTCTCAATTATCTTCGTTTAGATGAGAGCAAAGAGTCTCAACAGTTTCTGGATGAGTTTCATGATTTCATTACCAAGTATGGAGTAAGAGGTTTTACTAGAGAACCGTTCTATCCTCGATGGAAAGATGATGCGAGTCTGATATTCAATGTCATGAAAAGCCTATTACAAGGACAGTCAAAAGCGAATGGTCGCGATAGAGAGTCAATTCGAAGACAAAGGCAGAATGTGGAAAAGGAAGTAAAAAGAGCTGTCCTCAATCAAAAGTTTGGACGGATTAAATGGACACTCTTCTCAACTATTCTTGGCTTTGCGAGACGATACATCTGTTTCCGAGAAGATCAAAGATTCAATTTGGATAGATGGATAACCAGAAACAGAGAATTATTCCTTGAGTTGGGAAAGAGATTCATGCAATTGGAACTCTTGGAAGTGCCATCCGATGTTTTCTTTCTTAGGAGAAGAGAAATACGCAATCTCATACGCGACCAGCCAGATCAGAAGACAATCAAACAAATCCGGTCGGTCATGCTTGCCAGAAGACAGGATTTCTTTGAGAATGAAGATAGCACACCGCCTAAATTTCTGGTCGGTAATTCCGAATATGATGACATCGAGGTTGATACTGAAGAGGGGGTTTTAAGAGGAATCCCCGCAAGTCAGGGCAAGGTGACCGGTACCATTCGGGTGTTGCATTCGATTTACGAAATATCTGAAGTACTAGAGGGTGAGATTCTTGTGGTACCAAAAACGGACCCTGGTTGGACCCCCGTATTTGCCAAGATTGGTGGATTGATTACTGAAACAGGAGGAATTCTTAGCCATGGCGCAGTGGTTTCGAGAGAATACGGTATTCCGGCAATCACTAATATTCGCCACGCTTGTGAAACATTTCAAACTGGACAGACAGTATCAATTAATGGAACAAAGGGCTACATACACATCCACTGAGAGGTACGGATTTCAATGGAGCGATTGACACACGATATTGGCAATACTGACAAAAACTGGAATGAAAGCTACTACTTCGTTTTCTATGACAAAGAAAATGAAATTGGTGGCATGAGCAGGGTTGGCTTCAAGCCGAACAAACCTGAAGGGATGACATTCTTCTTTGTATTTCTGCCTGATGGGTCTATCGGAGCTTATCATCTGGAGGACAAGGCTGGGAACTATCCCGAAGAGATAGTTGTTGGTGGTGTGACTCATCAGCCTCTCAAAGATGGTATTTGGAGGTATCACTTTGAAGGGCCCTTGGTTATTTTGGATGAACCAAGGAACCTGCCGAATGTAAGTGAGAACCCAGAGGTCATTTCGGACCTCGTTGGAGGCAGAATCGACCTAGACTTTTCTCCAATAAACGAGCCATACGAATACAGTGAGCATATGACGACCAAATCATTGGAATTGGGGAAGAAATCCGGCGACAAGCATTGGGAGCAAATTGCACAAGTTAGCGGCAAAATGAGGGTAGGTGAAGAGGAATATATCATTGATAGTGCCATGGCACAGAGAGACCATACACATGGCATAAGGGACTGGACGGGTGTTGGAAACTGGTTTTATTTTGTAGTGTGGTTCAGTCCGAATCTGGCAATCAATCCCGCGGCTATAGTGACTGATGACGGAGAACTCGGGTCGGGTGGTTTCCTATTCAAAGACGGGACGAATATCCCTCTTCTCGAAATAAATCTCTTGGAGCACAATTTCGAGGAGGACGGAGTCTATCCCATCAAGACGGTACTTGAATTGACCGATGCTGATGGAAATGAGCATATTTTGGAGGCAGAGCCAGGGAGGATAATCCCTGTTCCATTTACTGAGAGAGATGGAAGGGAGTCAATTCTGATTCAATCCTTCGGGAAGTTCAAACTGGATGAGATAACTGGTGGGTATGGTTCGTACGAGACCCTGCGCAGACTTGCTTTGTAATCGAGAGATACGACGGATATTAATACCCCAACAAGAACAAGAGGAGATGGCGAATACAGATGTTTGAGATGGTGCAGGAGCCAGGCATCGAACGAACAATGTCAAAGACAATCGTCTATGTGGTCAACACAGCAGAACCTGACTATGTGGAAGATACGCTGACAGAGAGGGGCAAAAAGCAGGCACACGAACTATTTCGGTCTCGGCTAATTACAGGTCCCGAGGCCATCTATTCGGGTACATCCGGTCCAACTATGCAGACAGCCGATATTGTATCAGCTGATTTTGGTATTCCTTCTGTAATGATTGAGTGCCTTAGCGATGCCAATTTGGGAGAATCTCATGAATCGATTAGGAATAAAGCGCAGAAAATTCTGGAAATGTTTGATGACATTGATTATACCCCCAAAAGCGGGGAGTCGATGAGAGAAGTCCAGTCAAGATTTTCTGAGTGCGTCAATGAGTTGGCAGTGAATCATTCAGGTCAGAGCATTGTTGTTGTTTGCGGTTCGATACCTTTCATTCTATTCTATAGACTAGTAGTGGGGGGCATTCCTACACAAGACGATTGGCTCAATCTCGGATATTGCAGCTGTGCATCCTATGAGTATTCCAATAACGGATGGGCGCTTCTGCTTCCTCCCGATAATACATTTCTCAGCGATCCAACTGCCGTTTCTGATCTTTACTCAACCGAATGAATTTCAAAAAAAGGAAGAAAAGGGATGTTTCCATCCCTTCTTAGACTACCTTCTGCGACGTGCTAGAACCACTATGATTACAATTACAGCCACTAGTCCACCTACCAACACGTAGAGGTCCATGGGACCACCAGGTCGATCAGTTGTATCAGTGGTAGTATCGGTAGTGGTTGTAGTCGTAGTTGTAGTTGTTCCGGTGGGAGGCGGTGTCTGTTGAGCACTTGTGTAGGACACAAATACTGGGTCGACGTGGACTGCGTGACCATCCCAGTTGACATATCCAGCCGTCATGAACAGCATCGATGCTTCGATATTCCAGTTAGTGATACTCGCTCCTGATTGAGATTGGAACATGGCACTGAATGCACCAAGTGGAGCAGTTGAGGAACCTGAGATATACTCCGTAGTGAAGCCATCTCCTCCCCAAGTGTATGGCAAGCCTCCCATTGATACATTGGCGAAGGGACTATTCGCATCTCCAAATGTGTAGTAGTTAGCCCCAACGCTATCAGCGTTGTTGTCCGCAACAGGTTCGTTTCCTGCCCTGTATTGTGTGCGGGTAGCTGTTCCAAGAACTCCGAAGTAGTTGACCGCCAGACCGCGGCTATTCAGAACTGAGTTATCAAACTCATTCAGCGACCAATTCCCAATGATCTGGTCAATCTTGAAAGAGGCAGCGTGATTCCATGTCTGCTCATCTTCTGCGTCATATTCAACCATATCAACTTGGAAGGTGATGTCAAATGCCATCTCATCGATGGTAGCAGTGCTGATTGCATAGTCGAAATTGGTCTGATTGAGACCCATGGCACCATCAGTTGATTGTCTTAAGTCCCAGGGACTTCTTATGCCTTCTGCATTCTGCCTTCTCAAAGGATATATTGTGACATTGACATTGTAGATTGATATTCCGAAGTCAATCTCCGTGTCGGGATCTACTACTCGGCTATCATTATCCGCTGTAGAGTCAAATGGTCGTCTAAGCTCTAGGTCGCCAACGCTGTCTATGAGAACCAGGTGAGTGACCTCTTCTGATTGAACACCCGTTTCCTCAAAAGCAAAGTCTGGAGCATCGGGAGAATCCTCTGACTCCAAGTCATTGAAAATCAGCATGCCTGCATACTCGGCTCTAAAGATTGCCCATTGCGCTTGGGACTCACTAGTTGTGATATTGAATGCCTGAGATGTACCCCAAGCAAACCAAGTATTGCGCCATACCCCGGATTCAAGCTCAGGAATATGACTTAGGTCGATGGTTCGGTTCTTGGACATCCACGCAGTGTATTGGTAGTCAGGCTTTGGCAGATTCGCCTCTTCATCAGCCCACATCGTATCACGGATTTCTTCCATCTCGCTTGCAGACACAGGCTCTAAGGTGTCCGCGTTATACCAGTAGAAGGTTTCGTTGGCTTCAAACTCCATGACCATCTCGACCACGCCCATCCAAGACCGAGAGAAGAACTCATCTCCACTCTCATCTGGTGATGGTTCGAAGACTATGTCAACTTGCATACCCTCAATGGTTATGTTGCCCCAGTCCTTCCAATACCCTGTTCGTTTGATGAAGTACTGGTCATCGGTCGTAAAGGTATTGCCATCTAAGTCGATGGCTCCTTCATCGGTAACTGTCCAAGCCGGGGGTACCCATATCTGCACATCTCCCAGCCTGAAATGGCTCGGACTCCAAAGTATGTCGTTTGATACATCAATGCGATTGTATTGGTCAATCCAGTCCTCATATTGCTCTGGCTCTAGCCAAGTTGGAAGCACAAAGTGAGTTCCATTCCAAACTCTCAAATTTTCAATTTGGCCAACAGTCATTCGTGCTCGTTCGAATAGCATATCCTCTGCCTGAGGATCAAAACTGAAATTGATGAAGAGCTTCGACATATCTTGTCCCAATTCAAGATTGAAATCATGCACTGTGAGCCGGGTAGTATTGTCAATTTGAAGCCCCCCTGCTTTAGTATCAGTTCCCTTGAAATATGCCTGTCTTACGTAAACAGACCACACACTTGCTGAACTGGATTCGAAATCTAGAGTGATGTTGTACGAGGCTCCATATCTCCAGTAGTGTGTTGAATTCTCGTCATGACCACTTCCAGAAAACTGCAAGGAAACATTAGCTAATTCTTCTGTCACTTGCCATGTGTTGTTCTGCCACTCATATACTGTGGAACCGTTAAGGAGATTCAATGGCTTATGAATGTACATAGTCAAGTTGAGATACTCGCCCTGTTCACCTTTATTTGCTATATTGCCTTCAGAGTCAAACAACAATGCTTCAATGAAGCTATCCTTGTAAGAGAGCTTCATAGTCTGCTTGCCAGTGATTTCGGGTCTAGGATTGAGTTTCTCACCCTCTATGTCCTCAACTTTGGCGAAATATAGAATTTCACTTGGGTCGATTATTGCACCAGTCTCAAATGGATGTGGATCCATATCAGTGTTATTTGTGAAGTATCCACCCCATCTCAGTCCACGACCAAGATTGAATTCACCTGTATAAGTTGCATTCTCAACATAAAATGTGGCTAGGTCAATTGTGGAGTTTAGTTCCATGGTATAGTTCAATAACCAGGCACCAATTCCTTCTGCAATCTCTGCCCAGTAGAACTCTATCTTTGGATAGCCTGCTTGAACAATCGTATGTGTGGAGTTGTGTACCAAGAACATCTGGGGACCGAGTTTGTATGCTTTCTCCTCCATCGGTGCATCTGGGTCATACATAGAGTCAGGCCAACCAACAGGTTGAGTGTAGTTCACCCATTGCAGGTAGGACGCATTCCACGTTAATGTTGCAAATGGAATGACAGCATCCCCAAACTCGTAATCAGACATCATCCTAACTATGAATGTATCATTGTCATCAACGTAATGGATGATTTCACCAGATGGGTCAGTAATTTCAGCATAGTAATACTTTGGTAGGAAGAAGTCTTTTGGATTGATACTGACTCCTACACCGATTGGGGGGGTGACAAAAGCACCCGTTTGCAGACGAGATAGCCAAGATGGAGACACAGGACGACCAAGCTGGTCAATGGTGTGCATCCCCGTCCAATAAATTCCCTCTAGTGCAGCTTGAGTGAAATTCACCGCAAAAACTAATCTATAATAGGCAGTTTCATTCGCATAGCTAGAATCAGGCTCGATGAACTCAAGAAACTCTGCCTCTGATGGTCTATCGGAACCCAGTTCAAATCTAGCTGCATATGGGGCCTCCCAGATGTTACTCGTTGCATTGTAGCCCAAAGCAAAGACTGCTTTCTCACTCGGAGTTTCTGTGTGACCCCAGAATCTGAGCGTGTCCAGAATATTACCTTCACCGAGAAATGTTTTTGGTACCGTGATGTTGATTAAAATCTCGGTTCCCACTTCAACTTGATAGTGATTTTCGGCAATACTCGTTCCGTTTTCCTCGTAACTGATTACGATAGTTGGTTGTGGTCCAAATAGCCACTCTGAACTCTGTGCTGTATGGCTGATGTCCTCTGTTTTGTCCTCAACATTCCAGCCGACATAGACGAATGGGTCTTCTGGATCTTGAGCTGAAACAAAGGAACTAGCAGAAATAAATCCAATCAGCATCAGAGCGATAATTATTGTAGTTGTAATTTTCTTCATTTTTTCATCCCCCGCCAGCAATATTGAGGAGCATACCAAGCGTTGAAAACAAGCGTGCGAAATCCAGCACTGCACGTACCTGAGTATAGTTGGTACTGCCTTGCTTTAGTATGACTCATCAGTTTGGATGGCGCGTTCATCATAGGAATATTCCTCATATCCTCTGATGGAAAAAACTACATGCTGCATGGAATATAGCGATAGTTCCCCTTATGAATGTTGGTTGTTTGTCCAAATTAGATTATCCGGTACTTACAAAAATCACGCTATCTCTAGTCGTCAAAACCGCCTCACCTTCTCCGTCTAGTAACCGAACAAGGTCGTGTGTTTCAGCGAGGGCTAGAATGAGTGATTCCTTTGAATACGCACCGTAGAGATTTCTAGAAAGCTCAAAAAGGGTCTGAGGTTTATTCCCAAGCAGATTTTTGGCCCTTCTGAGCTTGTCTCCGTACTCCTGCCTTAGGTCATTGATCCGGACACCTAAATCAAATAGAGGATATCTATGTCCTGGAAGAGGAATGTAATGAGAGAATGGCTCAATTGCGTCTAGAGATGCAAGATACCTCTGCATAGAAATGCCTAATTTGCCCTCAAAGTCAAGACTTGGGTTTGAACTAATCGTTCCAAGAACATGGTCGCCGCAGAAAATAACCTCTCTTTCATGAACCAGGAAGCAGACCGAGCCCAGTGAATGTCCAGGAGTCCAAATGACACAGATAGGTCCAATGCCGCTTTCAAACTGATGCTCTTCGTTCAGTATATTGACCGAATTGACGGACCGCCCGAACTGCCCAAAGTATTTCGCCATTGCTTCTTCTGAAAAATCCGCAACAATCTCTTCCGGAACACCGCTAGAAGTGATGACATGCAAATATGCCTGCATTCTTGATTCTATATATCCTTCATAATCACTAACACGATGAGAATCCATCTCGTGAATCCACAAGTCTGGTTCTTCACGTCCACTATCTCTTACCGCGTCTTGAATTGCTCGAGCATTTCCAGCGTGGTCAACATGGCCATGGGTGAGAAGGATTCTTTCAATCTCCGATACCGAGTAGCCGGTCCGTCCGAGTTCTTCATCAATGAGTGCAACTCCCTCCTCAAAGTAGGGCCCCGTATCAATGAGCGTCAATGGAGGCCCCTCAATGAGATAGCAGTTCACATTGCCTACAGGGAACGGTGTTGGAATTTCTATAAGGTGGATTGATTCCAAGATTTCGACCAATACTCAAAGCTCCTCGAAATAAACCCTCAATAGCTCTGCAACGTTTCTTGCTCGAGAAACAACTCCGCGATCTCTATGAGGCTTCGACCCGTCAAACATATCTGAGATAGTGCCCAAGCATCCATCGCTAACAGCGTTTAAGACAGGCCTGAAAATCTCTTTCTCAGCATAGGCTTTGTTTTCAGGTGTCCTACCTTTCACATTCAAGTATGCTGAGATATATGGACCGATAAGCCATGGATGAACGGTTCCCTGGTGTGTTGCACCCGCCCTAGACTTTGGTCCACCAGTTAGTGCACGCGAATATCGTTTGTCCTTCGGGGATAATGTTCGCAATCCGTACGGTGTTAGAAGCTCATCAGTAACAATTTCAAGGACAGACTCAGCCTCTTCAGTTTCGAGTAATGGATAGGGCAAGCTGAGAGCAATCACTTGATTTGGCCGTATCGAGTCGTCTTTCTTTTCGTCAGAAACTACGTCGTATAGATACCCTAGCTCATCATTCCAAAAGGATTGAACAAAAGCTTCTCGTATCCAAGATGCGACTGCTTTATACTCGTATGGGTCTCTTCCGATTAGCTCACACATATCACCCATTGCCATTAAACAATTGAACCACAGTGCATTAATTTCTACACACTTGCCAATTCTGGGAGTAGCACACCAATTACCAAAATGCTCATTCATCCATGTGACTTCAACCCCTTCTATTCCCGAACAGATGAGACCATCATGGTCTTCGTGAATGTTGAATTTGGTTCCAATTCTATATGCTGCTATTATGGATTCCATTGTCTCCCAAATGATGCCCCGGAGGAATTCGGTATCATTTGTGGCGTCAAGATATTTCTTAACCGCCATAATGAACCAGAGAGAGGCGTCAACGCTATCATATTCGGGCTGAAAGCCACGCACAGGGAAGTCGTTGGCTATCAGTCCGTACCGCGAATAGCGAGCATAGGTTGTTAGGATTTCTCTTGCATCTTGAAATCGTGAGATTGCAACAGTCAGCCCGGGAAGAGCAATCATGGCATCTAACCCGATATCGACCAATTCATGGTAGCCCGCTATCACTGACTTCCTGCCTGTAGTTGCACGGTCAACTATGAATGTGTCAGCATTGTATACCAGCCATTCAATATCTTCGTCCCGAGGTTTCGGAGAGAGATTATACGCCCGGTCATTCAGAACCTTCCTTCTCCTCAATTCATCGAATCGTAATTTCGCGAAGTCCTTTCGTTCTGCTTTGGCTAGCTTTCCCAAACTCTTCATGAGCCCCTTTCTAGTCTGGCCTGTGGCGAAAAGGAAAGATAAATAGTGCTCACCGGGCTTCAGGACCGTATGGAACACGCCGGGGATATACAACTCTTCTTTATGGTCCAAGCCCTTGGACTTATTCTTCCGATATATCTGCTGGTCAGTGACCTTGATTTCTGATGGCATGAATTCAGCATCAGGCGTGTAACCAAATACCCATGGGCTCTGTTCACGGTCATCGAAAGCAAGGTATGAATTAGGGCTCATGGCCTCTGCTTGCGGAGTAAAATCAAGATGGGGCCTAAGACGATCAAGAGGCCTACAAGTGTGAAATGGCGTTACAGTTAGAACAGTTTCCTCTGTATTTGTCAACTCATAATTGATAGCAGTCAGATTTCGCCGATATGCCATGAATACTGTCTTGGTGACCTTCACACAATCAGTAGAATATGTCATGGTAGGCAACGGATTCAATACGAAGCTGTCCATCTGCCTATAGCCACGTTGCTTGGTTCCTCCCGCTTGATGCGCAGTACTCAGATTGCAGGTATCCTCTGATGTTGCTAAGACTTCATCAACTCGGGATAGTGTCATCCACCTGTTAACTGGTGGATTCAGTGATGCTACAAGGAGACCATGATGACTTCGTGTATTCATGCCAACAATTGTGGATGATGCATAGCCGCCAAGTCCATTGGTGTATAACCACTCAAAGGTCATGGCTCTATTCAGTCTCAGATCAGTACCTTCAAGCAATATCACTGTGGTTGTCTCATGAATTGATTCTTGATTCAGGCATCTAAACTTCTCCACTTTAAGGCTTGTGTGATAATCGATAGACGTTGAGGGATACGGTCTTAAGCCACTAATACCCGGACAGACTCCGTGCAAAGAGGCAGACCGTAATGACGCCCGATGATGAAATCCATAGACACTCGCCAGTTTATGAATTACAAGTAGGTTTGCCACAAAGACGCATAGCGGGTCTACCCCTTGACTTGTGGAGGCTAGCAATCGTCATTGGCATCGCACAGTTCTCCATGAGCATTTGGTCATGGCAATTTGGAATATTCATGGCTGAAATAATCGAGCCTTGGCAAATGGGGTTCACGTTCTCTCTAGCAACTGCAGCAGCAATAATTGGGCTTCCAGCTTCAGGTATAGTCGCAGATATGATTGGTCGCCGTCGCACGTTTGCAGTAGCATTAGTACCAATAATCATTGGACTGATTTGCATGTATTTGATGCCGATATGGCCTCTTATCCCGATCTTCTACGCTGTTGTCAGCTTCGGATGGAGCTTTGTCATTATTACGGCTAGAGCTGCACCAGCTGATCAGCTGGTCGAGGATGAGGGGAAGGATTCTGCAAAAGTATTCACCATGATGTTGTTTCCAGCACTTGCTGTAGATGGTATAAGTCCAATCGTTGCATCAGTAATGCTGTTTCTAGGCTTTGAAGCAAGATTGCTGCTACTTGCTGGCGGTGTGGGTGCAGTCATTGCTTTGGTTTCTGTTCTTCTCTTCGTGCGAGAAACTCTGCGAGAAGATATTCAGATGGCTGCACGAAAAGGCCCAACATTCAGTCCTAAGCAATTGGGTAAGAATTTCTGGAAGTTGGCTGCGGGGCTGCTAATCCATTATTTTGCCTTTAATTTGGCTTTTCCATATCTAGGCAATTTGGCAGTTGAAGAATGGAACATCTCTCCTTCATTTTATGGGTTGACATGGAGTGCTAGTTCACTAACCACAGCCGGCCTGATTCTGGTCATGGGAGGCTTGGCTGACAAAAGGCTGAAGCTCGGACTCGTTACTGCTCTACTATGTAACTCAATTATTATGATTTGGCTTTACTCCCAGACAGGTTTCATCTCATTCTTGTTGATAATGATTTTCTGGTCATTTCCGATTGTGTTGTGGATAGGAGCTGAAAATAGTCTCATAGTTGAGGGAGTATCCGAAGAAATGAAAGGCCGAGCGCTCAGTACATTTAGAGTTATTATGAGCTCCTCCGGTCTTATAGCAGCAAATGTGGGCGCGTGGATTTGGTCAACTACCGGCAGCTTGAGATTCCTTTGGTTTGTGGCGGGAGTTGTTTCGGCTGTATCTATACTCACTGTTTCAATATCTCTCAAGAGCATCAGGCTATCTTAGACAAACCACTGATGAAGACTCAGTGCCCAGATTCATGACTCTTCCCTGATCTTATCAATGTCGTGGATGTCAGACATTTCACCCAAGAGATGCCCAGCTCGGTCCTTTTTTGTTTCCAGATAGAATTCATTGTATTCCGTTGGTTTCATTATTAAGGGCACCCTTTCAGTAATCTCGACTCCATGACTCTCAAGCTGTTTGATTTTTTCCGGATTATTTGTGAGCAATCGTATTGATTTCACATGCAGAGTTTTAAGAATGTGAGCTGCAATTCCGTAGTCACGCTCGTCTGGCTGCCAGCCTAGGATGAGATTGGCATCGACAGTATCGTAGCCTTGATCCTGCAGTGCATAGGCTTTGATTTTCTCGGAGAGGCCAATGTTTCTTCCTTCCTGTCGGAGATACAATAATACGCCTTCGCCCTCTTCCTGTATCTGTTTCAATGATTCGAGAAGCTGATCCCGGCAGTCGCATCGCTTGGACCCCATGACATCGCCCGTAAGGCATTCTGAGTGTACGCGTACAAGAACATCCGCCTTATCAATGATGTCACCCTTGATTATAGCTGTGTGTTCTTTTCCATCACAGGGGCTCACTAACCCGCATACCTGGAATGTGCCAAATCTGCTAGGTAGGTCTGCAATCGCCACCAGTTGCACACAGCACTCGTAAGGATCGCATTGATGATGCTTACTTTCCTCTAGAAGTGCCTTGATTTGGTCATCCGATAATTTCGTTTCTTCCTGTGTTTTGGATGTCATTAAATGTGCCCCGAGTTATTGAGCATTCAGTTTCTCAAGTGTGGTCTGAGATTCAATCACTGAGCTTCTCCTATGGCTCATTTTGTGTCGTTCTTTAAGGTTGCGTTCCGACACTTCGAAATTGCTATATGTGTCGAAACAACGGATTCTTTCAGAATTCTTGGAGAATTGCAGAGTGACCCCTGATATTGACAAGAGCCTAGAACGAAGCCAGCGCTGGTTGAAACAGAATATCAAACGTTATGCGTTCAAGAAGCTTGAGAGAGAAATTATCAAGACCGGTGTGTGTACCGAATGCGGAACCTGTGTTGCAAATTGTCCCGTCGATGCCATTTCCGGACTTCGTGAAGAGAACAAGTATGTTCCCAAGCTGACAGGGAAGTGCATCGCATGCGGAATCTGTTACGAAATGTGTCCACGCACCGTTACACTCTCAGAGGACCTCATAGGTAACTACCGGAGTGCTTGGAAAGCGAGATCAGTTGACTTGGAAGGGAATAAACAGGATGGAGGCGTTGTATCAGCATTACTGTATTATGCCTTGAAGGAGGATATCATCGACGCTGCTGTAGCGGCATGTCAATCGAAAGAAACTCCATGGATTCCTGAAGCGACAACGATCATCAAGCCAGATAGGGCTCTAGAATGTGCAGGAACAATTTACACTCATGCTCCAATTGTTGATGAGTTGATGAATGCTCTTAGAGAAGGCAATTCGGCAGTCGCTGTAGTTGGGACTTCGTGCAATTTGGATGGCATAACGCAACTCCAAAAGCACCCGGGTGGAACGCTAAATACCGATTTGAGGACATCAGTATTGAAGATTGGTCTCTTCTGTATGGAATCCTTTGACTACAACGGGCTGGTTGATTTTCTCAAAACTAACAAAGTGGATATCAAAGATGTACGCAGGATGGCCATAGCCAAAGGGAAATTCAAGGTGTTCATGGATAACAGTGAGAAAGAGTGGCCAGTATCCGACCTCGATTCGATTGCCTCGACCTCCTGTTCCTACTGTCACGACCTCACAACAAAGAAGTCAGACATATCATGTGGAAACATTGGGTCCGGCGCAGGATGGACGACAGTACTCGTTCGTACAGAGAGAGGTGAACATCTCTTTCAAGAAGCTGTTGATTCAGGTGTTATTGAGGCAGAGCCTTTAGAAGAAAAGCCAATACAGATTATCATTAATGTCGCTCGTTTGAAAGCGATGAGATACTACAGCATGGAACCAAGCCATTAGTATCGCTCTAGTCAGTATTTGGTCTTCTTCGTTGCCCTTTCAGATGGAATCTAAGTTACTATATGGAAACAGAGTGGCGCATCATGCACATACTACTAACAGGAAGACCAGGAATAGGGAAGTCGACAGCTATAGAGAAGATCATCCAATCCATTGGCAAAGACAAAGTTGGAGGGTTCCTATCGCGTGAGATACGTGAACAAGGAACCAGAAAGGGATTTGCAATAGTAACTCTAGACGGACAAGATGGGGTCCTAGCTCATGTTGAAAGAAAAAACGGACCTCAAGTTGGGAAGTACCGAGTAAATGTGAAAGACATTGAGAATATTGCCATTCCCTCACTCAGGAGGGCAAGAATGCAGGGCAAGCTAATTGTCATTGATGAAATAGCGTCGATGGAACTGAAGGCCGAGATGTTCAGAGATGAGGTATTGAGCTGCCTAAAGGAAGGGCGGGTCTTGGCAACTATTCAAAACAGACGAGGGGATTTCTTGGATTTACTAAAAAATAGAGAGGATACCAAAGTCATTGTTCTCACCACAAGAAACAGAGATGAAGTGCCAACCAGAGTGCTAAAGATTCTCCAGTACAGTGATTGACTACTTCGTCTTTGTTCTGAAGTAGATGGAAAGGACAACTAATCCAGCAAGGGCCCCCAGAACAAGCATGCCGGCCCATAAGAGAGGTGGGGTGGTATTTCTTTGTAATGAGGTTACTCGATGTTCAAACCATTCGGTTGTTCTGTTCAGATTGACCGACGAGTTATCAATGGCGATAATTCGGTAGTAGACTGTTGAACCGTGTGTATATTCGCCGAGATGTGCCAAGTACAAATCGTTCGCAAAGAGAGTCATGTTCTGTTCTAGAACCGTTTCATTGGTATCTGTATATGTTTCAACAACTATAGAACTTATGTTGTTAATATCCCAGCAGTAGGCCTGAACGGTCAGGTTATTTGTTGATACTGTGGTGTGTGATTCCAGAATAGCTATCTCCGAAACAGTTGGAGGGTGCGTGTCAGGAGTAACAGTGACAACAACTATGTCTATCGATGTCTGATTGAAGAAATCGACAAGGGTTAGGTTGTAGGTATATTCGCCGACTGCCAGACCATCAATGGATATACTGATATTTTCTCCCCTCCAAGTTCCATTAAGCAATACCGCTCCATCTCTTGTGAGGTTGTACGTTTTTGGATTATTCTCTTCAGCGGACCAGTTTAGGCTATTGTCGGTATAGCCTTCTTCGTAGCTATAGTCGTCTAAATTGTCTATGACTGGTGCCCTCAAATCCTCGTAGACAGTCACATTCACCGTGTCAGATGTGTTGTAACCAAAGACGTCGAATAGTGTGAGTGTAAACGAGTAATTTCCGAGGTAGATATAGTCTACCGAGAATGTAATATTCTCGCCTTCAGGCGCGTCGAAGGTCCATTCTTGGAGGGTAATATTGTCAGGAGGCCCATGAACTTTAGATAGATTCCCATAAGTTGTATTATAGTAGAGAATTAGTACTTCTAAGCTATAGTTTGCAGGATTGCTATCGTAAGCATGCCAAGATATCTTGTTACCCTCAGCCCCAAATTCGTATGAGATATCATCAGGAGAGGATACAACGGGCGCTGTTAAATCCTGAAATACAGTCACATTGATTGAGCTTGTTGAATTGTAACCCCTTGTGTCATTCACAAAGAGGGTGAAGAGATACCAGTGTGATGCATTGAGGCCATCAACATTGAGAGTGAAATTTGAACCATCCCAATCTCCGTTATCGAGTACTGTAAAGTTGCTTGTTGTTTCATTCGATTGACGAGTTATGTTGAAGAAATCTGGATTCGTTTCTATGACAGTCCAATTTATGGTGTGCCCGAAACTACCAACCTCATAGGAGTAAGTTTCGTTTGAGAGGACACTGGGCGTAATGATTGGGGCAGTATCGTCCTGAATAACTGTTACTTCAACGACATCGGATGTGCTTTCATTTGCTTGATTGAAGACCAAGCATTCAAATTCGAATTCAGCTGGAAGGGTAGACAACAAGTCACCTTCGTACAATTCATCCAAATCAGCAATAATGAGGTCACCATCCCAAGAACCCGAGTCGAATATTTCGGAGTCGCGGTATATCGTGTAATTCTTCGGTTCTTCTGCTGTCGCATTCCAAATGATTTCTTCTCCCCGAGAACCGTTTTCATAGGTCAAGTCAGGAGGACTATCGATTGAAATTTCTGCAAGCGAAAATCTACTCTGTGACGTAGGTTTCTCGAATTGGGCGGGTAGTGCCATTCCTACATATGGTGAGAAAATAATCCACACCAGCATCACAGTAAGTATTAGTTTTCTATTTCGCTTGCGAAACATATCTGCACTTTCCTCTAATTGCATGTCTTGCGTGCTAGGGCGACGAACCTTGAATCGCGGTTTTATACCCTTCGGTGGCCCTATGATTGAACCAATGCCCACTGACATGTTGGAAGGAATGCGCACAGCTGGAATTGGGAATTGCAGTTCATCGAGGGAATGCTATTAAGGAGAATAAGGATGTTGAGTCTAGCATGCTTATGTGTGTTGGTGAAACTTATGCCAAAGGCCATGTTCGCCATATGGTGGGACGATAAACTGGGCCCGCTTGTTGGACGAACCTATCCTCCTGATGCAGAACTGTCTAGTGAGGAAGCCCTTACCATATTTATGAGTCATGGAGTAAAGCAAAAAGCTGACGTCGGATATACTAAGCTGAAAAAAGGCCTCTTCATTTCATTCATGGAGGAACCGAATTGTATAGCTGTGCTTCTAGATGAAGGTGATGACCAGTCGGCTATAGAAAGAAATCTTCTGCGTTTGATTCCCACCATAAATTTTTCATCCCGTCAGTGGGACAAGGAAATCAGAAATGCGTTTGAAAGATTGAGCAAGTTACTTGACCAAAAAACTGGAGAGAGCCTTCTCAAAAGGCCAGCAATAAGAAATATGCTGGAAGATATGTATCAAGGCCGTATCAAAGTTATCAAACCTCAACACGTTCTATGGGGTATTGCCAAATATCCTACTGCATCCCAGTATCTAGGAGAAACGAGAGAGGAAGTTATCAGAACACTGGAGGATCTCAATCAAGAGGGAGTCGTGGTAGCCAAGACGTTTGGGAGAAAGGTGCAATGTAAGCAATGTGGCAGTTCTGAAATAACAATTGATTTAGTATGTCCCTCATGCGGCTCCGATGATATCCATAAAGTATACCAGATATTTTGCCCACACTGTCATGAGCAGTTCCAAGCTGTAATCCCGGATGATCTGGCAGAGATATCCTGCCAAAGGTGTCATGAGTCGCTTGATGTATCGGACTTAGATGTATCCGAGGTCGAACTGCTTTGCATGGCTTGCCATTCAGCCTCCAACCAACCCCGAATAAAGCCCGAATGTGCAGTTTGTGGTAAAGAACTGGAACCGATCGATTTGCTTGGAGGCACGGGTTTGGCCTATTATCCGTTTAAGACAAAGAAAGACGACTAGTGCTTATGGACCCAAAAATCCTGCTTCCAAGAGCAATTCAGTATTCCTCAAATGAGATTGCCTTCGTAGGTCATTTCGTATCATTATTCTTTAGAGCTTTCTTCACGACAGCTCTAGCAGCTTTCAAGATGCTTTCGGCTCTCTCTTCGCCTATGCCTTCTACCCGTCGGGACAATCGAGAGGGCAATTCACCAGCAAGCTGTGCGGCAGATGTATAGCCTGCTGCTCTTAGTTTCTTTTCCATAGCGGGACCTATGCCCTTGATGTCCCTAAAGGATACTACATCCTCGAAGTCTTTACCCATTATTTCTTGAAAATCTTGGTCAGAGATTCCAGTGCCCACATCTATGATATCAACCTGACTGCGGATTGAATCAAGTTCTTCATCTTCAACAAATGCTTCAACAGTTTCCTTCACCATCTTTTCGCTAAAGTCCAAGCTGAGTTCCTCCATTTCTACCTCCCGTCCTCTTAGTTCTGGGGCATCTGAGGTTGTATAAAGCGCAATAAGTGTGAGAAGGACTGCTAATTGTGGACCAATTAGTGCAATTATGCTTGGTAATTCAATGGCGAACGCATCAGCCTGAACTACCCAGAAGACAGTGACATACCCCAACAGTACTGCAAAAATGCTTGCTAGTCTCAACCCTTTCGTTTTTGGAGACCCAAGTTCAGTCCAAATTAAGAAGATGCAGAGCCCCAGCAAGAAACCCTCCACTAATCTCTCCATCATGAGCAAAGGTAATGCTTGTAAGACAACTCTGGCTGAACCCTGATCTCCTGAGATCTCGATACTATACATAGTGCTAGAAAATATTGCTAAAAGGCCCATGGAAAGAACAAGGGTATTGAATGCAGGTTTCCTCCCACGAAGGTCAGCCAGGAGTCCTGCACCAAGAGCTCCGATAGCCAAAATAATAGGCTCGTACTTTGTCCATCCGGCATATTCGCCCAAGGATGAAAACTCGCCTCCGCCCACTGTTCTGAACAACCCTTGAATCTCCAACATAGTTCCATGATACCAGAGGAAATGTGCAATCAGCAGGAAGACCATAGGAATGAAGTACTTCATTGGATTGCCACTTACAGCAAGAGGATGAGACTGCCACTTCCATGGTCGTGGTACTAATGAAATCAGGAGTACGACCAGAACCATGATATGCGATGTATCGAGTTCAAGTGGAACTGTTATGATTGGAGTTGGGGCAACAATGTTGTAGGCGGAAACTAGAACAAGTGCGATTGCAAGCATGGATGCCGACAATCTCCCCCTGTATCTCAATACGACTGTTCTATTTACCATCACCGACCATGAAAGCGTCATAACAGAGAAACCAGAAAAAATGGCAAAGGCAGACACCATTTGAAGGTCGAATTGAGAAATAGCGGCATTCGGCAGAGATGCGCTAGCGAGATCGAGTGTAATAGGAATCACTGCAGCTACAAAGCAAATTGCGTATGTCCTATGAACTCTGTCAATGATATATCCAGCCAAACCCAGTGAAACGAAAGCAATGGCCACTCCGAATGATAGAATATACAACAAGTCCAACGAAGGAGCAGGCATCGTTTGACTCGATAGAATTTTCTGGATTGAATAAATGAAATAGGCAAAGACGGGAGAAAACATAAGATATGTGAGTGCTTTCTTAAGGGGAAAATGCCTGTATTCCAACATCAATAACACCTACCTGCAATTTCCTGCATGTAGAAAGGCATAAGACCATTTCGGAGTAATCTCATAGTTGCTTTTCGGGTAATTTGCGAGACTATAAACTAGATAGCTTATTACATAGAATCTAGTTTTCAGAGCTTGGATGCAAAGAATTTGACTGGTCGCCTAGGAATTCAGGAATTCATGGTCCTGAAAACGAGTGGACTCCCTGTCTTCCATTATTCACCCATAGGAACAAGGAAAGTTGACGATTTGCTGTCTGGATTTCTCACTGCCATCACAAGTTTTGCTAGTGAATTTGGAGAAAGCAGTGTGAGAAGTCTCTCATTTGAAGGATCAGAGATTCTTTATGAGCCAGCAGGAGATGATTTGCTTTTCATCCTCCTAGTTGAGACTGGGGCACCCAGCAAAGTTCTACGAGCGGTCTTGCGAGATTTGAGTAATAGATTTCTTGTGAGATATACAGCCGAAATAGCCAAGCCCATTGTCCAGGAGAAAGATTTCCATGAATTCAAGCAGGAAGCTCGGAAGTCTTTTGATTATTACGAGGGCATTGTTACAGTCATCTCAAGCCTTAGCTCCTACGTTGTGCCCAAGCTGAATAAGGAAGCATATGAGCAAGTATCAACCATTCATGGCTTTTTGGATGAAATGCACCGGGATTTTGGAAGAGCGAGGAATCAGGTCCTACAGAGTATTGATGGAACTATGCCGATTGCTGAAATCTCCCTGAAAACAGGCCTGGATCATGAAACAATCACTGAGATAATAGAGTATCTTGCCATATGGGGAGTTGTGGAAATTTTCAAGATGTGTCCTCAAATCAAGAGTTCAGATGACCGTTTTGATACTTATCTTGATATAATCGGTCTCCCGAGGAGGGAATTTCGGATATTAAATGACGCAAAATCATATTGTGACGGCAGGACTCCATTGCCGGTCATCAGCAAAACGACAGGAGCTAGCATAGAAGAGCTATACGGTGTACTAAAGAAAATGGGCGATGAAATTCGGTGGAATCTGAGAGTGATTCAAGTAGAGCGTCGCCCTATATTTGTCGGCTAATGAACAACCGACTAAGGTATAAGTCAGAATAACCTTTGTACTTCAGCAAAGCTCGGACAAGGGGACACTAATGGTCAAAGAAATAGTAATTCTGAAGGAAGGAGGTATTCCTCTCTATCATTACAGTGTCACAGGGGAACAGAAACTAGATGAACTTGTGTCAGGATTTCTATCTGCACTTGGATCCATGGCAGAAAAAATTAGTTCTCAACAAATCAGGGTCATGTCGTTCGAAAAGAACAAATTTGTTTGGGAACGAAGAGGGGATGTCTTTTTCATAGCACTTGTATATCGGGAAGACAGTGCAGAGATCTATGCAGCAATCCTTAACGAGCTCTCAGAACAATTTGTTGGGAAATTCTATGAGAAACTGAGAAAGAATGTTGTTTCTCGACGGGAATTTCTACATTTCACTGAGATTGTAGAATCAACATTACAGAAGTTCAATGGAATCCCTGGACTTGCTAGACGTTACAAGACAGCTTTGTTGCCGATATCAGAACTAAGGATACTCAAGTCCAAAATGGCTGACGTTGAAAAGGCAAGCGTGTTACAACGAACTGCTATTCTTACAAATGATGGATTCATCATGGCTTCAAATTTGAGGGCCTACGAAAATGAAGCGTTCTTAGATTTACATGATATTACAAAGGAAACAGCAATCAATATGGACGAGCTCTCAAACCATGCATCACTAGATCCTGACACAAGATTCTATGTCACGGAGGCTGAGGATCTAATAGTGATTGCCACTGTGATGGAATCATCATCTCTAGAGGTAATACGTGATTTGCTTAGTCCCCTTTTGAACTATCTAGCACATCTAGATACTTCAAAGGCAAAACGAATAGAACCAATACGAGAACAAGAGCATTTTACATTTTTTGATTCGGATATTGTTGTTCCAAATTATGAGCCAGAAGAGATAGATGAAATACTATCAAAATTTGCAGAAGTGGATGACGAAGAACTTTCAAAGACAAGAAAAGTATTACAAAATACGATGAAGCATTCAACCATTATTGACCTTATTGAAAGAACCGGACTGGACAGGCCAGTTTTGGTTGAACTATTGGCTCAATTGATTGCCAAGGATATTGCTCGTATAACCAACGTGTACCCGGTAATCAAGAAAGAAGATGAACGCTTTTCTGCATACTTAGAGGTAATAGGGATGCCAGAAGAAGATTACAATGTAGTTAATGACATCAGGCAATACTGCACGGGAACCTATTCCATCAAAGAAATCGCTGCCAAAACCGGCATTTCATCGACAAGAATAATTGGTGTTATGAAACTACTGGGTAAGAATGTAAAGTGGCAGAAAACTCGAGGTCTTAATCATGACAGGTGATATTGTTAGCATACACTCCTTTAGAGGAGGTACAGGTAAGTCGAATATCGCAGCAAATCTCGCTGCTGTTGCTGCGATGGAAGGAAAAAGAGTGGCCGTCATGGATACTGACATGGCTTCGCCTGGAATCCATGTGATTTTCGGTCTTGGGCAAAAAAAGATGAAATATACACTGAATGATTATCTCCGGGGCGAGTGTAAGATTGGAGATACTTGTCTTGACATGTCCCGTCAAATGGGAATAAAAGATGGCAAACTATACCTCATTCCTAGCTCTATGACGGCAACGGACATTACAAGAATCTTGAGGGAAGGATATGAGGTGAGTGATTTACGTAATGGATTTACTGATGTAATAGAGGAAAAAAATCTGGACTACTTGATTATAGATACCCATCCAGGATTAGACCGAGAAACCCTTCTCTCGATGGCCACTGCCGATTATCTCTTTGTTGTAGCACGAATTGACGAGCAGGATCTCCTAGGTACAGCAGCTACGCTCTCAGTTGCAAGGAAGTTACAGGTCCCTGACATTCAGATTATTATTAACAAAAAACCTAGTATCTATGAAGATAAAGCAATAAAACGAGAAGTTGAGAAGAAGTTCAAGGAAAAAGTGGCGACAATCATTCCTCTGCTTCCACTACTGATTGAGGCTGGTAGCAGGTATGTTGTCACTATGCGACATCCTGATAGCCAGTTCACAACCTGTATGAATGATTTGTATGAGATAATGGAACCTATGAAAACATAGTTGCATTCCAATAAATGTGTAGGGCAGAGATAAGAGCGGCTTTACGAAAACTTGGATATAACCAAAAGACTTCTATCAGGTATGGATTCCATAATACTCAGGAGTGCGCTAAATTGCCCATTGAAGTAAGAACAGCCACTGCAAGAGACAGAAAGAATTTGCAGCAATTCTATTCGAGAGAAGGATTGAGTTTCGAGAGAATTGCATCAAGAACGGCTGCTATACCAATGGGGACTTCTTCAGAAACAATGTTCATTGTTGCAGTTACTGATGACATGGTTTGCGCCGCAATGAAACTGGACATCGGTGACATCCCTGAACTAGGGAAGATTGGATTCATCCAGCATTTTGAAATTGAAGATGAACTCGAAACCACCGACCTAGGAGAAAGAATGCTTCTCAAGGCTGAGAATATCGCCAGAGAACGGCATCTAAGGGCTCTTGATACTATCATAGCCGATGATAGACCGGACATAATTAAGCTCTATGAAGATGCGGATTTCGAAGCGGAACATACAGAGATATACATGAGAAGGCAATTTAGAAATCGTATTTTCTAGCCGCACAAAAAATAAGCTGGGCCTCTAGACGAGGCCACTAATACCCAGTTCTTTCAGGGTTTCATCTGTCGGAATACCGCCATTATCCCAGCCCTGTATCTCGTAGTATCTATCAAGACTCTTCTCAAAATCCTCATGAGATACAAAGCTTGTCATTCCCTCCCTGGGGCCAGACAGCTCGGGTTCCCAGAATCTCTTTGGCAGTACATCATTTGCCCGAGAAACGCCTTCTCTTACGTTGAATAAGCGAGCCACGGTTTCGACTCTTCGGCCGAATTCCATGATAGAAGCTCGGTCATAATTCAGACCTGTAGCTGCATTCAGCGCATCAATCTTGTCGTCAAGAGACATAGGCAATTGGTATGTAAAATGACAAACCTCGAGTGAATCAGTCAGTATCTTTTCGTTTCTGGCATCGACCATAGACTTAACCAAATCTACAGCAGAGTCATTAGGTGGCTCTGTTGTAGCGGGCCAACCTCTTAAGTGGCTTGCTCCAACGTCAGCAGTTGCATATGACAGTCCCATTCCACGGCGTCCACGAGGGTCCCATGCAGGCACTTCTAGTCCCTTCACATGAACTGCATATCGTTCGCTACCTTTACCGATTTCTTCTGCTGCTTTTTTAACTCCTTTTGCGAGGACTTTTCCTATACCTTCTTCCTCGGCAATCATCTTCGCCAACTTGAGGGCATTTTCGCCATTTCCAAAAGGCAGTTCGAATCCAATGTTATCTTCTGTGAGTATCCCTTGCTCATACAGCTCCATGGCAAAGCCAATTATGCCACCAGTTGAGATTGTATCCATTCCGTAGTCATCACAAATGTAGTTGAGCTTGAAAACAAATTCAGGGTCAGATACGCCTAAGTTACCGCCCATTAAGCCGAGTGTTTCGTATTCAACCATGGATTCGACCTTTTCTGGCGGGTTCAGCGGATTCTCTGTTTCGAATGCATGCGTACAACGCATAACGCAATGAGGACAAGAATGATGAGCTCCTAAACCATACTTCTCTTTGATTTTATCGGCATCTAGTTGCTCAACCTTTTCAAAAAAGCCACTTCTGAAGTTTCTGGTGGGGTACTGTCCTAATTCGTTTGAAATCTCCGGCAAGAATGTAGTGCCATACCTCTTGAATGGGACATCTCGATCCTTCCAGCCCTTCGCAAGACGAGCGTTAATCTCCCTAATAGTATCAGCATCATGAGCTGAAATCTCGCGCGTCCCATTGGCAACTACGCCTTTCAGATTTTTAGAACCTAATACAGCCCCCACTCCACCTCTGCCAGATTGATGTGCAATCTCACAACATCCCGCGGCATTTGTCAGCAGCCTTTCGCCAGCAGGTCCAATTGCATACACAGATGAACCCGATGTAGAGAATTCATGCAATTTAGGAGTGGTTTCATATACTCCCCTACCCCATAGGTGCTGAGCCGATTCAAATCGAATGTCATCATCTTCGATGACCAACACTGTCGGTTTCTCAGATCTGCCTTTGATGGCTACAACATCATAGCCAGATCGTTTAATCTCCCTTCCCACTGCACCTCCAACATGAGTATCCAGATAGAAATCGGTCTTAGGAGACTTTGTGACGATGGACCATCTTCCTACATTTGGGGCAGGCAATCCTTGCAGAGGACCACTAAGGAAGAAGAGAATATTTTCTGGTCCTAGGGGATCAGTCCCTTCCTTCAGATCCTTGAAAAGGAAATATGTACCAATACCTTTTCCACCAATGAACCTATCCAAGATGTCAGAGGAGATTTTCTCGACTTTCGTTGATTGCTCTGAGAGATCTATTCGAAGGATTTTCTTGTGCCAGCATTCTCGAACCATGATTTCCTACACTTCCAACTGAACAACACACTATGTAACTTCTATTTTCTCCAATTTGTCAAGTTCAATGCCATCGAGAGCATTGAGAAGAGTGACAACTACGTCATGGATAACTGTACTAACGAATTCGTTCATTGCAACTTGCTTTCCCTTCACATGTAACTCAAAATCAGCGACCATTTAATATCACCAATTGAAGGAGTAATATCCTTCCTTTATACCATTGACGGTAGGCATCAAAGTTATAGCCAAATCGAAATACCTTTAGTGGGGTTCAGTCCACAATTCAAGTATCGCTTGCTCCGATACGAATATATAGCCCTCCGAGTCGTAGCGAGTTAGTTGATGACCATTCAAAGTGAGGAATCTAGAGATGGCTGAGGCATTCTCAGAAAAAAGTTTACTTTCTCGTGCAGATTTAGACGAAGATAAAAGTGGTCCCGTCAGCAAAATTGCTGGTTACGGAGCCATATTGGGTATTGTTGCAGGTGTTGTTGGACTCGTGTTTAGCGCAGCTACTCCATTAATTCAGTTGCCTTCTTTGGCTGTAGCTACTATAGTCGAAAGAAACTACATGTTAGTATCTGCTGCATTTATGGGCTTGATGGGGATATCCACACTAATTCAAGTCATGAGTTCGACCAGACTGAGAAATCAATTATCCTCAAACTATCCACGTGTAGGCTGGTTACCGGCAATTCTTGGCATTCTTGTGGCAATTTACAGTTTGGCTAGCTCTTTCACGATTGCAGGCCCTGCCTCTATCGCTAGCTACGTTTCCAACAGTGCCCTACTAACATCCTTTTTTGTCATAACATGGCAATTATGGTCAGTTGTATTTACAGATGCCAGCGAGGGATGGAAGGGATTTGCTGCAGGAATTCTCAATGGATTTGCCTTCCCTGCCCTAGCAATTGGACAAGCAATCAACCCCATTGTAGTTTATCTCGCCTACATCGCACTCATCATAGGACAAGTGTTCTCCCTATTGTATTGGTGGAGTCCTTTAGCTAATACGAGAGCCTATGCCCGAAGTACTGACAAGGGAAAATTTGCCTTTGGCCTGACCGGATTCTTGACAGTGCTCGTTGGAGCAGTAGCTGTATTTGTGGGCCCATTGCAGATGGCTGGTGATGACCCGGTATGGATTCCCTGGAGCGTATATACAGAAACAGGCTATATTACTGACCCCACTCTTATATGGGGATTCTGTGCCTCGCTTCTGTTTTGGGTTATGCTTGGACCTAGACTAGGAAAGAAAGAGATCAAGGCGACCGTTGTTAGTGAGGATCTTGTCACAGGTGGCAAGAAGTATATCATGGCATTTTTCGCTGCACTCGGCATAATTGGAGTGTATCTTGGCCCTAGTCTCGGTTCTGAACTTTCCATGGCAGGTTTTGAAATCATTGGATACAATCTTTTCATAAGCTGGGCTCCAGCAGCTGTGTTGTTCATGATGGGAGCTATTTACGCTGGAAGAACAGATGTTCTTACGGGATTACCGCTAGTGCTTACAGCCATTTTCATTCTGGTGCATCCCGTAGTCCTTGCAAACTTCGTAGTCATCGCCTATATCATCCTAATAGTGACTCAAGCGCTATTGATGATAGAAACAAAGGTCAGAGGCCTGACATACTATCAACAAGGCACTTTAGCAGTTATCGTCACTCTTGCTTCTTCAGCAATGTTTGTAATCATTGTACTCGGCGGACTTGGCAGCGGTCCTTCAGCTCTCTGGCCGACTAGTTTCTGGTTCAATGTGCAACTGTTTGCAGGGATTCCATTGGCAACACAGGCACCAACTGTCCTTGCTCTTCCAATACTAGCATTGCTAATCAGAAATGTTGCCATTGTTGGATATGCTCATGGGCGTGGAATAAGCGGTGGAGATGTTCTAAGTGGTTTGAGCATGCTATTCGCACTTCTCATCCCGATTGTTGCACAGGCATTCAAGGGCATCACTCATATGGCACTCACTGCCGCTGCAATCATGCTTGCACTCTACGCAATAAGCTATGCGTTGGTGTTATCAATCAATCTTAGCCTGGCTGCAAAGGTAGAGGACACAGGCAATCCAATCGAGGGAATGCTGATTAGATTGACCACGATTGCAGGAATTGTCCTTGGGGCGATAATCGCAGTCTATGTTCTAGCTACCTTCTCTGGATTCCCAAGCGCTCTACAGGTGTCTGGCGCGATTACGTTGTTGGTCATTCTGATTACTGGCCTTGAGATTCTAAACTTCATTGGCTGGTTATCAGCGGGAGTAAGATTAGGAATGCTTCGAAGCGGCTTCTCATTTAAGAAGCGAGAAGAACTTCTTGAAGAAGCAAGCTTAGGCCGACCCGGATTTGAAGACTGATTCCTGGAGTGGATGAGAAACATTGGATGCGGAGGTTGGCGGAAAAGTTCGCAAACCTCCTTCATCCAATATTGCCTTTCTTTCAGTTCATGGATTCTGCGCAGATATTGATGAAATGGCCAGTCTAGCCGATTTTCTCTATGACAGAAACATCGCCTCATTTTCTGTACGTCTAAGTGGTCATGGAACCAAGCCTGAAGATTTAGCAAAAAAATCATGGAGAGACTGGTATGAGTCTGCCTTGGAAGGTCTTGAATTTGTTAAGTCATGGGACATGGAACATACATTCATTTCGGGTCTCTCAATGGGCGCATTGCTTTGCCTAAACCTTAGCATAAATGAACCTAACATCGCCGGACAGGTCCTTTTTTCTCCCGCTGTTAAGATTGGAGGAATAGCCGCTAAATTTGTTCCCATATTGAAGAGAATCATAAGATACCGAGAGGTAGATTTGTCATATATTCCCGAGATGTATGACCTTCCGAGAACGAAGTACTCGCGAGAACCACTTTCTGCCATACATGAACTTCTTAAGCTCGCCGACCATACTCGAGAAATTCTTGGTCAGGTCCATATTCCTACACTCGTTGTCCAAGCGGGGTCAGACAAGACAATAGACCCCTCAAGCGGAAAATATGTGTTTGACGAGATCTCCTCAAAAGACAAGCAACTTGAAGTGATTCAGGATGCTGAACATGTCATTACATGTCACCCGACAAGAAAGGAAGCGTATCCCCACGTAGAAGCGTTCATCAAACGTGTTATAGATTAACCATTTCTAGGACATCTGCTTAGTGGCTCTTATCAAATTCCGTTCTCGCTGAGAGTGCAATATCAGGGAGATCAGTGATGATACCGTCAACACCCCGCTCAATCAATTCCAGCATTATACTCCTATCATTGACAGTCCAAGGTAGTACTTCCAAACCAGCCTCATGTGCGTCTTGAACGAAATTCTCTGGCATAGCAAAGAAGAGCGGATTGATTGCATTAGCATTCAATTCTCTCGCTTTCTGGATACTCGACTGGTCAATTTCATTGAGTAGCAAAGCAGTCGATGCGTCGGGGTTCATATCCTTCATTTTCTCAATCACCGATTGAATGAAGGACGAGATTAATACAGAATCAAGCATCCCCGAGTCATCTACCAATTGAAGTGAGTCATGCTCGATCTCGGGTACTTTTATCTCAATATTCAGTTTTACTTTTCCTTTAGCCCAACTCAGAACATCAATCAGAAGAGGAATTTGCTCCCCTTCACCCACATCTAATTGAACCAATTCGCAGTAGTCCATTTCACCCACATATCCCTCGATTGATGTAAGCCTAGAAAGCTCATAATCATGAATAACCACCAGCTGCCTATCTTTGGTGGCCTGCACGTCGAGTTCAATCATATCCACACCGAGTTTCCATGCCTTCTGAAAAGATAGCATTGTGTTCTCGGGAGCAATAGTAGGCGCACCTCTATGCCCAACGACTAGAGGTGAAGAAGCAAACAGCATGAGATATTATCCTCAAAGATTTGCAGATATTGCTTTCGGATTCTCATATATTGCATGTGCTGAGTGTTTCCTTAGGAGCTTTCTTCAGGAGCAATTCCTGTCCCACCACACCGAGGACACACATTCTCCTCTCCGGCTTCCTCTACTCTACCGGTGCCTTTACAGTAGTAACACGCCTCTCGCTCAGGATCAAGAGACCGGTCGAAACCTTTTATCATTGCACCACCGATACCGAGCAAAACAATTCCCACAAACGTCAGGACCAAGGATAGCAGGTAGTATTCTGGAATGGGTAGAATCAGGGCAATCGACGCTAAGAAAGCTACTGCACCAAGGCCGAGCAAGACTGCTCCTTTGTTTTTTTTCTCCATTATGGCCACCAACGATGTGTGTGTATTCGATATCAGAGGAGAGCAATTTACAATACAACACTATCGGTTTGCAGCGACTCTCTGCTTTATACCTTATGGCATAACCCCTATAATGGGCGCTCAAAGCATCACCCTAAGAGATTAATACACAAAAAGGGCAGAATATAGTAGAGCTAGGTGGTTAAGAAGTTGTCAAGGACAGACCTTTTCTCAAGATATGGCCAGATATACCGAAAATCACGAGCTAAGGAGATAGTGCCCGACGGGCTTTTTGTCCGGCAATTAGCTGATTTGCCGCGTTATGGCATGGACATTGGGATATTCTTTAAAGAAAAAGGTCTCAAAAAGCCTCGGCAAATATACATGGAAAATCCACTGCCCGTTTCCTTAGCATCAGAGGACGGGTTTTTTGAAGCGGAGGATGATATGTACCTAACAAGGACTATCATCTCTAGATTCAAAAAATTGGATTATCTGAAGATTTCCATCGCTGCTGGACGTTTGCTTGAAGAAAAGCAAGATCGAATTCAGTTCCTGAAAAGATGTCAGGGAATAGTGGATACACTGCTTCGTAAAACGAGAAATATTGTGCATATTGGAAGTTACAAGCCGCTCTTGTACGCTCGCAAGATTAGAACACTTGATGAATTTCTGAAGAAAGTGATGAAACTTGATGATGTATCGCGCGAGGCAGCAAGGATACCATTTGATGTTGCACAACCAGAATACTTACTTCTTAGCGGAAATAATTTGGTAGTGATGAATGATGAGGCACAAGTCCACCAAGGGGTATATCATTTCGTGGGAGGAATCGGCTACACGTTTGACAAGAAAGTTGGAGCGGTGAATGAGGAACAAATGTTCCGCCCCAATGTGGACTGGACTTCAGTTGGAATAGATAGGGCTTATGTGGAGTCGAATATATCTAGGGTTACTGAGGATTTTCAGACCAACATTCATTCACTCATTTTCAGTGATATCTGGAAGAAAACGGATAACAGGCCAGTTGCAGTGAATATAGATAAGAATCTTTTAATCAAACCTGAGCCATCTAGTGACATTTGGGCGGGAGTATTTGAAGTCTACCTAAAGCCACCTGAATAATCAGATAATCCAGGAAGGCGCTATACGAATGCATCAATGGCCTGGATAACAGCTCTTAGAGCGTATATTCTGAATGTGTATGTGATAGGAACTTCGTTAGTCGAATCTAACATTGCTTCCAAATCAGTTAGAAAATCTGACCCAAACAAAATCAATCCCCTTCTCAGATCAACCACAGTCACCGACTGAGCACCGTTTCCCAATGCTATCGCAATATCATTTGCGAGCAGATTCATTTCATGATAGGAATCAACGGATACTTGATTTGGAGAGGAAAGTGGCATGATTTCGCCAAGCCTAAGACTGGTAATCGTTGAGCCTTGAAGATTTGAGAATGCATAGCACAAATACTCTCCCACATCACCCGCCATATAGCTAGAAAAGGAGGAGCGAATGCAGTCTATCTGACTATTGGTGAAGTCTTTCAACATCTCCGCTGTTGCCCCACAGGCCAGCATAATAGTGCTGTCACCATCAATTGCATCATCCAATACGAAGCTATTGACTACAAGGCCAGCGGACAAGCCATATTCCTCACATGTCATCCTGAGTTCAGTTCCATAGCCTTCTATAGAAGTTTGATTTATCGCGGCAATTGTGGAACTGACTAAGCTTGAAAATCCATACAAGTCAATTTGGCGGACTTGGTTCATAAAAAGCGCTCTTTCTTCGGGTGAGAGAGTCATATCAAATAGTATGTAACTCGGATCAGACTGGATATGGGTTGAGTTTAATACTTCCACCAAATCGAAAAGCATGGATGCATATCTCTGATATAATTTCAAAATAATATCATTTGTTCCTAGGATGGTTGGATTTGGAGGGACCAGGTTGCTCCGGTTGGCATCCAATGTAATTGAATAAGCAATTCCGTTGCCCGTCACATTTCTAAGGGTAGCACGTAATATATTCCATGATTCATTGTTGCCATATTTGATGACGAAATCCAGTCCATAACCGGTTTCCTTCAAATCCTGAATAACCGCGGAGTCATTATTGAGAATAATATCATCAGAGGTCAGTTGGTTCGTGTCTATTTCGAGGAAGACATTACCTTGCCGATTGTAGTTTACCGAGTTGATGGGGATGCTTCCCATCAAATAGACAGATACTGGGAACAGCAGGCCTACCAGATTTAGCAAAACAAGGTAGGCTATTGTTTTCTTGCTTATTGATGAGCGGTCAATATTCACTGTTACTGTGGTCGTTGAGATAACCCAGAAGGATGAGATGAAATTAGCAAGTGATATGATTATGAAGCCTACAGAGAGAGGAGATATAGCGGCAAAAATGGCGCCGGCAATAATCATCACTGCAATCGATGGGATTTTGCTAAACTCCTTGTAGTGTGCGCGGATGATTAAGGAAAGAAATACGAACAAAGGCAAGACATACATTGCTATCGGAAGCGAATCAATTAGAGCAAGCCCTCCAATTTGCAGACGTAATACAATGGAAACGAGAACGTACCCAATTAATATGGTGTCAAGAAGCAAAACAACTAATATACCATATCTAGATGCAAAACTAATCTTCTTACTACTCGAAGTCAAGTCCGCAAAGGTGGATATGAGTGGTCCGTATCTTCGTTCCTGTTTCATTCTGTATAAGCTCCGAAATCGTCTGGACGTCAGGTTTATTCAGAATGTAAAGACGCTGCACTTATACATATGTTTTGAGCAGCGAGCGAATAGAATAACTGAAGAAACATCGGAGTCGTAGAATATGCATGATGTAGCCATTGTAGGCGCAGGCCCAGCGGGATCAACATGCGCAATGCATCTAGCAGAAGCTGGGCACGACGTCCTGCTAATCGACAGGGATGAGTTTCCTCGCGATAAGCCCTGCGGCGGCGGCTTCTCTTTGAACATCATTGATGAATTTCCCTATCTCAAGAAGAGGACAACTGAATTTCTAGATGGGATATGTAGAGGGGGTATTCTACATTCGCCAAATCGATGGATATCGTTGCATTCTGGAGTACAGATGGCAGTAGCCCGCCGAACAAAATTTGATGCCGCACTTCTTGACGCCGCTGTTGACGCTGGAGCAACTACGAAACAAAACTCCTTTGTAAAGGGCTGCCAAATCACGAGTGACAAGGTAATCCTTCGTCTATCCAACGGCGAAGAGATTGCCTCCAGAGCAATTGTTGGAGCAGATGGCGTAAACAGCGTTATTGCAAGGAACACGGGTCTTAACAAGAGATGGGCAAAACAAGATGTAACTCCGTGTAGGGTGTCAGAGATCCCAATCCCGAAAACAGAGATAGATGAGATGTATTCAAGAAATAGAAGATATCACTTCTTTGCAAATTTCAATAACATGCCGGGTTATGGTTGGATTTTTCCAAAGCGCAAAACTGTCAATGTGGGAATCGGGGTGCAAGGTCCACAGGCTAGGGGCCTCCCAATTCTTTTCCGAAAATTCGTCCAATTCCTAGAACACAACAAGCTATTGCCAGCAAATCCGGATATTTCTGCTGCAGCGGGAGCCCTAGTACCTACGGGCGGAACAATTGAAAGGACGTCATCAAAAAGATGCATTCTGATGGGCGATGCCGCGGGCATGGTAAATCCTCTGACAGGAGGAGGAATAGGATACGCAATGAAAGCAGGCAGAATCGGAGGCAAGGTTCTATCCAAGTGCTTGCAACAAAATAACCTTAGTGAGGATGCTTTAGAGAAGTATGATGAATTATGGAGGGCAGATTTTGGACGCGAGATCGGTCCTCTGAAGCTGGCCCAGAGAGTATTCACTAGTCCATTCACATCAGTGTTGTTTGAAATAGGGTCGAGAGATGGTGATCTTCAGAAAATGGTCGCGTCTGTTATGGCTGAAACGGATGACCCCAAGCCTAATACAATGAGCATTGTTGCAAGAACCCTATTGGTTTGTGCTCGAGAGGCATTTCATATTAGGATATCTTGACTTGTATTGGCGCCAAATCTCAACGCAAAGAATAAATTGGAGCAAATGCTGTTATACATTACGAGCTAACCTACGCATGGCTATGGGAGAGATTAAGTTGGATAGACCTTGGTACGATCATTATGTCGGCGATACGCCGCGTGAAATTTCAATACCTGATGGCCCACTCTGGGCATATCTTGACAGAGCTGTAGAAGAGTTTCCTGATAATATAGCACTGCATTACGAAGGAGTAGAGATAACCTATCGGGAGCTTGGTGAACTTGTTGATAAAGCAGCAAACGGATTCGCCAGACTGGGTGTGACAAAAGGAGATACGGTGGCAATAATGCTTCCGAATTGCCCCCAATTCGTTATATCTTATTTTGGAGCCTTAAAGGCAGGCGCAATTGTGACACCGGTGAATCCAATGAGCATGCCCAAAGAATTGAGAATTTACCTTCAAGACACGGGAGCCAAGACAATGGTTACGTTGAACTTCTTCTATAAGACAGTAAACGCTGTCAGGCAGGAGAGTAACTTGGACAATGTCATTGTCACTGCTGGTTGGGATCCAATGAGCAAGATAAAACAAATACTGGCACCACTGATTGTGTATAGAAAGCAGATGAAAGATGTGCCTCCACTCCAGAAGGGTGACTTGGAATGGAATGAGTGGTTGGACCAAGCAGTTCCAGAGCCGCCTACTGTCGTTGTTGACCCAGATGAGGACCTTGCAGTGTATCAATTCACTGGAGGGACAACAGGCATTCCCAAAGCGGCAATGCTCACGCACAACAACCTGAAAGCAAACTGTGAGCAGTGTGGTGCTTGGATGTCATGGATGGCTGATAGAGGAAAAGAACTCTTTGTGGCAGCATTGCCAATGCAACATATCTTCGGGCAGACGGTTTCGATGAACCTAGCAATATCATGGGGTTGTGGGATTATTCTCATTCCCGACCCAAGAGATATTGAGAACCTTCTTGGTAAGATGGATAAGCTCAATCCGACATTCTTCCCAATTGTTGCTACTTTGGCAATTGCGATTTATAGCTCTGATGTTGTCCATAAGTATGACATAACTTCGCTCAAACTCTCTATTGCGGGAGCAATGGCACTGCCAGCAGAAGTTACTAGGAAATTCGAAGAGGCAACAAATTCACTCATTATTGAAGGCTACGGATTGACCGAGGCTTCACCAGTGACTCATGCTAATCCCCTTGACAAGGAAGAACGTAAGATTGGCTCGATTGGGCTGCCCTTTCCCAGCACAGATAGCAAGATAGTCGATTTGGATGACAGGTCCAAGGATCTTCCTGCTGGAGAGGTGGGCGAGCTGGCTGTTAAGGGACCACAGGTCATGCAGGGATACCACAATCGTCCTGATGAAACCGAGAACGTGCTTAGTAGTGACGGATGGTTGTTTACTGGAGATATTGCAAAAATGGATTCGGACGGCTGGACTTACATTGTCGATCGGAAAAAAGACCTCATCAACGCCTCTGGTTTCAAAGTCTGGCCCCGGGATGTGGAAGAGGTTCTCTTTGAGCATCCCAAGGTGAAGGAAGCGGCAGTGGTTGGTGTTCCTGATGAAGTTCGAGGAGAAACCGTCAAAGCGTTCATTGTGCTTGAACCAGGCCAGTCATCTTCGTTAGAAGAGATTCGCTCATTCTGCAAGGAGAAGATGGCAGCATACAAGGTTCCCACAGAAGTTGAGTTTGTAGACACACTTCCTAAATCAATGGTGGGTAAGGTCCTAAGACGAGAACTAAGAGAGCAAGAAGAAGAATGAACTGAATGCTGAGGGATGACCCCTCAGCTTCTAGCCTTTTTTTTATATTCGAATTAGTCAACAGGGTTGAATACATCTGTTTTAAGATTGGTAATCAGCGAGTGAACTTCAGGCCGACCAAGCAGTTTCCGTCTTGTTTCACTCAGATTATCTATGACACATGCCACGCCAATAACCTGTGCGCCGAGCTTGTTTATGGCTTTTGTAACAGCTAAGACAGTAGTCCCTTGAATAAGCCAATCATCCACAACTGCAACCCGGTCTCCAGGGTCAATCGATTCTGAGACAAGTGCCAGCCGCCTATCCGCAAATCTGCTTGATGGCATCCATTCTACTGGACGCGAGTAATCTTCAGGCAAATAGGCAATCGAACGAGCAGGAACAATGCCACAACCAAGATAATAGGCTACTGCACTTCCAAGTGCTAAACCTCTCTGCTCAATTCCTACAACTTTGTTTGGCTGAAGTTCGACAAGGGGTTTAGCGAGCTTGACGACAGCCTCGTGAAATATGTTGGGATGCTCCAAGAGCCTGCTAATATCACACACAGCTTTTCCCGGTTCAGGCCAATCTTCTATCACGTCAACGTAGTCTCTGAAATCAATGTCTGTCATTCTCTTGTCAACCTCAGTCTCCAGAAGCCTAATCGTAGGAGATATTTCTTTCTGTTTGTATCAAATTGTGTTTTGCCTTTTAATTTGCATGCATGGGTGCGAAAAGATTAAGACTCGGAACAGGAAGAGGTATTCATAGCTTGAATGGAGTTGCAATGTTCTGAGAATACCAGGGACAACCATTTCCATTGCATTACTGCCAGGATATGTCGAGGTACGGGATAAGGGATCTATTAAGAGGAAAATCAAAGTGAAGAACAAATCCTTTGATGATGTTCAAAAAGAACTAGAAATCTTCCTCCGTTACAACGGGAAGGTATTAGCTCCAGGACTCCTAGAGGATACTATGGAACATATCGGAGTTAGAGATGCCACCGCTACTTCAAAAGCGGACGAGAAGTCTGGTAAAGAAAGAGTCCCTGAGATTACTGCGGAGAGTATCAATACCCAAGCTCCAGAGGATTCGAGGTTTGAATCAGCTGACTTAGATGGCTTCGAAGAGGCTCTCTCTGCTGTTGATGAAATAAGTGACAAGTTCTTATCCCCCACATACAATAGTGAAGATGTCAAAACGGAGAAGGTCAGAGTATCGCTTTCAGGTAAATCCAAGATAGCGGCTTCTTCGAAAACACGAGCTACCGGTGCCAGGTCAATATCGAATCAGGTGAGAGGTGAATCTAGTGAGGAACTCAAAGAAAAGGATGCCAGGCCAGAAACTACCGACACAGTCTCTCTTGAGGAAAAAAGCAAGCCCAAAAAATCGCCCGCTCATGTCATAAAACCGTTGGTCGAAACCAAGGTAATCATACTTGGAGAGGAAGGAGTTGGAAAGGGTTCGATTCTCCGGAATGCGGAATTCAGCCCAGAACTCTATGACGCAAATGCGGAAGTCGTTGAACCCTACGCATATTCGAAGATGTATGAGCTTGATAACCATAGAGTGAAGACCACTGTTTGGCTCTTTGATAAAGCAGCCGACTTGAATATATCACGGGGAGATTACTACTCTAATGCCAGTGTCATAATTATCGTCTATTCAGTGGCAGACAGATGGAGCTTCGATAGCATTGCTTTCTGGCTAAAGGAGGCGTTGATACATTACGAAACCCAACCGCCGATAGTGATAGTTGGCAACAAGAAAGACCTTAGGAAGGAAGAGCCTATTGAATTCGATGAAATGGAGGATGCTCCTGTTTCAACCCAAGAGGGGTTTGCTCTGGCCGAGGAAATGGCAAAGGAACTGGGTGAAGAAGATTCGCTACACCCTGTAGCATTTATCGAGTGTAGTTGTTTATCAGGAGAAGGAATTGATGACGTATTCAGAACTGCAGCAGAGCTATTTGAGAATTCACTCTAAACATATTTACATATCGCCATGTTAACAGTAAAAATTGAAAAGATACTAAGAGATAGCAACAAATGAGATAAACAATGATGACCGTGATAAATCATCATAGATATCGATACAAGAGTTGATCACAATAACCGAAACGCGCTGTGAAAGCTGTGGTAAGCTTTTCGAGATGCCAGCCAGAGCAAAAACACTGGAAGAAAACTTCGCCTACGAAAAAATGAGAGAGCTCTGTATTTGTGAAGACTGTTTTCATAAGCGATTTAGCATTGAAACCAAGAAAAGCAGCGGCTATGGCGGCACTATCTATGAACTAGAGGAGAAGGGACAACCTAGATTTGGACTAGGTAGCAAATCATTCACCTGCCTGAAATGCAATTGGGTTGCCTGGACTGAAGAAGGTCTGCTCGTCCATATGAAGCATAGACATGAATAATACTCAGACATTGCGCTCTATTTCTTGTTGGTCTGCTACTCGCACTATTTCGTGACCCCTTAAGCGGACGCCCTTGACTTTTGCTGCTGCACTCTCCAATATACCCATGCGATATACAGTCGTTCTGGGACCATGCCCCTGTAGCCATTTCAGGGAAGATAATTCGAGCCTCTCATTTTCTGTGAAGTAGATTGCAAGATCATCAGCCAGGGCATTAGTCCTATCAAACATAGCTGACGCAAAACCAGCGCTAGGGGCTGCGAATCCTGCTATCACCCATATTATGATGAATGGGTCTTGGCCATAATAGTCGAAGAAGAAGATGAAACCTGCAAAGATGGGTTGCACTAATGCAAGGATCACTAGAAAAAGCGCAATATGCTGAGTTGCATCATCACTACCAAGACCTGCTAACCCAATAACATCTTGTTGTGGCGGAAACAAGAACACCAGTACGCTTCCAGATGCAATTCCAACAATGATAGACGAGCCTACTAGATGGATTGCGAATAGAAGCGCGCGTTCTACCCAAATGACAGGAAATGAAACATAGGACTGGATAACTAAGACGAGTGCAATACTAGCCGCGCCAATGACAAAGCCCCTCCAGCTGAAGAACTCGTACTTCATTGACGTAACTCCACCTGTCACTGCCGGCTCAACTCTCTCTAATGTTATATGAGCAAAGAATATGCTTGTCAGATAAAGGTTTGTCTATTTCGATGAAACTCATTTTCTTGCGCTCAAGAAGAAGGGGTAGTACAACGGATGCTTTATCGGAAAAGACTAAATGGACTACTAATAATAGAGTAGTCGTAATAATGGAGGAGGAACTGATGTCCAACGACCTCATTGTCAATCTGCAAGAAGTATCTCGAGTGTACCATATGGGGGAAGTAGATGTTCATGCCTTGCGAGGGGTTAATCTAGAAGTCAATCGTGGGGAAGCAATTGCCATTATGGGCCCTAGCGGTTCTGGAAAGACTACACTGCTTAATCTGATAGGGGCGCTTGATAGGCCGACTACAGGCAATGTCATGATTGATGGCGTGGATATAACCAAGATGACTGAGAAGCAGCTAACGAAGATTCGTCGTGACAAAATCAGTTTCGTCTTCCAATTCTTTAATCTCCTCCCTGTACTGACTGCTTATGAGAATGTGGAGCTCCCTCTCCTTATTGCGGGAGTGGAAGAAGATGCAAGGAAAGAAAGGGTTGACTATTTGCTTGAACTTGTGGGACTTACTGATCGAGCTGAACATCGGCCGGACGAATTGAGCGGCGGGGAACAGCAACGCGTTGCGATTTCTCGGGCTCTCGCAAAGCCCCCTGGTTCAACGAGTTCCGTTGTTGTTCTTGCCGACGAACCGACAGGCGATTTGGATCAGGTCACCGGTGAAAACGTGATGAAACACTTGGTCAATCTCACAAAGGGAGAAGGGGGAACTCTCATCACAGTTACTCATGACCCTGAGGCAGCAGAGAGGATGGACAAGGTCTACACAATTCGAGATGGCAGCATTGTTGATGTGAAATAAGAGGGTAGAGTATGTCAGCTGTTCCAGCGGGATATGAAGCATTTTCAAACATGAGAAGAAAGGGCGTCACACTCCTGAGTATACTTCTCGCTACGTCAATGGTCATGGGAATCTTTGTGTACGTTGACTCGTACTCTGTCTATGAATGGGATAATCAACTGGAGCAGGTCGGCCCAATCGCTATGGCGGTTGAAGGGCCAGGGATTGCCATGCTGGTTGATGAAGTGTCGGCTATCAACGGAGTTACAATTGCAGAGTCTATTGAGGGAGTCCATACAGAGATACTTGCCGTAAACACTTCTACGGAAAATGGCTATGAGTATGAGCCAGGGATTTGGGGGCTTGTCCAGGCACCCACGCCGTCCTATATTGACGCTTTTCCTGATGCCTTCACATATATCCAAGGTCGCCCAGCACAATCCGATACTGAGATTGCAGTTCATGAGGCAGCAGTGGAACAAATGGATTGGAAGCTGGGGGACACTGCCAATTTCACATACTGGGTGGGCAGCGGATGGGAACGAGAGAGAACGGGTATGCTACTTGAGATTGTGGGAATCTACTCATACTATAGTGACATGTTCAGCTCGGAATTCTACTACTATGATTTCTACAGCAGACCCGTAGCACTAGTCAACGAGAGCAACATTTTTGGTACAGATGTTGATAGGCGAGTAGACCTTGATATCGATCGTAGCCAGCTTTCGCCATTCGATGCACGGGCATCATTGATATTTACGCAGAATATTGCCGAAGAAATCAAGAGATTTGACAATTGGTATCCAGAGCACAGAGGATACTCGGACTACAATGTCAATAATAGAATTGGGAATAGAATCAGCTATTTCATGAATTGGGTCTTGACACAGAGACTAGGGCAAATAGGCAGGACCACCGGTGTATTCCTATTACTCATTCTCGTGCTATTTCTGACAATCAGACACAATGTATATGAACGAAAATTCGAAATGAATATGCTCATGTCCAGAGGTGCTTCAGAGGGGGATTTGAACAAAATCATTTTCCGTGAGATAGTGATGCTATCTGCATTGGGCACTGCCTTGGGCTTGGGTATTGGAGCAATATTCAGTAGAATCGCCAGTATGGCTACAGGATTCTTTCAATTTGAACCACTTCTATTATTCACGGAACCGTTTCTCATAACTATAGATTCCATAATATTTGCTGTTCTCATTGGATTTACCCTGCCAATTGCCACCTATATTCTCTATAGGGCGGTATACAAAATGAGGGAAGCAGTCATAGAGAGTACCGGCAAATTAGCAAAATTGTCGAGAGGACTGCGAATCATAAGATGGGATGCTCTAACGCTAACGCTTTCTATTCTACTCATTGTTTTGGTCTATACCTCAGATATTGGCATTCAATACAATCCCCTTTTCAGCATGATTTTGACGTTAACTCCTCTTACCATATTCCTCAGTTTGGGTAGCCTTACAATCAGATTAGTAAGAAGGGGAGCTCGTTTCATATCAAGACACATGCACAAAGTTGCAGGTGAAATGTCCTCGAATATTGGTATAAGGAGGATTGGTAAGAGCGCCTCATCAGCAGGACCAGCAATCCTCGTGCTCGTGTTAGCGATTAGTATAGGGTGGACCAATTCCGTCATTGGTGCATCTTTACCTGTGACAAAAATGAATCATGCCCGTTTTGCATTTGGTGGCGATCTTTCATTCCACCTTGAACCCAGCCAACAAGCAGAATGGGATAACTTCACAACGAATATCTCAACTCATCCTCAAGTTGAGGCCGTAGCTCACTTGTCAGTGATTGATTTATTTCTCTCTGCAGGGAGGTCAGATGAGGTCCAAGTTGTTGGCATGAATCCAGACGTCTACAAAAACGTGGGCTACGACTACTTGGGTTTCCCCTTAGAGAATTCCTCATTGGAGCCGATGCTAGACGCATTAAGTTCATCATCCACTGGAGCTATTATAACTGAGGACATAGCCGAAGCGTATGAGTTGTCAGTTGGAGATACTCTGAGAGGATTTACAATACCTGGAGATGATGTGGAGAGAGTGTTTGTATTCACCATCATAGGTATTACCACAGCTCTATCCGATGCCATGCTTATGGACACCGGGTCAAATCAGGATAACCCCTGGTGGTGGCGCCCTCTTCAGGTAGGCGCGAGTACAATTTGGGTCAACAGACAGTATATGGAAAGTCAGTACAATCTAGTGAATAATTCGCAAAACGTACTGTGTACCAGAGTAAACGAGGGAGCCAACACAACGAAAATCTTGGAAGACATTCTTAGTATGTCAACAGACCCACCCATTTACTCTGAGGGGTACGCCTCCACTACACATGAGGTATCAAATTACCTATCTCAGACTGCATTTCAAATCGACAGGTCAGTTGATACTATGCTGACCGTGGCAACCACTACAATAATCTTAGCAGGATTTGTGATTTATGCATTTGAGGGAATTCGAAATAGAAGGAGGGAAATTGCACTTCTGAGGGCTATGGGGGCTGACAGGAGAGATGTACTGAAGGTCCAAGCAGCAGAGATGTTGGTTCTAATGTGTATTGGTTTGATTCTCTTAGTTGGGTATTCACCGCTACTTGTGATGAATACATTGATGACCTATTCTACAACAACATACATCTTCCCGGTGACTATCTATGCTGTAGTTCCATATCTGCAATTGGGCATCATCTTTTTCTTTTTCGCAGCAATGGTAAGCATATTCATCATGGTAGTCGCTGCCTTAGGAATTAGGGTCAATCTGTCGGAAGCATTGAATGCTGCGTGGGCAGAAACAGGAATTATGTGGGGGGAACAGTGAATGTTTCTGATTTCGCGCCTCATGTCTAGAGCTCCACAAGTCTTGGCTACATTCGTCATATTTTCATTGTCAGCAGGAGTGTTAGGAGGCTTAGTGTTCTATGTCGATAATGCGGCTCCTGATGTGCTGGGTAATTTCACTGAGGACACCCCATTTGACATGCAAGTATCCATTACATCTTCCTTCTATGGACAAAACACCACGTCCCTTTACGATATCAGGAGTTCAATGACGTCCGAAGCGGTTGTCGAAGATCTGGAAAAGGTGAATTTCATAGAAACCTATTACGAAGAAGAAGACCACATGGATTGGAGATACGAACATAGAGTCTACCTCGGTATAGCTCGGTCATTCTTCGATGAATTTCCGAATGCTATACAAACGAATGCAGACACATCTCTGCTTACCGATCAGACCTGCCTGATAGAACGACATACGATGGATCGCTTGGAACTGCAAATAGGGGATGATTATACCGCATATGTTACGTATTATTCGCCCGAATCAGGCAGAGTCGAATATAGCAAGACGTACCAGATTGTGGGCGTGTTTGACTCCAACATTTTCATGGATGAATACTGGCGGTATTCCGGTGAAGAGCTAATCAGCCGTCTTCATATGATAACAACCAATGAAGGATTATCTTCGAGATTTGCAGAGCTCCCTTACGGTGAATACTCAGGGATACGAGAGGCATATTGGCTGACTCTCGATAAAGAGTGGATGTTGGATCAAGACCCCGCTTTTCTGATAGAGGAACTGGATAATCTGAGAAAACGTATTGAGCAGGCTGCATTGCCATATGCATTCGTGTCAGAATACGAGGTACTTGAGGCTGTGAGAGATTACGTTGCGTGGGCTACTGCCATGCGATCTATTGCGATCTCGTTCTCCATCCCTAGCATTGTCATGGGAGTCATGTTGGTATACTACACATCGAATCTATTGGCAGATGAGAGAAGAAAGGATGTAGGCACCCTAAAGACGAGAGGGGGGTCTGGATGGCAAGCCTTTAGATGGATAATCAGTAGTTCGCTATTGACTGCAATCATAGGAAGCATTGGCGCCATTGGAACAGGAGCATTAGCTGCCTATTTATCAAGCGCCGTGAAACTATTCTTCATTTTCGATTTTTCCCAGCTTGCAGGTCTTGACTTCTTACTCTATCCTGAGTCTGTAGCCATAGTATTCGGTTTCGCATTTGCTGTTGGCATTGTGGTTTCATTGCCAGTTGCAATCAAGTCTTTCCTAATGACATCAACCGAGGCTCACAGTACCATTGAAAGAGATATACTTCTTGAAAGAGAAGAAATGGGCAGCGTTTGGATTGATTTAGGTGTAATCGCGGTCTGCGGATATGCCACATTGCAGATTGTAGTCTACGCCTCTATGTTCAGTTATTACGGGATGTCGGCTCTCGGATTACTCATCACTCTTGTGCCTTTTCTGGCAGGATTCATAATAGGATTTGCCAGATTGTTATCCAGGCCAGTGGCATCCATTAAGGCAAGGGTGCTCAAGCGGATAGACTTGGATGTCTTTCGTGTAGGAGCAAGAGTCATGGGCAGGACTGTCGCACTATTCAAGAAAAGCGAGTCCATGGGTGTAATGTTTGTCGCTATGGTTTTTGCAGCCGGGGTCTTTTCATCTGTATCAGCCTATACTGGACACAACCATATGATTGATACTTTCAAATTCCAAGTTGGATCCGATGTAACAATAGACGTGAGAACTGGATTGAATAACATAACCACCGATTTTGTTGGTAATATTTCTGCAATTGAGGGCGTTTCTCATGTGACTGCTGCATTAACAGTTACTGGTGCGATTTCCTATTATTCTGCTGACAGCAATAATTTCCGCAGATGGAGAAATCATAGCATCATGGTCTACGCGGCGCAACCGGCTTCATGGTATGATGCCGGATTCTGGTTGCCCTACTTCACCGAATCCCTATCTCCACAGGATGCACTCGCTTTGATGTCAGAAAACCATACAAACATTCTCTCATCATTTAAACCGGTGGATGAATACAGCGGATATACCCCAGTCTATGGAGATCAAGTTACGGTACGCCTGAAGGGCGACGGATGGTACAATATCTCCCATTGTAAGATAGTTGACATTATGGGAGAGCCAGGAATGTATTCTCCCACGACCTACTTGCCTGGAATGCCTAGTACGCGTCAATTCATTGTCATGGACCTTGACTACGTTCATGACAGCCTAAACACAACAGAGGTAACACGATTTCTCGTGAACCTAGAGAATCCTTCAGAATACGAGGTTGTAATGGAGAGGCTGCATGAGCTGGCACCAAACAGCTTTTCTTCCATAGAATCACCGTATACCGATATCAATGCCGCTATAGAATCTAACGCAGGGCAATCGATTCACGGTATCTACACCATGAACGTAGTTTTCACGCTGATATTTCTATCAGCTGGAATGTTCATTGTTTCATTGATGAGAACAAACAACCTAAGCAAGCAGTTCTCGATTCTTCGGGCATTGGGAACCGAAGATAGATCCATCACAGCTTCTGTGCTTGCTGACACAAGCATTGGGCTACTGATTGCAGCGATTATCGGTACATTTCTAGGCTTTATACTAACGGGATTCATTATCAACATGCCAATTGTGTATTTTGGGGCAGAAACAGCAATGCTTTGGTCGCGGTTGCCGGTGACCCTAATAATTCCTGGTCTGGTCTTGGGTGGTATTATTTTTGCGAGCTACTCGTTTTCGCTGATAGCTACCTATGTAGTTACACGAAAGACATTGGAGAAGAACATAGCAGAAGACATACAATACATGGAGTGAAACACTTGACTGAAAATATCGAAGAAATATCAGAAGACTACAAGATTGTAGTAAGGGACTTGATGAAGGTCTATCGGAGAGGAATGAAAGAGGTCATCGCTCTCAGGGGTCTAGATTTTGAAGTTGAACAATCTGAATTTCTATCCATTATCGGACCTTCTGGTTCCGGAAAATCGACCCTTCTTAAAATGCTTGGAGCATTAGACAAACCAACTGCAGGAACGATATTATTTGATGGACACAGTGTCACACTTCTTGATGACCGCCGAGCCATGCTGTATCGGAGACAGAAGGTTGGTTTCGTATGGCAAACGGGGAATCTTGTTCCCGGACTTACTGCAATAGAGAATGTCAAGCTGCCAATGAAACTTGCAGGAGCGCCCAAGGATAAAGCGGATGAACGCGCGAAGATGCTGCTGGAATCAGTAGGAATGCTTCCTCGAAAGAACCACAAACCACACCAGATGTCTGGCGGTGAAAATCAGCGAACAGCGATATGTGTAGCATTGGCCAATAAACCAGAATTATTACTTGCAGACGAACTAACTGGTGAACTGGATACCGAAACTGCTGAAATCGTAATGGAAACTCTAAAGCAAATGAATAAGGAGTTCGGAACAACAATCATCAATGTTACACACAACCCTCGCGTTGCGGCATATGCTGGCAGAGTGGTAAGAATTCGGGATGGCCTTATAGAAGGGCAGCAGCACACGCTCTATGGCGACATTAGTGAGGTTGATGCAAAGGGTAGAATGGTTCTTCCTGACACCATTAGACGACTTGCAGGAATAGAGAAGCGGGTAGTATTACAGGCAACTTCTGAAGGAATTCTGATAAAACCACTTGATACTGATAATTTCGAAAATCAGGAGAGGTAGCAG
>CAZYLT010000019.1:0-47428 GCA_964648855.1 uncultured archaeon
CCCAAAGAAGCCGCTAATGCATATGCAGGTACCGGTAAGAAAGTGGGTCCAGTTCCCGCTGAATACTTCCATCCCTTGTTGAGAATTGCGTTGATACTAGTTGCATTGAGCGCAGTTTTTGTGGTTGCCAGTTACCTTGTTGGATTGGCCTTTCCCGGATTAGGGTTCCTACAGAACTTTCCTTTTAGTATCCCAGTGATAATTGCCATATCTCTTCTCTACTCCTTCATTATCATTGGTGGATTGTCCTTATTGGATAGAGGTAAGCCCCCCACAGAAAAGACCCCCCTCGAGAGTCTGCTTGGGATAGGAAGTGGTGTCTTCAAACCTAAGGGTCGCTGGGAAGCCTTGGGCGAGGCTGTATTTGGGACGATCTTTGGCGTCGTTATACTTCTACCCCAAATTGTGGCAGTCTTTCGTCCCACATTTCTAGTATTCCTGTACGTGGGGGCGTTGCTTATCTTTCTAGATGCTATCAAGGGACTGCTCTTTTTCCTTGCAGGAGAAAACAATGTCACCCTCCTGATACAGGCTGTCATTGCAGGGTTGTGGGTCATTCTAGCCGTATTTCTCATTAATGTACCATGGCCCCTTGAGTCCTTCTATGTATTCAACGGAGATGTTGGAACGTGGCTGTTAGTGACCGTGGAGGACATCCAGAGTCTTGTGCCACCTGAAATTAATTTCAGTCTGGGTCTGTCACTTATGTGGATCTTCATCATCTTCATTATCGTAGTGACTAATCTTTGGTCAGTCCTAATATCTGCAATGAAGATTCCAATGTACCTTGAGGAAGGCAAGGGTTGGTGGTGGCAAGGCAGATGGGATGCTAAGGACTATGAAACTCTTGTTGATGTCACGGACATGGAAAAGCGGGGTTCATCATAATCTTGCGATTTGAATGATGTATACACCAAACAGAGTGAAGAATATGCAATGTGGGGAGAAGCCCTCTCCTCTCATCCCTTCTTTTTCCTGCCAATCTCCCCCTGGATTAACTTATCGAGATTTTCTGCCTTTTCATGAAATCCGTATTTACGCCAAGCACCAATACACCGCTGGAGTAAATCATCAACCAACTGTTCATAAATTGGTTCATCAAGGATTTTGCCTCCATGAATCAGAAGCAACAAGAGAGGGGTTCCCATCATTGCCAACTCATAATCATACTCTGAGTAATCCTGGATGGCGATTCTATTTAATGCAACAGTAATTTTCAGAGTTCTTTCAACGTCGGATCTATCTAGCAGTTCAAGTATCTGCCCTGCAAGGAATGTGACTGACATGATATCATCACGACAGACCATCCCATGAGAAAGAAACCATTGATGAACAGCTAGTGCAGTTCTGAAACTCTCTATCGTGATAGGTCGCTTCTCTTTTGGAAGCCTAATCCTTGTACTCATAGCGGCTATTGACACCATCATATTTCCTACATTTGTCATATACGCACTCGGATTGCTTTCCCGAAGCCCCATTGTTGATTCATTATCATACTGTTTCATTGCTGAGTACAGCAACTCTACTTCTGACGGAGAAATCTTCCCCGCCCGGGAGAGAATAGGGCCTATGGCATTTATGAGCACGAAAATGGAAAGCCTGATTGGGGGTTTGCTCCATTCTCGCTGAACTACCAAAGAAACATCAGTCAGAAACTCATCAATGTATTCTAGGTGTGCCTCCCTCTCCGCTCCCGTGCTTATCCGGTAGTATTCAGCACAGGCTACGCTGAGGCTTTGAAATACGCTATCGACGGTATGAGCAAAGATTGGAATATTCAAACGAAGAATGCTCCGGATATACTTCCAATAGATCTCCAGTACCTCTTCAAGCACCTCTTTCCTTTCGCTGACGGTCAACACGGGTGACTCAGCAAGTGCAGTGAGTAGTGTGATGTAATTCTGAAGCTGCAATGAGCCCTGCAAGGCCATTTTGGTGCAGGTAATCGGTTCTGACGATATTCCCACTTTTTTATCAAGAACGCTTGCTAGCTGAGTAAGTATCCCTTTGATTCGCCCTTTGTAGAATCCCATTTTTGACTTAAAATCGTCGTAACTAGAAACAGAGTAAAGCTTGTCAAATATTTCATCTCTATCAATAATCGAGTAAATATACGCTCGGGCAACTGGTGCTGCTTTTTGAAAGTAGTCAGCCAAACGTCCGGCAAATTCCGGAAAGTCTGAGATTCCACCATCCATGAAAACAAATGATTGTAATAGGCTCGATTGGTCTGTGCTGAATGTAAATACATCAGCTGCCTTTCCTAAGAATTCAGAGTAGTTTATTGAACTGATTTCTCCAGAGAGAAACTTAATCAACGCAACTATGGCGGAGCTGAACGGATTATCGCCCTTTATTCCGTCCACTTTCATTGCCAATTCATTCAAGGGTGGTGCAGAGGTTTCTGTCATTTGCAATGCAAGTGCCCCCATCTTTATGGCAAAAGTGAGTTCCTCGATATTCCTTGAATCAATACTTGCAGCACATGCCCTATCAAATCTTCCTTGAAGGGCATACTCGAATGCATCTTCCATAGAGTACCGTATCTGTGACTTGAGCTTCTTCCACTTCTCTTCTACCCCTGTTGTTTCTGCTCGTTTGTCAACTCTCTTAAGGGGCTGTTTGAGTGCTGGGTCTTTCCTAATCTCGCTGACAAGAGGGGGCCAGATCATGTCCAATGTATGTTGTAAATTGATATCAATATCATGTCTGATATATGTGTCAAGAATCTTGTTGATTAAGGCAGTATGTTCCTTTGTGACGCTACCATCCGCATCGGGAATATTTGAGTTGTCTATCTCCTCTGCGATAATTCTAAGCTGACTTTCGGCATACCCCACGCCTTTGTCTACCAGAGCGACAACCGTATAGTTACTCTTAGATTCAAACACAATCAATGTATTTTCTCGGAATGCTAGACGGTGTACTTCACCACTGTCCATGGCTGCACATAACATCTTGGCTGCCGATATTAAGGCTCCAATAAGCATCTCTCCATCACTATCCATGAAGGATCGAATCTCTACTGGCACACCACCTTCTGTAAGGACGCCAACAAGTCGTATCATCTCCTACACCGCACAGTTTACTAAGTATCAACAGTACATCATAAGAGAAAAGCCTTCGCCGTATTCCCTCTGGGCTGGAATTGTTCCCATACCTTAGTGAAAAAGATAGATTGCGGATTGCCAATCATAACCAACGCCATACCGCACTTGCCGATGCATGTGTCGCCTATCGCATGACGCAAGATTGGGAAATCAAGATCGGTAGTTTCTCGCAACCGATCCTCCGCGTATCCCAATGATGAATCGAAATAGGAGAGCCACCTGTTGTGCAATTTAGTGCTTTCACGTACTGTGTTCCACAATTGGGCTTTTGTCGAATATGGATGACTAGGCACCATTGAGTTTTATATAGGTCAATTCGTGACATGCCGAACTAGTCTGGTGAATCCCCGTGTGTAAATGGTGTATGGAACATGGCGCTGGCGGAAAATGGTACATGAACGCCCGCAACTATTCTGAAGAACTCGGTGAACAACTGAAACCCTACCTAGAAGAACAGTGGAAGAATATGGAAACCCTGTTCATCCGTAAAGTGATGGGCTTCAGCTCCATTGGTCTTGGCTATAAGATGCAGATGCCAATCATTGGGAGGGTCCTTCGGACTGCGGCGGAGCGGCAAATCCACAATGAAAGCCATAGTCGAAATCCAATTCGTGGCGATGGCCATTTCGGGCAGGTGTTACCGCTGGAGGATGCTCAACATATTCTTGGTAACCTAGCAAATGGGACCATCATCAAGAACTACTGTCTGTGCCGATGGATGCAGCGAGGCGTGAAGGATGCAGTCTGTATCAACTTCGGCTCGCTCAGTGAAATCATCCCCAAACTGGACAGATACATCCCTGTCGACGAGAAATGGCAGTTAGACAGAGAAGAGGCTATCCAGGCCCTGGAGGAACAGAATAAGAAGGGCTATGTGGCGTCAGTCTGGTTCCAGCCGGTTCCGTACATTAATGCAATATGCTCATGCGAGAGCCCTGAATGTGGCGGACTTCGTTTGCGGAATGATTTTGGTCTAAAGACTGTGTACAAGGCCGAATATGTTATTGACGTAGATGCTGACAAGTGCCAAGGCTGCAAGCGTTGTGTGAGCCAATGTCAGTTCGGTGCATTACGCTACCTTCCGTCTATCGATCGAGTCATCGTGAATCAGGACAAGTGCTTTGGATGTGGGACCTGCAGGCATGTCTGCGCTCACGATGCTCTAGAATTGGTTCCCAGAGAAGAAGTCCCCGGTCAGGCGGGTAATTACTAGGAGTGAGGAATATGGCAAAGACAAAGATATCCATCGATTATGACAAATGCGGATACAAAGAGGGTGTTGAGATGGATCCGCGAGAATGCAGGAAATGTCTTGGCATCTGCGACCCCGCAGTATTCCTGATGCATCCCACGCTGGATGAACACCCTGACCCGTTCAATCCAGGGAAATGGATGGTTACACCTGTGTGGCCATCGATGTGCATGGGCTGCATGAAATGTCAAGAAGTTTGTCCAGTTGAAGCTATCACCGTAGAGCCTGGTGAATCACTGTATATGATGATTAACGAAGTGTAGTAATCGGGCGAGATTGAAGTACAACCAGCTCGTCACCATGCATACACCATTCGATGTCTTGAGGATACCCAAAACTGCGTTCAATCTCTTTACCCAGACGAGCGACCCTCAGCACATCCTCGTCAGGCATTGCAAATTTCTTTTGCATATGCTGTGGTGTATCTTCTTCCTTAATGCTCCTGCTTTTCTTCGAAACATGAGGTAGCATCATACGTTCCTTTCTTCCTCGTTTCTTCTCCAGGATTTGAAGTGGTCCTTTCCTTAGAATATAGTTATCTGGAATCACCCTGCCAGATACTATGGTTTCCCCAAGCCCATAGGTAGCATCAATCACCATCTGATTGCGGTCATTTGACACGACGTTGGCTGTAAACATGACTCCAGAAAACTTGGCAGGTATTAGCTCCTGAACTATGACAGCCATTTTTATTTTTGATAGTGGAACACTCTTGCTATTGAGATAGAGAACAGAACGTGTATTAAGGGCAGAACACCAGACACCTTTGATTGATTGCAGTACTTCTTTGAAACCATTTGAACCAAGGAAACTTTCCGCCTGACCTGCAAAGGAGAATTGATAACCATCCTCCACTGTCGCAGAAGACCGTACGGCGACACCAGATGCATTAGACTTTCTATTTTCTTTGAATTCTCTATAAGCAGCTGAGATTTTCGTTCGGATGCTATCCGAAATCTCACTTTGTGCTAATGTCTTCTCTAATTCCTTCGTGGCCTTCATGAGATCTTCAAGATTTAGGTAATGATCTAGCTCTGCAATCTGTTTTCTCACAGTTGGGCTCTCTTGCAGGAATTCGGAATAGAAACTGCATGGAATAACAAACCCAGCAGGTACATTGAACCCAAGCTGACGAAGTCGCTGAAGATTAGATGCCTTTCCCCCAAAATATTCGACCTGACTGCAAGATACAGACGAAAGGTCATGTATTTGCAACCCGTTATCTCCACTGGGTATCATCAAATCAGCTCTCATCTAGTACGAATAGCGTACCGCATGTGCCTCCATCTGGCTCAATGCGTACTCTCTTTCCATCCAAGCTCGTGGGATCTTCGACTGGAGTTCCCATCAAAGCTGGAATCTCGAACTCTCTAGACACAATTGCTAGGTGTGAACCCAATGCACCAGAAGTACAAACTACACCTGCTAGTTTTGGTAATACTGGCGCTAGCGTTGTAGTACCAGCATCATCCACAAGCACAATCTTACCATCTGCCCCTTCTTTGTATAGTTGAACGACTTCCTGGACAGATACAATGTATCTGAGTTCTCCTTCAGCTTTCAACTTCATAGAGATAAGCCCTTGTCCAACTTTTCTCAAACCGAATAGCCACCTGTGCAATCTTTGTTTCCCTATTTAGCTTGGTTATAAAGAATAGTGTCGAATTTCCAACCTAAACTCACTGAAAGACTAAGAAAGTCATGTAGAATAGCAACTTGACGATACTGTAGATGTGGGGTCCTGTAATGCTTAATAGCCCCATTAGAACGGGGTTCATTTTAGCAGCGATCCAAACCTCGCGGCGGAGATGAAGCAAGATGGATGTTAGGGAGCTTAATGAGCAAATCAGACATATATCGCATATTTTTGAAGATGTTCTTGCAGAACGTGGATTATTGGAATCGAAGTTATTCCCCATATCGGAATACATTAGCCTATCCTGTTACCAGTGTTATGAGTATCAATTCGATTTGATGAAACAGGTATTTTCTAGGATTTCTCCAGAGGAGCTTGCCAAACAGAGTAAGAAGCTTCTCTCGGACGTCCATGCTCTCAGCATCACATATTGCTGGTTGTATTGGTCTCTTGGAAGAATGGGCAAAATATTCAATGAGTACGGCGATGATGCTTCCAAAGAACCTGAGGAGAAGAGAGAACAATGGAAATGGATGTTGGAGCAGTGGTACTCGCTCGGGACCAACTACTTCAACACCGGCAAACCCTCTGTTGCCTCCTCCGGGTATGTTAATCTGGCCTTCGAGGATAAAACCCTAGACTGGCTGCGTGACAATATTGAACAGACTACGGTCGAACAGATAAAGCGAATTAGAAGAGCATTTGGCTCGGTTGACCTCTATGCCTTCCTAGAAGAGTGCGATGCGCGAGCTAAGATTGTCGACCATGGCCCGTACCAATTGCCTGATGATGAGATTCTAGTAGCATCTGAATACACAAACTTGCATGATGGAAAAGGCGAGCTATGGCTGCCCTGGTCTGATACTGAATCCAAGTTACCAAGTTCTTCCCTAGGAGTGGCGATGACTATGAAAGATGTCACAGCACGCTTCAATGATGTCGGTACCATGACCATAGAACCCGGTGACTACTCTAAGAGAGTAACTGGTGCTTTGGTATACGCAAACAGAGGAAATAAGGTGGTCCCACTTGGTTTCGATGAGTTAGACGCGTATGCAGAAGCGGCAGATGCTGCTCAGGCTGAGCTCTATATGAAGTTCGCAGAGTGGGAAAAGGAGAAACTGATGATTGCTGGAGCAGTGGCATATTGGCGCGGTCTCGCCAGATATACCGATGCTGTTGGTATCACCGACAAGTTCGATTGGGGCATTGCAGAGGATATTAAGGAGAAGTATGTTCCATTTTTCATGGATACCGATGCAGATCCTGCATTCATGCGCTTTGGTCGTTTTGACGAAGAAATGGAGGAGGATCCGACGCTCTACCTTCTTCCAGAGTAGACGTATCAGAGGATAGATTGAGATGACTGAACTAGAAGAATCAGATGATTACCTACACGAACCCGGAAAGGCGAAAGACTGGCGAGAAAGTTACTATTTCAATTGGATCGATACTGATAATGATGTATCCGGTTTCAGTACCATCGGACTTCTCCCCAATGCAAAAAAGCGTGAATTTGTGTTTGCATTATTTCACCATGACAAACGTGAGATTCACTTTGCTGAACCGGACGGACAATTTGCAGCGGCAGCTGATGAGGCGCTTTCGAATGGTGTACTCTCCTACAAATTGCAGTCCCCTCTTGATAGATGGACGTTGGAGTATCAGAAGAATGATTTCAAGGTCCATATTGATTGGCAAGGAAGATTTCCATGCTACGACTTCGGCTCAGGAAGCGGCACTTCTTGGGAGGGGCATTTCGAACAGTCGGGCAAAGTCAATGGGGAAGTTCAGCTACCAAACGGAAACACTCTGAAGATAGACGGTCTTGGAGAGCGTGATAAGAGCTGGGGATCACGTGACTGGCATATTCAGGCCTGGTATGCATTCCATGCTCAGTTTGACGACTTCTCAATTGGCTTGAGAAGAGACCGAGTGAAGGATGAATTCTATGCGTCAGGTGGGATTTCAAACAAGAAGGGTCATGTACCAATACAACGTGTCGATTTGGAAACCGAAACAAAAGCGGTTCCAAATAAAATGCCTTACGCAGCTACTACAAAAGTGCATGGTGCTGATGGCTCAACCTACACCTTCAAGTCTCATACTATCTCTGATACCAGCTTTGTACGATTTGAGCGCAAGTTTGACAAAGGGCGAACTGAGCTGTTTGAGAATATGGCTCTTCACCAGCATTTGGAATCCGGCGAGCAGGGTACCGGGTTACTCGAATGGTTGTTTACACATCCTGCCTAATCTCGAAGATACTATCCTAAGCTGGATTTGTTAGAATGCAAGTATGGTAGCAATAATCCAACCGAAGAGTAATCCATTGATTAGAGCCCCTAAGCAGTAGTTGTTCGTTTCACGATAGCTCCAGACGTTGATGACTGTTCCGACAGCAAACCAAGGCAAGAAAGCATAGAAGAACAGGAATGAATACCCAATGATTCCCGGGATAACCGCGACGCCTGTCAAGAGTCCTATCCCTAGCTCGATTGAAATGAGAATCACATAAGGTATGCACTTCATGAAGACTGCGCTACTCGACCAAATCAATTGTCCCTTGTACCAAGGCTCACAGTTTCTTGGTCTTAGAAGCCCCACAAACCACATCCCCTCGATGAGAAAATAAATGCTGAATACTATCGAGTAGATTGGGACGAAGAGTGACCTTGAAACAGTAAGATCATTCATGCCTGGGAGGAAACATCTGAAGTCCAATGCAAGTCCAAGGTCTACCAGAAGCGTCCATCCATAAAGCCATACAACTACCAAGACCGCTAACACAAAGAATTTCGCTAGCTTATTCTTAGAGCTGACTTCTTCTGTATCTAGCCGCCATAGTGTACCCCACGATAGCTCGTTTCTATTCTTCCTCTTCAAAATTTTCCTCAGTACTAGAAGGGAGATTAATGCGCTTCCGAGTATCCAAAGCGATATTGAAGGACCATAACGCTGCGGAAATGGGATGAACGCACCTAGTCCTAGTAGAGGATAGAAGGTCCCAATAGATATCAACCCATAGATGATGCCAAAGCCAAAATATTCTTTCTTGCTAACAGAGTGTTCTGTTGCTGGCCTTTCTCTCAAATCATTGAAGGGTTGAGTGCTGAGAAGAATGGTTATGAGAGGAAAGATAGTTAAAACAAGACCAAAGGTAGCGATGAATCCCCCCACAAGCCACCAACCGTAGGTCAGATGATTGCTATCCATCCAATGTTCATCTTCAACGCCTCCCTTGAGGCTGTTTTGCATCCATTGAATTGTTTCGCTCACAATTTCTGGATCGATTGTTTCGAAAAGATGATTTGTCCGAGAAATAACAACTCTTCTGGCAGTGCCATTCTGGAAACTGCCATATGTTGTTGCTTCTTCAACATTACCTACTCCAAAAACATCAGAGAGAACGTCGAGATTATCTTGATAGTTGAAAAGCGAATCAAAATCGCCTACAGTTATGAGCAGATTACTTGGGAAAGTTGTATTTGCAGCGGCTGTAACCCAGCTGCCTACTAATACCAAGGCGCGAACTGATACTGTAGATTGATTAATTGCACGCCAAGAGATTCCTCCTCCCATGCTGTGTCCAACCAAACCCAATGATGAAGAGTTGACGTAGCTAAGGTCAGCAATATGCTCAAGAGCTGCGACACCGGCACCTGTTCCATCATCAGAATTTCCATGACCATTCGCATCAATTGTCAGAACCACGTAGCCCCTTCTGGAAAGCTCAATACCAAATGCCATCATCCACTCCTTGCTTTGCAGGGACCCATGGATTACGACCACACCTGGCAGGGGATTACTATTAGTTGCATAGGTTGGTTTCTGTAGAGTGGCATGAATATTTGACCCATCAGCAGCAGCAAAATCCACTTCTGACACTGCAACCTCGCCGAATGAGCTCTGAATCGTTGCTCCCAATGTGATGCCTGAGCATAGAATTAAAATAAATACAAAAAGTGACAAATATCGAATTCGGGGCCGTTTCATGAATCTCACCAACATCCAATCAAAAAACCAAGGCATTTACCCTCTTTTATTTGTTAATAATGCATCTCCCTTAGGTCTATTTCTCTATACCATGAATGGGAAAGAGTGAATCCTGCACCTTACTGATTGAATCAGTGACTGCTCGATGGATATTAACAAAGGTTTCCTCTTCGGTTCTAAATGGCCTGTCTGTCCATCCTCCACGCTTTATTTCGAGGTCAAAGTCTTGGCATAACCTAATCCACTCTGCAGGAAGCGTTGAAGGTAGCGGAACCTGAGCAATATCTGCCAGCACCATGGTCCAAATCTTCGCAGTTGATACTGGATTATATCCTCCGCCCCCGACTACTGCAAGCTTACCGTCGCTGAGTTCAACTAACTGTCTTACTGTCTTTGACATCCGATTATAGGTATCATTAGTCAGCATCAAATCGGCCAGAGGATCCAACATATGTGCGTCAGCACCTACATCCCAAAAGACAAAATCAGGACTATATGCCAGCCAAAGCGGTACTATAACATCTTCAAAAACACGCCAGTATTCATGGTCATCAGTCAAGGGCGGTAGCGGTATATTCGCATTGTACCCTTCTCCATTGCCCGAGCCAATTTCCTCCGCTCTTCCAGTTCCAGGATAGAAACCCATACTGAGTTCATGCACTGAAATCGTCATCACATTCGGATCATCATAAAATGCATGTTGTGTCCCATCTCCATGGTGAACATCTGTGTCGAGATAGAGCACTCTTTTGTTGGGATACTCTTCTCTATACTTCTTGATGGCTATCACACAATCATTGTAATAGCAAAAACCGCCGGCCTTGCTTTCAAGTGCATGGTGCAAACCTCCAAAGAATGAGAAAGCATTCCTATATTTGCCAGAAGCTACTCCCATTACGGCATCTATAGCACTACCAACCAGGTAGTTTGAATACTGATCCATCTGTGGAAACACAGGACAGGACTCGGTGTCGAGGCCAAACCTTGAGGCAAAGGCAGTCCCCTGATTTCCAAACAGTTCAATGGTCTCTATGTAGCTGGGGTCGTGAAAGAGACCCAACTCTTCTCTTGTTGCCAGCCTCATAGGGATAAGTTCGATATTGGCGTGTTCAGTTATTTCGGCCATTACCGGTAATTGCCAAGTAGTTTCAAATCTAATCCTGTTCCAGAATGGGTTTCTCTCCAGTTTCAATCGCTCAAGCTCATCCAAACCGTACAGATTTAGGAATTTCTTGGGCTCGAAGAGAGCCGTCTTTTTGGACACTTTGGTTCCTCCAGCTCTGTGCACTGATTAAATCCAGCAGTACCGCAGTGCTGAAGGCATAATCTTTCTATTTAGAGGTAATTATATGACTTGCAGGACCTGCGGAGCTATCCTTCCTTCTGCAAACGCAACAAGTTTCCCTTAAGGAGGTCTCCAGGCACAACTACTACCTGTTCCAATCGGAACCTCCAGAAGAATCCGATACAGGAAACGAAAGTCAATAGAGCGATTGACAGTCCCAGGGCCATATGCACTGGGGTAACAAAAGACAAGTCAGGCCCTTGAATCACTGTGTCAAGAGCCACTTTGAAACTCTCGTTGAAGTAATTAAGTAATGTATGTGCTGCAATGGGCCCGGCAAGAGAAATTCTGGAAGTGAACTTTTCATAATATACCCCAAAGACAATTCCAAGCAATCCGGAAAACACGACCATTACAATGGCATTCCCAACCGGGAAGCTTCCTTCCGTGAAGTATGTGTGTACTGGCCAAACAAGATGCCAGACACCAAAGATGGCTGCGGAAAATAATATTCCGGCCTTGTCTCCATATTTCTTCCTGAATCCATTCTGCAATAATCCTCTGAAAAGGGACTCTTCGTAGACCGCATTTATGGCAAAGAAGATGAAGCTGTAGACTAATAGCTCAGGTCCAATGAGAATGGAGAACTGCAAGGTTACTGAGGGTTCTATGAAGAGATAAAGAATCATGGATAAGACATTGATACTGAAATACATTCCAAGCCCTAAGATTGTCCCGACTAAAAGATTGGTCTTCCAGTTCTTACTTGTCAATCCAAGGATTGAACCAAGCTGATCCCGCCTGTACATCCAGAATACTCCCATGAGTGCTGCAAGCGAAATCACTTTGCAGGGAAGAATATTCATCCATGTGTTTCCGAGAGAGAATACGAAGACGTCAAGGTGCCGCAAGAATACTCCTAACACAACCATGAATAGCCCCAATGGTAGCAGGTCTATTCGGGAGAGTAATGAAGGTCTATCTGTTTCTTCTGTTCTCTTTACTGTTTCAAGTACTGTGATTGCAATTACCTCCGAGGTGTTGTCTCCAGTAGAGTTCCTAAGAGGCGATTTAAGCCCCCCAATGTTCCAGTTATTTTCATTTTATGGTGTTTAGATTGGCACTTTTTTCCAAACCTGCTTATATTGTCCAATATGCCACTAGTCTGCGGATTGAACTCCCACATGGAGGACTAATGAATGCAATTTACAGACCCAACTCTTCTCCCCAGTCTTATCACAGCATTTGTCGGATTCGTAGTAGCAAGTTACCTGTTTTCGCTTTGGTATAGACAGTCAGCTCGTATGTACACCGATTTACCACTCATGTTTAGCCTGAGTATATTGGGAACGGGAGTCAATATGTTGATACATGCCATCCCTCTCGTACTGCAAACGGAATCGACCCTTGCTTTATTCAAGGTCCGCTCATTGGCTATAGGGCTCTCAGTAATCCCAATGATGGGAATCCTATTACATATCTGGCTCCCGAAATTTGCAAAATGGCACGTACGGCTTCTGGTGACAATCGTATTCTATTGGACGCTTGTCGCATCGTTTGGTCTCAACCAAACAAGTATCATTCTATTGACCGTCCCCGTTCTTTTAGTATTCACCTTGGGACTAACAGTAACGTTTGCTATAACTTGGAAGACCGGTCGCCTTAAGGAAGTAAGAAGTGACTTATTGGTTGTATCATTACTATTGGCATTCTCAACCCAGGCTTTGAAGGTGCCCTTCCTGCTTCTGGGCCTTGATGCAATGACCTATTTGCTGAATGTCGCTATGATGATTCTCATTGCTATTGCCTTGATCAACCCATGGTACCATCGGATGGAATCAGCAACTGAGGTGACAGTGCAAGCGGTGACCTACTAACGACGCCTTCGAAACCCTCATTATCCAAGAACTCCTGAAAGGAAGACATGTCCAAGTACGAACTAATTAGACAGACCTTCTTAGGGAATCCACAGGATAGAATTCCCATATCAATCTGGAAGCACCATCCACAGATTGACAGAACTCCGGATGGACTGGCTAATGCAGAGGTCGCATTTCACAAGGAATTTGACCATGATTTACTCAAGATATCGTTTTTTGGGCATTATCCCTGTATTGACTTCGGCTGCCAAGCGGAGTACGATGGGGCGGTTTCGGGTTCAACGGCACTAACTGAGGCTGCTGTAACAAAGACCAGTGATTGGGAAACATTGGAGCAACCGGACGTGAATTCAGGTGTGTTTGGAAAACAAATCGAGGCAGTCGAATTGATATCCCAATACGCTCAGGGAAGAGTTCCAACCATGGGCACGATTTTCGATGGTCCTATGGTAGCAGACAAAATCTGTGGAAAGAACCTGAATATGTATATGACAGAAGAACCTGAGATCATGCACGATGTTCTTGAAATGATAACAGATACCATGGTAGAATTCTCGAAAGCTGTCTTGGATGCTGGTGCAGATGGTCTTTTCATAGCATCGCAACATTCTACTGAGGCTGCCGTCAGTGATGAGCACTACAAGGAGTTTATTCTTCCGAACGATGCAGAACTCATCTCACGGACAAGGGGCGAGGCTGGATTCATAGTCATGCATCTTCACGCGAGAGATAAGGGTGAGAAAATCAGGTTCAAGAAGATCACAAAGACACGAGGTCTCGACGCCATCAATTGGGAGGACCAGACGTCTTCACATTCACTGAGTGACGGAAAGAAGCTTTTCAGAAAGGGTGTTATCGGCGGCATTGACCATAATGGAGTCTTCAGGGAGGGTACAGCAGAAGCGGCCGAACAGCAGGTACTGAGTGCAATTGAGGCGGCGGGACACAGACGTCTCGTGGTTGGTCCTGGTTGTGTCATTACGACAGACACGCCTGAACAAAACATCAGAGCTGTTGTTGATGCAGTTCGGTCACTTAAGCCGTATGAAGAAGAGTAGGAATGAAACATGACGAAGAATGCTGATGTGGCACAGGCACTGAAGGAGATATCCCTATTACTGGAGGTTGAGGGTGAAAACCCCTATCGTCTACGTGCCTATTCTAAAGCCGTCCGTTCAATATCCTCACTCGGAGAAGATATTGAGACCATAGCAAATAGAAATGAACTCACTGATATTTCGGGTATTGGAACAGGCATAGCCGGAAAGATAGAGGAGTACTTGACGAATGGGACAATTGAGATGCTTGACTCCCTTCGTGCGCGAACTCCTGTGAATGTTCTCGAACTAGATGCAATTCCGGGAGTGGGGCCAAAAACAATCAAGTTAGTCTATGATGAATTGGGAGTTAATGACTTGGAATCTCTTGAAGAGGCTGCGCTGAGCGGAAAGATAGCAAATCTAAAGGGGATGGGCGAGAAGAGTCAGACTCAGATTCGAGAGGGTATCGAGCTTGTGAAGGCAGGTATAGGTAGAATACTCCTTGCAGAGGCAATGTCCCAGGCTGAAGCCATCAGAGAGCAACTCCTAAAACATCCTGATGTAAACCGAGCAGTGATCACTGGTTCCTATCGGCGTCGCCGTGAAACTATACGCGATATTGACATACTGGTGGATGCCAGTTCTGCTGAATCCGTCATGAACTCGTTTGTCACTATGGATGATGTTATGGATATCATAGCACAGGGCGATACAAAGTCGTCCATACGTCTAGAGAATAACCTACAGGTGGACCTTAGAATTGTCCCAGCTGAGAGCTTTGGTGCAGGACTACAGTATTTTACGGGCAGTGTTGACCATAATGTCCATCTTCGGTCGAGAGCCATCAAGATGGGGTTTCTCCTCAATGAGTATGGGGTCTTCAAGGATGATGAGATGATTGCTGGAAGTGATGAGGAAGATGTCTATGCCGCACTTGCTCTGCCATGGATTTCTCCTGAATTACGTGAAGACAAAGGGGAGATTGAGGCCGCCCAGAATAATTCCCTTCCTAATTTGATCGAAGTTGATGATATCCGTGGAGACTTGCACAGCCATACCGATCAATCTGATGGAAGCAATACTATCGAGGAGATGCTTGATGTGGCAGACTCTCTGGGCTATGAATACTATTGTGTTTCGGACCATACCCAGAGTTTGACCATAGCTAACGGAATGGATGAAGAACGGCTTCTAAAGAGAATTGACGAGATTGACGATTTAAACTCCTCCGGCAGATGGAATCTCAAGATACTCAAGGGCGCTGAGGTTGACATCTTAGCAGATGGATCACTGGACATCGAGGATGACGTTCTTGTTCAACTAGACATAGTCACGGTGTCTGTACATAGCCGAATGAAGGATAGTAAGGAAGTCATGACTGAGAGGGTATGTGAGGCCCTCAAAAACGAACATGTACACATCTTAGGGCATCCCACAGGAAGGCTTCTTCTGAAGCGTTCAGAGTTCGAGATTGACCTTAAGCAGATATTTGCCGTTGCTAAGAGACACAATGTGACAATGGAACTTAATGCTCACCCATACAGACTAGACCTCGATGCTGGGAATCTTCGTGCTGCTAAGCGGGAGGGGCTCAAAATTGCCATCAATACTGACGCACATAAAATCCCCGAGCTCGATTACATGGAGTATGGCATATACCAAGCTCGCAGAGGATGGCTCACAAAGGAAGATGTTCTAAACACGTATCCTCTTGATAAGCTGCTTAGGGCCTTACAAAAATAGAATGGCAGCACGATTTCACTGAAGTTTTTTGGGTTGTGTTAGTAACAATTTGTGACCTATTTGCGTGACCCTGAAACGTGGCTTTGCATTATATACTAACCTTGTTCACTATTTCTTAGAAACAAAATGGCTCTAACATCCAACAACCGAATTGAAAACCCGATGAAGAAGAACATCAGAACGACACAGTCAACTGATGCAATATCCTATGCCTATAGGACTGTCCTGAGGTGAATGGAAGATGAACAAGTCAGACTACAAGAAGAAACTGTTACTCAGAAAGCATGACCGTACCAGGACTATTGCACTGAACTACTTCAGGAGATAGAAACTGATGCAGTCGAAAGAAGCGACTTCGTCCGAAACTTCCCATTCAGTGATTTCCTGCAAGGGAAAAGACCTAACACACGATGAAGTGCTCGCGTTAGAAGCAACGTGAGCATCTTTTCTTTTTCCTCTCATTCTAATTACTGAAAATACTAAACTGAGTGGGAAAATCCATTCTTCTTCAATCCAAGGACCTTACTGGTCATTTCGTTTTCCACTTATCTACTTCTTTAGAACACGTGTTCTAACTTATTTTATTTTTATCTAGAACTAGGTGAGAAACAGTATTAGAACCCAATAGTGTCACAATTTCATTATGGCGCACTCTGATAACCAATACAAAATGGCTGTTAATCTTGTTTCATATCCAGTTTGACAGAATAATTTCCTTTGGATAGTCGTAACGAAAATCTATCTTTATCATACATAAAGACATGTGGTGCCGAGGACGAGATTTGAACTCGCGAACTCCTGCGAGAACGGATGTCTCATCAGGACTGAGTCAACAGATCTTGAGTCCGTCGCCGTTTTGCGTTGTCCAGCCTTGGGTGCTGAACATGACCGCTTGGCTACCTCGGCATTTCTACCAACAGCATCTTCCAATGTGTATATAGTCATTTCCGTTACGCAGGAGTTTTGGTATATGATTTCACACATCCTGACATGGTAGTTCGAAAAGCCAAGATTCATAGAAACGCCCAAGTACTTTTGTGAGTTTGCACCTACATAGCGATAGTGAATAAATTGACGCGCATAGAAATAGATGGCATCCAGCTTTTCTACCGTGTAAAGGGAGAAGGACCTCCTGTATTGCTTATCCACGGGCTTGGTGGTGATATACGTAGCTGGGAGTTTCAGGAAGATGAGCTTGCAAAACATTTCACCCTCCTAATGCCCGAGTTGAGAGGGCACGGCAGGTCAGAAGGCCCGAATGCACCCGTTGTAACGGCAGAGAGGTTCGCTAAGGATATTGCAGTGTTTTTGAAGAAACTAGGATGTGAAAGCGTACATGTGGTTGGTCATTCTATGGGTGGAGTTATTGCTCAGCAATTAACTCTAGACTTTCCCGAGCGCGTCAAGAAACTGGTCTTGATAGATACAGCCCCCAAAATAACTGAAGAAACCATTGACGAGGTATATAGTTGGAGAGAGGCACAAGTAGAGGGTGGTCAAGAGGCATACCATTTGGCTGCAACAAAGAGTGCATACTCGGCAGAATTCATTGAAAACAACAGAGAATTGATTGATTTATTACTGAACAGAGAGGACCTCGTTAATGAAGAGGGGGTCTTGGCTGCAGGTCTTGGTCTTGCTTCCTTTGACGTCACTGAAAGACTGTCTGATATTCGAGTTGAAACGCTAATTATCCATGGTGAAGCTGATTGCATAATAGAATACCCTCTTGGAAAAATATTGCACAAAGAAATACCCAACTCAGAATTGGTCCTCTTCCCAAACTGTGGACACTCGCCTACAGTGGAGAAGAGAGAAATCCTCGGTCAGATACTCATTGATTTTCTAGGCTGATTCTTCTTCAAGCAGCTCTTCAAGATGTGGCCTGATTTTTTCATAGAAATCCGAGAGAATTTTCGCTTTGTCATCTTCTACCTCAAGGATGAATAACCTAATCTGTTGACCTACACGTATCTCTTTGACTAACCCCATATCAACCAACGGCTGCATGACTCTGTGAATAGTTGAATGGGCAAGATTAGTTTCTTTTGCAATCCGACTAAGATTGAAGAAATCCTTTGGCTTTTCAAGGAAGTGTTGCACTACACGGGTCTGAGCACGTGAGGCAAACACTATCTCAAGTAATTCATCCATTTTCATTCATTCCTCCAAAGACAATTCAATTCTTTTCATGGGTGACCACAGTCCCGATATTCTTACCAGCAAGTATCGCTTCAAGATTATTCGGATTCTTTCCATCAAAGAATATTGTTTTAATATTTGACCGTTCGACAACCCTCAATGCAACGGGGTCAAATAGTCTATACTCACCGGCACGAACTCCGCCGCCTGAGAGTATCTTCTTCAAATCGTCGATATGCACAGAATCCAGCTTCTTGGCATCGCCCTCATCAGGATCTTTGTCGTATACACCATCTACATCAGTTGCATTTAGCATCATATCTGCATCTATGATTTCAGCTGCTAATGCGGCAACCGCATTGGTAGATTGTCCTGGTATTAATCCTCCCATCAGAATGATGCGATTTTGGCGGCTTGCAATCGCAAGTTCATCCAATGATTCAGCAATTCGGGGATACGCCATCTTGCCGAGTGCAGCTCTCAGCAGATCCGCATTATGTCTGGCAAGTTTAATTCCAAGCCAGTCACAGTCAGATTCACTAGCTCCAAGCTCTCTTGCTGCAGCAATAAATGTTCGTGCGGGTCTTCCGCCTCCAACGACAACCACAAGCTGGTGATCTTTGGAAATTTTCTCGATAATGTCTGCATAATTCCTGAACTTGTCAAGTAGAACCGCTCCTGTTTCATCATAGAATAAGGAGCCACCCAGCTTCACCACTACTTGCATGTTGAATCACCCTGCGATATCTGGACATGAGGACTTCCTGCGAGCTGCTAAAGAAGTTTTCTTGAATGGACCAGTTTTTCGAATTTTCGAAAGACGAATCTTCCATAACCGACGACTAACGCGCCAATTCGTCCAGCTCTTTCCAATCTGATACCTCATTCAATTCTTTGACTGCATCATCGCTGATATTGAGCGCAATGGCTTCGATATTCTCCTCCAGTTGTTCCTTACTATTTACCCCAATGATGGGGGCGGTTATGCTCTCTCTATTCAGCACCCAAGCCAAAGAAATCTGTGGGATTGTGGCATCTAGATTCTCAGATATCCTCTCAAGTGTTTCCAAAATCCTAAAATTGCGTTCCTTGTAATATCTCTGTTTGGTGGTTTCTGCTCTTTCTGAATCTGGGGTTTCCTCTTCCGAGTATTTCCCCGTGAGAAATCCTCCGCCCAACGGGCTGTAACTTGTGACGCCAAGATTGTATTTCTCAACATACGGTTCCAAGTATTTCTCAAAATCACGTCTTCTTGCCAGACTATACGAAGGTTGCAGAGCATCATACCTTGCAAAGCCGTGCTTATCGCTGACCCATAATGATTCTACCAATTCAGCGGCATTATGGTTCGAGGCTCCAATATAATGAATAGTGCCATCGTCAACAAGCTTTGTGAACGCCCTCAAAGTTTCTTCTTGTGTGACATCAGGATCAGGCCAGTGACTCCAGTAGATATCAATCCAATCGGTTTGCAACCTCTCAAGACTACCTTCTACAGCCTCAAGAATGTGTTTTCTTGAGAGACCAACATCATTTGGGTTATTGCTAGTTTCTCCTCTCACCTTGGTGGCTAAGACAACTTCATCCCTTACCCCACGTTCCTCAAGCCATCTTCCAATAATCTCTTCTGACTTTCCTGCATACGATTCTTCTGTCCACCTGCTGTAGATATCTGCTGTGTCGATTGTTGTAATTCCTGCATCAAAAGCAGCATCGAGCAAATCCATTGCGTCATCTTGGGGGACTAGCCATCCCAATTGCATTGAACCAAGAACCAGCTGAGATATGCGTAGTCCTGTTCGTCCTAGTTTTACGCTATTCATGAATTAAATATAGTTAAAATCTAAGAATTAAGTGTTTCCTTAGCATAAATATGGAACACCACTTTATATGTATCAAAAATTAATAGATGTCACAAGGTGGTTGATACTCCATGAGGCAACGAAACAAAACAATATCAATTTTCACCTGTCTGTTCATCCTAGTAACTCTGCTTCCGGGTGAGGTAAGTGCGGATATCACCGGTAACACATACTGGTTTTCAGGCACATGGCTTGAGCAAACCTATCAAGAGAATCTGGGAGAAGAGTTCAGATCATCCGTCAGTGGGGAGTTTAAAATCACAGTCCTAAATGCGACTGAAGCTGGGGGAGATGATGTCTATGAGTACAATTTCCAAGGGTTCAGCTGGTACCGAGTTCCGTATTACCTTAATGTAACGTCCGCTGTGGAATTTCAGGAGAATAAAGTATTGTTTGAACTTGAAACGGAGGATGACGACAATGACAGTCGAGCTGAAACAGCCGAACTAACTGTATTTCCTGCGTTTCAGCATTATCGTCCAGGGCATATGTTTTTTGTAAATCCGATTTGGAGCACTCATAACACGGGATGGGAATCTGCTGTTAACGATGCACAGAATGAGAATACTACAGCTCAATTGACCGAGTCATCGGGCGACGGGGCATTCAACCTGCGGTTGGTAATTGATATAGAAAGCGAAGATGAGGGTGAATTGAACGGTACTCGGACATTTGATTTCACCGCATCATACGACTCTGACGGCATACTGACGAGCTGGGAAACGATAACTACAACACGACTATCCAACGAAAATCACACTTCTCGCCATATACTCACTGAGAGATATGCTCGTGCGACTGGTCCGAGCGGTGGACAGGGGATCGGTAGCGATTTAGTAACTATACTAGGGTTTGTGGGTGTTGCTGTTGTAGCAGGTGTGGTAGTTGGAATATTCTTAGGAAAGAGATACTGGACCTAGCAAATGAATGAATTCGAACTGATGCTCTCCAAGTTATCATAGGTTAAATCTTTGGACAACCTCCGTTGTCCATAACCCTTTTAGGAATGCCTCTTTGTTCACGGCAGAAGTGAACAGAGTAATCTGCACCCTTGCTGACATCAAGGAGAATGGAAATTTTGGCTAGGAAGTTCAAACCAGAAATCAAATCAAAGAGATGGAAACCGGACCAAGAAGAACCCCTTATTGAAACCTGGGATAGAGAGAATACATATTCATTTGACAAGGAAAGTGAAGAAACAATTTACTCAGTTGATACTCCCCCTCCGTATTTGTCTGGACATGTCCATATTGGTCAGCTCTTGCACTATACGCAAATCGACATGATTGCCAGATATAGAAGGATGCAGGGTTTGGAGGTTAATTTTCCTCTGGGCATTGATAGAAATGGACTTCCCGTGGAACTCCGTGTGGAAAAAGAGTATGGGATGGATATGCATTCAACTCCACGGGCTGAATTTGTTGCTAAATGCAGAGAACAACTGGATATGTATGAAGATGAGGTGGTAACCTGGTTTAAGCGCCTTGGCTTGAGCTTCAATACCTACGAAAGAGAAGGAAGCTATCGAACAGATAGCCCTGATTATCGAGCTGTTACTCAAGCAACCTTCATTGGTCTTTGGAATCGAGGCCTTGTCTACAGTGATTATAGGCCAAACAATTGGTGCTTCGACTGTGGAACGACAATAGCTGACGCAGAAGTGGAATACACCGAGCGTCCAACAACTCTGAGCTATCTACACTTCGATGTAGAAGGTAAAGAGCCAATAGAAATTGCCACCACTCGGCCGGAACTGCTTTGTGCATGTGGTGCAGTCTTTATCCATCCCGACGATAGGCGCTATCAAGGATATGGCGGAAAAACTGCAAGAGTCCCCTTATTTGATCTTGAGGTCCCCATCATTGAGAGTGCTACTGCTGATATGGAATTTGGGACTGGTGCCTTGATGGTATGCAGCTACGGCGATATGGCAGATGTGATGGCATTCAGAGACCATGCTCTGGAACCAATTGCAGCCATCTCACCCGAAGGAAAGATGACAGAAGCAGCGGGAAAACTCGAGGGAATGACCATCGAAGAGGCAAAGAAGGCAATCATTGATGAGCTCAAAGAAAAGGACATTCTCTTGAGGCAAGAACCGACTGTACAGCGGGTCCCTCTTTGCTGGCGGAGCAAGACTCCCATCGAGTTCATTGCCATGAACGAGTGGTATCTCAGACAAGTGGAATTCTTGAATGATATACGTGAGATTGCCAAGAATACTCCTTTCTATCCGGATTATCACCGGCAGATTCTCTTGGATTGGATAAATAGAGTTTCCGTTGATTGGCCTATTAGTCGCCGTCGCTACTATGGGACTGAAATTCCTCTGTGGTATTGCAACTCCTGCGGCGAACCCGTGGTACCCCAAAGCGAGAAACTAGAGTACTATCAACCGTGGAAGGAAGACCCTCCGTTTGATAAATGTCCTAGGTGTGGAGCAACTGATGGATTCAAGGGTGAAAAACGCACCTTTGATACTTGGATGGATTCCTCCATCTCAGGCCTTCAGATTATTGGTTACCTACGAGATACCGAACTCTTCGAGAAGGCATTTGGAGATGTTATGAGGCCACAAGGAAAGGAGATAGTCCGTACCTGGCTATACTATTCCCTTCTTCGAACATATCAGCTCACCCAAGAACCTGCTTTCAAGGAAATATGGATTTCTGGTCATGTTGTGGATGAACATGGTGAGAAAATGAGTAAATCGAAGGGCAATTCACCACCCCCCGGTCCCTTTGTAGACAAATACGGTGCAGATGCAATGCGTCTATTTGGAGTGCTCGAGGCTGGCTTAGGTGGAGATGTACGATTTTCCGAAGAGCGTCTTGCTGGTGCATCAAAATTCATGACCAAACTGTGGAATATTGCTCGATTCATCTCGATGTTTCCCTATGACTCGAAAATGAAGATAGACGACCTGATCCCTGTTGACAGATGGGTTCTGGCTGAAGCGAATGAGATGGTAAAGCGAATTCTTCCTGATTGTGAACAACTTGATTTTCACAAGCCTGCGAAAGAAATCAGGAATTTCACTTGGAATATCTTTGCCGATCATATTCTAGAAATGCTGAAGGGTCGATGTTTCAATGGTGAAGGGATGTTTACTGAAAAGGAGCAGAAGTCTGCATGGTATGTCTTGCATGAAACCCTAATTATCATATTGCGTGCGATGGCCCCGATAACACCGTTTCTAACCGAAAGGGTGTATCGAGAATTATACGGGGAAGACAGTATTCACCGAGAACCCTATCCGTCCCCCCAAAGTCACCTAGAGTCTGAGCTCACAGAGTATACCACTCTTCTTCAGGCGGTGAATGGTGGATTCTGGGGGTTCAAAAGAGAAAATGGGATTTCCCTCCGTGAAGGGTTACCAGCTGCTTATGTCCCGAGAGAACTCAAGCCCTGGGGGAAGGACTTGCAGGCTATGCATGGGGTTGAATCCCTTAGGACTGGAAAACCAGACGATGATGATTATGTAGTGATAGAGCTTCCTGAGCGAGAGGCGGCAATCTATGTTTTGCCTCCTGTTCAAGAGAAGTGAATGAGCTACTCTACAACGATATGGTTCTTATGAACGGTTTCACATTTCATGCTGTTTGATATCAAACAGTATTTTGCCGACAGCTCAAGCGCTCTTTCTGCCTTTGATTTGAGGTCCTCCGAGTCTACGGTTACGGTTGACTCCAGTACGATTTTCGTGAATTGAAATCCCTTCTCCATTTTCTCCAGAGTTCCTGTTCCTTCACATTTGAAGCCTTTATAGTCAAATCTCATCTTTTTCGTGAAGGTCACGAATGTTGTCATCAGACAGCTTGCTGCAGCTGCCACAAACATATCCTCGGGAGATATGATTCCCTCCGGGCCGTCAAATTCAGGCGGCGAAGCAACCTGGATTTTTGGCTTTCCTTCTACGGTCAGTTCTCCTACTCTGTCATGTGTCCAATCAACTCTAACATGGTAGTGGTGTGTATCTTCACTCAACGAATTCACCGAAGAAGACACTTGTTCTTCAAAGAAAAAGGGTTTCGCTATCTCCTATTCTACGACGGATATCTCATGATCGTGATAGGTGGGACATTTCATGCTATTCGCTACATAGCAGTACTTCGCACCAAGCTCCAAAGCACGTTCTATCTTCTTTCTAGGGGTTTCTTTGTCTATTACCACTCGCGTATGTGAGTTAATCTCAATAATCTCAAAGCTCCTATTCACTTTCTCGAGCTTGCCTATAGATACAACTTCGAATGATTCCACCTCGATATGCATCCTTCTCAGAAAGTATACGAACGAATTCATGAAACAAACTGCTCCAGATGCTACAAAAAGTTCCTCTGGACTGTAGAACTTCTTATCCGATTCTGGAGGAGTTCCGGTGAGAATGGGGGGAAGGTCTTTTGCGACAACTTGTCCTGATTTTCCACCGGTCCATGAGACCCTCACTTCATATTTTTCGCCTTTGTTTTCACTCATTATTTGCATCTCAACAATTATCGTTTCAGGAGGTCAAAGTCCTTGCGCAACTGAATCTATCTTTGCTGCCTTTATAGCAAGGAAGAATGGGATTCGCCGTTCTCGTTCAAAGAATTCACTCTCAGTGACAGGCAAAGGTTCGCGCAATTCCGTGACAACAAAAGCCGCTTGTTTCAAAGCAGAAAAGTATGTTGATAGCGTTCTATGATAGAATACTATCGGCTCAGGAAATTTCTTTCCCTCCCTGGTTCTCCAGTACCGAACGTATTCTGTCTCCTTGAAGTACTCATCGACTTTGAAATAACGTCCTCTGCGTCTATTGGTATCAGAATCTTTCTCATCAAGCTCCCATCCACCTGGGCCATAGAAATCAAATGCGGGATGCACCAGCGAAATCACAAGTTCTCCTCTAGGCTTGAGAACCCTGTTGGACTCATTCAATGCATCTTCAAGGCAGGGAACATTCAAGAGGACCAAGTTGCAAAGGACTTTATCGTAGAATGCTGTCTTGACCGTTTTCATTGAGCAGATGCTATCGGTCCTATAACTGACATTAAGATTCTCATCAGTTCTCTTTTTGCTGAATTCAATCAAGCGAGAAGAAATATCAATTCCAGTGACACGGGCTCCTTTCCGAGCATAATACCTAGAAAGATAACCTTCACCACATCCAGCATCAAGGACATATAGACCCTCAACATTCCCCATAAGCTCTTCAACACAGGGGTTTAGTATCTCTCGGTGATGTGGTGTTCCCTTTCCCCCAATAAGCTCAGAATAGGCTAATGCGTTTTCATCCCACTGAGAGGCAATTTTTTTCTTCATTAGATTGGTCAGATATGGTCCCAGACAGATCCAATGGCTTTTCCGGTTTCATAGATTACAGGAGCCATGTCATCGGCTGGAGCCAATTTTGTTTCAGCAGCTATCTGCATGATTGAGCTGTGACCAACGTAGACTTCATCTCCATCCTCATACACAACGAAACTGCAAGGAAATAACGTTCCTGCATCCTTGGATACATCCAACGCCATTTTGGCAAGTTCTGGTTTGCATGCTAGGATGAACGAATACTTTGGATAGTCCTCGACGCCTAGTTTCTTCTTGAAGATGTCTGACAAATCTTTAGTCAAGAGAAGAGAAAATCCTGCAGCGGAGAGAGCATCCTCTACCATCTTGATAGCCTCTTCATACGAATATGATACTTTTTTGCGCACTACTTCGACCATGACCCTGGAATAATCTCAATCCCTAAAAAATGATGGGTCTGTTGGTTAGAATCATGAGAAGTGGTGGACCGGGCGAGATTTGAATTCGCGCCAAGCGTCTATGATAGACACAAGGTCTCGCGACCTTCTCGATGCGAACGAGACGATCTACCGGACTAATCTACCGGCCCATTCTCTTTGCCGACAGCGTGCGTTGCCCTCTTAAAATCTTGTCCTAGTGATAAAATGAACTCTCACACTTCAATCCCAAAGGCTTGAGAGAATCTCTCTATTTTGACAAATTCATCAAGAAATTCTCGCCCCTTCTTCGTCAACTTATAGACTCGATTGTTCTCGTCTTCCTGCACTTCGTTGACAAGCTTCTTCTCCACTAGCTCCTCCAAATACTGGGTTAATCTGTCATGTGAGAGATTAGCCGCATAGAGAATTTTTGTTGGTCCTGCTCCTAGCTCACCTTCCTTCTTTATGGCGCGCATCATGTCTGCAAGGATGCGTACCTTTGAGCGATAGGAGCGCTTGTTACTCATCTCCACTAGCCTTCCGTAGTAATATTAGGAAAGATGAGAAGCCCAGAAACTGAGCTATCTGACTCAACGCATACCCACGGAGATCAGCTAAGCTCAAGATACCAAAAACGTGACTCAACAGAAGTAGTACGAACCCAATCAAAACATAGAGAGCGTATCTTGTTCTCACTGCTAAGTAGTTCATAAGATTCTGAAGAACTACTACCACTAAGACAAGGATAGCTATCATCTCGAGTGAGGGTGAGACCAAAATGGGCAATGCCAATGCCAATAGTGCTTGTGCCGGCACATCTCTTCTGCTATGGCGAGTCGCTACTGCGAATACTAGATATGCCATGACTCTCATGACGCCATATGCTACAATGACTACACCCATCAACGTCTGAGCTTGAGGGTTTGAGGCTCCCCCTTCAGCTGCTAGGACGAAGAAATAGAGTGTGCCCAATACCCTGCCAAACATACCTGCTGAGAGGACTAGGAAGCCTGTAGAAAGGTCAGACAGCCGCCTTTGACTTGTGATCCTGAATGCCTTGTCTGCATAATGTGAAACCATCAATGCAATCAAACCACTCAGGCTTTCCAGAATCAGATCCAGTCTGACCAATGATAGTAGCACATTTTGCATTGGCATACACTTCTGTTATTTTCTCATCTCAACTAATATTATGAATGGATGAATCATCCCCTTTTGTCTGATGCGGTGATATATTGTCATTGGACGCCAAAAATGCGCAATTAGACTGAAACATGAGAATAGATTTACTAGATGAATCATCTAGTACATTCATTCATTTTGCCTATATATCAAAAATACGTAACAATTCATGGACGATCCGTCGGATTATAGAGCAATCTAGAAAGGACGGACCATTATGATGGAAATATAACTACTGCTGCAAACGGCGGGGACCCCCCGCCATTCCATCATTTTTTCTCTGTTACCACGAGAGAGATGCTAATAAGAGAAGAATCTGAATTCTATCTCAAGTGCAGAAAAATGGAAAATAGATGCTCATTATGTGATGCTCCAATCCGACCGGATGAGGCAAGAAAAATCAGAAGAGAAACTGGGGGACGTCTGATATGTAGAAAATGCATGGCCGAGAAGGGTATTCCGAAGAAGACCTCTCCTCTCCTTTGTGTGAGATGTGAATCCCCTCTATCCAAGGAACGGATTCAAAATATCAAACAGGCAAGAATGAGCGGGGAGGATCCACCACAGCTCTGTGGAGAATGCCTCTCGAAGAATGATCCCAAGTTACCAGGCAGACGGCTTCATGATTGATAGTGTCCAATATTATTTTGCGCATATACGTTGACTCGGTCAGTCATCTCTCTCTTTTATCTGCGCCTCAATTTTGGACATTCTATCCTTTAGGTCCCGGTTTTCTCTCTCGAGCTTCTCAACGGTCTTTTTGAGCGAGTCCACTTCATCCTTGCCCTGCTTTTTCTTGAGCTCTCGAATGGAAACTCTGGCGGCCCGTACTAAAGAGGACTCAACCTCCGTTTCAGCTATTCTTGTAAGTGCAGGAATATGGGATGAGTCGCCATAGGTCTTTGTTGCCAAGATTGTTCCTCCTCTCACCCGGTAGGATCTATCATGCAGAAGCTTCTCCAGTATGTCCTTGATGTCGGAGTGCTTCTTCTTGTAGTTCTTTCCCAGTTTCGCCAAGAGTTCGGGAATCAATCTTCTCAAGTAGTCATCGGTTCCCTTCTCGAGATATTTTTTGAGAAGACCAATTGCCTTTTCGTTCTCTGTTTCTCCAAGTCCTTTGAGATATCCTTGTTCAATGATATTATGCCAGCTCTCCGGTGCGTTCTTTACTCCTCCCTTGAGGAAATTGAATGCTTGTTCGTGTTTTGTCTTTCCGATTGATGCTGCCGCAGAAGATACAACAAAGTAGGACTCCTTGTCCTGTGATAGCTCCTTAAGCGTTTCAAACGCCTTATCGTTCTGGAAGAATTCACCAAGTGCTCTGGCAACCGCAGTTCTTGCTCTGGAGTCTAACAAGTCTTTGCCTTTCAGAAGATAATCAAGTGCACTTTCAGTCTTGACGTCTCCAAGTGCTTTTGCTGCCTCTGCCTGAAGCCCCCAAAACTCGTCTCCTACTAGGACTTCTCCCAAGGCCTGTAGACTCTCTTGACTTCCCTTCTTAGCCAAGGCTTGAACTGCCTTTATGCGCTGCATAAGGTTCTCGCCCTTTCGAAGCTGTTCTATCCACATTGACTCTGACTTTTCGATATCCCAATCCATCAATACGCCATAATCGGGGTCGATGATAATCTGCTCGGGCGGGGTCTTCACGGGATAATAGAAACTGTGTATCCGCTCAGTGACCTCCATGGTGTATCTACTTCTATCTCCGTTTTCGGCAACAAACTCGACTGTCAGTGGAAAACGGAACACCTCTGGAGTCATGTCATCATCATGGTCGTGTGTCTGTTCTATCTTGACCAACGCGTGTCCGAGTTTTTCATCGTGCGCGCATTTGATTTTGCATTCTGGATAACCTGCCTTGTACAACCATTGCTCAAAGAACCAGCCGTAATCCTCGCCAGTCATTTCAGTAAAGAGGCTCTCCAAGTCATGCGTGTAGACAGATTGGTATGCATATCTCGTCAACCATTCGCCAAGAATTTCCCACCACCTATCCTCACCAACTAGATGCTTCAGCATATAGTATCTCCAGGCAGCTCCCGGGTACAGGTGACGGTCAAAGACATCAGACCCCCGTTCCCACTCATTCTTTACGATTGGCCTCCGATACTTCTTCTTGTCTTCTTCGAAGTATGCCTTCTGCTTTCCATACTGATCGTATAGATACTCATCCATCCCCTTGTCATGCAGCTTCCACTCATTTTGCATCTGAGTGCCCCAACCTTCATTCAGCCATCCATGGCTCCATGTTCTACAGGTGACCAAATCTCCACCCCATTGGTGGGCAAGCTCGTGTGCCACGAGGGCATCAGACTGGTAGTCTTTGTGTGCCTTTTCATCGTGAAGCGTTCCATCAGTCTGAGTTGTAGCACTGACGTTCTCCATTCCCCCAATTGTAAAATTCGCTGCTGTGACCTGCGCGTATTTCGCCCATGGAAATTTCACTCCAAGTTTCTCTTCAAAGAACCTGATCATCTCAGGGGTCTTTCCGAATGAGCGATACACCGACTCTTTGTCCCACTTCTCATGAGCATAGTAACTGACTTCAAGTCCATTGTAATATTCCTTGTACTCTACATACTTGGATGCTGCCATTGTCAGCAGATAGGCTGGTATTGGTAGTTCTTGGAGCCAATGGAATGTCTCCGTACCATCATCGTTCTTACGATGCTCTTTGAGTTTCCCATTACTCATTGCGAAGTAGCCGCCTGGGACGGTGAGTATGACTTCAACAGGAAACTTGTGGCTTGGATTATCATACACCGGAACCACATAACGTGCATAATCATCCTGCATTTGCGTCCAGAAACTTGTTTCGATATCTGGAAACTCTGGGCATGGGTTCGTGAAATATAGGCCTCCCTGTGGATTGTCTAGCGTATAGGCGAAGGTGAGCTCTTCCTTCTCCTCCTTGCTTAGAGTATCCGAGAGATGTACTACCAAACGGTCGTCTGGCTCATAGAATTCGAATCCAAGTTCATTACCATGGGAGTCGGTTATTCCGCTAATCTCCATACCCGCTGCATGGAGGGTGACCCTGCTTGTTTCTGGTACTATACAACTAATCTCCATCTTTGAGATGGCATCAACACGTTCTTGCTCTATGTCAACCACCCAGTCAATAGTCAGCATCTTAATGTCATACTGCCGAGGTGGTGCCCATTGGGGCTTGGCAGTGGGAAACGTAAAACTCTCACGGTCTGCCATAAGATGATATTCTGCTTCTGCCATATCTCCTCGCATCAAGCTTTCAAGATAATCATGAAAATCGGGCACGTCTATGTCCTCCGGACCATCTGAAAATACACTCCATGGTCATGTATTGTGCTCCTGCCATCGATGCGTATTAAGCTCGTGGTTTACGCCGAAACTCTATCTCTCCAGATATTGGACTATTTCCAGCCTCCACACTCATAGTAGCTCGAACCTCACTCACCTCTTGCGAATTCCTCCGTCGTAGGACTTATTACCGCAAAACGTAGAAGTATAGTGTTGCTCCTTGGAAAGGTTTTTATTCTTACTCCACGGGGCAAGATTGCTTCGCGTCCAACGGTGTCATGTCGGATGCTATTGGCTATTGCCAAGCGATGATGACAAATGATTTCCAGACGCGAGTACAACATGCGGACGTGAGATAGACTGGCGCACGAGTGCCAGAATCCCCTCAGGTCTAAGATATGCTCAACAGTGTGCAGGTAGTATTGGGTAAGACATCCCGTCTAACCTCGTCATGCCTGTACTTCATCAAGCTTAATGTGTGCTTTAGTAGTGTGTACAATTTGCCGCCTCTAGCAGCGGCAGTAGACCCTTGCCGGTTGTGTACATGGTAAGATCAACTCTAGTTGATCCTGCTAGAGGACACTGCTATCGGCTTGGGGTTAAGACATGCAAGTGTAACGAACTCACATCCGAGTTCGTCGCAAACGGCTCAGTAGTGTCGTTAACCTACCCTGTAGAGGCGGAAAACGCCGGGAAACTGGCGGTAATTCGCCATAGGAGCGTTGTTCTGGAAATGATATTGCTCTCAAATGGGTGCTCTAGGTATGTAGAGCTCACCGCTGCAGGACGGGACGGCACTGGATCATACTTGTAAGTGGGGTAATTGCCCACTTAGGTTATGACCCGAGCGGGCGATGTAAGTCGTGGCCCGGAGAAGGGAACTGAGACAAGGTCCCTAGCCCCACGGGGCGCAGCAGTTACGAAACCTCACCAATGCGCGAAAGCGTGAGTGGGCCAAGCCGAGTGACGGGAGATAATTCCGTCTGTGGCGGAACCGTAGTATGGTCCGCTAGAAAGGAGAGGGCAAGGCTGGTGCCAGCCGCCGCGGTAAAACCAGCTCTTCGAGTGGTGTCCATGATTATTGAGCTTAAAGCGTTCGTAGCCGGTTTAGTAGGTCCCTGCTTAAATCCGGCCGCCTAACGGTCGGCCTGGTAGGGATACCACTTTACTTGGGGATGGGAGACGGTGACGGTATTCCAGAGGTAGGGGTGAAATCCTATGATCTCTGGAGGACCACCAGTGGCGTAGGCGGTCGCCGAGAACATGCCCGACGGTGAGGGACGAAACCCAGGGGAGCGAATCGGATTAGATACCCGAGTAGTCCTGGGCGTAAACCATGCCCGCTAAGTGTTGCATTGGCCACGAGCCATTGCGGTGCTGTAGCAAAAGCGATAAGCGGGCCGCTTGGGAAGTACGGTCGCAAGACTGAAACTTAAAGGAATTGGCGGGGGAGCACCACAAGGGGTGGAGCTTGCGGTTTAATTGGACTCAACGCCGGAAATCTTACCTGCCCAGACAGCCGAATGAGAGCCAGGTTGATGACCTTGCTCGACGAGCTGAGAGCTGGTGCATGGCCATCGTAAATTCGTGCCGTGAGGTATCAGCTTAAGTGCTGCAACGAATGAGATCCCTGCCACCTAATTGCCAGCCGGGGGCTTCGGCCCTGCCGGGGCACATTAGGGGGACCGCCATCGAGAAGATGGAGGAAGGTGGGGGCCACGGTAGGTCAGTATGCCGCGATATGGGCAGGGCCACACGCGTGCTACAATGGCCGGGACAATGTGTTACAACGCCGAGAGGCGAAGTCAATCACTAAACCCGGTCGTAGTCGGAATCGGGGGTTGGAACTCACCCCCGTGAACCTGGAATCCCTATCATCTGCAGATTTCCTGTAGATGGGGAAAGTATCCGCGTGTCACTAACGCGCGGAGAATGTGTCCCTGCTTCTTGCACACACCGCCCGTCGCTCCATGCGAGCGGTTTTGGGGTGAGGCTGTGTCCTTTGGGCGCAGACGAATCTTGGGATCGCAAGTAGGGAGAAGTCGTAAAGTCGTTAGACTTCCTGGCGACTCGACGGACAAGGTATCCGTAGCGGAAGCTGCGGATGGAAGAGGATTGAGAGTCATTCTCGTCTTCCATCAATCACCTCCTAAGACTTTTTGTCTCTAAGAGGCAAAAGCAGCAGAAGTGCGGGCCTGACGGGTTAGCGGTGCAACGTAGGTTGCTCCGAGAACGGAGTCTCCCTTTACGGTCATACTGTTGAGCACCCTTTCATTTTTCACTTATTTTTAAAAAATGTTAATTCTAGAAACAATAGAATATCTTCAGCTGTTTCTCTTGTATCATATTCTGAGGTATGCAGAAGATGATATGAACATCGTAATTCTTTTTTCACCGAGTTCAATTGATACCACCTAACTACGCTAGATGACTTGAAATGAACAGCGCAAAGAGTAAAACGTTACTAATTGTGTTCTATTTTGCAGTCAGAAACTAGCTCGCTATAAACAGGTCTCCAGCGAATCTGATTATTGTTATAATGCCTTGAATGATAAGCCCGCCAGCCACCCCTAGCGCAATGCCAGAATCAAAACTCCATGTACTTAACCCACTTGAATATGAAACAAGCTCTTTACTAAGTTCTGCCTTCTTTTTGAGAAGTGCCTCCTCTTGAGGACTAGAGATATAGCCAACGCTATTTTCTAACAGGAAAACATCGAATACGGCAACTAGGTTCTTTTTGGATTGGTATAATACATCATGTATCGCAAATTCCAACTCGATATATACTAGAATTATAAGCAGGGGGACGATAACCAAAATAGCCTCTAACATAGTTAGAATTCTGTTCAGAAAGGCGTTTGACAACACTAACCCTTGAGGATTTATTACTGAAACCATAAGAAACCCCTCAAGTGCAAATGTAACAACTACAATAATCAAACCGCGCGTGTGCCTTGCCAGGTGGATGGCAATTCTTCTAAATCCTTGGTGGGATAGCTCCAGATGGTAATCCTGAGCACTGCTCGGACCTTCCTCATCATCTTGCCCTTTCATTTCTATGGGACTGGTTTCTCGTTCGAATAGCTTTTTCTGAAACTCAAGAATACTAAAATCCTCATCCTCATCGAATAACGCCTGCCCAAACTCGATCAATTTTCGAATAAAATTATACTGGGCCATAGAGAAAGGAATTGCAACTGTCCAATAAAGCCAAGCTGAAATCTCTGCGCAGAGTGAGAACGGATTAGGATGACCCATTAAAATGGAGTTAGTTAATTCTATGAATAAAGTAAACAAGAAAAGAACTAGAATGAAAAGGAAGATGAAAACATAAAATCGATTAGTAACCGGTAGTTTCCTCTGAAACTTGTCATGAATTTCAAGGGCACGACTATCATCCTTTAGTACTCCCAGAAAGGCCTTATTACCATGGTCCCATCTTCCCATGATTTTTTTGGCACCTGATTTAATTGATGTGCTCATGCCAAGTAGAATGAAGCTGAAAGGAAAAATCAATACGGTTTGAGGATGGCCAAGAAATTGAGGCATTTCGTTTGCCATTGCGGAGAATAAAAGTAAAGACACAAATACGGTAATCGTGAATACCAATGTCAATTTTCCATTGAGCTGGGAATAAGTCTTATCTAGATACTGCAATTCATCGCTTTCTTTCTTCTCAAGAGTCATGCTAAACTCGCCTTCTATGGACAAATTTGATTTTCATTGAGGGATGTATGATGCAATAGATGAAGTCATAATTTTTCTTATCCCCATGAGTCTATCGTAGTCTTTCAATAAAAACACTAATGCTAGATTACTTGATGTTCACTTCAGTTGCAAGATGTTCGGTAAGCAGAAGTTAGGAACTATCATTCTTCTTGATATACACAATGCCGCCAGCTACAACTCCAATTAAAGCAACTATGACTACCAATGCCTCTAGTATTGCATTGGGGTCGCCATTGCTTGCTGCATCAGAGTGATAAAACCAAAGCAGACTCTCTGCATCCTCAGGAGGTGTACCTGTGTAACTGATCGTAGACACTACTTGACCATCGTAATGAAGCAATAAGGGACTTGTATAACCCCTAGAGTTAATCTCCGGTGCCGCAAAATTCTGAGGATAGGTTGACAACTCCATTGTCGCTCTCTCAAACCCCTCTTCTTGAACAGTATACCTCCATAGAGTTTCATTGTCCCTTGCAAGAATCCAAGTTCTATTTACAGGATCAGTGAAGACTGCATATAGCTGCTGTCGAGATACATTCTCGTTTACAATCAAGGAGGTTCCTCCTGTAACACTCCATCGATGAATCCTGAAGTACATGGTGGAATTCTCAACTGAATGTGATGCAATCACAACAGAATCCGAGGTTTCAGTAATCTTGAGGTCTACACATCTATCATCATCTAACTTCGTGATATTAGTGGAATTATACTGCAGTAGATATTTTCCTGTTGAGTTGTAAAATGTGATCCATGGAGAATCCTTCGATTCAAGCGGGTCTGACATATCATGGTTGTAGATCTCCCCATATGTCGGCACTATATGACTGCTCCATGTATTATTGCGTCTTTGAATGAAGCAGAAGCTTCGATTGGTAGATTCCCCGATGGATATCGTGACAAACATGGCGTCATCATTGCATGCTGCAACTGGCTTCCGAGCAAATGTCGCGTTATGATGCTTGGTCAAGTTCCAAATTCCGAAATATCTACTGTATTCGCTGTAGACTCCAGCTCCCGTATACCATATACCATCTTCTTCAAATCGAGCAACATACCATAGATGGCTATCATAGTATACCAGATCGTTGAATGTACTTGATACATTGAAGTCCTTATTAGAATCATATTCGAGATACCAGTTTCTTCCAAAATTCGTTGAATTATAGATTTGCAGTTCCGACCATCCATCTCTATTAATGACAACTGCAGCATAGAAAATGAAATATCCGGACGGACTCTTGGACCAAACGATATCTATGTCTCTAATTCTATCATTTGTATTAACCTGGAATCTATCACATAGAATCCACCCATTTTCTATTTGTGTACTGACGATGATGGAATAGCCTTCGTCCAACGACTCTGTAAACTTCAATGATAGTGAGTATTCAGCAAGGGCGAGTGTTTCTCCCTCTCTCAGAATTGCATCTCGCCACCAATGAGAACGATCCACAGCTGTATCATTGTACCAAATGATTTGATTATTTCCACGTTTATGAGCTATAGAGGTTTCATTGACAATGTATACTAATATCCCACTTGCTGCTAATCCGGAATCAAACCCAGAACTTGCATCTCTGGCTTCAATGTACAGATTTCTGCCATCATCGAGTGGATATTTAACTAGCCTATAGCCCTTTGTCGAATATGTAAGAGCGGACAGGGTTAAACTGAATGTACCTTCGCTTAAGTAGAATATCTCATGATTGTCTATGAAGCCCAGTGATTCTTTTGTATATCCACACATTCCACGACTCCCACTACTCATTAGACACCAAGGGCCCAAACTCGAATGTTCTCGAAGGTAATCATACAAATCATCAGCACCTAATTGGTGACCCAATTCATGGCATATAGTGTCAAACGAATCAAATTCCGATACGATACTTGCCCCGTGAAAGATTGCTGATTCAGCACGGAAGATTCTGGGAACATAGCAGGTTCCTATGTGTGTTCCTTCAGTACTAACCATTTGGTCACTCAAGCCTGCATGTACAATAACGAGGGTATCAAACGGAGAGAAATCTAAAGAATCCAAAGAATCAATAATATCAGTGAAGATATTATCTCTGACAGTAGTTCTGACAGCTCCATTTTCATACTCTTGAACGCCAACATACGAGCTCATGTTATTCTCTAGCTTCATCCATCCGAGTATATGGGAATGAAATGTGATCTTAGAATATGAGCTCTCAAGGTAATAGTCCCGCACAAATTCCATTTTTTCCACTAATACAGAGATTGAAGTTTCAGGCAATTGATCGTCAGCATAGACAGGGACCACAAGAGCGTGTCGAATTTCTGTAGAGGGGTCCGTTTCTATTATGGGTATACCAGAAGTTGGCAGGACGAGAGGAGAAAATACGGTAAGCAAATACATAATCGTCAGCAGATATCTAGTTTTTCTGTTAAACATACTAATGCCCCACTTAATACAAATCATAATTATGTTCATTTTGAATTATATAAACTCGCAGCTCGAAATCGATGAGAAATTTCCGATGCCGCCTTCGAGATATGGAATGAATGGTCATATTGAATTTGAGAAAGAAAGCGAATACAGAATCATCACAAAGAACTCTTCAGTTTACGGACCTCATCGGCCCGCACCAAGGCTGATTTGTCGTTGTGCTCCTTGCCATACTTCTCAAGAGTCTCAACTGCCTCGTCGAGCAACTCGCTGGCATAATCGGAGTCACCTTCCTTCTCCTGCAGCTCAGCCAGGTCAACCAAGAGGTCAGCCACCTCAAGAAGTCTGTAGGCATCCATTTTTGCTGCCTCTCTGAGGAACCTGAGTTTCATCTCCAGAGCGGCAATGCCTTTTCCAGCTTGATTGAGCTCCCTGGCCTTGACTTGCATAAGCTTCGCTGTAAGCCCCCTCACCAGTCCGGGATAGTCCTCAATCACCTCTTCGGGGCTCACATCATCACCGAAATACCCGTGGACGACCTCCCGCAGGTTATCCAGTTGCACTTCTACCATCCTGCCGACCTGCCAGTCGGGGAGCTCGAACTGCATGAGAAGCCTGTCTATGTTCTCCTTGGTGACGGTTGATCTGATTGGAACCGTGAGCCCAATCGTATCGGGAACAATATCCCACACCAATCTCTCCTCCGGCATACTGAGATACGTCCCGGGTTCAAGTCGCTTCATCCCAATCGCTCTTGCCACGGGCCAGAGTTCTCGGAACACCACGCCATCCCTGCTCTCCGGGTCCTGTGCATACTCGAACTCAAGTCGATAGCGACCGCGTTCGAAGAACAATTCCTCTGCGGCCATCATGCTGGCGATATCCGTTTCCGAGAGCGGGGTAGATGCAAGGCCATTCAGGTCTGGGTTAGAGGTTTCTGTGTCAAGGTTCAGCCGCCAGCAGTTTGCATGGTTTTGGCTTTGCGTACCTCCAGCAGGGCACAGTGACTCATCGTGGGAGAGAACGACCTTAATTTCTTGAACACCCCGTCTTAGCAACTCTTTGCAGGTGAGGGGTAAGGGAACCTCCACCTCGATGTACGGTGTCTTCCTGTCCACATACGGTCTCAAGAGTTGCAGGTCATTATACTCAATATCTTCCCACCGGTTCCACGACATGAACTCGTGCGGATTCTTCGAGTTCTGTAGGGGTACGCCCTCCCTGTGAGGACGCCTCAGGGTCTCAATCAGGTCTGCGGTCTCCGTAAAGCGTAGCGTGTCTACAACGCCGCCATCGGAATAGAACTTCACCACATACTCTTCATTCTCAATATCAAGATGGATCTCTACCTCGCACAGCCTGTCTGCAAGACTGGCAATCCTTCTGAGTCTCTCTCGGGCAAGATGCCCAACGTTCTCCTGGCCGATGGCCCGTCTGGGAAGCGAAGGAATATCTGCCGCCTGAGCAAGCTGGAACTCCACGCCCCATATCTCGGTCACCGCGTTGCGCTTTCTCCGGAGAAGATTCAGTTCACCAAGGAACTGCCACCCCTCCTCCACTCTCCTCCATATGTACTCAATACCCTTCATCTCGGCAATCAAGAGGTCATAAACATCGAAGGGCTCGCCCAAGTCAGCATAATTGGTGATGACAGAGTGGTCAGTTTCCGACCAGTCCATAGAACCGGGATATGAGAGAGGTAGGCGCCCCTCAAAGATACCACTGAGGACCTCACCACTTCGGTATTTGTCCTCGATAAATAGCCAGTGAACGGTTATCTCCTCGTTCGAATAGGTCTGCAGTTGCCCAAGCCTAGTGTCCGACTGAACAGGAGCGAGAAGATGTTCCATGCTCCTGGCACGCTTTCTCAGGTTCGAAAATAGAGCAGCCGCTATGAAGGTGGGCTCTGGCTCGCCTTCTCTTCGGTCTGTTTCTTGAAATCCGAGTTGCTCCAGCTGCCATGATTTGATGCCCTCCCAGAGGGTGGACAGGTCCCCATCCGTCAGAGAAAGATACATCCTGCGAATGGCAAGGATAAGTATGAACAAGTAGTTACCATAGAAGTGTGCCAGATGCGGACGACTCTCAAGCAACGCCTCCAACTCTTTCCGCTGGCCCAGACGCAATCCTCTACTAAGCCACCTCTCCCGCCTCCATTGCATCTCCTTCCAGAGCGGTTCGGAGATTCCACTTGATTCAAGATACCGGACAATATCATACAGGACGAACATACCTGTATTCTCTGGAGATGCCATCCTCCTGAATTGAGCCAGAAATGATTTCCATCCTTTATCGGAAGAGAGTGCATCGAAGCCACCAAGCACCCTCAGAACTCTCCTCATCCTCCTCAGTTCGACCTTGAGAGCCCGGTCTTCATCCAGTCCCTCCAGTACCATTTTCTGCGCATTCGGTGGCCGAGAGGTACGCTTGTTGGGTTGCACCTTTGGTCTGTTCTTCCCCCGGAAATGGCGCGGATGGGTTATCTCTTCTCTCGGTAGGAATCTATCCTCTAGGGTGGGGTTAATCTTCTCTGTTTGCCTCTCCCTTGCTCGATATCTCAATCTGGACAGAATCCCTCCGTCACTGGATGGACTGCCATAGAGCGGGATGAATTGTGGTCCAAATCCCTTCAATGATGCATGGTCACTGTGATGCCTGAAGGTCTTGGGATGGAGGTCTCTGACCCATGGAATAAGTTGCGTAGCTGCTTCAACGAGGTCCTTACTCAATCTCTTGTTCTGCATGATGTCGGCTGCTGTTAGTCGTTGCCTACCTAGTTCGGAGCCTTTCTTCTCAGCCTCCATCAGGTCTCTTCCTTCATTACGGAATCGAGCCGACCAATACTGTAGGGGTTGGGCCTCCACTATTTTGGAATTAACCTCTTCCTTGTTTAGTTCAAAGATGACACGTAGATCATCCAACCACGGAGTGCGATGTGTGGACGCATACGGTCTGACTGGAAGGTTGAACACGATATCTGTTACATAGTGGCGATGAGGAGAGGTGTTTCTGAACGGGATGACCGTCCGCTGGTGATAGGTGAACGAGGTCTCTTCCGCATGTGGAGCCTCATCAAACCAGAGGACGGTGTCCGCCAAGTCATTCGCCTCTGCAACAAGAATTCTCTCCAGCTCACTGAGACCTCCCTGAAGTCTTGGAGGACATGAGTCAGACAAGAACTCCCAACCACTGACCACCAGCACCAGAGGGCGGTCATTATCAGTCCTTTCAATGAGGTCTTCCAATATAGGGAATGGCTGACCCTTATACAAGAAGTCGTTGATGTCGGGACTGAAATCCCTGATTTCGATTGAGGAGAAGAACTCCTGTACATGCTCGGGCTGATGAGAGACCCTGAGTCGAAGCTCAGCCAGTTCTCTGTGTGTGAAGGCTCCAAATAGATCGAGTAAGATGACTTCTGCTTCTCTATCAACCGTTTCTTCAAGATATTGGAGGCCGTGATAGTATCTGGAAATCCATGAAGCGGTGGGTCCCGACTTGGCAGAAGACCTGGCGCTCACATACAGGATATCCTGTTTGTCTTCATTGGGGGCATCCTCCAGAGGATTGTACCTAGGGGGAGAGGCAACTGGCTCACCCTCCCTCTGGTATGTCTTCACCTGTTGCATACTTGGCTCATGAATAATCAAAGCGGCTTTCTCATTCTCGCCGCTTCCATGTCTGACGAGAATTCGACTACTGCCCTTTCGCATCCTCTCTGTAAACTCTTCTGCATTTAGACTCTCAAGGAGGGAGATGACAGTCTTGCGATTCAGGTCCATATCCTGCTGGCTGTCAAGGACAAATACCCCCTTCAGAAGACCTCCCTCAATCTTCGTCCCTGTGAGCCGCCTGTACCCTGCAATGAGTCCCTTCTCGTAGTACTCAAGCTGGGTTTTTGCATCTTTGACAGGTGTCGATGCCACAACATCTTCCCATTCACCATCAGTGTGCATCCGCTTTCTCGTGTGGATTCTGGGCTCGCTCTTGTCTCGTTTCTGTCCCGGCCGGGTCTTCTTCTTTCTAATCTCCCAGTTGAAGGCAGCATGTGTTTTAATCTCAAATACACCAATCGGCTGTAAGGCTGTCTGAATATCGGGGAGCTCCGGAGAACTTACTGGAACCCTCTTGAAGACAGCCAAGTCTACTCTTCCTCTGCCAGCAGGTGTATCAAGTGGCAGTTCTCCCACAATGAGGGTGTCCTCCCCCTCATCCAAGAAGAAGTCCCCATCAATAACAACTGAGTCTAGGTTCCATGGGGAAACAAATCCATCAGTCAGCAGTTGGTGATGATTCTCGCCCATCCACTTCGATTTTCTAGTGACTTCCCGGTGCAGGCTCTTGACATCCCTGGCGCGCAGTATATCTTTGTCAATCAGTTCTTGGAGGAAGTCTGCCCACAGAAGGAGTTTCGGTGTCATATACATGGATGAAGTTGGGACTTCAGTCCTCAAACGTTCGACCTGTTTGTTGAAGAAGCCCTCTGTTTCCTTGGCACCTCGTTGAGTTTGATCTCCAGACGGTTTTGGGTTCGCCGATATCTTTGTCCCATGGAAGGCCTCAATCTCCTTGACTATCTCTGCAAGAATCTCGTCAGCGCAGAGAAAATCTCGTTCCGTCCTCTTGGTATTTCTGGGGCGACTGAACTCTTTCCTACCATACTGACCATGTGTGTAGACATAGTCGGTGAAGGGTGTTAGTCGTTGGTTAAGTTGGTGTGCGTACCTGTTCAGTGTTCGATTATCTGCTCTATAGATGAAGCCCTTTCGCGCAAGTTCTCGGCCATGTGAACGGGTCATGTCGAGTAGGTCCAACTCAGCAAAGTCACCACCATGGGCAACAGGTATCTGCATTGATCCGTTCCTACTAGTGTATCCCCAAGTTGTCTTTTTGCCTCGCTTCCCTATTGGCTCTGTGTCATCCATGGGATACATGATGAGCATATAGTTTCGCGATATACCTCCAACAAGGTTGTACTTCTTATTGAGGAGGCCAACTCTTCCCTCTTGTTCATTGCGAACTCGTTTGTGTTCTCGATTGCCGTACTTGCGGGTGGTCTCGAAATGATTGGCCAGCTCCATTTTGCGAAGTTTTCGTTCGGCCTTCATCATTATGGAAAAATCCGGCTGGCCATCTCTGCAGCTTCCATTCCAATCAGCAATTGCCTGCTTCAGGATTATAGCAGCTTTCGAGTAGAGATGGTTGGTTTCCTTAGAAACACGGGGTATCATCAGATTGACCAATGCTCTCAGTCCTGCCAGATGTGATTTGACCACAACCCATGCAGGATCTTGATAGAACATCCCCAAACACCTGAATACTCATTATCTTATAAATAAGCGAGTAATTTGTATATTAAGACACCGAATTTCTAATTATTGCGTCATTTTAGGCTTCAATCAAAAATATGCTTAATAAGTTTATATTATTTCGTGTGTACTGCATTCTGTACGAGGATAAAACGGCCTGTAGGAAAAGAGTGGATGAGTGAAACTCCACTCACGAAACAGGTCGTAAGTTTATATTATGGAATGCGAAATGCGATGGCTCGAGCGAACAATCCAACGATTGCGGTCAAGATTCCTGTGAACTGGGAGGCACTGACTTCCAGAGGAAAGAGGAGACTGCAGCAGATAGTGGGGCGGGACAGTCGGGTCATCCGTGCGTATGTTGGAGTGATTGAGGAACACGAGGATGAGTTGCTGAGAGGAAAGAAGCGGGTGAGGATTGACGAGGGGAAACTGAACGAGTTGACCCTGACCGCCTTGAAGGTTGCTGAGGGTGCGGAGAAGAGAGAGTCTGTACCTCATGACTTCAAGGAGCGCTTTTCTAGAATCTCTACCACTGAGATGGTGGAGTGTCGGCAGACTGCTGTTGCCAATTATGAGAGTTACCTTGCCCTACGAGAGAAGCGTACTTGGAGAGCATCCCGTCCCGGTGAGATAAACGGGCGTGGGCGACTGCCCCGGTGGGTGTTCATGCCGTATCGTGCTAGACTTGTTGAGCATGAAACCCATGTGGCTACATGGTGGCTGGACCTGCGCGACTCGTTGGACTCTGCTCCTGCCGGGCAGACCGTGCATGATAGGTTATGGATTCCCCTCAAGATGTCCCCCTTTCATCTCAACCAGATTAGTCGTGGAAACGTTAAGGGTGTTCAAATCTTCACTGACCATAGTGGTAAGTGGTGGGCGTCCCTTGCGGTGCGGCTTGAGGTTGAGAGATATGACCCAGCGGGCTTACCCAAGGCTGTCCTTGGCATAGACCTGGGAATAAACAGGGCAGCATGTACAACTTTGGTGACGGAGAGAAAGGTTTCTGAAACCCGCTACTTCCTGCATGAGGATAAGCGGGACCGGATGGCGGAGTACGACGAGCTCATTAACTCATTGCAGAGTGCCAAGGCAAGACGGTACAGGACAGGCGAGGATACAAAAGAGATTGTCAGTCGGTTGAAATCTCTGGGTAGGAAGCGTAAGAACCTCTCACGGGAATACGACCGACTCATGGTGAGCCAGCTTCTTGGTTACATCGAGGAGATCAGTCACAAGTACTCTCTGTTTGTTGCTCTTGGTAGATTGAAAGGTATCAGAAGGAAGGCACGGCGTGGAATCTACAGAGGCCCTGGGTTTAGAAGCATGATTCATCGCTGGACCTTTGCCACTGTCAGTGAGATGTTATCACATGGCCTTGCTCAACTCGGCTGGCCTGTGCATGGTCGAAAGCGACGCATACATCTTGTTTCCGAGGCCTGGACATCCATCACCTGCTGGAAGTGTGGCAGGAAAGGCAAGCGTCCCCGTCAGTCCCACTTTGTCTGCACTTGTGGATTCAGGACCAACGCTGACCGCAACGGCTCTTTGAACATCGCACGTCGCCTCATCAAGCTCATTCCCTCACTTCGGAATGATAGAAACGGGATAGGGCGGTGGGTGACTCCTGAGCGAGCCCCAGCCCCGAAGGCCGGGAGGAAGATAGACTCTTCCGATGGGAATCCCGAACTCTCCGATACGGATGAAGCATCACATCTTGGGGAGTCCGCGGCTGTTCACTTTGTCCAAACGGACCTGCTCAGATTCGGCGACGAGTCTGGGTTGAGTGATGACGACCCCGCCGTGGAAAGAACTGTGGAAACACTCGCTGTCGCCGCAAGTGATGCAAGCGGGTCACGACAGGAGACAGAAGCCGCGACCGAGGGAGGGATTCAATCCCGATGAGTTCGGACAAAGCTCCTGCTTGCTCGCAGATCCATGTGGTATGTGAGATGGTGGTGACACTGGGCAGGAGAAGGGTGGAACACAGAAGTTTCTTGCAGTGGAGATTCACTCTTCATGCTAAAAACTGGGTCGGGCGTCCCTGCGGTGGTTTCTTGCAGGGGCTGCTATTCTCAGGGGTGAGTTTCCCAGAATGATGAAGAAAGCAAAAATGGGCATGTGGGTTACTTCCCTATCAGAGTAAACCCACATAGGAATATCCATTACTATAGGAAACAGGTTGTCACCTCCTGCTATGTCTGCTGATATTGGTCGGACCTTGTGTTCCGCCATCAAGTAATTTCGCCCCTGGCGGAGTGCTGAGTAGTCTTGAAGTGAAGGGTGGAACTCCACTTGCGATACAAGTCGGACCTTGTTTGTCGCCAATTTGCATATCAAATAGTGTATATCAAGAGCCGAACTGCAAAATCGAGCGAGAACTAGGGCATATGAAAATGAATCATGGATATCTCAAATCCAACATCATTTATGTATCATAAGAATTTATGTAATGAAACTCCACGATTTTTGGGAAGTTTGTCATAACATTCTTTGCATAGATAGACAGGGGGCCATTCTCTATAATGAATCGCTTCTTCTTCATCCATCTCTTTTCCACAACCATTACATTTTCTCTTGTCTTCCGTCATATTCCAACCTCATGTATTCTCGATTAAACTTGGTATATTATTCCTTCGCTAATCAATTTTCGTCAACATAGATTGCATCTCCCCTAAAGCAAATACCAGTTTTCCTCCGATTTTGGGCACGAGATTGACTTTCCCAATTTTCCAAAACTTCTTTGTAGCTTGTTTGGTTCCATTAGATGTTTCAATATCATTGAGTCTGTGCATTTTTGGCGCATTGAAATTCTGCGTCTATTTTTCATTTGCAGTTCTCTCGGCATATGGGGTCAGTGCAAAGTGTGCTTGCCATTGTCACCATCTCGAGCCACCCTATTCTTGTGCCATTGGACCTGGCCGAACTAGAGCTCCTCGATTCTCTCTCAGTCGTCGAACCTGTTTCAGATGCTTGTTTGCGAGCTACCATCTCGTTTTTCAATAAATAGCTCGTAGGTATCAATCCGCTCATGTAGAGGTTAAAGCTCAGGATTTGCGTGCTATGAAACTTCCATGTAGACGAACAAGGACCTTCTCTTGAGCATCACGAAATAGATCTTCGAAAGAGTCGTATTTAGAATCTTGAATCTCAAATTCATCGGCAGACATCTGCTCCATCACCTTCTCTTTTTTGTGCCAATGGCATCCCTTTCTCTGACTATCTAACGCCTCCAAAACTCCAAGCAATCTCAGAATGCCAGGGGAGTGTTTCTCCAGTCTAGGTTTCTTCTTTGTTCTGGGTGTTCTTCTTCTTATACTCGACTCTGAAGAGGATTCTCTTTTGGATTTCCTTTGACTTATATCGTGCTTCAGTCTTTCTGGGGAAAACTCAATGTAATCGTTTTCGAAATAAATGCCATCTGTCATCCGAGAAATGTCCCTGACGAGTCCTTTGACTGTAGAATGACCTGACATATGCCATGGCTCTAAGAAAAGCACTTTTTCCTCGATCTTCTCTATACTATGAGGACCGGGGTGCTCTTTCAAAAACCGAATGAGGCCTATTGTGCACTGTCTGTATGCTTCCCTTTTTTCTTGTTCTCCCCTTCTTATCTCGTCTAATAGCGCTATCTCTTTGCAGTTCAAATGCTTGTGTCGCGTAATATGATGAGCTCTGGTTTGTATTTTGTAGAGAAGCGATGGGTCAACACATGAATCATCAGCTCGTATAATCTGAGCGTTGTTCTCCCTTTCTATGTATTTCAAAAGGTTGGCATAGTATTTGCTAAATTCCGCTGTTTCCGTGGATCCAACTATTACTAGTTTTCCTTTGGCTCTTGTAACGGCCACGTTTAGTCTTCGTTCATCATGAAAGACTCTCGCTTTTCCTCGGCCGACAAGGTTCAGAATGATTGCGTCCTTCTCCATTCCTTGAAAAGAGTCGACCGTATTGACAGTCTGCTCTAAGTCTATGACACTAGAAAACGCTATGTCCTTCGCCGGAATGATGCTATTGAGGACATCCGCTTGGAGTCTGAGTAGAGATAGAATGCCAATATTACTCGCTTCTATACCTGCTTCTCGAAAGTAGTCATACAAGGAACGGACAATAGCTCCCTCTTTTGTGTTAATACCACTTCTTCTGCTAGATTGATCAAAAGTAAACCATTGACAGTCACTCACGCCTCTGGTATCAATCCAAATCAAAGGTTTATCATCAATTGCCTTTCTGTGGATGTTGATTTTTCCTGAAGGCATTGGGAGTCGGTAATCAGAAATCGCCTCTGCTGTTTGTATTCTTCCTTCGTAGAATGCCTCATTGGGCCAATCTGCTATGGTCTTGTTAGATCGATACTGAATATCTAAAAAAACCGTTCTCTGTGGATAAACACTAATGAGTCTCTCGAAGAGAGAGATGTTCATTTCTCTGGTAACCGAATCATCTTTTTGCTCCTCCAGCAACTCGACGATTGGGGGAAGCTGCAGATGATCTCCCACAAGTATGAAACGGGTCGCAGTCATTAGACCCATGAGAACCAACGGAATCGTATTCATCGAGCTCTCATCAACAATAACATAGTCAAAACTAGGATTTGACCAGCTGAGCTTTCCAGCATGTACAAGGAACGGAATCTGTGAGAGCGTACAGCCAACAACTGGAAAGTCATCAATTTGAAGCCCATCCCTCTTCCTCTGAATTTTCGAGAAATGCACGTTTCGAACTTTTCTAGAGCGAATCCTCTCAGCAGATCCTAATCGGACAGTTTTCTTGTCCAGCTTTTTGCTCTCGATTATTCGCTCAAGCACATTATCGACTGCAACATTAGTATGTGATGTAACTAACACACGCGCACCCGCTCGTACTAATTGAATCACAATCTCTGTGATAGTAGTGGTCTTTCCTGTCCCGGGTGGGCCATGAATAAGGAGAAAGCCATCTTCTTCTGCAATTGATAATGCTAGTTTTGTTGCTTTCCTCTGCGATGTATTTAGTTCCTTGTTGACGAACTTCAAGGCGGTTTCTCTAGGAGCAGGGAGATTGATTTGATTCTCCAAAAGCACAGTCTGGAGAATTCTGAGGTGGGGGTGTTTCTCTCTCAAAAATACTCGAAAAGCACGCTTTTGATTCAGAACGAGGGGCAGGTTTCCAGCAGGTGATGCTAATACGGATACTCCTTTTGGTATTCTTCTATTCGCAGCAATAAAGAATGATGAAGAGTCTTCTTTGTCGGGAAAGGCAGAACCAAACACTCGAAATGAGTCCCCCCTTCTGACCTCCATGAAACTGCCTGTAGACAATCCAAGATGAAACCACAAACTTGAATCTAGCCGTAGATGGATGACCGGAATTCCCAATACAGTTTTCAAGTCCATAACCGTGGCGCGAAATTCACTCTTATTGCTGTTCTCTAGTCTAGCTCTCTCTACTTGTTGATTCAGGAACTGCTGGATTCTTCTAGGACATATCGGCAGATAGTCCTCAGTCATATCACCCTTTACATTCATTCGAAGCAGCTACTCCGTTGGCTATTGGGTGATCTATTGCTATTAATCGAATTACGACGAACTGATTTTTTGGGTCTTGTAGAGCTATTCTATTCGTATCGTACAGTTATCGAGCCCTAGTGTGGACTAGATATGGGTTGCAATTCCACTATGATGGAATGATTTCCCGATGAACCCTTTTAAACCAAAATCGATAATACCTCAGTTCAAGAGGTTTAAACTTGAGTGCAAATAGAATCAAGTTCTTGCAGATTACCGCACTTTTGAAGAAAAAGCGGTGCCAGATATTCCTGACTATTTCTTGAATGCTTTGAAGGACTTTCTAGAACCATAGCATGGTTATGAAATACAG
>CAZYLT010000020.1:0-47182 GCA_964648855.1 uncultured archaeon
GCCAACCATAAATCGGTTGTATTGATCAAGTTGCTATTTTCTTGACCATGTGAATAGTCAAAGACTATTGTACCTGTACCTGCAGCCGTTACGGGGGCAGGACCAATCAGAAGCGCAGCCATTAGAGCACCTAAGATGCCCAATGTGAAGGCACGTCTTGCTAAAAGCCTATTTGTCATCTGATCAGATTCCTCCTTCTCAATAACTTTGAGAAGATACTTCCCAGTCGGTAATGCCATGATAAAACCTTTTCGCGTCATATGACCAAAAGAGGATATAATCGACGAATCAGGATTGAAAAATCGTCAAAAATCGCCTGATTTGTCTATATTCTTATGAAGCGTGCACGCTGTAATCAAACCTTGAATTCTGGAGCGATGCACTACTCCCCGTTTTCTAGTTAGAGTGTATAACAGAAGTGCAAGATTTCTGTCAGATTTTTCCATCGCTATGGTCCTCATGAATTCTGTGGGATATTAAATAGTCCCAATCACATACAATAGTGGACTAGGTAAGTAAGCCAGCAACATCGCGCGGAGCTCACGGCCGAAAGCCCGGAGGAAATCAATTCCCGAAGGGCTGCCCTTACTCTCAACCAAAGGGACTGGATCAGCTCTCAGAGAGTCCGCGGCTTTTAACCGTGCTCTTACGAGCCTTGCTGAGGTCGGTGACGGAGTAAGCAAGAGTGGTCATGAACCCGCCGTGGTTAGAACTGTGGAACGTTTCAGTGTGGCTGAGCGTGATGCCTCAGAACCAACACAGGAGGAACAGACTAGGACCGTGGCAGGGGTCCCATCCCGATGAGCACGGACAAAGCCCCTGCTGCCTCAGTGGCCTACGGGTACGCTGGGAGTGGTGAGGCTGACAGGAAACGGGCGTAACACAGAAATTTCAGACACGTTATGCTCACTCAATCCGTCAGAAACAGTCTATCTAGATTTGGTAAACCTTAATTACTGGGAGATAGTCACTCTACTTGTTGGATGAAAGATAGAAACTGAAGCAATCGCTTGCTCCAGTTATTATGAGAGAGGATAACAAAAATGACCGAATTTGAATCAGCTCGGAATACGAGAACGATTCTTCTTGCAGTTGTTGTAATCGTTGTTGTCGTTGCTGGTGGAGTTATTGGCTTCCTGTTCTTGGGAGGTCAAGGGCCAACTGACACAACAAATGACACCGAACCTAGCGGTGAGCAAATTACTGTTCTTACCAGACATGATGTTGCCATACACAATGTCTTCGAACCCATATTCTTGGAGAGTGAGTTTGCGCAGGAGAATGGAATAACTAATATTCTATGGAAGACACCAGCTGCTGAGTTTTGGGACGAGCTTATTGATAGAGGGGAGGTTGATGTTGCTTGGGGTGGAGGACCAACAATATTTGACCAGCTCATGAGAGATGGTCGACTTGCTACTCTTGATAGCGAACTGATGCAAGAAGTAGCGGACCGTGTACCGGACCAGATTGCTGGCGCAAACATGAAGCGCAATGATACTGAAGATAATCTCAAATGGATGGCTGCAGCAATCTCAACATTTGGGTTCACTGTCAATAATCAATTCATGGATGAATACGAATTGCCAATCCCTAAAAAATGGACTGACCTAGAAAATGCAACCTACGGTAGCCTGCTTCCAACAATCCCGACTATTGCTATGGGTAATGCACCTGATACGACTTCAAACACTAGAATCTACGAAATCATCACACAAGGTCTTGGGTGGGATTCTGGTTGGCAAACCATGGCACGAATGGCTGGAAGTGCCAACATCTATGGGGGTTCTGTAGAAACACAAGCCGCTTCGGAAAATGGTGATGTAGGAATATCCATGTCAATCGACTTCTATGGCTATCTAACGCAGTATAGAAACCCTGACTGTGAATATATTATTCCAGAAGGTCAGACGATTGTGAATGGAGATCCTATTGCAATTACTAATAATGCCCCTAACCAGGAATATGCTGAAGGCTTCCTTGACTTTGTCATGTCTTGTGAAGGTCAAGCTCTTTGGTTGGACCCATCTATCAGACGGATGCCTGTTCTTGAATGTGCTTTCTGGGAGCCAGGTGCTGAGGATGCCCAGGATTTGTATGCAGTATTTAATCAGACTGTGGATACAGAAGGCATTGACTTCAATGACACTCTATCTTTGCAGATCAATGCGGCATTTACTAAGTATTTCGAGTCCGTCTTCACAAATGCTCACACCGAGCTTGTGGACACTTGGAGTCTCTTGGTTTCCTCCTATTTGGATGGAGACCTCACAGAGGGCGATTTTGAAACCTATGCCAACATGATGGGCACTCCAGTGACAATTGTGGATCCTGACACTAGTGAAGAGGAGAAGTTCACAACAGAGTATGCCATAGAAATCAATGAGAAGATGATCTATGACGCTGATTTCGCCTCTACGGTACAGTCATTATGGACCGCGGCTGCAAAGGCAGCATACCAAGATGTCTACAACCAAGTTTCAGCAATGCTGATGTAATGGGAGAATTAAGGAATTGCCAGAAGAGAAGCTAGAGGAAGCAGCGGATATTATCCAAGAAGAAGCCGAGTTGGTGCCCGATAAGCCCGTTGATAATATAGTCAACGCGCTTCGAGGCATCCCTAGAAGAATTGGCTCGCGTCTTGCGAGTCCATTCTATTTTCTAGGAGGGTGGCTTAAGAGACGGGCGTCGGGAGCAAGAAACTTTCTCTCAGACCCAACCACAAATACAAGAAACCGCATTCAGAAAACCAGTGCTTCCGTGAGAGAGGGCATAGCCAAGCTGAGACATGAGATGGACTCATTATCGTGGGTTCAGTTGATTGCTGTCTTAGCTGCGTTTGGTTTATTTCTTATTGCCCCTCTTCTTAGTGTTGTTGGATTCTCATTCACTGACCCTCAAACTGGCCTTCCTTCTCTACACCACTTCATCAATTTGTTTAGTGACAGCAATTTTTGGCCCTGGCAGTATAATCCTGATACTGGTGAATGGCTCTCCTACGTCAATCTCGAAACAATACAATTTGGTGGAGACCTCATGGTCATCCGTGGGTGGGATCTTGGTGCAGTACTCAATTCAATCTATGTAGCAATATTCACGACCGCCTTTTCGGTGCTCCTAGGGGTCTTCTTAGCATTCATTATTGCAAGATATGACTTCCCAGGAAAGAGTATTGTTAGAACAGTCTTGATATTTCCAATCTTGGCGACGCCTTTTGTGGGGGCTATAGGTATCAAGACCTTTATGGGCCGAGCTGGCTTTTTCAATAATCTATTCTACACAGCATTGAATTGGTTACCGTATAGAATCGAATTGCGTGGCCTAGCAGCAATTATCTTCGTCCAATCTCTCTCTTTGTTCTCTCTAGTTTATTTGAACGCTTACTCTTCCTTCATGTCAATCGACCCCTCTCTTGAAGAGCAAGCAGAAAACTTGGGAGCAACAGGATTCAAGTTGTTTAGGTCGGTGACTCTTCCTTTGGCGATGCCTGGTATTCAGGCGGGAGCTATTCTAACCTTCATTCTCAGTATAGAGGATCTTGGTTCTCCGATAGTCTTCTTCCAACATCAACAAGCTCAGAAGACACTGGCATTTCAGGTCTTTAATAGCATTGCAACACAATCCGGACAAATTGATCCTGCCGGTCCCGCCATAGGAATAATTTTGCTCATCTTTGCAGTTATCGGATTTCTGACAATAAGGAAATATGCCGCTCTCCGGTCATATGAATCTGGCACGAAGGGTGGACAGTGGAACCCAAGAACAAGAAAGTTGAGGAAACGAACGTCAGTACTACTCTACTTGGTTCTGATTCCCTTGCTATTTCTTGCCCTAATTCCGCAAATCAGTGTCATTATCCTTTCCTTTGCGGGTTCATGGGCAACAAATTCAGTTCTGCCGGACACCTGGACTTTGAGCAACTACGATGTGCTGTGGGCTTATCCTGATGTGACAACATCTATTACTAACACACTATCATACGGTCTCTTAGCCACTGTATTCATTGTATTGTTGGGAACAAGCGCCGCATATATTATTGCAAGAAGAAATATTCCTGGGAAGACTGCACTTGATCTTCTGGTAACCTCTCCAATAGCCTTACCCGGAATTGTGATTGCCACAGGCTATTTCACCCTATTCTACGGCACCCCACTATTTCCGTCTGAGGGGCCATGGCTATTGATTACAATATCTTACGCAATACGAAAATTCCCATTTACGGTTAGGGCGGCGTATGCTGGCCTATTATCTACGCCAGTGATTTTGGAAGAAGCATCTATGAACATGGGTGCTGATAGGAACAAGACCTTTGCCCGAATCACCCTGCCGTTGATTGGAGTGAGCGTGTTGGCGGGTGCATTGTTATCCTTCACCTATTCAGTGAGTGAGGTCAGTACAAGTCTCATTCTCGGAAGCGTTGGAAGAGAACAGGCGCCAATGACGTTCTGGACGAAGGAGGTTCTGGAAGGAACGGGAGTCTATGGCGGTGCGTTCAGCGCCGCGACATTAGGAGTCTTGATGATGGTGTTGCAGATGGCCGTCATAACTATCACAAACAGAATACTGGGATCTAGGTCATCAGCTATCACGGGTATCTGAGGTGAAAACATGGTAGAAATCGAACTTCAAAATCTACGGAAAACATTTGGCGAAGTGGTCGCGACTGATGAAGTAACTATGACACTAAAGGAAGGCGAGCTATCAACATTACTCGGCCCATCCGGCTGTGGAAAGACTACACTTTTGCGTCTGATAGCAGGGTTCTATCGTCCTGATCATGGAAAAGTCTACTTTGATGATAAAGACATGACTAGAGTTCCGCCACATAAGAGAAATACAGGTATGGTCTTCCAGAATTATGCTCTTTGGCCCCATATGAATGTCTATGACAATATTGCATATGGCCTAAAGATAAAGCGTGTAGATGGCATGAAATACAACAAAGCTGCAATCAACAAGAGGGTTGAAGCGGCTATTGATTTGGTTCACTTGGAGGGTTTGGGGGAGCGTCATGTACATCAGTTGTCGGGCGGACAACAGCAGAGAGTTTCACTAGCGCGTGCTCTTGTGATTGAGCCAGACGTTCTCCTCCTGGACGAACCTCTGTCTAATCTTGATGCAAAACTCCGAACTGAGATGCGTGAGGAAATTATTCGGATTCAAAAGGAGCTATCAATCACAACCGTCTATGTGACTCATGACCAACACGAAGCTCTCAGTATATCTGACCGAGTGGCTGTTATGGAGCATGGATATGTACAGCAATTCGGTACTCCTAGGGAGATATACCAACACCCTCAGACCATCTTTGTAGCAGACTTCATTGGTCAATGTACATTCATTGAAGGTAGCATCAATAGTCTAGGGAAATACATCCAAGTGCAGATACCAGATGGTCAGGTAATCGCTGGCAAGACGACTATTGAAGAATATCCATTTGAAGAGGGCGAACCTGTGAAGTGTGCCATTAGACCAGAAGATCTACATTTGGAGCGAACTGATCCACGAGATAATGAGATTGTGGGAACTGTCAATCGGACCATATACATCGGAAATGCGTTGGAGGTCTATTTCTCAATCGGGGACATCTCAGCTCAATCGCTTCTCGACCCTGACCTTGAATTTGAATCAGGCGAAGAAATCCATCTCTTTGCTCCCCGACCTGAAGTCATGATACTTCCTCTTGGCGGAGTAGAAGCGCTCAGAAAGGTTCCTGGTCATCCTCTTGCCGAGGCAGCTGCACTAACTACTGCGGCATCGAGTGCCTAATTGTCACAGCCACACCACGGTTGAAGGATAGCATTTCAAAACCTGAGAGTAGTGTACGTCCAGTGCCAACTATGTTTCGCTCTTCGTCCAGTACTAGGACTTCTTCACCGGCATGCAACTGAGGGTCTACCTGATGCACGAATTTTGCAAGGGCTGATTTACCTCTTGCGACGAATTCCGATGCCTCTTGGGTCATGACAACCAGATATTCCTCTTCCAATCCCATCTTAGCTAGTTCAACTCCTCCTTCGTAAGTTGGTGTCAATAACCCCGTAGTAGGAACCAGTGTGAACAGAATTTCGCCACTTTTTCTGATATGACGAATCTTTTCTGTACTTCTAGAGAACTCAACCTCAATTTCATTTTGTTTAAGAAACTCACTTGGGTCTACCCCCCATTGGTATTTGAAAAGCAGCCGGAGCTTTCTCTTAGCCCAGTTGATTGAACCTCGGTCGCCCAGCAACTGAATCAATTGGTCTTGCTTCTCAATGGTATCTATTTCATGTTCTCCCTTGATTCTGGTGAGGATTGAGTTGGTTGGCGTGTTTCTAGTTAGCCACGTGATTTGGCTTGCATCAACTGATGCAAGAAAATTCTCAACACGTGAAGTTGCCATATACAAAGTATCTAGGTCAAGATGATGGGGGAATATACATTGCTGTACTGGATGGACGTGTTCTAGTTCCCAAGGGACGGCTCCAATAGGCGTTACAAATACCAAGAGGGTCATCTCCGGCGGTCTTGATGCAACGAGCTCCGCCACTTCTTGTGCAGCGTCAGCAAAGGGACGGTCTCCGTGATGCGGATAGAGGAGTAGATGGTCTGTTTCGAGCCCTGTGTACGTCGAAACCATCTGCCGGTAGAATTTCTCAATCACTGGATATTTTGTAGTTTCATTTCCACTATAGAGTATGGCACCACTAGTACCTCGAGCATCCCATCTTTCGAACTCATCATAGCCATTCAGCATCATTGTCAAAGCATCATAAAGGGAGGGATGTCCCCTTGCCCTCCGTGCTACGAGCTCCATCAGTGTTCCATCGCTGATCGCCTGTCTGACCCGCCTAATCTCTGCTGCGCTGATATACAGATTATGCCTCATCAATTGGAGGCTCTTTTCCTTCTTTTTCATATTATTGAGTTCTTTGGCCGAATACTCTGAACAAACAGGGCAACTGCAGGGCAGTTCACGAAGGGTGCCTAAATGAACCGTCCCTTTTGGCAACATCATTCGACCCGCATCAGCGAATTTAGCGTAGGATGCTGAATCAAAGAAGTCACAGCCCATCATGGCTGCTTGAGCAAAAAACATGGGATGGCCGCAGCCAAACAGATGAATCGGGCGACTTGGTGGAAGATGTCTTTTCGAGGCATAAAGCAGGTTCACAATATCGGCGTATCTGTAGTTCTCCATGAGCGGTACCACGCCTCCAATCGGATGAATGTCGAAATCCAGCTTTGCCATCTCTTTAGCGGAATATTCCCGCAAATCTTGGTATACGCCACCTTGGACAGTTCCAGCAAGCATCATGCCGCCTTTTTCAGGTGCAGATATCTTGGCTCTTTGAAGTGAAGTTTCAACATCTGAACGGACCTGCTCTTTTCCCACATCAGGTGCTGAGAATACATCTAAGATTGTACCTATATCGGGTTGAATTTTCTTCTGAAAATCCACGATTTCTAAAGGGTCAATCTCTGTTGAAGGAAGACCATGAAAATACATCTGAAAGGTTCCCGAATCGGTCATTACTGGCCCATCGAAGCCAATCAACTTATGGACGCCTTCAGATACAGCTTTCTCCCTAAAACGATCGTGCGATTTTATGATATAGGAGTTGGTTATGACCATCTGAAATCCAAAATGATTCCTCAGCTCTTGAGGGGCGATAGCTGTTTTCGCAGGATGAACAACTGGCATTAGGAGGGGAGTGGAAACAGTACCATGTTCTGTGGTGAATTCCCCTAGTCTCCCCATACCATCTTTTGCACGAATTTCAAAGCTGCCCATCTTCATCAACTACTAGATTCCTGCATAGGTGTGCCAAGAAGCTTCCGTTATGGCTACATTACATTCGCACATATTAAACTCTATAAGGTCAGTAAACTGGATAAGACCGTGATGCAGCAGCTTCGTACTCTGCTGGTGCAGCGAAGAAGACATAACGAACCAAACCTATTATCGGAGTTTGAGTCGCTCGCTGCTACAGCCAACTACAATGTCATCGGTACCTTTGATATAGTTGGTCGACCGAAAGGTAGGTTTGGCATTTCGACTGGCAAAGTTGAGGAAATCAAGACCTGGATCGAGCTCAATCGCCCAGATATTGTGCTGTTCTCTCCTAGATTGAAGTCTAGCCAGTTATTTCGACTAATGGAGGAATGGGAGCTTGAGGTCAGAGACAGAACACAGCTCATTCTTGAGATATTCGCAAAACATGCAAGATCTCCTCAAGCAAAGCTCCAGATAGAAAAGGCTCGATTGAATTACGAATTGCCATTTCAGCGTCACCAGTTACGTATTAGACTACAGGCTGAGCATACCGGTGATAGGCCTACAGCTCACCAAGTAGGCATTGGAGAGGATCTGTTAACTAAGAAATTAACGGAGCTTCGCAAGAGAATTTCTCTTATAAACGATAAGTTGGACAAGATTTCAAATGTCCAAGCCCTAAAGAAAAAGAAGCGGCAAGCAGAGGGATTCACCGAAATTGCGTTAGCTGGCTATACAAATGCTGGCAAGAGCACCCTGCACAGAACTCTGACTGGTTCTCAGGTGGAAGTTGCTGACCAGCTCTTTACAACCCTCTCTACCAAAACCGCTGAAATTTCCATGAGAGGTAGAGAGGCAGTACTGTCCGATTCAGTTGGTTTCATTAGCAATCTTCCCCAGTCGTTATTGGAGGCTTTCAATACCACTTTAATGGAGATAGGTGATGCCGATCTCATCTTACTCGTTATAGATGGCTCCGATCATCCGACTGAGATGCGTAGAAAAATTCAAACCTGTCTAACCACCTTTGGTGAAATTGGTGCCAATGGTATTCCAATCATAGGAGTCCTCAACAAGATTGATATTTTAGCACGCTACAATGTTCGTGGGCAACTAGACATAATTGAAGATATGATTGGATCTGCAGTTCCTGTTTCAGCAAAGACTGGAGAAAATATTGGTGAATTGACCCAGATCATAGAAGACGCGCTACCTTCTCTGCAACGGTATCGCCTCACCCTGCCATATGGCAGCGAATCAATGTCCATTGTTTCATGGTTATTCGACTCGGGTTTCGTTGCTGAACGTGAATTTAATGAACACTCAATCAGAGTGGAGGCTGACCTGACCAAAGAAAAGGCGCAGAAACTCATGAATAGACTCGATGACCAATCAATACGTGAAATTGCTGACGACGACCAATGAAGTGGAACCATAACAATATGTTTTAGTCCTTACATGAAAACCTCACAAAAGAGATGTAATTCCTATGATAGTTATGGAGCTGAAGCCGCCTGAAGATATACTGGACATGCTAGAGGGATACACCAAGATTGTGCTTTTTGGTGACTCGGGGTGCGCACAGCTTTGTGATGTGGGTGGCATACTACAACTGGAAGACATGACTGATTTTCTGACGGAGAATGGAAAAGAGGTATTGGGGTATATCTTTGTTGAGGGGGGAATTTGTGACGTTAATGCTGTCCGTCAAGAGATGGAAGAACATTCGGAGATGATTGAAGAGGCTGATGCATTCCTCGTTCAGGCATGTGGCGTCGCGACTCAGATAACTACTGAACTAGAGCCTGAAAAGGAATCATTTCCTGCTGTAAACTCCACGTTTCTCGGAAAGATGCCAGAACGGTTTCAACACGAAGAAACCTGTGCTATGTGTGGCGACTGTATCCTTCATTTGACAGGAGGAATTTGCCCCGTCGCGCGATGCTCAAAGGGGATTCTCAATGGTCCCTGCGGCGGATCCATGGATGGTAAATGTGAGCGTGATGATGAGACTGATTGCGTCTGGCAACTAATATACGACCGACTCAAGAAACTGGGAAAGCTTGAGAATCTGAAGACAATCTGGGAAATACGGGATTGGAGTTTGTCACAGGGGCCTCGCTCTTTGACTCATGAGGAAGTCTAGCCAAAGGGAAGACTAAGGCTAACCCCTCCAAAGACATATGTATATGGTTGGATTTCCGAGGGTAACGAACATCGAATGGAGTTGTCCGAGATAACCAAGTCACAGCTTCGTGCTATTCTCAATTCAGGGGATTTTGTTGTTTCAGGGGAGATTACGCCCCCACATGGTAGTGACAAGGATTTGCTATTGGAGCGTCTGAATGTCGTCAAAGGCTATTGTGATGCAATCAATGTCACTGATAATGTTCGTGGGATTCCTACACTGAGCAGTCTTGTTGCCACGTATCTCATAAAACAAACAGGTCAGGAACCAGTGATGCAGATGTCGGCGAGAGACCGCAATCGAATTCTGTTTGAAAGCGAATTATACGGGGCTCATGCTTTGGGAATTCCGAATGTGTTGTTCGTCACAGGAGATCACTCTCTCCTTGGCTCCCATCCCCAAACAAAAACAGTCTATGATATCGACTCCATTCAAGCGTTGGCATTGGCTAAGCATCTCATGTCAGGAAAAGATTTGGCTGATGATGAGTTAGAAGGAACGCCCCAGTTTTTCCTCGGTTCAACCTTCAATCCCTACGCTGACCCTATGGAATTGCAGGTACTACGAACCCACAAGAAGCATGACGCGGGTGCGGAGTTTTTCCAGACGCAGGCGATATTTGATCCCAGTCGTTTCCGTGATTTCATGAAACAACTTGGAGAGATCGAAGCAAAGATACTAGCTGGGATTATTCCTCTCAAAGGACCTAGGATGGCACGATTCATGAACCGTCGTATTCCTGGTATCAAGATTCCTGAAAGCATGATTGAACGTCTAGAAGTTGCTGGAAAGGACCTGAAAGGGCGAGAGAGAATCAAGGCTGTTAGGGGCGAGGGTCTCTCCATTGCGCTCGAAACTATCGAAGCTATTAAGAAGACTAAGGACGTGGATGGAATCCATATCATGGGTATTGGCTGGGAAGAGAGTATTCCAGAGCTGGTCAAGCGGTCCGGGCTCTATCCGCGGCCGAAAGGAGATTAACACGATGTTTGTATTCAAGAAAGAACAGAAGACCTTTGACTTCGGAGGAGTGACAATTGGCGGTAATCCTGGAGAGTTTCCCACAGTGATGATTGGAGGCTTGTTCTTTAAGTCTCAAGAGGTGGTTGAAGACGTCAAGAAGGGTCTGTTCAAGAAGGACTTGGCCAAGGAATGGGTAGATCTTGGAATCCATATGAGTGAGGAAACGGGTCATCCACTCATCATTCAAGTGTACGGAAGAACGCCAGAAGCAATGGAACGTCATATTTCTTGGCTTACAGAAAACTTCGACGGCCCCTTCATGTTTGAATCCACAATTTCTGCGGCACGATTGAGGGGAATAGAATATTGTAGCGAAGCAGGACTAGAGGACCGAGCGATATACAATAGTTTGAATCTTTCAACTAAAGATGCCGAAAAGAGCCTTTTGCAAGAAAAATCGATAGACAAGGCTGTTGTTCTGGGATGGTCTCCGCGAGCAACCAGTTTGAATGACAGAATGGAAACCGTCACAAACATGATTGATGATGCAAAGAAATTGGGAATCACGAAGATGTTGGTTGACCCTGCTACTATGCCTGTTGGAGCAGGGTATGGGCTGGACTACCGCACCATTCTCACAATCAAATCTGAATTGGGATTACCAACATGTCTAGGGCCTCATAATGCCCCTTCGGCTTGGAAGTTTCTAAGACGGCCTGAACTTAATACAAAAAGCACCCATCTAGCAGCAATAGTGGCATCCACTGCCGTGGCTCAGATTCTTGCTACTGATAGTGTCATGTACGGTTCGATGAAACGAACTAAAGAGGTGTTTGCTGCAACATCATTGATTGCGAATGCAATCGCCTCAGCTGCAGCTGAAGCAAACAGAAGTCTGGGAAGAGAAGAAGAATTGTTTGAACCCCCCACATTTGAGTAGGTGCTGCACAATGAGCAATAATGGCAAATCCCAATCATGGCCTCCCGTACCCGGTGACTTTGAAGTAGGAAACCCAGAGAAAAGCGTGGCAGTCTGCACACTTGGAAAGAAAATCAAAGTGGACGCAGACTACTGCATAATTGGAACCTGTAAAACGGAGAATATCGGTATTGAGCGTGTTATAGTTAATGTCATTTCAAATCCAAATATCCGTTCGTTGATACTATGTGGTCCGGAGGTACCTGGACATCATACAGGCTCCTCTCTCCGAAGCCTATACCATGATGGGATTGATGAATCGAATAGGAAGATTCTGGGGGCAAAGGGCGCTATTCCCTATATAGAAAACATTCCCCTTGAAGCTGTGGAGCGATTCAGGAAACAAATCTCTCTAGTAGATATGATGGATGAATCTGACCCAGGGGAGATTGCTTCTGCAGTGGTTGAAGCACAAGGAGGAGACCCCGGCTCGTATGGAGATGGGCCCATGTGGGTTGATTTTGGAATACGCGACAAATCAGAGACTATTACTATATTGTCAGGAGCAGTATCATTGATACCCGAATACAATTTTTCATTCGATCCTGCAACGGGGCTAGTAGAAGAGCGCTCAACCCATGCCAAAATAGCACTTCACCCGAGTAGCATTATTGTTGACATGAGAAATGATGAGAACGGGACTATTCTTGTAGGAAAGGAGATGTGAGAACATGTTTGTCTTCGAGAAAGAGCAGTATATCTATAATGTTGGCAAGATTCGAATTGGTGGAACAAGAGGAGAGAACCCCACTGTCCTTGCAGGAACGATTTTCTATAGCGGGCACAAAATAGTGGAGGACCCCGAGAAAGGCATTTTTGACCAGAATGAGGCTGAAAGACTAGTCAACATACAAGATGAGATTTCGGATGAAACCGGCATCCCGTCAATAGTGCACATTTTTTCCGAGTCAGAGAAAGCTATTAGAAAATACATAGATTTCATTGTGGGTATCACAGACGCTCCAATCATTATTGATTCGACAAATGCTTCTGTACGGATAGCAGGACTTGAGCATGCTCAAGAAGTAGGAATTCAGGACCGTTGCATCTACAACAGCATCAATATTTCAATCACGGATGAGGAATTGCAGAAGCTCAAAGACCTACAGCATGATTGTGCAATAATTCTTGCGTTCAATCCACAGGACTCTACGGTGTCAGGAAAACGAGCTGTCCTAGAACGCGGCATTGGTGAACTCGAGCAAGGATTGCTTAACCTGTCTCAAGAAATCGGGGTGACAAAACCGCTGATAGATACCGCAATCACAGCCATGGGTGCAGGTGCCGGGTCTGCGGCAGCTTTCACGTTCGTTTCAAAAATCCTCTATGGCCATCCAGTGGGGTCTGGAATTCATAATGGACCCTCATCATGGCCATGGCTCAAGCAATACAGAAAGAAAAGTCGTACAGCATACGCGTCATGTGATGTTGCCTCCAGCCTCATTGTTCAGGTTCTGGGTGCTGACTATATTCTTTATGGCCCAATTAGCAGTGCTCCTCAAGTCTTCCCCATCGTTGCAATGGGAGAGGTCATTGCTGCAGAAGCGGCAAAACAGGAGTTCGGACTTGAGCCAGTCGCTGGTCATCCTTTCACAAAGCTGTTGTAGGTGGGGCTTTTGGCGGCATCCAATTACTATCGAGTCCGGCCGAGGACTCTTGGGATCAGTTCTCTCAGAATGGGTGCATACTTCACCGTGGCTTCGGTAGAGCTTGGAAATACCACAACAAAATGCATTATTTGCTCCACTAATCTCAAGACAGCTGAAATTTTTGAGATTGCGAAAGAAGTCAGGATGACACGGACAGTAAGGTCACCAAAGGATGGTGAGAAGGTATTCGGCAAAACTCTCACTGGGGTGTCTCTTACAAGGGAATCTGTCTCTGAACTCATTAAGACAATCCTGCTATCTGCTATCTCAAAAGCTGGATTAAGAATGGAACGCGACCTACATTTTGTGGTTCGCTCTACAGGTGTTACTGCTGGGTTTGCGGAGCCTCATGAAGTTGATGCAATGGTAAAAGCTTTGGCTGATGGCTGCATCAAGGCTGGCGTCTCTCCCAATAGAATGACTGCTGCACTCTCCGCTGAGAATCTGCCGCCTGGACTACAGGAGTATACTTGGTTAAAAAGAGTATATTTCGATGGTGCTGTTGCGAGCTGCCTTCCCCCTCCCACAACCACCCTTGTTGCCAATGAGATGGAGGGCGAATTAGTAACAGCAGGAATGAAAGGTGCCGCAAAGAGCACAAAGGCTGATTTCCGAAATCCGGTAATGACTCTGGACTTTGGAACTACTTTGGCTGGTCGAATCACTGATAACAAATTCCCTTACTGCAACACTATTGGTTCCTTTGTTGGTCTGGCAGGCGCCATACCCGATGCCATTGCTAGGGGGTCTGGTTTAGTCAACCGAAATGAAGGAACGGCGTTAGAGCTGTCCTCGAACAATGAGAAGGATACTGTGGATGAAGGAGTGATAGACCGAATCCACGAAGTAATCACCGTTGAAACTCTGACCGGTGACCATTCTAGATATGGATCAGTGCCAGTCAATTTGAAAGCTGGAAGGGAATCCGGTGTGGTGATGATTGGTGTCGATGTCGGGTCGAACGGTTCAAAGATATCAGAGCTTGAAGCAATGGGCAAACAGATAACCGAAGAATACGGTCCTGCGTATTTGAAACCCATAATAGACCATGTTCAGGTTCGCCTAATTCAACGGATTCTTAGTATCGCTGATAAACAAGGCCTGCTCTTCCCACACACAGCTCTTGGGGTTACTGGTCGAGCAATTACTACTGAGAAGAAGCCGCAGATTCTCTCGAATGGCCTAAAACTAAATGATGGGTCTCTATGGACGGAAGAACATATTCTCTTGGTTGTTGATGATGGCCTCGCTCTAGGCGCAGCTGTTGCTGCGAGATGCATGAACTCAATGGGTACAAGACACAACCCAATGGGCGGTAGACAAGGTGACAGATGCGTCATGCCAGAACGAGAAGAAATGCAACGTAGCAAATCTGATACGTAATTAGGAGCGTTTATGTCCACTTCAAAGATAGGAGGGATGGATTCCTATGATTGTTCAGCCAATTAAGACTCGAACCATAAATGAAGATGATAACTTTCTTGACGTTCTCTTTGAGGGATTGAAAAAAGCCGGTTTTTCTTTCCAAAACGGGGATATTCTTGGTATAGCTGAAACTCCGTTGGGAACAACGGAAGGTCGTGTTGTTAGGCTGTCTGACGTTACTCCAACGGCACACGCTCTTGATCTGGCATCAAAGCATGATTTGATACCCGAGGTTGCTGAGCTAGTCCTGCAGGAGGCTGATGAGATACTGGGTGGAATTCCCCATGTTCTCCTGACTATCAAAAATAACACCCTCATGGCAAATGCTGGCGTCGACAAATCTAATGTGCCCCCAGGCTATGCATCACTTCTGCCAGTTGACTCAAAGAGTAGTGCTAATTGCGTCCGTGAAGAGGTCTACAAAAGAACAGGAAAGCAAATCGGGGTGATCATAATCGATAGCAGGACACAACCATTACGATTGGGCAATATTGGAATGGCACTTGCAGTATCGGGGTTTAATCCGGTTGCAGATGAGCGAGGTAAGAAGGACCTATTTGGAAACGAAATGAGAATCACAAGGCGCGCAGTGGCCGATAATCTAGCATCTGCCTGTACAGCCGTCATGGGTGAGTCTAGCGAATCAATTCCTGCAGCTATAATCAGAGGAGCTCTAGTCGAGCTCTCAGAGGAATCGTATGACTCTTCAGTTATGTGGATTAGCCCTCAGGAATGTATGTACATGGCAATCTTCGAGCAATGGCGCAGAGATTGCGGGGAAAACCAGAGTATCGAATGAAGGGAAATCTGCTGTACTAGGCATGTCCTGGCTTCTGGAGTTCGTGCTCGAAAGAAAGAAAAGGGGAACTCATATCTCGATAGATACAGAGCATTTATGAAACGCAGGGATTGATTATTTGAGCGAAAAGGTGGTTCTGATCGATGCATCGGTTGCAGGAGCATCAGGGGACATGATTCTATCTGCCCTCATAGATATCCTTCAGGACGATGAAGCCATTGTCCCAGTTGCAGCAAGTCTTCTCATATATGACCCCGCTATTCGCGTCCAAGTCTTGGACAAGAGCTTGGGTGGTCTTTCTGGAAAGCACCTTGAAATTACCAAGGACAAAAGCGTGAGATTCGACCCACCGTCGCTTCGTGAGATAATCAGTGTTCTCTCAGAAGAATTGGAGCTTTCGCCCAAGGGGAAACAGCTTGCTAGTGAAGCTCTTGAACAAATCTTCAGAGCCGAATCCAGAGCTCATGATACTCCAATTGATGAATTACATCTTCACGAAACCGGCTCAATTGACACAATCCTTGACATTGCTGGTACAATGTATCTTCTGGAGAAAGCAAATCTACTAGAAGATGCTCGCTTTGTATGTACAAGTGTGGCAGTTGGCAGCGGTACCATCGAAACTGAACACGGCGAACTCGAAGTACCGGTTCCGGCAGTTGCTGAAATCATTGTAGAATATGAGATGCCCTTTCACAAGGGTGATGCAAAAACCGAAACACTGACTCCTACAGGCGCTGCAATTTTAGCGACACTCGCTGAAGAATATGTGGAATCAAGAGATGCCTTCGAAGAAGCACAAAAGGGCAATGGATTCGGTAGCCGTGACCTAGGTGATGTTCCTAACGTTCTATCGATTTCGATAGGAAAACTGGAGAAAACAAAACCAGTACCCAAGCCTGAGGAAACGGCAAAGAGAAAGAAACCTCAGCCCGAATCAAAACCAACTAAGACAGAGGAGATGCCCATGGAATCAGGAAAATGGAATCAGGATGAAGTGATTGTTATTGAGGCGAATGTCGACGATGTTGACGGCGAAGTCCTTGGTAACATGATCGACACCCTTACATCAGATGGCATGGCACTAGATGTTGTTATAATTCCTGCCTACGGAAAGAAAAACAGACCATGCTATGTTGTCAAGGTGATCTCTTCAATAAATGGACTAAATGCTATTGCGGAGCTACTGATTAAGAACTTGGGCACATTGGGCATAAGGTATACTACGTGGTCTAGGTTGAAGGCACAACGTGAAACAATTGTGACTCGGCTTGAGGTTGATGGTGAGCAATATATGGTCAGGGTTAAACTCTCTCGAGGTCCGGATGGTAGCATTGTCAACATTAAGCCCGAGCTTGATGACATTACCACTGTATCAAAAGCAACGGGAATTCCAATTCGAGAGTTAAAACCAAGAGTAATCCTTCAGGCTCATGCAGTCACTGAATGAATGGTTCTAGGGAAGCAGACCCATCTCCGCCCAAAGACAAATCGCTGAGATATTTTGCAGGCACTAGATTTTCAAACGCCCTCATACAGAGCTCTTCGTACGCTTTTGGATCATACGTGGCAGAGTCACCAAGTAGTTCTACTGCTCTAACGCGTCGTAAAGGGTTAGGTGATTCCGTGTCGGTCAAGATGTACCGTACCTTCTGACCTGCATGTAACTCTCTTCCTGTTTCTACTACTTGTTTTGCTACTATCGCCGCTCTTGATGTTGCCTTATATTCGTGGGGCTCACGCGTGAGTCGTGAGTGTAGTACAAGGTCTCGGAGGTCAACATCCCCGTCTCGGAGTTTCGCCGAAAACTCTTCACAAACTGAATACGCTTCGGGAACCATCTCTAGAAAACCCTCTTTGTCTTTTCCCTTTGCAAGCGTCTTTATCATCTCTAACTGACAGTCTCCCACATAGAGACAGGTATCTCTTCGGCGGGTTTCTATGCCTCGTGTTTTGATTCCCCCATTCTGATATACACCATAATATCGGTTCAGAGGCGCAATTGAAGGATGAAGCCTTGATGATGGAATTACCATCCAGCGATATACTCCCTTCAAGGACATATCGATGTCAACTGTTTTACTCACTCTTCTACAGAATTCTTGCACGTGGTCGAATTCAATTTCGCTTTCAGCTTTCACCCATAGAGAGTCCACAATACCATGGACCGTCTTAAGTCCCATCTCTTGGCCTATCTCCTGGGTCTTGAGTAGCACTTCACGTGCCAGAGCACAGACCGCGGTGTGCGCCTCAACACGACCAAATTTCGCATTTTTGAATCCAAGGTACCCAAAACAAGAAACAAGCACACCCTTCAGAGTGTTTTGCATCATCGCGTATTTCTTGGTATCTTCTCCCTCTGTTATCAACCGTTTGAATTCGTTCCGTTTACGTACTACCAGCTCCAGTGACTTCGCAATCAATCCTCTCTTGCGATTACAGAGACGGAAACTAAGTTCGGGGACTTCAATACAATACTTGTAGTCATAGGGGCAGTCTGTCCGCATGCAGATTGTTTCGGGGCTGATATTTCGAGTCACCATCAGCGTGGGATACATAGAGGAGAAGTCGACCTCCGCAACATGCTCATAGATATCCGGCTTTGGCTGAAAAATCAATCCTCCCCTGTCAATATTTGCCAGCTCGTTTATTGACTTGAGAAACTCGGGATTTCTCTTCACCGGCGGAATGAGTACATCCATCTGGTTCGCTGTATGGAACTGAACTGATGCATTGACACTACCAATGGACATCCGTGCGACTCGCTGTGGTGGAGCAAATGCAAGTCGACAACCCTCTATCACGCCCTCAACTCCTGACGGGCCGTGAAACTGATTATCACTTCTATCGATGTGAATTCTACCGTTGAACATCACTTGGTTTCCAGACCGATAGACAATCCGATTATACTGCCAGAACGACTGGGGCTCTCGGTGTATCACATTCAGAGGAGTTCCATCACGGGAGAAGGTCAGTTCTACCTCATTCAGCTTTGCTCTGAGAGTAAGATACCTGAACACATGGTCGTCCCCACCCCTAGTGACGATGATGTCTGGGTCGATGGTATCAACAGCTCTCTGAAGTGATAGGAGGGTCTCTCTCTCGGTGCGTCCCCTCAATTGGATTGCCTTGCCCTGATTATAGATTTCAATGTAACTTATTGGATCTTCAAGGCGTGGAAATACGCGTCCAGATGCAACGTAGACCTCAATGCCTATCTCTTCAAGGTCTGGAATGTCATATTCGGCATCTTCTCGGTTATCAAGGCACTTGATTGCTGTAACTTTCTCTCCCTCGGTTTCGAACTCTATTCTTCCGAAAGCGAAGATCTCCTCACTCAAAAAGAACTGCTGGACTGGACCGATTTCTGCATGATAGACCACAGCATCAGGGAGTCTCTCAAGATCCTTTGCAACTTCCCTCTGTTTTCCGATATCAGTGAAAACTCGTAAAACACGAGATTTCTCGTCATCATATACACTGGTATATTTGCGGACTACATCCACTCCTGTCACATGAGAATGCTCTCGTATTGTATGAAACAATCGTTGGTCTGTCCACTCTTCAATATCTAGAAGGCTGGTATGCACAAAAAGTGCTGGCTTGAATTTGTCATAGACGTACCCCTGCGTCTTTCCGTTCCTCTTGATCCAGAGAATCAATGCTTCTCTATCATGGTCTACGCTTGCATCGAGGAGCCATCCCTGTTTTTTCATCTATCACTCCTCTGCGTTTTTCAGTTCTTCAAGTTGAAGTCGTAGTTCGTCAATCTCTTCAAGTAGTCCGATTATAGAGGCAACAAGAATCACTTCTGTGGTGCGGGGTGTGACCATCATGGTTCCTGCATCTGCGCAGGCTCTTGCATAGTCAAACATCCGTTGTAGTTGTTCTCTCTGTGAACCTCTCAACGTACGTGAGAATGATTTCCAACGACTTTCTTCCTTATCTACTGCATCCCGAAAGGTTCTGGCAGTTCTTCCCATGGTCAACTCATCCGGTATCTTACGTAGGTTGCGTATCGACGTGGAAGAAGTACGGCATCTCAATAGTTGTTACATTTCTTCCTCCTAGCCTTCTGTTTGGCAGAACGACAAGGTCAGAGGGACTTGACTGAAAGTAAAATCGAATGGGGTTGATTGCTTTGAAGCTTATAAGCCAATATTGCGAGATTGTGTCTGGTAGGGATAATTTTGAAAAAACACATCCAGATTCTTGCTGTTCTCTCCCTGATATCCATAATTGGCCTAGGTGCAGAAATCTTGTTTTTTCCCAGTATTGGAAGGCAATTCGAGTATACCAAAGATACTGCCTACACCCAGTTGACAATGATCGAAGACACAAATGGGAGTCTCTCCTCCTTCTATTCCCATTATATTGAGGTTCACGACGACGGTGAATTCAATATTACTCTCCCAGCTTGGACCGACGCTGTGAATATTTCCCTCAATAGTACGGCGTATGAAGTTTCGGCTGAAATCATGGTACAAACTGACTTCTTGGGTGTTCGTGAAAGTCTTCTTAATCTTACATGGGGTGCGAATCTAAACATGATTCATGAAAACGGGAGTGCTACATACGAATTACCGCTACGTAGATATCTGCTGAGTGCAGGCATTGCATATTCGACGAAGCAGTCTGCAATCCTTAAACTGGACACTACATCTATAGAAAAGTACAATCTTTCATGGGTGGGAATTTCTTTCGAGTCCATGTTTCACGCAGACTGTAATTCTAGTTATATGATTCACTATGGAATACTTCTTGATGTCTATGTTACTTATAAGCGGGCTTTCGCACACGATATTTCATTTTTCACTCTCATCTCTCTAGGGGTGGGGATTTTTTCAGCGGGAATGCTTGTGGCTGAGGTGCTTCACCTGAACCCTGATGATCAGCTCGAAACCACCTATTACCATTAGTAGGTAATCACCGTGTGCTCCAAGGATTACCTCTTTTTTCGCACTAATCTGTGGAGTGATATCCACTATCATTTCTTTTCAGAATTTATTGTCATGCTTTCTGAGTTCTTCTTGGCGGATGTGTACTTTGCCAGCATGCACTGCACAACTCACGCAATAATATGAGGTCATACGTTTCCTCTGAATATAGGCGCCCTGTTGCTGTAATTCTCTTGCCATCTGTGGGTCGACCAAAGAGCTGTATTTGGTGTATTTCTTTGCCTTATCTGCGGGGACCAAACGACCACATCTGGAACATTGGACACTCCCCTTTTTACCCGCGCCACCCTTTGAGCGACCACCGGACTTTCTCTTTTTCGTCAATAGGTTCTATCCTCTCTGCATTTCAAAGAATGCCGCAGAATGCGGAAGTCAAATGCTTAAATCATTGTGGTTTTGTTCACGGTTCTTCTTTTGTTAGTAGTGGGTGAATTCCTTTGCTCACTTGAGAAGTCTAGTTGAACTGCTTGCTAATGTTTTCAGCAACGGTCTCCTGTGGTAGGACCTCCCGTGATATAGTCTGCAGGGTTTCGTCTTGGAAGATTCCGTTTCGTACCAGCTCTTCCCCTGCCTTCATTGTGGCTTGAATGACGTCCGTTAGGTCCATCCCCTTCTTCATCAGCATGGGTAGTGCCCAAGCATAGGGTCGCACTACTGCTCCGATATAATCTCGCTGCATATTCTTGGCCATGGCTTTCACATGGGCTATCAAGGGATCAAAATTGTCCAGTTCTGCGAACCCGCATACTGAAACAAGGACGATTTTTCCATTGGGGATTGGATGCCTTTGTGGATGCCTACAATGCCCGTCGATTATCTCAACTTTTCCGCTCATCAAGGGGATGAATCGGTCTAGCATTGTCTTCATGCTACCTGTCATGCCATCAACATAAATTGGCGTTCCCAAAACGATGGTCTCGGTATCCTTTACTCGGTTATATAGTGGCCTCATATCATCATCATGAATACACTCACCCGGGGTGCTTGTCCAGCAGGTGAAGCAACCGGTACAGGGCTCGATATCCAGCTTGTGCACATATATGATATCTACCTCTCCGCCGGCATTCTCCGCTCCCTCCAAGAAGTACTTCATAAACCCGGCAGTGGCTCCTCGTTCCATATTCGGGCTTCCGTTGAATGCTAGAATCTTCATGTATTACCCATGAGAGGCCCAACTCATCAAGTTTCCGCCCTAATTAGATAGAGGAGAACTGACGAAGAACTTTAATAACTGTGAACAACCCCCAACTTGCTAAGCGCTGCCAATTCATAGGTGGAAATACAAATGGTAACAGCCCTGTTCAAGGTGGTACTCATGGGTGATGGAAGTGTTGGAAAGACCAGTCTCCGTCGTTGCTACATGGGTGAAGGATTCAAGGCTCAGTATATGATCACCATCGGAGCGGATTTTGCAGTCAAGAAGATGCAGTTGGAAGGCGGACATGACGTGAGCATTCAGATTTGGGACTTGGCAGGTCAGGAGCACTTCAAGAGCGTTAGGTCAACCTTCTACAAGGGGACACAGGGTGCGCTTGCGGTGTATTCCACAGTTGAGAGGCAATCATACGAGAACATCAAGAAATGGTTGGACGAGTGCTGGACCAATGCCGGGAAGAAGATTCCCATAGTTCTGATTGGCAACAAGATTGACCTTAGACAACAATTCGAGAACAACCCCGCCATGAAGCAGACCATTGTCACCACTGAAGAGGGACAGCGGCTGGCTGATGATATAGCATCAAACGGCGTGCATACGTCATTCATTGAAACGTCTGCTAAAACTGGTGAAAATGTTGAAGCAGCCTTTCTAGAGCTTGCAATAAAGATTCTTGAGGCTGGAGGCTTGGCCTAGTCAAGCTTTCAACTTGTTTCTGTCTGTCTTCATAATGTTTTTAGATGCCCCCAAATCAGTCAATAATAGCATTGATTCTGCGGTGACTTGGATGGACGATAATCAACTCTCATTGTTCCTACAAAGAAAAACATTGAAACCTGAGGCTGAACATGGTGGCGAGATTACCAGACGATTCTCAATGAACAAAGTTGGCAGGATGTTTGCTGCTGCCATGCAAGATAGAACCATCCGCCTCTATGATGCCAAAACCTGCCAAGAGATGCAACGTGTACAGGATGAACATCTAACGACCTCCATTGATTTCAGTCCCCGCGGAGACATTGTTGCAACAGGAAGCGTAGGTCGCCTAGTCAAACTGTGGGATATCAAATCTGGGAAATTGATGGGCACTCTGGAAGGGCATGAATATCCTGTTCTCTCCCTCTCATTCTCACCTGATGGTGATAAGTTGGTCTCGGGGAGTGGCGACACTACACTACGAATTTGGGATGTTGATAACCTTCGCTTTATTCGAGAATTGAAAGGACACACACTCTATGTTGTCAGTTGTGATTGGGACCCAATACACGACCGGATTGTATCATCATCAATCGATTCAACCATCCGCGAATGGAATGCATCCACTGGCGAGTTGCTTGCCGAGCATGACGACCATCGAACTGCTGTTCATCAGGTCCTATTTAACAGGGAAGGCTCACTTATGGCATCTGCCTCCTCCGATCACAGCATAATCCTGTGGAATACGGAAGGCAAACTTGACTCTCAAGAGACCCTCGTGGGACATAATGAGGAAGTTCGTGCCATCTCCTTCAGCAACAATGGAAAATATCTGGTTTCAGGGTCTAGTGACAAAGAACTATACGTCTGGTCAATAGAGGATTATGGCATCAAAGGTCAAGCGAGAACTACGGGGGAAATTGATGGCTTAGAGTGGTATCCAAATGAGCTTGCATTCATAAGTTCTGACGGTACTGGTGCAATCATCCGCTGGGATGTCCGCGAACTGGAAGCTATGCTGAGCCCGTTTCAGAATCTTCTTGATGAAATCAAGGCAAATGATGATGAGAGCAAGAAGCAGGAATTCATTGAACGGTTCAACGAGATACAGGCTCAATATGATGAAGAGGCATTACGCGACAAACGGCTGTTCTATATCATGTGGCAATGCAAGCGAGAACTCGGCTTACTAAAAGGGAAGGTTCGAAAAAGAAGATAAAAACATGCGAATCTCCCCAAATGTTGCTTACCATCTAGTCTGTCTTTACTGAATCTACCATCACTTCACAGAGATTTTTGTAAGCATCCTCTACGTTTTGTCCCGTAAGAGCACTGGATTCAACGTAGATATGACCGTGTTTTTCTGCCCACTCTTTTCCCTCTTGGGTTGTGACAACCCGGCTCTCTTCAAGGTCTACTTTGTTGGCCACAACTATGAGGGGGATCTCCCGACCCAGATTCTTGAAGCATTCGTTTTTCCAATTTTGGATATTAAGAAATGTTCTTCGCCTAGTGACATCGTACACGAGCAATCCACCTCTGGCTCCTCTGTAGAAACCCTGCCTCACTACTTCAAATCTTGGCTGGCCTGCTAAATCCCATACTTGCAGTACCACATTGGCATCTCTATCGGGCATCTCGACTCTTTTGATGGCAAAGTCAGAACCAATAGTCCGCTTGTACTCCGATTGGAAGTGCTGTTGTGTGAATTGAACAGTAAGTGCGGTTTTTCCGACAGCACCGTCGCCAAGCATGACGATCTTGAAGCGATATTCAGCTGACATCACAAGACACTTCCTGTTGCCTGAGGGTATAGAGAAGACCTATTAAAATATCGTATGGCAAATGGCGTTCTGAGTAAGAAATCAAGTTGAAACTTTAATAAACTCTAATGACTTTGAAATCCATACTGGACTATTGAAATAACGACTAGTGCGGCAAGAAATGGGGGATTTCAAGAAATGGCGGTTGTAGCTCCTAACTATAGTCTATTCACAGCAATTATCCTGTTTCTCATCTTCATCCTTAATTTCAATCCATGGAATAGGAAGCTCAGAAATACCCGAAATTCGCTCTTATTGATAATCGTGACAACATCGCTAGCAATACCGCTTCAAGTCTGGTTCAACTATGATTTGGCTGCATACAATACAGGCGACACCTATCTATTGAATCTCCACCTAAATGCTTCGCTATTGCCGGGTGAGAAATATGAAATCCACCACGTGTCAAATTGGTATGCAGAGAGGGGAGCTCTCCTGGAAATATCAAATGAATCCCAAGGCATCGTATTCTACTTAGTCGATGAGAATATGCGGGGTACACGTTTCAACGAAATTCGCGTGAACGAATCCTGGTTCCGGGTTCTCCAATCCCTATGCTTTGTTTCGATTCAAACTTCCCTATTATCGTACATCCCTGTTTCAAATAGCCAACTGGACGGTTTGCTTCACTAATCCACTTACAAATGAAACAATACCTCTAAACGTCCGTGGAATGTGGATGGAGGACTCAGAAGATCTCGCCCGTTGGAGGGTTTATCTTCCACGTACACAACCTGTTGTTGCACTGTTATGTCTGTGGGTATTCGTTCCATTGATTCTAATGGCGACTGAAAATATCAGTACACATCAATTGGCTCAGAATCTACGTTTATTGATTGCAGCCTTGTTTTCGGCTGTGATTCACTTGCTTCTTTCTCTTCCGTTTATCAGTAGTATCATTTTCTTCGGTTTTTACCTTGTCTTTCCATTACCAATCGTTACTCTGGTTCTATACTACATCATCAAGAAACAAGAAGATACAACCCAGTGAATTAGATTAACGAGTCGAAGAAGGATTCTTGCTAATCAAAACCACTTGGCAAGAAGGAAATTCAAATGTTTCATCAAGGATTGCCAGGTATTCAGCGATTTAGGCAGCCCTGGGGACTCGAAGAGTAGTCGTAGTCAAGACCCATTGATTACACTATCATTTAATAGGGATATGGGATTCTTTTCTAATGTTGTACGATTCTGGAGTGTAAGCGAATGGAACGACCTGATTATAGCACACTTGCCTCGATCCTTGAAGAGATGAACAAGGAGGGCGAATTTACCGCTTCTGTGCTTGCTAGAGATGACGGGCTACTCATGGCATCTGCAGCCTCTCCGAAGACAAACCGAGAGGTTGTTGCTGCAATGTCTGGGTTTGTTGCCTCAACTGTGGAGCGCATGCGCGACGAGTTGGGTCTGGGCCAACTAAGGGATATCTCTGTGCGCTGCTCAATGGGTAAGGCTGTCTTCAAGAAGATTGCATCACAAGGGGAACAAGCACTCCTTATCGCCGCTATCATGCCAAGGAGCGTACGCTATCATCTTCGACCCATTGGCAAGGCTGCAACCAAGATAAGGTATGTCCTTGGGTATTCTGACTAGCTGCCACTGCCAAAGCTCATCCTCGCAAAAGATTCAAGTGATATAGTCACACAGTAATTCTACGCTTATTTCGGTCCAGGAGTGCGCTCTATTGGCAAAAGGGGACAAAAAGAACTCGGAAGATGACACCAATGCTACCGTTGAGATAGTCTTCTTCAAGTCCAATACGTGTGCTTTCTGTCCGAGAGCCGAAGAAGTGATAACGGATATGATGGAGGATTTTGGAGAGTCCGCCCTTGAACTAACGATTATCAACGTATCTGAGAATCCAGGGGCAGCAGAAGAGTATGGAATCTTCGCTTTGCCAACCACGATGATTGGCGGGGTATCAGTGACAGGTATTCCAGAGCCAGAAATATTGATGAAGATGATTCTCGGTTGTAAAATCTCCAGCAAGAGAGGTGTATTCAGTGAGTGAATTCGAAATCGAACGCGTAAAGACAGGTATCACGGGACTAGATGACCTGATTCAAGGAGGATTCCCCCGTGGCGATACCATTCTGATTGCAGGGAAGGCAGGAACCGGAAAGACAATTTTCGTCAATCAGTTTCTGTATAAGGGTGTTGTGGAATATGGTGAGCCCGGCGTATTAGTCACCCTAGAAGAGCCTTCCAGAATGATCAAGAGAAACATGATGCAATTCGGAATGAACCTGGATAAAATCATCGGGGAGGAATTACTCAGCATCGTTGACCTCTCTCCCGCCAAAGAAGTCAAACGTGTTAAAATTGGCGAGTATCCTTCTTTTGACCTCTCAGGATTAGAGGCAATAATTCTCAATCATATGAATAAGATAGATGCACAACGGGTCGTCATTGATACGCTGTCCATTCTTGCATACAAGTTTAGTAGCAGAGACATCCTTCGTCAGGAGTTCTTTAAACTCGCGGCGAAACTCACAAAGGACGGTGCCACCCTCCTGTTGACAAGTGAAATCCCTGAGCATAAGGGCGGACTCGGTGTCTTTGACATTGAGGCCTTCTTGGCATCGGGAGTGGTTGTCCTCTATAACGAAAAAATTAGTGATACATCTAGGTCCCGTAGCATTGAAATCCTAAAACTGCGTGGTACTCAACACAGCTCTCGAATACATTCGATGCGAATAACCGATGAAGGTATTCGAGTCTACCCTGGTGAAATCAGTCCGGGACGATAATTCCCCCATGAGGCATGACCAATGAATACATCCGCCCAAGGAAGCGAATCGGAAAGCCCAGCACGGGTATATCCGATGATTAGCGACTTGGTCGATTTTGGCCAACTCACTCAATTGTCTTTCATGTTGCTAGGGCCTATTGGGTCCGGAAAGACAACTTATGCAGAAGCGTTTCTTGCAGAGGGACTCAGACTAGGATTTCCCGCAGTATTTGTTACAACGGATGTATCTCCCCGAGTCATCAGAAATGATATGAGCCGATATGGTTGGTCAATCGAAGAAGGAGAGGAAACGGGACAGTTTGTCTTCATCGATGGCTACTCCGAACGGATGGGGGCTCCAAAGGCAAAGTCCACGCATTCACTTGCCAAGATTGATGACGTAAGCGAGCTGGGAATTGTGCTCTCTGAGGTCCTAGAAGATATGGTTGTCGCTAGGGTGGTCATCGACAGCCTCTCCACCTTAGTGCTCCACTCGGGACCAACAGCCATGCCTCGGTCGGTCCAGCGGCTAGCGGGGCGGCTGAAGCAAAATTCCCACAGTATCATGTTTGTTCTTGAGGATGGAGTTCATGACGATAAGACCTATGCAACATTTTCTTATCTTGCTGACTCGGTTCTTCGATTCAGAATTGAACATCAGGGAGATGTGTCGCGTCATCAAATTCGAATGGAACGAATGCGGGGCAGTGACGCTTCAAGAGACTGGCATGACTTCGTTATTGAGAGACCGTGAAAGCTTAAAACGGAAAGATACTGCTTCTGAGTCAACCGTCAGAGGAGAGATACAGTGGAGTCGCTACTTAAAGCAGCACTAAGAGAGATACTATGTGCTTCGCTCTCCCTTGATGATGGCCTCACTACTATTCAGAATCTTGCAGTTGGAAATAAAAGGAACTCGGATTTGTTTTTTGAAGTAGCGAGAGCAATAGAAGAGATACTTCTGCGTCGTCCTGCTCCTGCCAGTGCCAAACTCACAGAATTGGAGGTACGCCTGTCAACTCGCAAGGACTCAACACTCCGTGATATGATTATGCTTCTTGATACGAGATACACCACTGTGCATTGCAGAGCAGAAGCCGAAATTGCTCCTGATATGGATGCAATCCCCCGTCTTCTTGAGATATTGGCTGATCTAGAGCAGGGCATATCAACAGCAATTAGCCTTAATCTCAGACCTCTGCTTCCTTTCCTTGCTGATGAACTCATAATGACACTTGAGGCTCTTCATACCCGTTCGCATGAGGCATCAATTAGATTGGCATCATATGAGGCGCATCACACTGCATGGTTATTGTCAGAATCCGGTATTTTCGATTGTGCAGATGCGATTCTGAATCAACTGATGAAAATATCTGAGCACATGGGATTCGACAATCTCAGTTTTGAATCCACACTCGACGAGGCAGCTGTGCTCACAGAGCTCGGAATGTATGATGAATCAAGGAAATTGCTACTCGATTTGCTCAGTCGGGCGGAAGAGGGAAATGATCCTATTCGGTTGGCAATGGTGAAGCTCCAGAAGGCAATAAATGAAACCCGTGATGACTCGATATCTCATGACCAAGCTAGAAATACAGCCAATATAGCGGCAAGAATGTTCCAAGATATTCTTGATTACGGGGGTTTCTCAAAGGACGGCCTGGGATTGGTACATCTCGTAATCGGCTCTAACATTCTGGCCAGTGGTTGGAGAGAGGCTGTGCCTGAGGCTTTAGATGGACTTGAGAATGCCCTCAATGTCTTTGGGTCTCTTGAAGAGATGAATGAAACCCAAAGAATACTCCACTTCAGAACCCTTGCTGGACTTGGCTTTTCGTATGGTATGATGGGGAATGACGACAACATAGTCAAGGGTCTTGAATATCTGGAGAGAGCCAAGATGGTTCTTCAAAAAACCGGGGACCATGATGAGATATTCGATATTGAAATTGCCAGATGTAATCATGCAATCGGATGGTTATGTCTCTCTTGTGAAAGCGAAGAACATCTTGACCGGGGAAGAGAAGCATTTGAAAGAGCAATCGAAGCTCGAGAGCAATTCTTGGAACAGGGCAGAGTATCAGAATTAGTAGTTCTTGGTACAAAACTCGGGAAAACATTGCTTGAATTAAGAAATGATGACGAAAAAGACGCGCAAGGAATTGACCAAATCCAAGATGTCTTGGTCCGCTATGTCCCTCTCTTTCCAATTGACCCCCGCTCCTTCACCGAAATAGCAATTGCAACATATGACGTAGTATGGATATTATTCAGACACGGCTTGACTCCTTCTCAGAGACTATTGCGTTTCTTCGACGATGTAGATAGGATGCTCCGCGATACAAGAGTTGGGGAGGACTCATTATTCATTCAGGGCGTATCCCTCATCGTTCCTCTGCTTAATGGCTCTTGGTCGCAACTATCTCGGCGAGCAAATGACATATCGAATGAAAAATCAGAGCTATCGGAAGTTGCGAAAGTGTTGGGCTGTCTTGCACATTCAAGAATCAACTTGGAAGCTACCAATCTAGAGGCTGGTCTAAGTATCCAACCAGAAATAAGTCAAAATGCAATCGAATGTGATAGTCTTCTCGGCAACTATTGGATAGGTCAAAGGTCATTAGCAGCTACAGTCAAGTCGTATTATGAGAACAGAGATTATGAAGAATTAGCCTCTGGCCTATATGGAGCGTCCCAACAGCTAAAGGCAGTAGGTTCTGTTCGAACCAGTTTCGCTGAGTCAAGTGAATTCATCACTGCTACGGCAGTTTCGCTAGCAGAAGTTTTACTGAATACTGCAAAGGCTCTGTCTTCAACCTACTCGATTGAACTCGACGATGAACAAACAATCGCTACGGAATCCATTAGAGAAGTAAGAAATGTAGATTTTATTTTGCCTGATGATTGGTTGGGCCTACTTAAGATAACTAATTCTTATGTTAGAATGATAAAAGCCTCCGATGGAACTCACGCCTTGTCATACTTGAATGCTGTCTTCTCGAATATCTCCAGAGCCCTAAGAATGATGGATAATATTGCACTCATTGACCGTCGAGTCCTATCCCGTTTAGGGGAGGCAATGAATCGAAGATATTATCTCCGAAAATAGCGAACTAGAATTCTTCATAGGGTTTGCTGCCAACAGGTCTATATTGTGTCGGCTTTGCGCCCCAAGTAACCCAGCCCGAAGTTTCGGTTCTCATTTCATTTGCCAGACCAAATGATTCACGCACTGGGATTTCGGCTTCTATCCTGTATAGTGCCTTTTCCGAATCGATTTTCAAGACCTGTCCCTTTCGCCTGGCGAGAATTGATGTCAATATGCCAACGTAGTCCTCTGGGGCAGTTATCTCCAATCTAGTCCACGGCTCCATTACAACGGGATCATCCGACATTATACTGTTTCTCAGAGCCTCAACAAGTGGTTGTGTCACATCCCGCCATGATGTTTCTGGGCTCTCAACTTTCAGTTTTGCCTTCTGAATTGAAGCTAGAAGCATTCTCATTCGCTCCCCTTGGACAGGCCCGTTTCGCGTGACAATTCTGAAGCCTTCTTTCACCCATTCGGCAATGTCACTATACGGGTCAATAGTACCGGTTGTATCAACCAAGTAACATTGAGCCTGTTCATCCTTCTCTATCACAGTTCCTTTGACATCTTCTAGTGCATCATTTTCAATGAGATTCGCTTTCACCCAGAACCTGCTTGTGTCCTCTGAACCTCCCTGAGCGGTTTTCGCCCTCGCTGTGAGCTGCTCCTTCAGCACAACCATTGGAGTACCTAATCGTAAGTGTACTCCCAATCTGGTTAGTTTTTCCACAGCAATCTCAACATGGAGCTCTCCAGCGCCTGAGAGCAGCATCTCCCCTGTTTCTGGATTCAATTCAAATTCTAACGTTGGGTCTGTACTCACAAACTCCTGAATGGGCTCCTGTATCTCGGAGAGTTCAGCCAATCGTCTAGGTTCAATTGTGTATGTGACGACTGGCTCAGTAGGATATTGAAGCGCAATCATCGGCTCCAACTCTGCAATATTCGGGCTGACAAGCGTATCACTGATTGAAACGTCTTTTATCCCTGTGATGAATGCCAGATTACCGGCGGGTACCTCGTCAAGGGCAACTCGAGTCTTGGACATGTACACTCCAACTTGGAGACTCTTGTCCTTCTTTCTAGTCCTACGAGTCAGCAATGGCTCCCCTCGCCTGAGGACCCCAGAGAACACTCTAACAGTTGCCACGGTACCAGCGTGTCTGTCAGGTTGCACATCACTCACCAGCAGGATACACGGACCATTTGGGTCACAATTCATTAGGCTCTTGCCGCTGTCAGATTGAAGGTCGCCATCCCAAAATGCTGGAATTCTGTACTGTTGAGCATCAATCGGGTTGGGCACTGTCTTAACAACTGAGTCTAGTACAACTTCTGCAATGGGAAACTTCTCTTCAAGTTCTTCTTCCGTTTCATTCCTGTAGGAGTCTACTACTTCTTCCATCAATTCCATGAATACGTCGGCTAGAGATTCAGCATCTGATTCATCAGCTCGTGCCTTCAAGGTTTCAAGTCCAATTGCCCACTTGTCAAGCGCCGAACCGATTGAGAGCGAGTTCTTGGGAAAAGAAACCTCCCACTTTTCAAGAATTTCGTCTTCAAGATATTTTCCTAGCATCGCGTTAAATTCACGGGCTACTTTGTTCACCTCTTCGGCAACTTTCCGAGCCTGTAATCGTCGTTCGGTGACCAATCGGTCAACCTTGTTAATGAACAGAACAGGTCTAACTCTCTCCGCCATTGCCTGCCTTGTCACAGTCTCTGTCTGAACCATCAGCCCCTCGATGACATCAATGACAACAATTGCCCCATCAGTAAGTCGCAGACCTCGTGTTACATGGCTCGAGAAATCAATGTGTCCCGGAGTGTCAACAAGATGAACAAGATGCTCCTTTGATTCGAATTCATGTACAAGAGAGATGCCAGATGCCTTTATTGTAATGCCACGTTCCTGTTCAATGAGGTCGTAATCCATCATGCGAGCCGACGCTGCAATTTTGCTCGACATGAGACCTGATGCTGCGATAAGAGAATCCGTCAGAGTTGTCTTGCCATGGTCAATATGAGCAATCACAGTACAATTGCGGATTCTCTCCCGGTCATTGATGAGATTGACAACCCGTTCGTTGACGAATTTCTTATACAAGTGAGACACTATGCTTACCTAACCTTTCTCTCGTATATTTCAATGGGGATTCTTGTTTCTTCCTTACATTCTCTGCAGCGCAGAATTACTTCAGTGTCGGTTCTCTCAATTTCATCTTTGAGTGGCATTCCACACTTGCAGACAAATCCCACAAGTCGAGCGGGATTTCCTACAACGAGCCCATGGGAGGGAACATCTTTTGTGACCACCGAGCCGCTGCCCACCATACAGTATTCACCGAGTGTAGTGTTGCATATAATGACTGCATGTGCCCCGATTGATGCCCCCTTCTTGACCAGCGTTTCCACCAGTTCCCAGTTCTCAGTGAATGCCCTGGGGTAGAGGTCATTGGTAAAGGTCATATGAGGTCCACAAAACACGTCATCCTCAATAATCACGCCCTGATAGACAGAGACTCCGTTCTGAATCTTTACATTATTGCCTATCGTCACTTTGGTGTCAACATATACCCCCTTTCCGATGTTACAGTTGTTCCCAATCTTTGCGCCGCCTCTAATATGTGCAAAGTGCCAGATCTTTGTTCCCGTACCTAGCTTTGCCCCATCATCGACGACTGCAAGGTCATGTATGAATGGCTCGCTCATGAATCTCACAGGCATCTTAGAATGGAGTATCCGAGTTAACTCTTACCGTTCACTCAAGGATCCTATCAAAAACTGGAGTGGTGAACCTGATGCTCGATGCCCCGTTGATGCATGCGCCCTCAAAGATTGCTAGGTTTTGTTTCTCGAAGCACTACGTCTGCTTTTGGTCAATGGGGAAACCCAGAGCGTTCCCTTGTAGACATCCGCTGTGGGACATCCCACACATCTGTTGCCTTCGTAGCCCTTGCATTCCTTGCAGTTCCTGAAACAGGGCGTAACATTGCCTCCCTTCTTTTCAGGTGCTAAGTCAATACTGATGTATTCAGGAAGGACATATGATGTTCCGAACCAAATTTCAGACCTTCGGATTCCCTCTTCCGTTCTCATGGAACACGTTCCCAATATGGCTTGCAAAGAGTACATGTCTTCTGCAATCATGACGGCGAATAGATTGTATCTACCTGTGACCGGCGTCAAGGTCACAATCCGCGGACAGTCCCTGTACTTCTCAATTAGGTGTTCTGTCACTTTGTTACTCTCGGTTTCAAGAGCCAAGAATAGAACCTTCAAATCAAGATCGCGTGTGCTTATCCCCGCAGTCACACGAACAGTGCCTTGGTTTGTAAGCTTGTGAAGGCGTTTACTGACTGCAACATGTGACATACCCAGAATGTCTCCAATTTCAGTTAGGCTGCGTCTTCCATCCTCTAACAGCAGTGATACCATTCTCTTGTCCACATTGTCCATTGTCATAGTGTCAACCTCGCAGAGTATCCCAACATCTGGGTTACACCAGGTAACCTTCTCATCATTACTTAGTTAAAAATCTATAGACTAAACCGGTCTTTTAAGGGGGGATTGCGTTACACTTCTCTTGCCTTTTCCCAGTCGTGCTCGTAGATGTGTGCATTCACTGATAGAGTTGTGATGGTTCCTATCTTCAGATTCACTCTCTCTGCAACGTAGGTGACCAACTCTCCCAATGCGTACACATTGGCGAGCCACGCACCATACATGTCATTGGATCGAATCATGACGGAGAGGTCCAGCCATTCTTCCCGAGTCATGAATACGAAATGGTTGAGGCAAGGAACCTCCTCGGACTCTGTATCTTTCCTTGGGTCCCATGTTGTAGCAACAGCTCTCCTAGAATGTGGATTGGATGAGAGCTTGCGGATGATGTATTCGATTTGGTCCACCTCGCCATCGCCCCACGCGTTGAGCCTTTCACCGTATGTATAGTCGAAGTCCATCCTGTCAGGAGTCAGTAGCTGAGTCGCATATTTTTCCTTGAGCACTTTTTCACTAAACGGATACAATTCAGTCACTCGATTCTCCAGAGGTTTTCTGACATGCACCATGAGATTCTCGCACCACTTAGTCTTCATTTCTCGTTCGTCTGTGCGTTCCATGCCCGAGGCCATGATTTTTCTAACGACTCGAGTCCAGCCATCTACAGGTGTGCTTGCTCGGATATATGTGGCCATTGATTTCTCATTCCTCACTAGCTCATCGGTGTTGGGCCTCACATATGGTTTGCTGCCCTAGATGGTGGGCAGATGACATAGATTGTAAGTGTATTGTTTTTGTCCACAACTCTTTCAGTATATCAAACCATCTTCCGATTTATCGAAAACAAATCGCGCCATTTTGAGTGGGTGAGGGCCAACCAATATGTTGGTATTTTTCACTAGAGATTTTTTCGGCAAACCCTACCGGTAATTGAACAAAAGTGGAATTCAGAGGGAGGTGAATCGAACAGCTATTATCTGAGATTATTAGGGGCAGTACCAATGACATGTTGGAAGCCGATGAATCAATGCCGCCCTCTCTCAATTGAAGCTAGACGGCCTCTACTTGGGCTTCGTAACTGGACAAGCCTTTTATTCAGTATTACCCCAGTCATACGAAGCCCTCATCGAAAGGGTGGTTGTGCTCGTAAAGTCGCCGGGAGGATTCACGATTAATCAATCCAGATTGTATCTCGTCACGCAAGAGAACTGTGTCAATTGTCCAGCTGCGAAGGCAGTAGTGAAAGAGGCCTTTGATGCTAATGAAGTAGACATCCAGACTGTTGACTTACAAGATATGGATCCTGATCTAGAATTCAGGCTTTTGGAGAATCAGGTGTTTATTGCTTCAACCCCCAGCATTATTCTTGAGGACAATGGGACCTTGAAAATGCTCTATAGCGGCACTGTCCCGACAGTAGATGATATCCGTAAAGACTTGGGGATGAACTGAAGATTGACCGACATATACAAATCGATTGCTGTTACTATGGATGATATCCGTGCGAGAGAGAAGAAGCTCCCCAAGGTTCGGACAACTCAGGGGACCATGGAATCATTTGATGCTACGAAAATCATAGAGAGTCTTATCACCGAAGCACACCTCTCTCGAGCCAATGCACAGCTTATCGCAGTCCGAGTCATGGATCGAATTGTCGCGTCAGGAATCAAGTTTCTCTCTGGACCGCTTATTCGTGAGATGTGTAACTCAGTTCTAGCCGAGATGGGTTTCGAACAGGAACGGATTGAGTACACCCGCGTCGGTATTCCAATGTGGGATCTTAATCAGCTCATCAATGATCCAGGTGACCACACATCCAACGCCAATCTCATGAGAAATCCAGAAACCATTGCAAAGCTCGTGCATGATCAAGTCATGGAACAGCACACATACCTCTCTATCCCCTCTCACCTTGCTGATGCTCATCTTAAGGGTGACATCTACATTAAAGACCGGGAGTACTTCTCAACTAGAGATTACTGCGCTACTTGGGACCTTAGACAGGTGCTGAAGCTTGGCATTGCGCCAGATGGACTTGGTGGCATGCACTCAAGTGCTGCTGGTCCAGCTCAACATCTACATGTTGCGGTGAATCACTCAGCCATCTGGCTGGCTGCAGCGCAGAGTTCGTTCTCCGTTACTCCTGAACAAGAAGTCCTGATATCAGACGAGGAAGGGACTCGACTTGTTCCCATCGGCCCTTTTGTGGACAGGGTTATGAAACAGAAGCCATGCAAACAAATTCCGCAGGTGAATGGCGAGGTTGCTGATACCACAGGGGATGGTCTCTTTACTTATGCTTTCAACCCTGAAACAATGATGATCGAACGAAAGGAGATCAACAGGGTCATTCGTCATCCGATATCAGACGATGTGTGCAGAATACGCACTCGTACTGGGCGCGAGATCCGGTGTACAGGTTCACACAGTCTGTTCACGCTTGAGAATGGAAATGTCAAACCCATTGCAGTGAACAATTTGAAGGAAGGGGACTTGATTGCAATACCCCGTGTGCTCCCTCATGGAGATGGTCCCAGTACTCTTGATATAGGCCATGCCCTTCTTGAGCTTGGCGAGGATAAGACTTCTTCTGTATACGTGAAGGGTGTTGCCGATCAGTTGAGCGAGTTGGAGGAATGGGAAAGGAGGCGTAACTCCGTTTCCCTATCGAAGGTTCGAGACCAGAATTACGATATTGACTTTTCTGGTTCTTCGATAAGTCTATCACGATCATCTTACGAATTGCCTGCCGAGATTGACATTAGCACTGAATTATCCCGGTTCTTAGGGTATTTCGCGGCGGAGGGACATATTGGTCTTGATCGTCATAATGAGCCAAATACAATAGTGCTCAGCTTTGGTGTTCATGAGAAACACCGCATTGAAGATGCTAAGGAATGCATCCAAAATGTCTGGGATGCTGATATCAATGTGCAACGCCCCCACAAGACTGAGCTTCAGCTTGTTATCTGCAACAAGCTGGTTGCTCTTATCATGACAGAGATTCTTGGAACAGGTCGGAATTCCAAAGACAAGAGGATTCCGCCAGTAGTACTATCCGGTTCCGCAGAGATCAAGTGGGGATTCTTGAACGGATACTTCTGCGATGGTCATGTACACAGAAGAAGCGTTAAGTTCACTTCGGTCACAGAAGGGCTCAGTACGGATTTGCTCTATCTCCTTCTCCAGCTGGGTATCATTGCTAGGCAGAGGCCCCATATATCATCAAGGCACAAGCTTGGTAAGCGCACGATACGAGAGAGTGTTGGTTATCGCACTTCTATCTATGGCCGGGAGAATCTGCAACGTTTCGCAGCGCATATTCCCGATATCACCACTGAGGACTTCCAATACAAGACTCGACATCTAACAACAACCTCACTTCCTGATGCAATTCCAATTGAGAAAACGAATGTACGAGAACTCATCGACAAGATGGGTGTGCCACATACACATGGCAGAATACCTAGGATCAATACAATATTCCAGAAGCAGCATATGGCCCCTGGTCTCTTTTGTACTGTTCTCGACCAGTTAGCCGAGTTCTCAGAGACTCCCGTTGATTACTCGGACGAGATCGAGTCGTTGCGTCATCTTACTTGTGGGGATGTAGCTTTTGACATAGTTGAAGTCATTGAACGAGAGAGCTTCGAGGGTCAAGTCTATGACTTATCCGTTGATGGTTACGAGAACTTCATAGGAGGACATGGCGGGATAATTCTGCACAATTCCGGAGGGCAAGGATACTTCTTCTACAATACATTCCTGGCTCCGTTTATGGCTGGAAAGTCTTACAAGAAGATCAAACAAGCCGCCCAGCAACTCATATTCACTCTTACACAGCAATATGTAGCACGAGGTGGACAGGTCATCTTCTCAAGCGTTGACCTAACACCGGGCATTCCCAAAATCATGCGAGATGTTCCAGCTGTTCTTCCTGGTGGAAAACAGACTGAAATGACCTATGGTGACTTCGAAGAAGAGGCGAATCAATTCTTCGACGCATTCATGGAGGTCATGATTAGTGGCGACGTCAAGGGGAAGGGCTTCAACTTTCCGAAACCAAATATTGTACTAAGAGAAGAATTCATGGGACCGGAATATGATGAGTCCTGGAGAAAGGTGGCAGAGCTCACTGCTAAATTCGGTTCACCATACTTTGAGAACTACCTCAACTGGCGGTCAAGCATAGAAGCTGGCTGCAGCAGCTGTTGTTCCCATCTTTGGACTGCGAGCAGCGATGAAGAGATGGAGGAATTCCTGAGCGGAAACATGGTCTTTGGCGCATCTCAAATGGTTACTCCCAACTTCGGGCGTGCGGCCTGGATTGGTCGGAGTGATGAGAACAGATTCCTCGAGAAGGTGGACGAGTACATCGACCTGTCCAAAGAGGTTGTTCTAGAAAAGAAAGGAGCCATGGACAAACTCATTGCAAGCGGAAGTGTTCCATTCTACACTCAGCCCAAGCCAAACGGTGATCCCCTTATCAACATGGAGACCAGAGAGTTCCTGCTCGGGACTGTCGGCTTTGAGGAGATGGCCCACATCATGACCGGTCATCACCTACATGAACGCGAGGGAACTCGTTTCGGAATCAAAGTGCTCAAGCATCTGAAAAAGCGGGCAGACGAGTTCCAAGAGGAAACAGGTTTGCACTTTGGTGTGACACGTACACCTGCCGAGAGTGCCGCTGGTCGGTTGGCACGCAAGGACTATAATTCATATCCGGGTATCAGGAAATACTTGAAGGGCGACATGCCCAGTGTCTACTACACCAATAGCACTACACTTGATGTTGCCGCAGACTTGCCATTGAGTGACAGAATAAAGAAAGAGGGAATGTTCCATCCGTTCATGGACGGCGGCGCCCTGACTCACATCTATCTTGGAGAAGCAAATCCTGACCCAGACGCACTCTGGGCATTGACAAAGAAGATTGCAAAATCAACTCTTAATTCATACTGGGCGTTCACAAAAGACCAATTGTGGTGTAAGCAATGCAACTACCAGGCTGGTATAGATTGGCGTCACACGAAGTTTGATTCAATCAATGATCTGGATAATATTCCCTGTCCCAGATGTGGTTACGTCGGCGTGGAGATTTACTCCCGAATCACTGGCTACCTGCAAGGAACCTCTGTTTTCAACGATTCAAAGAAGCAGGAATTCATCGATAGACATCGGTACAACATATGATGCTTTGTTGCTTTCCCTACATAGTCGTTCATCATAGGTTTATGTTCTGTGATGTGAACAATTGAGTTGCAAATCCTGGTCTTGAAGGTTCTCTATTCATTTCCATTGAGTGCCTTCATTGCAGATTGAAATCTATTTGTTATGTCCTCTCTGTCCCATTTCTCGGGTACATTTTCTTCGCTAGCTCGATGAAGCATCTGTGCTTGTTTTGACAGTGCATCCCGTTGCTCTCGTGTTTGTATATTCGGTGCAATGGCGATTATTGCCTCAAGCAGTCTAATGGTGACGGCAACATCAGAGTAGGCATTCTGTCGGATTTGATTGAACGACTCCTCTAGAATTCCCGAGAAGGTCAGAGGTTCCGTCATCAGGCGCAGAGTGCCCTCGCTTCCATAATGATAACCAGAGGGGATGCTTCGTTGAACGAGCTGAGAGAGTCCCGAGGCAAGCTGGTCGATACAGGCCATTGCAGTAAAGGGGTCATTGATTCCCGCTGAAAGAGCTCTCACTGCAATCTCCACCAGCTGGTCGACAGAAAACTCAACGTCGTTGATGCGGAGTCGCTGATCACCTATGATAAAGGCGTCCTTGACTTTTTCAGAAATCCCCTCTAAGTTGGAATCAGCAGACCAAACCTCAATCAATGGGCCTTCTTTGGTTACAAAGTCCCCTGGCTTATTGACTGCGCGTAGAACTGCATCATGCTCTTCAGCAATGCTAACGAGCGCGTCAACATCGATTGCCTGTAGATATCCACCGACTTCAGAATCAACGGTGGATGAAGCCTCCTCCTGTAAAAAGGTAGGGATATCTTCCTTGTTCCGCAATTCTCTGGCGTATACAGAGTAATCAAGGCTATCTGGAAAAAGGCACTCAATTGCCTGTTCCAGTTCACGACCCACCTGTGCAATGACATATTCAGCCTGTAGCAGAACGGTGACATGATGGAAGAAATAGACGAGGACAATGACACTGACAACTGCCAGTATCAGTGCTACAAATATGGCGAGATTGGGGATGAAGACCACCCCCGGCGCATTTGTAATGCTCCGCAAAAGAAAGAGGCAATATGTGTATGTTGAAATGAATGTTCCCAAAACAACTTGATTTCCTCGGTCTCTCAGGAAATTATTCAGTAGTCGAGGCCCGAACTGACTTGAGGCTTGAACAAGGGCCACAATAGTGATAGAAAACGTCACACCTGTGACTCCAATCATTGCCGCTGAAACAGTGGACAGAAATGAATATGCCCCGACGGGATCCGAAATATCAACCCAACCCAGTATATCTTGCAGCCTGTTGGGATATGCCTCGTCTATTGCAATCGTTATGAATGAAAGGGCTATAGCCCCCGTGACCATAATTGCTGGAATAAACCAGTACGAGGCCCGGAGTTTTTCTGAATATGTTGACAATCTTGAACTCATTCAGGTATTACTCTCCTTGACGCCAATCAGCCATACGACATGTCTAAAATGCACTAAGGGTTTCATATTATTGCTCGTATATAAAGAAGACCAGAATCCCTTCACTCAGATGCCATGAGTACATTGTACTCTCTTTCGAATTCTCTCTGCATCTCCTTCTTCTCTTCTAGCGGAATGAACGCCGCATGGAGTGCATTTTGTGTCAGCTGGTGAATCTCCTGCAACGAGAAGTTGAGATGATGATTGAGTTGGATATACTCATTGTTTAAACTGGTATTGAAAAGCGTAGGGTCATCGCTATTGACCGTGACCATCAGTCCTCGGTCATAGAATTCTCGTACTGGATGCTGATTGACCGAGCTTACAACCCCTGTTCGAACATTACTCACTGGGCACGCCTCGATAGCTATGTTGTTCTCTTTTAGGTGATGCATTAACCGAGGATCTTTGATTGCTGTTGTTGCATGCCCAATCCTCTGGACATTGAGATAGTCAATTGCATCCCAGATAGACTGGGGTCCTGCTGCCTCCCCCGCATGTGCAACGAGCTGCAAGCCCATCTGTTTTGCTCGCTTGAAGACCGTCTTAAAAGGTGCTGGTGGGAACTTATCCTCACTCCCTCCTAGGTCGATGGATACTATATTGTCTGGCTTATCTTCAATCGAGTCGAGGGTCTCCATACTCTTCTCAGGTCCCTCATTGCGCACCAAATCGATTCTGATATTGGCCTTGATCGTGTTCTGCTTTCGTGCCTTTCTAATCCCCCGATTAATTGCATCAATCATGTCCGCAAAGTCAAGACCTCTCTCCACATGGTCTCTTGAAGAGAAGCTCAGTTCAACATACCGGATGTTCTGTGCGACACAGTCCTCTAGGACTTCGAATGCCAGTTGTTCAAATTGATTCTCGTTTGTCATGACATCGATTGTGGTGGAATAAATCTCGATGAAGTGTTGGAAATCTCTGTAGATAAAAAATCGTTTCATCCCTTCTTCTGTCTTGAATCCTGTCTCAATGCCTGCTTTTTGAGTGAACTCAAGCAGAGTGGATGGTCGAATTGCTCCGAGCATGTGGAGATGTAACTCCACCTTTGGCAGTCTTTCAATGATTGAATGAGCTCTATCCATAGTCTATCAGAAGAACACAGATTGCACTTGATTCTATTGGCTGACGAACAAGAAAGAGTGTACAGAGGGCAGGATACCCTCTGTAACTTGTACTATTTCCCTTTCTTCGCTAGGAGTTTCTGTATCAACAAGATAAGGACGATGCCACCCGCCAGACCCACAAAGACGCCATATGTTGCCATGAAGTCAGATAATGACTCACCTACGGCACCAAACGCATCGGGATTGACGACCTGATATTCAAGCGTGGTGGACACTTCATTTCCTGCCCCATCAACCGCAACAAACTCTACCGTGTAGTTTCCATTATCGAGGGTTGTGGTATCCCACGAGAAGGTTGTTGTGTCGCCGATGTCGTCATCAGCCAGGGACCCATCAACATAGAAGCGGATTTCTTCAATGCCACTTCCCGCGTCATTTGCCGAGACCATGAATTGGATGACTCCTTGTACAGGTGTAGTTGTTGAGGGCGCCTGCACGCTCATTGCTGGATTCTGTGAGTCTCTCACGAAGTAATCCAGGGGCTCAGACTCCGATCCGATATACGCGGCTTGCTCAAATACATCGTAAGCAACGACATAGTAGTATACTGTCACTCCATAGCCCTGAGCAGGAATCACGCCTGTGTATAGAGTTCCTGTCTGCTCCATCTCAACAACATTCCATGATTGGGCACTGGTGAATAGCGCGGTCTGCTCGGTTGCATAATACAATGTCACATTCCTGACCTCATTCAGGTCATCGGAAATAACCGATATCGTCACTTCCTCTCCGTACTCTGGTGCAGTTGGATTAACTTGCAGACCATAAGTAACGGGTGGGGCAACATCATTCTGTACATTTACTGTGATGTTGTCAGTTGCAACGTTGCCAGCGGCATCATATGCAAAAGCTCCAATGCTCTGTGTGCCATTGCTTGCCATCCTCGAATCCCAAGTGAAATTGATTGGCGACGAGCTATCGTTATAGACCAGAATTCCACCGTTCCAGATCTCGACATATGCAACGCCACTTGATCCAAGTTCGCCGTCATCAGCGGTGATTTCAAATTCAACATCTCCTTCCACGGTTATACCATCAGATGGGTTAGCGATGTTTACAGTTGGATTTGTGCTGTCCGTGGAAGAATAGCTATAGTACTCACCGGCATTGTCATCCGTGGTTGTCATTCCTGACCTGTCTGTGACTTCTAGGTAATATTCTCTAGAAGTACCATAATCTAGCTGCGGCAGAGTCACAGTGTAACCCCCAATGGTGTAATCCCCTTGGGTTTCCGTCCAACTGCCATCATCTCTGTAGTGGACAGAAACTGACCCGATTCCTGCTAGATTGTCAGTCGCTTCGACATAGATTTCAGTATTCTCATTATATTCTGGTGTCATCGGCGTTTGCGATATCAAGTGAATATCAGGGGGTCTTACGTCCATGAAATGCAATTCATCGAAGAGAACCGATATCTTTCCTCCATTGGCTCCATTTGCAGAAAAAATGAACTCGGTCATGTTCCAATCGTGAAGACCAAATGTGGCGTTCAAATCATGTGTGATGTTTCTCTGAATACTCATCCAGCTGCCGGTAGTATTGAAGCCGTCAACGTAATAGTATGCGTAGTTGGTTGTGTTTCCGGGAGCATATCCATGTGCTCCCAGGATATAGTGCAGCCGATAACTCCCCTCGAAATACATCTCTATCATGGCGAACGTGGAATCAGAACCGGCATCTAGTGTGTCCAAGCGCCATGTGAAGTCGGTGTAGGTCCATTGGTCAATCTCGAAGTAGGGGCGCCGGTATAGCCCTGTGCTGTCATGAGATGTCAGTGTAACGTTTGCCGCATAATCGCCGGTCAGAGAGTCAGATGATTGTGACCAGTAGCTCTTGCTACCTGTCCATAACGGCCAAGATGGAATATTTTCGGAGTAAGCGAAATCAACCTCAAAACCTGGGTCTCCTAGTGGATAGCCGTTCATAGAATACCGGTCTACCAGAAGGGTTGCTGACGAGTTATCATAGTTACCCAGATTTACATCGAACTCTCCTTGGTCAACCTCGACCTGCGTTAGATTAAGCTCGACGAGGATATCATACACGTCAATCTGAAAGTGATTCCAAGTACCTCTATCTCCAAATCGGGGGGCCTGCAAGTGGTAATAGGCGTATGATGCACCTGTGTTGTTTGTGTTCGTAATTTGGTCTTGGAAGATTCCGAAATACCAGTATATTCCTCCGTTTAAAGTTCCATTTCCGAACCAGAGTGTATACCGACCATATTGACCCGGTCCACCGTTGTTGGTGTCTTGATACATCCAATCGAACTCGACTGTCAACGTATCCGGTGCCAGAGCGTAATGCCCTTGTCGGTATTGGAATGAGTGATAGATTTCAGAAGTTGCATAAACCGCCGTCCTATTGGTTGACACTGAAAGATTAGCTGCGTTGCTGCCCTCCGTGCATTCTGAACTATGGGAGAATTCGCCCTTGATGCTAGTAGAAGAATGATACCAATAGCTGCTATCACCCGTTTCGAATCCACCATTCTTGATATACTCATACCCCGTGCCGTTTCTCATGTGAACATCATCGAGTAGCAGTTCGCCCATTCCGGCAGGATTGCTAGGTGATGATATTCTGATGTATAAGTCAGCGATTTCCAAATCCGTAGTAATTGGTCCATTCGAAGCTTCGAAATCACTGGTGATATTCCGACTGAATAGATTCCATTGTGCAAAGGTCGTTGTGTTCAAGAAGTAGTATCCATGGCTTGTACTGTTGCTTCCGGGTTGATGTGGACTTGAGAGATAATAGTAGAGATAGTAGTAGCTACCATTGTACAGCCTAAAGTAGACCCATACCTGACCGTTATCAGATAAATTGGGGTTGCTCAATATGTTGTACGAGAAGTTCAGAACTGTCCCCTCTGATAGTGTTCCCATGTAATGATCCTCATTACCTCCATTCTTCCTGACTTCTGTAAAGCTACCTGTGTAATCTGTACCCTCTACTTCCAACAGACAAGAGTAGGTACCGTTACTAACGTCACCTTCATAGTCAAATTTTACCTCTCTGTGGATTGTAGTATAGACTGACCAAGATCCGCTCGTGCCGTACAAGTCCTCGTTTTCGAATCCTCCATTTCTGACCAGATTTGGTTTCAGAGACGTGCTTGAACCTGTATCAGATGGAAGCTTTTCTAAATCCATATCAGGTGTTGGCTTTGCCTTAGTAGCAACCGGCCTTCCGATTGAATGCATAGGCTGAATATTTCCGAGTAACACAAAAACCAAGAATACCCCTATTATGGCGTGTCTAATTCCTTTCATGTCTATTCGATTCCTCCAAACGCGAATGGGTGGCTAATGGAATCACTCCTTATATGCTCTTTGAATGCCTTAGCATTCACTTTACTGTTCTTTTCTAAAACGTCAACTGCTCGATTAAAAATCGGAAATATGCTGGCCGAGGTAGAATCCCCTATAAGGGAACGATATCATGCAATCAACCATGACTGACCTGAGCAAGATTAAATCAGAGGCTGACATCAGACGCGTCTTATGCGACCGCACTAGATTCGAACAGGATGTCTACGTGGCCACCTCCAAGATTCCAAAGGGAAAGGTCAGCACCTATGGACGGATTGCGAAAAAGATTGGTCTGCCTAAGGCATATCGTGCAGTGGCAAGCGCGTTGCGCAAGAATCCTCTTCATCCAGTTGTTCCCTGTCACCGTGTTGTAAAGAATGATGGTAGTTTTGGAGGGGACCCGAAACGCGCGGCTGATAGGCGTAAGCAAGTCATTGAGGAGGGCATCACTGTGAGAGACGGGCAGGTTCAGCTGGCTGATGATATTCTGTACTAGATGATTGTACTCGGAATAGAACAAAGAAGCATCCAACGTCTTTCTCAGCATGATGTCATTAGGACGATTTCACTCGGTTATGGAGATTATATTATGCATTCTTTGGCTTATCGCTTTGGATGGGACAGTGCTTTTTTCATAGGCAGGTATCTTCTAACGCTCCTGTATTCTTCTCTTGGCAAGTGATAAATCGTAATGGTGTTGCGCCTTTGGTGGTTTCTACTGTTAGATTAAGGCTCCAAGTATTCCACATGATTATAGTAATCCGAGTATGAAAATGAGGTGTTGCATTGATATCTCGGTTCTTGGTCGTTAGGTGCTGGCCCATTTTATATGTGAAGATTATTCCCATAATTGATGCGATGAAGATTGCGGTCACAAAAACAAAATCTAGTTTCTTCCAACCCTGAATATAGAAGCGATTTAGGAACATGAGCTCGTCGCTCGGTGAAAGCCACCTAGAGCGATGGAAGCGATGGTGGCAATGAATAGCGCATAGTTGATACGCATATCTGATTTTCCCTTCTGCAGAGGTACAAAGCGGGAATTGTAAATTCCCTCGTCCTCATCACACCAACGAACAACAGTCCATACACGCAGTTTCTCAGTTTTATCATCGAGTTCATCAAAGACTCGCCGCTGTTCACCAATGCCGGAGACTTAACCATCAGTATATCGAAAGAGGAACGTTGGCATACTGTACTGCATGGAACTCTCTAAGACCTCAAAGTACTGCCAGAGTGCTGCATTCAGTTCAGTGAATGTCGGGCAGCTAATGACGCGGCCTTTGTATTCGTTGCGAAATGACAGACTATCGCTCCCTCACCTAGGTGGAAATTAGCTAAGGCTCGGATGGTTTGGCCATAGGCATAGTGTCCTATGCAGAAGAGCACCATCTACGAAACCCAGAAATCATTCAGAAAGAAAAATGTGAAGAGGGCCACCCCTAGGGGGCGGCCGCTCCTTTGCTCCGTACTACTTCTTACGCTTGGCAACACAGAGAATGATAATCAGGACACAGACACCTGCAATTAAGAGCAGTAACATTGGGTCATCCAAGAAACCCGGTGGTATGATGCCTGCAGCCTCTTCGACTTCGACATGCACTGTATTGCTTGCCTCATTACCGGTCCAGTCTACAACCGTGAGCGTATAGCTGTAGTTGCCAGCCGCAAGACCGTCGATACTGACCTCAATGCTTCCACCAGTCCATTCTTCGGTGGTAATTGCTGTTCCATTCCTGCTGACGATGTACTCTGCAGGATGGTAGCTGTCAGGATTCCACGCTATCGTATTGCCCGTTTCACCTTCGGTGTAAGAAATATCGGCAGGTGAGTCAATAGTGGGTCCAAAGAGATGAGCAATGACATTCAGCCATATCTCATCCTTGTCAGCGTATCCTGATTCATCGCTGTCGCCGTCCAATTGGTCGAAGATATACCCCATGGCTATTGTTTTGCGGTCATTCCTAACCGCGAGTGCACACTTGTTTGTCTGCTCTAACGAACTGGAACCACCCAGGGCGGTCGCGTTGTTGAACACATGGAACAGATCTCCATCGTCACTATATGGACCAGCAATCTCAAACGAAGTCGAGCCTAGGTCAATGGGGTTCACATAGATTGGATGTTCTTGGTCCCAGACATAGAATTCGTCATCTAATGGGTAGTTTTCTGCCCACGCAGCACCCATTATGTTCAGAAGGTCCTCGAAATCGACATAGCCCCAGGCAAAGTTTGCCATGGCAAGATAGCCGCCATTCTCAACATGCTCGATTAGCTGATTAATTGATTCATCCACCAAATGGTTGACAGCATCGACTATGACATACTCCCAATCGTACGTTTCGAGCGTCAAAT
>CAZYLT010000021.1:0-42217 GCA_964648855.1 uncultured archaeon
CCTTTCTGCGGTCATAGAGGTCAAACATCTCTAGGAGCTCTTTAGCTCTCCTTTCTCTCTCTGACCTGCTAACTTGATACAGCTCACCGGTAAACATCATATTATCCCAAGCAGAGAGGTTGTTGTAAACGTTGGAAATCTCTGGTACGATTCCCACGTGTGTCTTAGCGGCAATCGTATCGTTTTCAATATCATGTCCGAATATGGTCGCTGTTCCATCGCTTGGTTGAGTCAAGCCTGTGAACATTCTAACAGTAGTGGTCTTGCCCGCGCCATTAGGTCCCAGGAAGCCGAATATCTCACCTCTCTTCACTTCGAAGGTGACATGGTCTACCGCTAGGAGGTTTCCGTAATACTTTGTCAGATTCTTAGTTTCAATCGCCTTTTCCAAATCACTCATCTCCTTCTTTCGGTTCCGCTAAGTGCTTGTCGTAATACTGAATCAGACTATCCATCAATTGCCTTCTTTGTCTCACCATCTTCAATCCTTCCCGTAATACTTGGATTCCTTCCTTTGTCAGTGTATAGACTCTGCGATTAGCACCGGACTCGTTGTTCATCCACTTCGATGTCACAAGCCCCTTTTTTTCCATCCTCCTTAGGATTGTGTAGATTGAGCCTGTTTCGGGGACATAATTTCCCGCGGTGATCCGCTCCAAGTCCTCCATTATCTGATAGCCATGCGAAGGATTAGCATGTAGCAGTCGCAGAATCAGCAGTTTGACATGACCTCTACCAGGATAATGACAGGAGCCATGTCGTGGTTCGCACATATATCTCACAGATATACGTAACATTGATATACATATAAATGATATGTTCTAGCCCACAAATAACCAGGTCGAAAACTGTGCCGAGTTGTTACAATCAAGCGAAACATCAGACAAGAACAAGAGGGTTCGCCATCTCGACCTCAAATCAACAATCGAATATCTTATATATAGCGATTTATCGATTGTTAGTTGAGGAGCAAAATCGTGTCAACAAATCATGAATCTCTAATCTATACCTGTTATGGCGGATTATCGAATACAGGGCTTATTGCAGGGCTTGCAGCACTTGAGGCAGTCAAACAAGTTGGTTTGAGAAAGGCGTGTATTTCATGTCTGGCTTCACTCGCATGTGACGATCAGCCGGCTCATGACAAGTCTCGTTCAGCCAAGGCCATCATCACGGTTGACGGATGTCCTAAGGAGTGTGCCAGACGTCTTGTCGAAAAAGCGGGATACACACCGACAGCGTCAATATGCATCACACGAGATACGGATATATCAAAGGTCAGTCTGGCAAAAGACCTCGCTGGTGAGCCAAAACCGGTCATGGACTATATTGCTCCTGGTGATCTTGAAAAGGTAACAGAATTAATTGTCGATGCAATAGAAGGAATATCATAGTCCATCACCGCACTGAGTTGTTCTCTGCGGGTACAGACGACCTCTGGAAGGCTTCTCTCGACTTGAGCCATGATATGTGACCCAAGAGCAGGGAGCGCCTAGCTTCACCCGCACAGGTCATCGATTCCCTGAAGCACTTGTACATCTGGATATGGATGACGTATAAGATGCTGCTTTCTTTGGACGCGGGTCGCCGGCAAAGATGTCTGCAGTCCCTCCTTCATATGTTGCGCCTAGAATCAAATCTGCATCTTCCAATTCGTCAAGGCAGAATACTCGTCCCACCTTACTTGTCTGCATTTGCTCTCTCTTTGGTTTCTTGTTCGCATAATGTCCGTATACTCCTAGTAAGCCTTCTCTTGACGTATGCTGCCTGATGTTCTCCCTCGCTTCCGGTCAGGTGCAATCGCTCTCGGCATCCATTCGCAGCTGCTTTTGAAGAGGCTGGATGTTGTAGATGATGATCCAGCCTTCCACCCCGGTCTATTATTTCAGTAGATACTATAATTCCTTTGAAGCATTAGCAATGAAACCAGCAAGTCCTAATCGGACATGCCGAGAATGTCCAGAATGAATGCATAGTTAAAAGCAAAATCTTTCATGTAGTCATACCGACCGCTGGCACTAAAATGCCCGGTTTCCATCTTCGTTTTTAGTAGCAGGCGATTTGAGTCGGTTTTCTTATCTCGAAGCCTTGCAATCCATTTTGCTGGCTCCCAGTAGTGAACTCTTGGATCGTTATAACCTGCAGTTATCAGGATAGATGGATACTCTTGGCTTCTTACATTGTCATAAGGAGCATATTCATACATCCACTCAAACTGCTCTTCGATTCGCGGGTCACCCCACTCATTATACTCGAAGGTTGTCAGGGGAATTGACTCGTCTAGCATTGTGTTTATTACATCTACAAATGGGACTGCTGCAACTATGCAGCCAAACAGGTCTGGGCGCAAGTTGGCGATGGCCCCCATCAGCAGCCCTCCTGCACTACCTCCCAACGCGCATAAACTATCGCTTGTTGTATACCCCTCTCTCAAGAGATGTTCAGCACAATCAATGAAGTCGGTGAATGTGTTCATCTTTTTTTCTAGTTTGCCCCTGTGATACAATGTTTTACCAAACTCGCCTCCGCCTCTTATATGCGCAATGGCGATTATGATGCCCCTCTCAAGAAGACAAACTCGCTTGTGGTCGAATCCGGGGTCGTAGGAAGATCCGTATGCTCCATACCCATAAAGCAGTAAAGGAGAGTTACCGTTAAGAATCACATCTCGGGAATACGCCAATGATATTGGTATCCGGGTATTATCTCGGGCTGTAGAGTAGATCCTCTCAGTGATGTACTCCGAAGGGTCAAAGCCTGCAATCTCTTCGACTTTCTTTGATTTCAGCGTGCGAGTTCTCATATTATAGTCGTAGGTTGTCCTAGGCGTGATAAGAGAGCTAAAATAGAACCTGACGATCTCAGCATAATAATCAGGATTTTGCAAGTAGAATATAGAAGCCATTCCGGGCAGGTACAAGCTAATGTCATAGATGTCCTCTGCAATTTCGATTTCATGCATTTCTTTAGACTTGATATCATAGACTGTGAGGGAAGAATATCCTTCCTCTCTAGACAGAATGACCAGATGGTTTTGAAATGTCAATAGTTGCCCTTGCCAAGAAAGGCGACTAGCCTCAAAACCCCTGTCTATCACCGGTTCCCAGCTGGCAGAATCGAGACTTTCAACTGGAGTTCGCATTAAGTGGAAGTCTTCTTCCTCTTCATGATTGGTGAGGAAATAGAAGTACCCCTCATGATGCTCCACCACCAATTCTGTGCCCTCTCTTCTTTGAAAGAAGACAGTCAAATCTGGGTTCTCTTCTTGCAAATCGAGATACCGAACCTCTGTTGTTTCAGAGCTGAAGTTCAGCTGGTATATGATGAGATAGAATCCATCTGTGGTTTTTGATAAATGAACCATGAATCTCTTGTCTTCCTCCTCTATGATTTGTATGTCATCTCCCCTGTCCGTACCAATCATGTGTTGAGATACAGCATATTCCCGATGAATGTCATCGAGCTGGGTATAGTAGAGGATAGCACCATTTCTGCCCCACTCAAGTTGTGAACCGATTTCATCGATGGTGTCAATAATCTCACCGGTCTCTAGAGAAACCACTTGCGCCTCATACGTTTCATCTCCAGAAAAGTCAACCGTATATGCCAGGACCTTGTGATTGTCGCTGATCTTCAAGGAGCCAATTCTAAGATAGGATTGTTCCTCTGCAAGGATATTTTCATCCAGTATGACCTCTTCTGGCGCCTCTAATGACCCCTTCTTGCGACAGTGTATCTTGTAGTTCTTCCCCTCCATCTCCTTGTAGTAATAGTAGAAGTCACCATACTTGACCGGAACGCTCTCATCATCTTCTTTGATTCGAGACTTCATCTCTTCAAACAACTGTTGCTGGAGGTCTTCTGTATGCTTCATCATTTCTACAGTATAATCGTTCTCAGCTCGCAGGTACTCTAATACATCCTCTGAGTCCTTGTCCCGCAACCAGAAGTAATCATCAGTGCGCTTTCTATCGTGTATCTCAGTTTCATGGGGTTGCTTCTTGGCAATGGGAGGTTCTGGCATGCTTAGCTACTCTCTCCTCTTTCATCTTGCTGACGAATATGATAAAGACATTCCCACAATGGAATGTCGACCTTATTGGGAGCCAGTTTCCATCATGGACCAAGCGTACCCTGGGCATCCGAAAACCGAGTTTTGCGTACGTATCAACCATGACCCGGATGGGGACACTCATCAGACTACATGGTGGTGGGGATGGTCATGCTGGGAAACCATTACGTATTTCAACAGTGATTTCTATGAACCTTTTGCTGTTCACGACACAACAATTGACAATGTGGCGGCAAACTATGTTGTAATAATCCAGCACTAGTATTTGGAGTAATGGAGGCATGATGGGTATGAATCGCAGCAGGCAGTTGTTATTTGCAACTCTTATCATTGTTGGAATAACACTCGGAGGAGCTATCCTTTACTTGAGCGGCCGAGGGGTGAGTTACTCAAAATATGACTACCCACTCTGGTCTGAATGGGATTGGAGAGTATATGACCACCTGCAAGTGGCAGATTTGAATGGCGACCAGCTAGATGATGTAGTAATCTCGGGTTTTGAGTCTCTTGAAGTCATATATCAGAACAGCACTGGGCAATTTGAAAACCGCACTAAATTACTATCCAGCGGAACATCTGGACGGTTCATCATGGAGGACCTGAATGGGGACAGTTTTCCTGACATTTGTGACAGAAATGGAAGTGGTCTGTTCACTCTGATGAATGATGGCGCTGGAAAATTTACCACATCCCAGAAACTCCCTTTCAGTGGTATGCGACCATTCTCGTACCATTCAGGCAATAGCAATGTCCCTGATATCGGTGTTCATAAAATCGGTCAGAAGCATCGCCTAGTCATGATGTCGAACAACGGCTCGGGATTCTTTACATTTAACCAGAACATAACACTGACCAGTTCAGTCAATCAGTGGGATATCCTCTCTCATGACTTCAACCAAGATGGAGAGGATGAAATCGCTATAATCCAATCGGATGGCAATCTAACAGTCTTTTCCTTGAATTCATCTGAAAGATACGATGTCAACGTATCGCAATACATTTCACAGATCTATGTTGCATGGCTCATTTCTGCCGATATCGATGGCAACGGAATTGATGATATTGGCCTCGTGTCGACTCTGGGGCCAAACAGTGGTGTGGTTGTCTTCTTCTCCTTGGACTCCATTGCCACGGGAGCTCCCATTATTGAGAGAAGCTACTCTACTGGCTGGCTTGGTGGGAACACAGCAGACTTGGACGGTGACAATGACCTAGATATCATTCTATGTTCGTATCAGGGCACCATTATTGCTATAGAGAATGAGAGGACGGGAACTATTTCAAACGAGGTCGTGTTCACTGGATTCATCACCCCTCACTCACCGGCGGTCATAGACTTAGTAGGAAAGCCATCTCCTGCAATCATCTTTCTTGCCCAATCGCGAGAGTCCCATCGGAATCTTATAGACGTAATTGTGATTTGGAGAAATGAAGAGAACATACTCTATTAAGAGCACAGTTCTCGCCAGCATTTTTTTGAAAAGATAAAGGTCAGTTTTGAAAGAAAAACACATCTCCTTTAGAGGCATAATCTAGCTTCTCTATTGGTGTCTTGAAATGGACTTGATCCTCTAATAGAGTACTCCGAAAAAACAACTCTGCTACGAACTAAATAGTCCATACGTCTAGCCTAGACCTTCATTTTGAGGATAAATCACACCGAACAGAGTCAGAGCATTTCTATTGAATTTCAATATCGAATAAGTTCAATCCTCTTCGAGCTGATTTCAAAGGGTAAGCTGTCCATTGAATGCATTGTTCCTCTCATTTTAGCAAATCACAACCTATGTTTTACTGAACCCTCAACTCTCTTTATCACCTCATTCTTCTTCATGTAATTCACACTCCGTTGGAAAACCTTCCCCCTTCTCTGCTTCATATATTGCCCGCTGTAAAGATAATCTATTTGCCCAATTTGGGAGGACTGGCCATCCCCCAAAATGATCCAGCCTTCCACCCCGGTCTGTTGTCTGAGCCGCTCTTGCAATAGCCTTAAATTTCCCTAGCGTTTTGCCGCTCATGAATAGCAGCCGTAGTCTAGGTATTATCTACGGTCTGACATACCCATAGTAGGGCGGAACAAGTTTCGCTTTTGCCGCTACTTCCATTTTGAAATCCTTCATTGCTTTACCAGTCATTTTGGGTTGGAATGCCCCAAAAGTACGCCTCCCGGACATGGATTTCTCGATTAACTTGTTGGATGATGTATGCCGAATCTATCGGGAATCTAGCCAAATTGCATATAACTCATATGTTATTTGTGATATGTTTTGCTATACAATTTATGCCGTCATAAGAATAATTGGCTTTAAATACTAATCCACAATATTCATGCAATGGTAGAGAAAATGGGGTTCAAATGGGCAAATCGTCAGATCATCAAGTTCTGCAATCTGGCAAAATCAATCGTTCTAACCGGCAGTCATGCCACTGACGAGGCTAAATCCACGAGTGATGTTGATTTCCTTATCGTTGCCAATGACACAAGTTCAGCTGAGAGTATAAAGGAATCAATTAGCAAGGTATCGAGCGAAGCAGGTAGGCCTAGGCTTGATGTCAAGATATACACTGAAAATGAATTCAAGAATGCTAAATCTGGCAAGGAACATCTGTTCTTATGGACAGCTCTCAGTAATGGTCAGGTACTATGTGGAGAAGACATCACACAATGCATTGAATTGAACAAAAGAAGAGTTGTAAACAGGGTTTGGGGAGAGCTTCAAACGATAACCGACTGTGTTGACAAGTTAGAGATGAACACCCAGTTTACTGGCTGTTGTTTCTCTCTTTATCAGGCACTCAAAACAATCTACTTCGTAGAGAGGGTTATACTTGAGAAATCCGGTTGTCCACCAAAAAGGGTATTCATAGAGCAAATGTTAGAAAAGGCATACAATCTTGTAAGGGAACGATATTACTACGTGACTCGCCAAGTTAAGGATCCCGAATTCTCTCGGGACATAAAATTGCCGTTAAGCGTTGACAGGAAATTCGATTCATCTGATTACAGGATTGCTCGTAAGCAATGCAAAATGGTTGTTGATTATTTACAAAACACATATTCAAAGGTTACCGAATGGGCTGAAGTATAAGGTTCATCATGTCGATGAATCAAATCGCTTAGGGGATGAGCATGCTGAGACGAGGAAGAACAGCTTCTTATCTCCGGCTAGCAGGTTGAGAATCCATATGCTAACCTAGCTCTGGCCATTCTCTCTCGCTACTTTATGATGAAACACCCAGAACAGGTTTATCTAGAAATCCGCAGAAATCAGGGTCATACTCTCCATTTCGAGAAATAGCAGGACTTAGAGAAATAATGCGCGAAAAACATGGTGATTTGATTTCTTGACACCTTCTTGGCTGGCAATTTTAATGGAAGAACTCATAAGATGTCTGCGTCTGTATTCCAAACAGCTATTGTAGAAATCAACATCGTTGGCCAGGAAATGAAGGGAATCATTAATGAAGCGTTCTAAATCAAACATGGGATTTTGCGCTTTACTTGCTATTCTGCTTTCTTCCACACTCTTGGCTATAACCCCCTATAATCTTGAATCCAACTTCTTAATTTGTGGAAGGGATGCCCATAGAATATCTGATATTATCGGAAATCATGCCCCTGTTGCTATTCATTCGGACACCGAACTCAGTAATTTGGCATACAGTGAAGGTTGGGCTGGAACGGGAGCCATCAACAATCCATACATCATCAAAAATCTCATAATAAGTAGTGAAATCACTTGCATCAGAATTGAAAATACTAATCTGCATTTTCGGATAGTTCGATGTTATTTGTTTTCCGAAAGCGAATCAAACGGAGTTGGTGTATCCCTACTGAATGTGTCCAATGCAGTAGTAGAAAATACCACCATAGTGAATAAGAGAATAGGAATTCTGACACAGAACTCGGTAAACTGCACTTTCACGAAAAACAACGTAAGAGTTGTTACTGAATCCGCATTCAAGATTGTAGAATCAAGGTCTTGTGATATCATTGGGAACTCAGTCTATAATGCAAAGATTGGCTACGAACTGTCTTACTTGAGCAATTGTAGACTCAACTGGAATAACGCCACCCAGATTACCTCAATCGGAATCACTCTTACAGATTGTGTTGATTGTCAAGTGCTGCATAACATTGCCACTATCACAAGAGCAATTGGGTTAAGTATACGGAATTCCAATTTTCTTGATATTGGCTTCAATACAGCATATCTTTCAGACGGAGCGGGATTTGAACTTAATAACCTTCATTCCTGTATGCTCTTCAATAATACATCGGTACTGAACGATGGCACCGGTTTTTGGTTAGATGGCTCTTCAAGCTGTACTATTCTCTTCAATAATGGAGTTCAAAATGGCGCGAGCGGCATGTCAACTCAGCGTTTGCGGAACAACACTTTCTCGAATAATATTCTCTGTACCAACGGGGTTAATGGTCTTGAATTGTTTTCCACCCTTTCGGTATCAATGCTCTTCAATAACTCGTTCGGATGGAACACTAGAGATAATGCTTACGATGATTCCACCGCGAGTATTTGGTTGGGCAATAAATGGAGCGACTATGAAGGATCGGGAGAATACAACATTCCTGGTTGGGCAAATGCAAATGACACAAATCCTTCACTCTTGGTAGATAGCCTACCTCCCGTCATCTATGGGCCAGAAAAATCGATGGAGGTCAAAGATAACGAAACCCTTATTCTGCAGTGGCATATGTGGGATTGTCAACCATCTTCATATGAGATTTTTTTGAATGGAAGCATGATTGAGAGAAGAAACTGGGGTGATTCAGGAGTCCATATCCGCTTAGATCCTCTGCCAAAGTCTAACTACATTATTACTTTGAAAGCTTATGATAAGAATAATCTGTCTACACACCACTCTGTCTGTGTAACTGTAGAATCCTCTACAACTGAAATCGTTAATACATTCTATCTCAGATTAGGAATTGGCGTAATTGTAATAGCTTCACTTTCCTTAGTCTACTGCTATGTTGGTTCACGTCAATTACGTTTTCATCCTAGAGCATCAACAAATGCCCTTTAGACGACCAGAGAATGATTATAAGGAATCTGCTAGTTTTCTTAATTCTGTATTGCAATGATACTTCGTGGGTAGAGTCTATTGAAGCTCTACTAGTACTAAGAAGAGAAAATGTAGCTTTACCGTTTCTAGAATTCAGAGCACCGCAAACTGAGTCAAAATCCAAACTGTAGGATTTCATAGCCAATATGTGATACATATCACATATCGAAAGAAAACCTCTTCTAAATAAGTCATTTTTCTGTAGGAATGTTTAAATATAAGCTATATTGCTTAATTAAGCAATAGGCATAATCTAAATGACCTATTGTTAGGAGGAGTTTCGAACTGAGATGGAATTTTCTACAAATGAAATGTTTTGTCATTCTCATTCTATTTGGATGTGTAATCGGACCCCCTTTGGGGTCATCCCATGATATCATCAATAGAAGCGAAAATGAAATGCAACGATTTCTTGAAAGAATCGAGCCAAAACTAGAACTTCTGATACCTGACGGTGCACCCCTCAGCGAGGCGTCAGTAAGCTTCACCTTTGATGATTCCCGCAATAGGGAGCTAATATGCATTATTTGGGATCTTGGGGGAAGTTTCATAGAGATACAATTTGAAAAAGAAACAATGGAACTGGTGTTCTTCTGCAATCCATCCTTGGTTGAGAAATCGCACAATACCATGACAGATTCAACAGAAGATAATATCTGGCAATCGGTTGCCATACTATTAAATAAATTTCCAGAGCTCTCGGATTGCATTAATTCTAATGAAGCCATATTGAAAAAAAAGAACTATGGGGAAACAGGATGGATTATTGAATGGCTGCACTATTACAATGGAATTAGAGTTAAGGATGACTTAGTGAGACTTGTGCTGGATCATTCAGGAACTCAGGTTGTTTCATTAACGATAAACTGGCATGATATAGTCCACCTCGATACCTCTGTTCATTACTCAGAATTCAACCCAAGGGACCTACCATTTGAAATCAATCAGTATACACAAGAGAGGATTATTGTTATAATGGAAAACAAACCTAGATTAGCTTTTGTGTACTCGGCTATATCGGATTTTTACATAGTTGACGCACACGAGGGATGTGTTCTTTTTCATGATTACTACTTGGGGTATTTGGATTCCTATCGTGGGTGGGAGGCAGATATGCTCTATCCGCCCGAATATGGAAGTCACTATGAGCGAATCAAGTGGAGATTCAAGTGTACACTTATGAATAATGAAACACATCTAGCACGATATTTTTATGAAGAAGGCGACGTTTCGAGAGAGGCAATTCTCGCCCGATTAGAGAATGAGCAGGTATTCGGCTTTCACGGACATGGGCATGAGGAATGGTATAATGGACGTTTATATACAAGACTCTTAACCTCAACAAGCTCGTTAATGCCTTTTCACGTTTCTGCAAAAGATTTATCCTGCATGGATCTAGCTTTTCTGGCTGCATGTATGACATCTGCAACATCTGCAAATGGGTATCCGGTCTATAAGAATATGGCACAGGGTTTTCTGGATGGAGGGGCAAAATGTGTAGTTGGCTTCAACAGAGAAATCTATCACGGAAATACTATCAATTTCAAAAACTACTTTTTTGATAAAGCAGTTGACAACAGTTACAGCTTCTATTCGTGTTTTGTATACGCCGAAACAAAAGTGCCAGATATTGCCGATGCTTCAGAAATATTCAAGAAATCCGGCGTATCCTGGAGCAACCTACATTTGCAGGATAATGACGGCGGTGATTCAGATTGGCATAAATACCTTGGATCTGGGCCCGGAAGTCCTGAAACTCATTGGTATAACAATTGGGAATCTCTCTGGGGAGAATGGGATTCTGTTGACCACTTCCGTTTCGAGGTTACAGGAGGCGTCTATAAAATCAGGATATGGGCAAAGCCTCTTTATCAAGTAGATATGGATATCGAGATCAGGGTTTATGATAGTAATCATCAACTAATAACTCCGGTGAATTCAAGAGGAATTGGAGGAGAGGAAGAATGGAACACAGCTAATGGATATGGCGTCTACTATTTCGAAGTTATTAAAATAGGAACTTATAACGACCCTCACGCTGGGGCGTACCAATGGAAAGTTGATATAACTTCCTAATGGATTCTACCCTCACGGGTCCAATTATAGAAAATTATAATTGACCCGTATCCTTCCCAACTGATGTCAATTTCCTTCTAATGATTTCCGGCTAGCGAGTAAATAATATGCGACACCAAATATTTGTCCTTTCATCCACTGACAATTTCAAGCACTCTGCTATTTCAATTTCATTTGATTCATGTATCGCCATGTGTATACACAAATCGTTGCTCCAAGGGGATTCAACGTCATTATGATGTAAACAAAAAGCACAGAATCATTCCGAAATAACCTATCTATAGGTCAACCTCTGAGCTCAATTCCTTTCGAGTTGATATCAAAGGGGGATGCTGTCCATTGAATGCATTGTTCCTCTCATTTTAGCAAATCACAACCTATGTTTTACTGAACCCTCAACTCTCTTTATCACCTCATTCTTCTTCATGTAATTCACTCTCCGTTTGTAAACAACGTTCCCCCTTCTTTTCTTCATATATTGCCCACTGTAAAGATAATCTATCTGCTAGTTTTGGGAGGACTGGCCACCCCGAAACATGATCCAGCCTTCCACCCCGGTCTGCCACCAGAGCCGCCTTTGCAATATCCTTAAATTTCCCCAGCGTTCTGCCGCTCGTGAACTGCGGCCGTAGTCTAGTTTTATGATAGAAGCCTTCCACTGAATTGTCCGTCATAGCGGGGTCTGGGCCCTGACTCAAGCATGACAGAACCCTTCCACTGATACGTCCCTTCTTTCACCTGAAGTTGTCGCAAAGAAGATGCCACCCTTCCACTAATATGTCGCATTGGAATATCGATTGAGGACTGTTCAATCTATGATCCAGGCCTTCCACCGATATACCCAGAGAGTTCACTCTAGCAATATCCTTAAAACAAGTGTTCAGACACCCTTGACTCCAGAGGGACAATCGGGATTTGGGTCGAATCGATATGATCCAACCCTTCCACTGATCGTCCTTTCTAGACTCCCGCGGCCGTTGTCTAGGGGCTAGGATTCCACCCTTCCGAGGTGGTAGCCCGGGTTCGATTCCCGGCGGCCGCACCACAATCCTCTTTCTTCGGATGAAATTAGTAGGGGAGTGAACCCCGATTTCGGACTTCTGTGTTCTGCCCTTCTCTTGCCCAGTGTCGCCACCAACTCTAGGAGCCACCCTAGAGAAAGCAAGAGCTTCGGCCACGATCATTGAGACACGGTCCCTCCTGTAGCCCGAGCTTCTTTCTCCTGCTTCAACCCAGCCGCATCGTTACCGGAAGCAGAGAGAGTTTCCACAGCTCTTCCCACGGCGCTATCATCATCGCCATCCCCGCCTTCGTCACCAAAGTCGAGGATACTCAACTGAGTGGGGCGAACCACCGCGGACTTGCTCTGGCCTGATGCCTGACCATTCTGAGCAAGTTCGGACTTCTGCTTAGCGGAACGTGTCCGTCTCACAGCCTTCGGGGCTGAACCCAACCTCCGCTCGGGAGTGGCCCACCGCCCTAGTCCGTTCTCATTCGTAAGTGACGGAATGAGCGTAATCAATCGACGCGCGATATTCAGGGAACCGTTTCGGTCGGCATTGGTGCGGAACCCGCAGGTGTGACAGATAAACAGAGATTGCTTTGGTCGAACACCTCGATGCCCGCACTTCCAGCAAGTGATGGAGGTCCAGTTCTCAGGGACCGCATGAAACCGACTCCTCTTCCCCTCAGTCGGCCACCCGCGCTGTTCGAGCCCGTGCTTGAGCGTGCGCGTCACCCGCCCAAAGCTCCAGCGATGCACCATCCCTCTGAATTTCCTTCCCTTGTAGTTCCCCTTTCGAGCAGTATTGCGGATGCCCTTGACCCGGCCAATGGCAACGTACACCGTCCATTTCTCCGAGAGCTCCTCAATATAGGAGATGAGCCTGCTGACGGTTAGCCTGTCGTACTCCTTGGAGACCTGTTCCCGCTTGGAGCGAAGGCCTCTGAGTCTCGCAGCTATGTTATCATGCCGCTCCTGGTCCGCCTTACAGACTTCAAGTTCCCGCTGCAGGTCGGCGAACCGGTCATCATACTCCTTCATGAGCCTGACTTTATGCTCCTGCACAAAGTACCGGGTCTCCGAGACTTTGGATGGCGTCACCAGCGTTGTACACACTGCACGGTTGATCCCTAGGTCTATCCCGAGCACCGCCGGAGGAAGGTCCGACTCAGCCTCGACCTCTGGCAATCGCACAGCAACAGCCGCCCACCACTTCCCGTTCTTATCCGTGAACACCTGCACAGACTTCTCATCTCCTCTGTCCAGCTGCTCAAGGTGGAAGGGTGAGGTCTTCAGCGGCACCGTCAGCCTATCATGCACGCGCCGTCCCTCAGGAACCGAGTCCAGCGAGTCCCTTAGCTCAAGCCACCAGGTTGCCACAGTGCTCTTATGGCGGACCAGCTCAGCCCGATACGGTATGAAGATCCGCCTCGGAATCCGCTGGCTCCGATTCACCTCACTGGGCCGTGATGCCTTCCGCCACCGCTTCTTCCTCAATGCCAGATAGCTCTCGTAATTCGCAACAGCCACCTTTCGGCACTCACTCAGCTCATTAGCCGATATTCTCGGAAACTGCTCCTTCAGGTCATGCTCTACCTCAGGACGTTCTTCTTGCCCCTTGGTCACCTTCAGGGCCGTCATGGTCATGGCATGTAGCCTGTTCTCGTCGATCCGGTCCTTGTTCTTCCCACGCAGCAACTCATCCTCGTTCTGCTCGATGATTCCAAAAAATGCACGAATGACTCTGGTGTCCCTCCCAACCATCTGACGCAGGCGCTTACGTGCCCTATCGGTCATCATCTCCCAGTTCAGGGGGATCTTGACCGTTATCACAGGTTCTTGGGACTTTGCCATATCACTCGCCACATCCATTTAAAGTTCTGACATATCCAGTCAGTGGAGTTCACTCAACTCCTTATGCGTCAGAGGCTGTTTTGAACTCCTACAAATTGTATGTATGAATCCATTTAAAGTTATGAAGCAATTTTAGCAAATTAATATTTGAATAATATTAGAACGCCTTTAACAGTGAAATATTCAACTAGACAACCTTAAGTAGTCGTTTGATATACTAACAAGAATCACAGTAGTTTTTGACGTTAGAGGGCAGTGATTGACGTGTCTGGAACGAGGGGGCCGAGGAGCCGACCCCTACCTAAACATCCAAACCGGGTGCAGGTGGAGGCGATGCTGACAGGGCTGTCCACGCACGTCTACCTGCAGGGTACCCTCAAGAACACCGTCACAGCCCACTACCATGAGAGCTCCCGGTCAATCCTCAAGCGGGGAAAGGAGGCGTACTACATCTCCAAGGCCGTGGGGAACCCTGACTTCTCCCATGTTACAGCTACCGAGAACAACATCCGGAAGAACGGGCTGGACCTGCTGGAGGAGAACGCCGCAGCCTACGGGTGCACCGAGACCAAGCGGGCAAGAAAGTGGTACGAGGAGGTGGGCCCGCTTAACCAGCGACTGAATGCCGGGGGTGCGGCTCTGAGGGAGTGCGCGGTGCTGGACTATCCCATGGGGCAAGGAAGACAGTTGATTGCTGAAGATGGGAGCGAGACCGGCTACGGATACCACGGTGACTCTAGGGCGCCGGCCTACAACCTCATCCACAAGACACTCCCTGAACTTGACTTTGTGGACTCCGTGCGATATCACATCCAGGTTCTCAATACGGACTGCTACATCTTCGAAGTTCCGGTGAGGGACACCAGGCGATACAGCAACCTGTTCCTGCTGCGAGCTCGGAAGTATCTAGACAACATCTACACCGAACACAAGTACGGAGAGAAGGGGTTCCGGAAGGGAACGTTGCGAATCCTGCGTGAGTTGCGTAACGACATCCGCAGACACTACAACACCCGAAGCGAAGACAGCCCAACGGTAAGCTCCAGCATCACGTATCATCAACCGACGTTCTCCATGCAGTTCTTTCGAGATGCGGTAGCGGAGGCCAAGAGGGCGGGAGTGGATCCACTGGCTACGGGCGAACTTGAACGCATCCTGAGACCCGGCACCAACATCATTCCGGATGCAAAGGGAAAACTCCGCCCCTGTCTGCGAACGGAGGATGTTGAGCACATCTGGAAGATGGCAACCGACCGAGGGAGGAAGATAGGCTCTATAGTTCATGGTCATATCACAGACCTGTTCGACAGCTTCAGGAGTGCAGGGGACGCCATCCGCAATGATGACCGAGATAGAATCAACCGGGATACAGTCAGAATAGTAGCGGAACTACCCCTGGAAACAAAGCTGGGGAAGGGTAGGGCTGATCTTACAGTCTTTCGGCGAGAGGTCGCGCCGCAGCGGCTCAAGACCTTCTATCGCCCCCAGATGGTGGTGGAGATCAAGACCCGTTCAGCCTTCGACTTTTCTTTGGGTTATGATATCAGACCTTCCGAGTCCAGAGCCAGATACGGCAAGCCTCCTCGTGTGGTCCCAGAGTTTGAGGTCGAGCCTCGTCCGCTCACCAAGAAGGAATGGGAGGCGGTAGTGGATGAGTTTCCAAGGCAACAGACTCAGCAGCAGCTCAAGGCATATGCGGATGCTCTCTCGGAGAGCTTTGCTTCGGTCTCTGGAACTGAGGATTGCGCTCCCGTGATCAAGGCAACGCTGCTTATTGACCCCTCCACCAGCAACCCTGAGAGCCGCAAGACAATCAGAGCCCTCATACTCCATGCCCTTGACACCATCCAGACAGAAGGTAAGATTGAGGAACGAATGGTCTTCAAGGTGGACAAGCAGCCAGCTGACACAGAGATGGTTCTTGTCGTCCATAAACAGAACTACTCGCAAGATAATATAGGTGAAGTTGTTCCACCCGAGTGGCGGCCTGCATATGACCCACTCTTTGGTTCAGGGTCGCGCAAGATGAGATTCATCCTCCACCTATCGGCGGCTTCTATAGGCTCATCAGGAAAGTCAGCCGCCAGAATCTCTGGCTATCATCATGGTATGCGTCTACTTTATGAAATTGTTCACAATAAGCCTCAGACTGATCTCGTGTGGTTCGACCTAGCTGATGATTTTCAATATGGACCGCTTGCCGAGGTACGACTGCGACTGAGAACACCCGATGAGGAGCATGACTCACCTGAAGAATTGTACGGACTGTTTGAGAGAATCAGATTCGAGGGGCTATTCTCTGAGATTCAGCGATATCTGTATGAGGATGGTTTCCTTCCAGACATTCGGCACCATCTTGGTGAACCCAGAGACTCAGATCGCATAATCATTGTGAGCGGATGGGATCGGATACGAGAGTCCACGCCAGCTCCATATCGGAAGAGACTGAATATGCTATTGGGCCATATCCTTCGCCAAATTCCAGATATTGAGAAGACAACCATCCTGTGGTTTGACCTTCCTGTCAGATATGAACGTGTGTCATCAGCCTATAGAATGCGTTGTTTCTTACCCTTCTATGATAACTCTCTCCTGAGGGGTGAGGTTACAGAGATGATGTGGAATCTCCCTTGTCCTCCTCCGGATGTCTTGGACCCGGATGAGTGGTACTTGCCCGTCATTCCAAAGACTCCCATGTTTGACGATATAAGAACAATAATCAAGCAGAAGGCTGACGGTTTCGAGGTCTCACTTGCTCATGTTCCACCCCTAGCCAATTGGGCAGACAAGTTTCGCACGGAGGACTTCAGCAATAAGGGACCTCCACCCGTTTCAATTGATAAGGCAGTTCCTCGATTGCAGATAAGGAACAAAATCAAGGGGTTGGCTCTCTCCCTTCTCCCATGGCTGGCAGAGCTTCATCCTGGGCAGATCGTGTCACTTGAAAACGATACAAAGCGGGCAGGAGAATTCGTTCGGTCCTATGTATCCAGTCAGCTACCCAGCTTGGATGATATGGGGGTTGTATCAGAGCACAAGGCAAGAACCACCCCACAATCAAACGAACTAGACCAAATCAGATTTAGAACATGTGTTCCAAGAACAGGCAAATCATTCCAGCAAATGACTGCCGGAAAAATCAACACTCACCGCTTGTACCGTAGTGAGGAGGAAACCAGAACCAAACGACGTCCATCTCACCCTATTGTTACATCGCTATCTCAAAATGATGAACAGTTTCTCTTCGGACAGCTGATTGAGGTTGAGGAACTACTCTCCCCTATGACCATACTGGCCATAGAGAATCCAAAGGATCCAGCTCAGCTACTAGTTGGATTCTTTTCCTCGGACAGGAGAAAGGACGGCAGGGGATTTGAGTGGGGCATTATTGACCTCGCCTCTTCTAGCAATGATTTGACCAAACTCGTTCAGAATTCTCCTCGGATCAATCTATTACTTCGTCACGACGGGGAAACTCTGATTTCATGGGCAATGGATTCGGACTCGCAAGACTGGTACTTGCATGGAATGATGGAAGTAATACCAGGAGAGAAACTGGGTTCTAGCGGCATTTTGCGTGCTGTTAGATTAAGTGACTGCAAAGGGCCTTCTACATACCCTAAAGCAACAGTTCCGGAAGAGTTCTCAGGGAGGGTTGACGAGGCCATAAGAAGAGTCCTGTCTTTGTCCGAAGATGCGGAACGAGTGAGTATTCGCCTAGACTGGACAGAAATAGGGTGCACTGCGGAGATAGTGAATGCAGATGAGAAATCCATTGCGACTCTTACCTATAGACATACCGCCAATCTCGTTAACGTCTTGACTTTGACCAAGAATGGCTCTCCTATCCGACTGGACACCGGAGAACTTGTCTATTGGGACCGCTTCAGTGGTATTGCTTACGGCGAACTCTCAATCATGGGAGCCATGGCTGAAACCTACATTCCTGATACTGCCCCCGTAAACCTACCTGCCAAGCTGTCAGATATCTCATCTCTTCCAGAAGGAACGGTTCTTACTGTTGAGATTGTTCACAACCAAGAGCAGTGTCCGATTTCAACTCATAGCAAACGAAGCCATGGCAGATGTTGGAGCGTAAATATGCTATCGGATGATGAGGAAACACGTACCATCTTTCAAGGACTCTATACTGATAGGGAACTCTACCTGTTATTGTCACCCAAGAAGATGCTCATAGGAAACCAGATCTGTGAACTTGAAATAGAGGTACCATCATCTCTGCAAGAGGGCGAAGGAATAGTTCTCCGTGAGAGTGGCTTTGTAACAAGGCTGCTACCTGATTCAGCGCCGAGGTATACAAGACTCACTCCAGGTACTTACGTTCGGGAGGACACGCAGAAGTGGAGGGTGTCCATCTCCGTGAATCGTGACCACCTGATTTGGTCTGGTCAGTCTTCTCTCACAGGAGATAACTGGAAGAAGAAAACCTACACATTTCCACTAGACTATGCAAGGCAGCTATCTGAGGTACAAGAAGAACTCTGGAATGCCGTTACATTGGAGATTCCGGCTGAGAAGTTGGAGAATCCACGTCTGCTGAAATCAAGCATGACAACTATCCTTCAAGGTCAAGGATTCAGTGATGGCCCACTCAAAGTAAAGATAGAACTAACTAAGACGCGAAACACACTCACCCAAACAATTCGAAAAGCTGAGGGGGATTGTTCTATCATTGAGACGCAGGAGATTACTATTAATCCGAATGAACACAAAGAAACCTTGACCGATGCAATCTATTATCAGATGGAGGAAGGGCTACTATCGAGGTTCGAGATAGTAAATAAAGATGGGTTTCTTGAAACCCTGAATGAGTTATTAGACCAACCTCGGAGCAAGGACTCGTCTAATTAATGTCCTATACTTCCAAGGCTGTAGCCAAGGTTCAATTCCCGACGGAAGCACAACTATTTCAGCCCTAGAATTGAATATTTACAGAAATGGTCCATCTCTAGTTCTAAGCATACATATATTATGAGAAGGTTTTTCTGGTTTCACCTTCATATTTTGCCTGGTGGGACGGTGCGAATACTACATACCTCTGATTTACATTTGACCAACGAAAGGCCGGAAACCATTGACGCCTTGAAAGAGTTACTAAAAGTGGCTTCTACGAAGGAGGTAGACTTTCTCACTATCAGTGGTGATGTTTTTGAAAATCCGTCAGAAGCAGACAAGCTAAGAACGAAACTGAGGAATCTTTTCAAAGAAGTAGACTATAGAATAATTGCAATACCGGGAAACCATGATGGAACTATACTAAGCCAAGATTTTGATTTTGGTTTTGAGGTGATCAATGAGATCCCCTTTGGTACCATAATTTCGGACGACTTGTCAATTATAGGGATTCCCTATACTGACAGCCCTTCAGATGAGCTACTGCTAAATCTTAAGAAAGCACAACAAGACTGCCCTATTCGTATTTTACTTGTTCACTGTACGCTGGATTGGGGATACAGTTCTGAATCCTATGGTGATGAAGATGAAAAATCCTATTTTCCAGTTAGCCGCGACCAGCTTTCTGCACTGGGCTTTGATTACATTCTTGCAGGACATTTTCATTCAAGAACTGATATAATCAAATTGAAGGGAGGAGGCACCTTTGTCTACCCCGGCTCTCCAGTGTCACATACCAGAAAGGAGAGCGAAAAACGGCATGCTGTTCTCATTGATACGGAATCAAACTCCTTGGAATCTATTCCTTTGAATACTAGATATTTCGACCAATTAGTCCTAAAGGTTGCGCCGGGGAAAGAGCAGGAAACAGAATCCGAAATTCGGGAATGGTATTCTGAACGAAAAGACGATGACTGTGAAATGCACATCATTGTCAGAGGTGCAATAGAAAGGAAAGAAAAGGAATTCGAAGATTCGATTGCTGAGATAGCTCCTGATACCGAGATTTGGAATGAAACCAAAGATGTGAAGACCGTTTTAAAGCACGACTTGTTCAGACGATTCAAAAAGAAAATAGAGAACAATGAACAGATTGCCGATATCGAGGGTATCGAGGAAACGGTAATGGAGGTCATGTCCAATTTAATGGGAGCGGATGAGATATGACCTTTAAGATTCGCCAAATCGGTATCAGTAAATATGGTCCTCTAGAGGACTGTAAAATAGATCTCAATCCGAATTTCCAATGCATTTTTGGGCCTAACGAATCGGGAAAGACACTGATAATCGATGCAGTGTTAAAGATGGCTCTGCCCTCCAAACTTCACACATATCTTGCAGAGGATTTGCAGAGAGTTGATGGTAAAGCTCATGGATGGATTACAATTGATGTGGATGGGACGAAACACGAAATATCGGATAGTAAAAAAGCAAACGAGATTTTGCCAATAGATCTGGAAAACCTCCGTGACCTCCTCGTTGTGCGTAACTCAGACTTGTATAATTTCAATGAGGCAGGATGTCTTAGCAGAGCAACTGACTTGATGATGGGGTTGCGTACTGAAGAGATTGAAAGGATACAAGAGGCTTTGAAAGAAAGAGGTCAGCTAACTCCCACAAATCTTGATATTTCTACAGCTGGTGGCCCAGAAAGTGCAGGAAATCAAATAAGTCTGGCAAGGGAACTTCGTTCTGATATCGGGAAATACCTTGCAGAGGTTGGAAACACAGAGGTTTCAGAGGCAGAGTCAAAAATAATACGGTTAACCACTGAACTAGAAGCAAGCAAACATATCGAAGCAGAACTGATTGAAGCTAGGAACCTGGCGGAATTCAGGAAACTGAAGGCATCTTTGGAAAGGGGGCGCAATGCCTTCGGACAATTAGTTGAATCACAGGAGGATGTCGTTCAGGCTGGCATTAGTGAGATATCCACCTATCGTGATTTTGACCAGGATTACAATAGTCTTGAGCAGAAACAGCAAAAAGTAGGCAGGTGGATTATTCTAAGTCTAACAGGATCTGTTCTATTAGGGATACTCTCCCAATTGCTCAACAGCATTATAGTGGGAGTCACTCAGTCGCTAGTTATGCTAGGTATTTTCATTGGTATGCTAGTGTACTGGAGGAGTATCTCCAAGGATTTGTATACAATCAGAGAGTCTAGAAAGTCAATTATCTACATAGCACGGGACCTAGGGTCAAATACCGTAGAAGTGGAAGAAGCTATTGAAGCAATCAGAAAGAAAAGCAAAGAAATTGAAGAATGGAAAGACTCTCTAACTGAAAGCGTTGGTAGCATCAAGTCTCTGTTAGATTTGAAATCAGGTACAAAAGAGGAAGCCTTGGCACTAGCTGAACAAGCTGTTGCTAATCGTAAGCCCGATATCAACGAAGACATTGACCGGAAATATGATGATAATAAGTACAAAGAAGTCAAGGAATCTATAGAAGAGAAGAGGGAACGAATAGAAAAACTCCGGGAGAATCTTAGAAATCACCAGAGCTCCTTAGGAAATTTCAAGACAAGATTTGGAAAGCTCCATTTTCAACAATACCTAGGTCGTCCAGCAGATTACAGTCCAGACAGTATCGACTCTTTGCCAAAAGTCCAAGTCGAATTGAAACATTTCATATCATCAATTGAAGAAACTGCAACTCAATGCGCGATTGCTGTGAAACTCTTTGATGAGCTTGCTGAAGAAGAGCAAAACAAAATATCAGAATTACTTTCAAAGAACAGTCGCGCCTCAGAGATTTTTTCCAATATAACCCATAGACGCTACTCGGAAATAACTTACTTATCAGAAAAAAAGGCAATCCGGGTTAGAAGGCAAGACGGCAGTGAGATGCGAATTTTGAATTTGAGTAAGGGGACGAAGGACCAAATGTATCTGTCCGTCCGGCTTGCATTAGCCGAACAGATTCTAAGAGGAAAACCTGGGTTTTTTGTTCTAGATGATCCTTTCATTGCATCTGATTTGGAGCGACGAGCAATACAGATTGAGATGTTGAAGAAAATGACTGATGAAGGGTGGCAGGTTCTGTACTTCACGGCTAATGAAAACCTTGCCAACGAACTCAAATCAAAATTCAAGACAAACTATGTTACTCTCCCCCCTCTGAAGTGACCCTTCCAAGGTTCTGACCCGGGTTCAATTCCCGGCGGCCGCACCATCTGATTTTCAATGGTACATCCCTCATGATTTGATACATTATGAAATCGCAAAAGTGAGTGAGCTCCTGTAGTCAACTTACGTGTTCCACCCTTTTTCCTCTTAGTGTCGCCATCATCTCCCCGATTCTTGGAAGCAATCCATTCTTCTCGTAAGAAGACTCAAATTGGAATTCTTCTCATCCTGATGAGGTTGTAAATGTGAACGCTGATAGACTCCTTCCTCAACACAACCGCTTTCAACCTCCTGACGTTGGTTTATTACCCGGTGAAGAAATCGTCTGGACAAGAAAAGCAGGAATCAGCTTCTGGACCATTTGTCTCGGGGTCATACTTGCTATTGCTGGTCTAACTATTATATTCATAACAGCCGATGATTTTGGAGTTACAGAATCTGCTCCTGCTACCATTGTTCTTTTAGCTGGATTTGTAATCTTTCTATTCTCCTACTATCGCCGCCGCAAAACGAGATACTACATCACTGATGCTAGAATTTTGACGACATATAGAGGATATATCACCAAGGAGATTTCACTCGCAAATTTCTCTGGGAAGTCGATGGGGCAATTCATCGAGTCTAGAGTAGCTCACACTGCGAATGGTATGCCTATATTTGATATTCATATTTATGATCCTTTATCTGAGGACATCATGGAGTTAAAGGGTTTGGACAACTACTCTGTTTCCACCCTCGAAAGGATTGGGCAGGTACGAGAATGTCAATACTGCAATTTCGATAACATGTCCATCAGTACAATCTGCAAGAACTGCGGCGCAGTTTTGTAATAGGCCGTCATTGAAAGAAACCAACTGATGAAGGCCATCTAATCTACTTCATGGGCTCTTCCAAGTTTTCTGGACTTGGAGGCGGGCTAACTAGAGAAATCAAAAACAAGCGGAATGAAATCAGTGGCAGCCTTCTCTGGTCGTTTCAATCTTGATTTTGATGATGCATATCACTATAGGGGTTGCGGGAAGTACGATACCGACTTCGCGTGATATGATAGCGACTTTGACGAAACCGAATTTATGCGAGTTTAACCTTAAGAGATGAGTAATGCCATCACCTTTTCCTAGCATGTAGGTTTTGTGACCTTGACAGAATACATGAGCGGTAGTTGAATCTCCCGGTGCTCATAATACTAGTGACCATCACCACGCTGTTCCGGCTCCTAGATCGTCTACTATTGCTTCATCTACGGGGGTGTGTGTGAACAAAACTGCAGATGAGAGGAAATAAGGTACCATCATCACTAGCAATAGCAAGGCGCATAATAAGGAGGCTAAAGGTATCAAAAGGACCTATCCAAGTTCCCTTTGGTCGGTCTTCATCACGGACAACATGTAAACTAGTCACCATCCGTCCAAAATAATGGTAGTGACCAGCCCTCGTTAAGAGTATCCACCATAAGCAACTACTAATCACCACTTCTCCTTCATACGTGTGAACATCTACATGGAGCTATCCTTTTGAGTGGTTTCTAGCATGAGTATTTGAACACCAAACGGAAATTAGGGACATTCATATACTTTTGAGAGAAATGGTTTACTGAGATTAGATGAAGACAGAAAAGCGCAAAAAGAGAGAGGAAGATCAAGGCCCATCCCCAGATGTCATATCAGACATTCTGGAGCTGATTTGGTATCTCTCCCCAGAAGAGAGAGGAAAAATTGCATCGGATATCAGAAACTCTTACCTTAATAGAGAAATCGAAAGAAAGCCGATTTCCTTCTCGTGGGCTGGTGGACTGAAAGACTTTCGGCGCGAATTCACTTCAATTGAGCTTGAGAAGAAGGCCTTAGAGTGGCGAACTAAATGATTCTGCTTGATACCAACATCTTCTTGGAGATCTTGTTGGAGCAAGACAAGGCTGAAGACGCTACGGATTTCATTTCGAACAAACAAAGCAGAGATTTATTCATGAGTGATTTCACATTACATTCAATCGGAGTCATCCTATTCAGTAGCAGAATAAACCGTAAAAATCTCTTTGTTGAATTCGTAGAAGATACAATCATTCATGGCGGTATTAGAGTAATCCCATTATCACCACTTGACATGGAATCAATGAGAAGTTTCTCCCGTCAGTTTAATCTTGATTTTGATGATGCATATCAGTATACGGTTTGCAAGAACTACGATCTCGAATTGGCGTCCTATGATAACGATTTTGATAAAACGGACCTAACGCGAATTGAGCCATAAGATTCTAGATGTTCCAATCTTTTTTGCTATGACATCGATTTCCTTGCTCGAATAGAATACATCAGTGGTAACTGGATGTCTGGGTCTTCATAATACCAGTAACCATCATCTCGCCGTTTGAGAAACGGGAAGCTCTGAAAACTTGCCATGGGGAACTCATGGAGATACTCAATTCTGAGTCCTGCTTGGGCGATGGATGTGACGACTTCCCCCATTCCATGTGCCCACTCATAGTCTACACAGGGCTCAAACTCCTGCTCGGTTTCTGCGTATGAGCCATCAACATCAAACTGATATGGTTCCGGGTCATGAAAATAAGAATACTTGAGTTTGAAGTCATTAGCATCTTCGTTGTCGAACATCCATATCACCGGATGGAACTCGGCAATATAGAATAGCCCTCCAGGTTTCACAAAATACTCGACAATCTCAGCCCATCTTTGTAGGTCGGGAAGCCAGCAGTGCACTCCATAGGACGTGAATACTATGTCGAATTTATCATCCAAAACCTCTGGTAAATCATAGATATTAGACCCGATAAAGCGCGCATCTAGTTGGGTCAGTTCCCCTAGTTTGCGTGCAAGATTGATTGCCTCACTAGAGAAGTCGACACCCGTCACTATTGCACCTTCACGAGCCCATGAGAGTGTATCAAGTCCAAAATGGCACTGCAAATGAAGAAGCGTTTTGCCTTTTACGTCACCTACTTCTTCGCGTTCTATGGAGTTGAGTGTTGTTTCCCCGTCTAAGAACTCCTTTGTCTTGTACGTTTTCGAGTCGTAGTGTAGTTTAGCAAACTCATCCCACATCTTTTGATTGGCTTCGAAGTACTTTTTCAGATGTTTCATGTTTTGTAGCTGGAATGGTTGAGCATAAATGCATCTTGGTCATTGAGAGGCTGAATGTGTTCGCAGAGAGCCAAGATATTCTCATCTATTCACGCGTCCTGTTTCCACCACTGACCTCATTTCATCGAAAGGTCTTGATCCAAAACGTCTTCCTCTGTCTCTTGAAATAGCGATCTCCGCAACAAGCCAGATTGGCATCGACCAAATGTAAATTAGACTCTGTAACTCGATGAATTAGGCAATAGTTCTACACACATTGAGACAAGATTGGGAAATAGATGATGAACTAATTTTGGGCAGATTTATGAGGGATAACTATAATCACTATACAGGGAAATGTCACGTCTGAATCAACACTATCCCAATCTATTTTCTGCTGATGACACAGGTGAGACCGAGTTTGGTGGAGCATAACAAAAAACCCGAATCTGATGAAATCATAGACCATGTGTCATATGAGCCTATCTCAGTTCGCGAGATTCTCGCTAAGATGAAGACTTACTCCGAACTCATGCTTGACCTTGCTTATTCATCTATCTTGTTTTCAAATCTAGAGCTTACAAAGTGGGTCATGGAATTAGAGGAAGAGGTAGATCAGCTAGGCTATCAGCTTCTAATGTCACTCTCTCTCTCAATTCGCGACAAAGATGATGCTGAACTCGCCGTAGGCCTATTTCGTGTGGCCGGATCAACAAACAAGGTTTCCGACGCGGCAGCGGACATAGCTAGATTGGCTCGGAAAACCGGACAGGTGAATCCACTCATTCAAGATATGTTCAGATATGTGGAAGAACATCTCAGAGAGATAGAATTTGTTGAAGAATCAACTTTGATCGGCTCTAGCATAGGAAACCTATGGGATGAATACGACATCAATGTCGACACAATCGCAGTCCGAAGAAACGGAAAATGGACTGTAGACCCTAATCGCGATTGGGTCTTCAAGGAAGGAGATGTCGCATTTGTGAGAGGGTCACCAAGAGAAGTAACAGAGATTCTTCATATGACATCAGGAAAGGGGCATGGGGTTCCCGAGAGCGAAACTCAAGAGCCTGAGGACTGCCTAGAACGCCTTCTACTAGATATGAAAGAAACCTCAGAGTTCATGGTATCTTTGGCTTTTGCGGCCGTGAAATATCGTGACTCTGAATTGGCAAAAGAGGTTGGGGAATTAGAAGAAAGAGTTGACAGACAATGCGATGCCGCCATAAGAGAAATCCTTGCGAGAGAAAGCGAAGTCGTTAATCGAAGGCTAGATTTGATTCGGCTGGTGATAGCGAGCGAGCAGATTGCTGATGCTGCTTGGGAAATGGCTGCTGTTCAACTGAGTGGCCTAAAAACACATCCTATTATCGCTTCAATAGCTGATGAAGCTGAGGAGATTGTAAGTCGCGTTATAATACAACCTGAGTCGAGTTTGGCAGGCCGAACACTCCGAGAATTGGCGTTGGATGATAACTATGGAATCTATGTATTGACGGTGCGGCGTGAGGGTCACTGGTTCCATCGCCCACCGGCCGATTTCACCCTTCGAGAGGGTGATGTGTTGGTCTTTGACGGCTATAAGGAGGGACTGGAAGACATCAGAAATCTTGCAGACCCTAGCAACGCACAAGAATAGATTTCTTCCAAGTTCCAACCACCTATAAGTTTCATTGTTATTGATTCCGCCGGTGGTGATCGCTTACTCAGATTCAGCTATGCCTAAATGCCAAGTTGATTTTCCGATTTCAAACTATAAGCAATAAGGCAAACAGCAATGACACCGAGGTCAAACCATCGGCAATAGCCGACCCCACAGGTATTACAAAGTTGTCAGGATCCAACCCTCGATTATAGGTAAATATGGTCAAGAAGATTGAAATGAAAATCATGGCACTAACAGAGAGAATATTCGTGATGAACAAGCGTCCCATGAACGGCAGTAATATGCTAAACTGAAATATGCCAAAGAGGGTTGCAGATATTATTCCATAGATAAAAAACATGGTAAGAGATGCACCCCATGCGGAACCAATCTCTCCAAATTGGTGGGTGAATGATTTTAGCTTTGCGTCGATGATACCCAAATTCAGCTTTGTGGTTGATGTGGATCCGATGATTGAACCCACATCCCCTACAGTGTCGATGATTGCCGGGTAGACCACATAGATATGAGGAACATCGGCCACGACTTGGCTAATTCGATTAAGTGCGGAGCCCGCAATATTCACGAAGATTCCTATTATGAGAAGCACACTTAGAAACTCCATAACGGTTCTTCTTAGCAAATCTTGGTTGCGATTATCCCAAGTGATTTTCAGGGTCATCGCAAGGAATATCACTGCAATAATAATGACGGCGCTCATGGGAATGGATGATGTTGAGAGGGCAATAATTCCCACATAGATAATTGTCACAAAAATATCAGCCACAGTTGATATGACAGGATAAGTAACTACATCAGGGTCAAGCCCTCGCTGCAATGAAAAGAATGAAACGAGGATAGTTATTGGCGAGATAACTATGAATGAAACGGCTATGGTAGTGAGCATCACAAAAAACATGGCCATAATCTCGTATATGTTCAAACCAACAAGAAATACGCCAAAGCCACAGGCATATGCCCACATCATTAGCGCAGATATCATAGAAACTGATGCCATAGTGCTAATCAGTCCATAGAACATTTCCGTATTTCCAGTCAATGTGGGCTTCACTGTTCCCAGATGCAAGGCTGTAGAAAGCCGTCCGCTGAAGACTCCTCCAAGAGAGCCTCTAACAGTAAGGATTGTGGGATAAAGCAATAACCCCCAAGTGACGCTTGTGATTATGGACGTAGAAGCTGCGAGCAATAGACCCGCAACCAGTCCTCCTAGGTTGAAAGCGAGCGACATGATGGACCTGCCATAGAATTGTCCCGCCTTCCTCACATTTGTCGGAATCCGTATCATTTCCATCACCTTCCTCCAAGGGGGTTTCACCTCTGAAAATATACACCTGTGCCAAGTTGTTCGTTACAGGGGAATTAATGCTCGATTGATATTGTGTATCAATAGATTTGCGACAGCTGTGATGATATAGTAGTTTTGCAGACATCACAACTGCAATCTCAAGAAGCTGGCACTGGTCCTGCGATTTCATGTAGACGTTACTCACAATCCTCGATGCAATAAAATAAGGCTTTCTTTCCAAGTTATCTTATGTCATCCTCTTGATACAGTCACTTCACGCATGAATCCTATCTTGAGGACTAGGAGTTCCACAATCAACTGCCCCTCCGTTGTACAAACGACCGTACAAATTCGCTTGAGAGTTCTCATGTCTTAAATTAAATCCTATATGTGGTGGCGAGGATAAACATTGCTCTCTAAATGGATTATGAATAATCGCGTATGTCATCCTTCCTATGCGTTATCATGGCTAATTGCCCTTGCTATGATTTTGGCTTTCAATGAAATAGTCCCCATAGATATTCCATTCTTTCTGCACTGTATTATTCCTTTAGGCCCCTTACTGTTGGCACTGATTGTGAGCCGGGTTACTGATAATCCGGAGGAGCTCTGAGATTTACTGAATGGGTATCCAAGTGGCGGGTCCCCCTCTTTTGATTGCTTTAGATGTTCTGCCTGTTTGAGGTCTGTATTTCTTCTCAGGAGCACTCAATATGGCCTTACGTCAGGCATGGTCGAGCCTTTCATTTTTTGGTAACATTATGTACACGCCCTACCTGACTTTCCTTGGTGCTTGGCTCTTCTGGGTCATCACTTTCGGGATCGGTGAAGAAGCCGCGTGAAGAGGGTTTCTTTTACACAATCTCCGGAATAAGTACACCCCACTGCTTTCCAGTTTCATCGTAGGGGTGATTTGGACTGGGTGACATCTTCCGATGTTGTTCTATCATGAGAATGTCATTTCGATGGGCATCATGGGGATAACATTCTGGATGATTGGACTACTCTTAGGTTCAATCCTTTTGACATGGCTATACAACACTACCAGAAGCAGTATTCTCAAGACTGCAATATTGCATGGAACGTTCAATCTCTTTGCAGGCGCGGCTGGCGAAGAGTCAAGGATGATTTCGGGAATAGTCAGCATTCTTGTGATTTTTTGGGCACTTCTCTTATTGACGATTAGGAAAAAGGAAGTCATATTTCATCCGAGATGACCAAAGCACTAGATTCGCGATTATGGAAAGCAGTCTATGTTGGATTTTTTCATCTATGGTCTGCTTCTATCATTCACTCATAGAAGAAGAGCGTGAGTTAGAGAGATTAGAATGAAAATGTATTGATAGTCAGAATACGAGTGTTATGCGAAGATGCATGTCCTCAACTCTTATTTCTAATCCACATATTCGGTTGATTAACCATCCCGCAATGACAATTCATCATGGGTTATAGGAGCCAATATTACCATGATAGGATCACCTAGGTCTGGCTCTCATCAAGAATTACAACATCGGTATTGCTGAAAAGGCTAAGATTCACGTCTTCAATCGAATTTCTGCTAATATCAATTGTCTGCAAATGTGGGCAATTCCTTAGAGGAGAAAGATCCACACTTCTCAGCTGATTAGAGCTGAGGTTAATCTCTGTCAATTCTCGACAACGTTGCAAAGGACTGAGATCAATTTCCTCTAACAGGTTGCCCTTTAGATACAGTCCTTTCAGCTCGAAACAATACCTGAGCGGCTCAAGGTCGATTGCATGTATCCTGTTCCTATTGAGTGATAGCGCAACCAGATGCCTACAAAAACTCAGTGGGGTTAGATCTATGGACTCTAGTTCATTGCTGTACAAATGCAAGTATTGGAGGGCCTCACAGGATGCTAGGGGTCTAATATCGATTTCACGTATCTTATTGGACCCCAATCTTAGCCTGCGCAGTCTAGTGACTGAATTAAGAGGATTAAGGTCAATTACATCAATAGATTCTCCTGCAAGATTTATCTCTTCCAGATTCTTTGAAATATTTGTTTCATGGGTTTCTCCGTCAATTTCATATTTCAGGAGAATACTGTTGCTTTCAGCATCTCTCATTGCATTCAACGTCTTCTCAGAATCAGATGCAATAGCAATACATGATGTTTACGGAAATTCCCGTTTTGTCCCTCAAGCCTTTTTAATAGGCTCATAGTTTTAGCATATACGGTCCCACATTTCCTAGTAGTTCTACACTGTTTTAGGTGGGCTACCAACCAGGTGCATTTGATGGTTCATGCAATTGAGGTCGAAAACCTTACCAAGAAATTCGGCGATTTTGTGGCGGTTGACAATATATCATTCAATGTCGAACAAGGGGAGATTTTTGGATTCTTAGGTCCCAACGGTGCAGGGAAGACGACCACCACGCGCATGCTCACTGGCATATCTACTCCAACAGCGGGAACCGCGAGAATCATGGGTCACGACATCCGGAACCAGGCTTTCCAAGCGAAGGAATTGATGGGGGTAGTGACGGACTTATCAAATGTATATAATGAGTTGAGCGCGTGGGATAATCTGATTTTCACGGCAAAGCTCTATGGTATTCCACGAGGTCAAAGAGGGGAAAGGGCAGAAGAGCTCCTTGAGATGTTTGGGCTCTCGGACGTTAAGAATCAGGATGTAGCTGAGTTCTCTGGCGGAATGAAACGTCGTCTAACAATTGCAATGGCACTCATCAATGAAGCAAAGGTGCTATTTCTCGATGAACCCACCGCAGCTTTGGATGTTCAGAGTGTAAGAACCATACGGAATCTGATTTATCAACTGAACGAGGAAGGAACGACAATATTTCTCACAACACATCATATGGCAGAGGCAAGTGAACTCTGTGACCGAATAGCCATCATAAACCAGGGAGAAATTGGTATAATCGACAGTCCCGAACGACTGAAGCAGACAATAGAGAGAACGCATTCAATCGAAGTGACACTGACCGAATCCAGTCGGGAAATCATACAGGGTCTGGAAAGGTTAAACTCGGTTCGAAATGCTAAGAAACACGGTGATAAGTTACGTCTCTACACTGATACCCCAACCGATACCATATCGGATGTCTTCCAATTTTCTCAGGAGCGAAAGATCGGGATTCTCAGCATTAACACCTTGAGTCCAAGTTTGGAAGACGTGTTTCTAGAATTGACTGGTGAGAAGATTGTGGAACGACCGAAGAAGGGTGGGGCTGGAAAACAGAAAGGGAAAATGAGGTAAGAAGATGAGCTCACGTGACAAAATACACATAAGAATGGGAAAGGAGCTATCCCGTGCTTGGGCAATTGCATGGAAAGACATACGCGCCTATTACGCATCGCCCCCCACGTTGATGTTTGGAATTCTGTTTCCTTTTGCTCTCTTCTTTACCTTTACAATCGGAAGAAATCTTCCAGTAGACCGGATGTTACCAATCCTTTTTGCTCAGACAATCTTTTGGGCGTCTTCTACAGTGGGCCCAGTTGTCATTCCCCTTGAACGTCGCATGAAGACATTCGATAGATATCTTAGCGCACCAATGTCACTCATGTCTGTTATTCTGGGTAAATCGATGGCTGGCTTCATCTACGGTGCAGTTGTTTCAGTAGTACCCTTGATTACAGGCTTCTTTTTGTTTGGATTTTCATTAGTGGCAATAATTCCCTTCTTTTTGGGAATTGTGCTCTCATGTGTTGCGTTTGCAGCTATGGGCATTATGTTCGCGTCTGTTCCTACCGAGTCGGTTGGCAATATCATGATGCCCATGAACTTCATACGAATTCCACTTCTCTTCATCAGTGGTATCTTCATTCCTATCACTGACCTTCCCCCAATTGGGCAGGCGATTTCATTGCTCTCTCCTTTGACACATACCCTGATTCTAATTCGGCAAGGTATGGGCAATGAAACATTCTTGTTTCCTACGGAGATCAGTGTGCTGGTTCTTGTATTAACCAGCATTGTCTTCCTCTATATCAGCAAGCAATTTCATGAAATAAACAAGAAACGTGAGTAGGATTACAAATAGCACTTGACTGTAGGAGAGATGAAATCCACCTCTACCTTCGTTCAAAGCCTATTCAATTACTACTACATCTCGCTCTGGACACATCAGTTTCTCTCTCAACTTTCCCTCGAACCACTGAGGCAAACATGCCGATGAAACATAGAATTGAAAACACCATAAACAATAATTGAATGCTGTTGATGAGGTCTGGAATTACAGAAGGGGTGATTTGAACAGATCCAATGACAATAGAGAAGATGACCGTTATAATCGCCATGCTCGTCATCTGCCCAATGACTCTCATTGTGGAAACCGTGGCACTAGCTACACCATAGAACTCCTTTGACAAACTACTCATAACCGCATTAGTATTTGGTGATGAAAAGAATGCTAGGCTAAATCCAAGAAATACAAGATTGGCTGCCACTCTGAAAACAGTAGAATCACTACCTATCATGGATAGGATTGCGAGAGAAAGAGATGTCAGGCCCATACCCATAGATGCAACGATTCGCGGCTGAACTCTATCGGAAATTCTTCCTGCAAGGGGAGAGAAAATAGCCATGAAGACAGGCTGACAGATAAGAACAAGTCCTGCCTCCTGAGGCTCTAAGCCCGTAACATACTGTAGAAAGAAACTCATTAGAAAGCCAACACCGAATGTGGCTGCATAATTCAGCAGAGCTGCAAGATTTGAGAATGAATATCTTCTATTTCTTCTGAATAGTGCGACATCTAACACTGGACTCTGCGCCCTCATCTCCCAATAAATGAAGATAATGAGTAAGGCAAACCCACCAAGAATAATGATACCCGTTTCATAGATATTGGAGAGGCCATACATGATGAGTGCCAGCATTCCGCCATAAAGAATAGCACCAACCACATCGAAGCTCTCCCCTTTAGCACCGGCCCATTCCTCCTTGAGCACAATCGCCGCCACGACGATTGTTACTAGCCCAACTGGAATGTTTACGGCAAAGACGCTTCTCCAGCCAAAATTTCTGGTCAGCACACCTCCCATGGAAGGTCCTAGACTCAAGGCAACATATACTGCTGCGGCATTTATGCCAATCATCTTTCCCTTCTGATCAGGGGGAAATACTGAAACAAGCATCGCAATCCCAGTAGCATAAATCATGCTCGCCCCAATGCCTTGAAGCACTCGAAAGGCAATCAACTGGTATATTGAATCAATTATGGCACACAGTCCTGAAGCAGCTGTATAGATGACCGCCCCGCTAATGAACACTAAGCGTCTGCCTTTGATATCTGCCAGTCTGCCAAATGGAACAAGAAACATGGCGGCTGCAAACAGGTAGGAAGCTGCTACCCAGCTCAGCAGTATGGCATCAGCTGCAAACTCCGTGCTAATGGATGGCAATGCGATATTGATTGATGAGGACATAAAGGGTGTTAGAAATGAAGCCAGTACGGATACAACCAAAACCGCCGTTTGAGTCCTATTCATAAAACGGGTCTCCAGCAAGCATATCTGTCTAGCGCTTATTTGTTCCTTAAGAGTATAGCTTGATAATGATGCTCTTGTAATAGGGAACGAAATCCAGTATCCTCACAGCGCTGGCTTAGCCTGACGCAGTGGGGTCCAACAGGAAGAAAATTGACCGGCTAGTCAAGCAGCTCTTCCCAATCCATCACAACCCTGGTTGCGCCTCTATTCAGATAATCTTCAGTAGAGAAGGCTCTTGGTCGGTAGAATCCCACTCTCTCGGGAATATCAAAATCTCTATACACACGGAAGTAATCTGGATGGTCATCAATGACTCTAAAGATGTCATACTCTTCTGATATTCTTGACATCACTCGACGTCGTGCATCAACCAAATCAAAGCCGACAAGTCGTTCCATGGACTCCTGGTATTCCTCAAGAGTAACCAAAATCCGCTCGGTTCCTCTTATGGGATTGTCGAATCTCATCAACTGATCCTTTAGTTCATCACTCGCTGGGTCTAGAAGATCGCTGACATAGACGATCTGGTATTCGTCTTTCCAAGATTTCAGCACATCCGATGCGGAAGGTATCTCTTCCGCTTTACCAAGAAACTTGCATTCTTCCTTACACAGAAGTAAATCCCAATACTCGTTTACGAGGTCATCAATGCGTTTTCTTTGCTTTTTGGACCCATATCTCTCTATCATTCGAACTGGTTCCAATGAAATTGCATCCTCTAGAATGACATCGCGACCTAGAAGATCCTGCCAGACCTCTCTTGTTCTCTCTCGCATATCCAACAAAGTGTCTTCGACATCTACTACAATTGCTTTCTCGTCTGTCATGATTTTCTGGCCTCTATTATAGACTCATGGGTCTAGGGATTAATGAAATATCCGGAATGGTGTTTTATTTCTGTCGAATGCCCCATTACATCCCCTCTCAGCCTCAGAAAAGAGTGTTCCTCTCTTAGAATAAGCCAAAATGAGGGAATTCCTCCAGATTCTGTACACAACTCTGACTATATTGTCGCTTTCTGTATTCCATAGAGTACAGACATCCCTGCAACGAACGAGATGCCTGATAGCAGTATGATGTCACCAAGATACATTGGTACCTGTCCTAAAAACGCCGCCAACGAACCGAACCATGAAACGATGGTGATAATCAGCATAAGCCCAAAAGTAATGGAGGCATATCCATACATTCTGCTTTTCTTAACAAAATCTTGGTCCTCTCTGAAACCTAAAATAAAGAAAATTAGGGCTATGAGATATCCAAGCGCCAAAACACCTGGCATAGATATTGTCATCATCACATCCTGCAATTATGACTCCTCTCCTATGATTTGCATCTCTGGTCATTTAAGGATTGGCTCAGAAGTATGGAACTTGAGTTTTCCAAAAAGGAGAGCTTACAATCAAGACTCGGCCAGAATATCATACTCTTGTCAAGTACTCTGGAGGGACATATTTCGTTAGAAAAACCTCATTATCCGAGAGAAAGAAATCATATCCATCTTCCTGCATGCCTTTTGCATCTATTTCAAGTACAATGGGCTTGCCATGTCTTCTTCCCACCGATTTGGCACTCTCAAGATCTTTTGAGAGGTGCACGTGATGGCGACCTTTGCTCTCTAAGCCGTGTTTCATAATGGAAGTCATATTCCTTTGTGCGGTTCCATGATAGAGGCTGTCCGGTGGAGTTACCCTTTCGAAGTCTATATTTACGTCCACCGAATGCCCTTGATTTGCTCGAATCCGTGAGTATGTTTCATCTTCGAATGAGTATCTCCCCTTTTCGTCCTCTTCGACTATTTCTACTAATTCTGGCAGGGAGATTTTCAGTCTATCTAATATGCTCCCAGTCCCAATCCAGCCGCCATCTTTGTCAATCTCTATTTCCCCTTCTTTGGGAACATGTCTCAACAAATATGCCAGATGTCGACTGATACGTTCCTTATTTGAGTGCATAGTTAAAGTACTCGTGGTGGCCTAAATCATCATTTCCGTCGCGCAACGAAGATTCACCTAAAATCTACAAGCTTCTGTCTATCAGTTGAATTCATCCCGTTTTTCCAATAAAAGTCATAGAAACACGTCGCGACCGAGGGCCATCTCCCTCAACAAATAGAACTCTTTGCCACGTTCCCATTGAGAGGCTTCCAGAGTTTATCGGAATGGTTTCGGATGGGCTCACTATGCTGGTCATGATATGCGAGTGAGCATTGCTGTCAATCCTATCGTGCTTATACCCTGCCCCTGGGGGAACAATTTCCTTGAGTTGTGACTCAATATCTTGCAGGAGACCGCTCTCCGCCTCGTTGATTACAATACCTGCAGTCGTATGCACACTGAATGCTAGAATAATCCCCTCTTGGCATCTCTTTTCAGAAACCCAGCCTTGGATACTTGACGTGATATCAGTGACTTCAATCGCTTGGTTGGTCTTGACTCGTATCTCACCGTGAATGATTTCTGACATAATTTCACCCGTCTTATGGTTCAATGAATATGAATCTTTGATAACTAACTTTCGGATTCTGAAAGATTTCTCCATCTATTTACCAACTATTGGTTTGTCAAGATACCAGGATTGCTGAAATGCGAATGAAATTGCCTCTCTGTCTCAAAATCGGCGAGTTCAGTATCACAAGCCTTTTTTGATAATCTCCTGACGCAAGAATCGGGAGCGCGAGAAGAAATTCTCCAGACAGAACTTCGACCAAATGTGAGGCGTCTCAATGGAAACACTTCGACACAATGGCATCCTCGTACTACGACCCGATGATGAACCAAAACTATCAGTCTATATCAAAGGAGAAGAAGTGCCGCTAGATAAGAACCAGGGAGAAATGGCAGTCGCATGGGTAAAGAAGCTCGGAACAAAATATGTTGAAGATCCGACATTCATTGAGAATTTCCTAGATGACTTCAGTCAGGCTCTGGGATATAATCCAATTCTTAGTCTAGATAGTATTGATTTCTCTCCTGTTATCAAGTATGTTGAGTCGGAGCGTGAACGAAAAGATAACATGACCAAGGAGGAGAAAAAAGCGGCGCGCGAGGCTAGAAAGGCCAAACGTGAGGAATTGAAGGAGAAATATGGGTATGCAGAAGTTGATGGCGAGAAGATGGAGCTCAGTACATATCAGACTGAGCCGTCGAGCATATTCATGGGCCGGGGTGAACATCCACTTAGAGGACGTTGGAAGGAGGGCGCAACTGAGGCTGACATAACACTGAATCTTGACCCCGATGCACCTAGGCCAGAGGGGGATTGGGGTGAGATTGTATGGAAGCCTGATTGTCTCTGGATTGCCAAATGGACAGACGAACTAACTGGCAAAAACAAGTACATCTGGCTTCATGACAGTACTCCTATCAAGCAAGAGCGCGAGGAGGCAAAGTTCGATGAAGCACTTGCGCTTGAAAAGAGAATTGATGAAATACGGGAACACATCGCAAAGGGACTCCACTCTGAAGATCCCAAGCGTAGAGAAGTAGCTGCGGCTTGCTATCTCATTGATAACCTGAGCCTGAGAGTTGGCGACGAGAAAGATGCAGATGAGGCAGATACCGTTGGTGCTACTACTCTGCGTGCCGAACATGTGACCTTCAAAAAAGACTCGATTGTGTTTGATTTCTTGGGGAAGGACAGTGTTCCTTGGCATAAGGAACTAGTCTTGGAACCTGATGTCTATGATGTGTTCAGAGAGCTCTATGATAATGCCGTTGACAGGATTGAGTCATACAAGGCTCGTAAGGGGAAGACGAGCAAGGCGGACCCAAAGAAATTGGCACAGATATTTCCCAACATCGGAAGCAGCCATGTGAATCGTTTCCTTAGTGAAGTCATGGACAACCTTAGCGCGAAGATGTTTAGGACATACCATGCTACAGTCACATTCAGAGATGAAATAAAGGATGCAAAGGTCAAGAAGAAGGATCCAGATTTCATCAAAAAAGAAGCAGTAGAACGAGCAAATCTTGAAGTCGCCCGAATAATGAACCACACAAAACAGGAAACGAAAGGTTGGCCAAAGAGGGAAACGCGCTTCAAGGAACGGGTTAAGAAGGCAGAAAAGAGAATTCAGAAGGCCCTGAAGGCAGTAAAGGACAAAGAAGAGCGACTGAAGAAACGTAGAAAAACTGAGAGAGCGCGGATAAAGAAAAAGAACAAGCTGATTGAAAAGCAGAAAGGCGTGGTTGACCGGCGCTGGGAGAAAGTAAAGGAGTACCGCACAAAACGGGATAGCGCGAAGGAAACGTGGGATCGCGCTCGTGAAGAGAAACGAAAGATACGTGAGAGCAGACGCAAATCAAAACGTACTAAGAAAGAACGGTTAGAAGAAGCACAAGAGAAAATCGACCGGACAAGAGAATGGTGGGAAAAAGCAAAACAACGCGTTGCTGATGCCTACGAACGATATGAGAAAAGCAAGGCTATTCTTGAGAAACGGAAGAAATCGCTTGAAGAAATGAAGAAGACTGCAGAGGAACGAATAGAGCGAAGAAAAGAGATTGTCCAGAATGCGAAGGAACGAGTGAAGAAGGCAGAATTGGCTAAACAGAAGATAGAAGTTGATTGGGCGTTGGCCAAGTCCAGTCGTGTCTGGAATCTGAATACGTCTTTGAAGTCGTATATTCACCCGAAAATAGTCTACAAGTGGTGTAAGAAGGTTGATTATGACTGGAGAAAGGTCTATTCCAAAGCTCTGGAGAGAAAATTCGACTGGGTAGAAGACTGATCAGACATTTCTTTTCAATATTCTCTCCTTTATTCTTGCTTCTATCTCGTCCCTGGTTTCACGAAACTTTGTTAGCATTTCGAAATGGGTTCCTTGGTATGCTGCTGGATCTTCAAGCGACCAGTGTAACATCTGCTTTGCTCCTGGGAAATGAGGGCATTGCTGTTTTGCATTGTCGCAGACTGTAATTACCAAATCGAATTCTTTGTCAGTGAACCTGTTCACCTTCTTTGGATGCAACCCCTCAACAGGAACGTCAATCTCTTGAAGAACTTCAATTGCATAGGGGTTCACCTCAGCAGCTATGTCGGTGCCCGCGCTATGAACCTCAAAATCGTTATCGCCTAATTTTCTCAGGATTGCCTCCGCCATCTGACTTCGTGCAGAATTTCCCGTACAGAGAAACAATACTCGCCGCATTTGTTTGTCCTCGTTACAAGATTGATAAATCGTGCCCATATGAAGCATGACATACGTCCCCTAGGATAGTAGAAATGCATTTTATCATAACAAGATGGTAATCACAGGAATCAAAAGTCGTGTTTGTTCAAAGCAGCTCAACCCATGCCTCTACCGATGCACCCATTTTATAACAGGATTTCCTCAATTTAGTTAAGGCTGGTGACCTAAATGCATGAGAATCTAAAGGGTGAGGTCCTGAAAATATCAAAGGCAATGCTTGAACGGGGTATGGTGATAGGCTCCTCTGGCAATGTGAGTATGAGAATAGAGGACCATGTAGTTGTCACACCTAGTTCGGTTCCGTATTCCGAGATGGAGAGAAAGGATATCATAGTTATCGATTTGGAAGGCGGGGTAATCGACGGGCACCTCCCTCCAAGTACTGAAACATCCACTCACCTTGAAATCTACAAGAATAGAACGGATGCAAAAGCCATCGTTCATACGCATAGCGTATATGCCACTGCCTTAGCAACACTTCGCAAACCTCTTCCCGTAATCTCTGATGAAATTGCCCCCTACCTTGGCGGAGAAATTAGAGTGAGTGAATATGCTATGGCTGGAACAAGCTATTTGGCCAAGAATGTAGTAAAGGCTTTAGAAGGGCGAAGCGCTGTATTGTTGGCGAGCCATGGTGCCCTCTGCATTGGTAAGAATCTCAAAGAAGCCTTTAGTAACGCTGTACTATTGGAGCGAGCGTGTCAAGTATATTCCATTGCTCTCGGAGCAGGGGATCCACATCTCTTGCCACCAGATGTAGCAGAAGAGGAAGCAGAGATTTGGAAACAATCACACTCGGATTGATGGAGTGGGAACTTGCCCTTCCTTCTCTGACCTAGTGTACAATTACTTGAACATGCTGTACAAAACGTAGGGTAATATTGCTACCATCCACTGATGGTAGCTGATGACATTATGCAAACTATGAAACGACTCTCAGTAGGACTATGACTGCAGCAGTAATTGTGGTGGGTGGATCTGCCGTCATCACCCTCTTTTTGCCAGATGGTCAACCAACTCCGGCTAACGGGCCTAGTGGCAGTTTTGTCATGCGAGCTGCTGAGTATCTGAATACGAAATGTGACCATGTTGAGTTTTATTGGATGTGCAACTCAACGTTTCTGAATGTGAATATGCACAGCTTTATGAAACCCAATTCAATATAGTTTATTGAGAGAATATATGTTGTCTGTAGCAAAAATTATCGAACTCGTTGGTTCCTCAGAAGAAAGTTTTGAAGATGCAGTTGAAAATGCACTGAACACAGCATCAGAGTCAATTAGAAACATTCACGGGCTAGATGTCCTTGATTGGACCTGTGATGTTGAAGACGGTAAAATAGTGAAATACCGCGCGAATGTGAAAATCGCATTCCGTTATGAGGAATAGAACTGATTAGGGGACCTCCAACGGTCCTCGGCACTTCTCTTTTTTTGGCATATACTGTTGAATCTTCGTAGTATCTAATCCCTAAATGAAATTTAGGAAGTAGAGCATCAAGATATGGTCCTTGATATCTTGGTTCTCTTCTGTTTCGAGGAGTTCACGCATGTAGTCTTTTGAAACATGAGGGTCAACCTCGATACATTTCTGAAGATTGTATTCCGCTACCTCGAAATTCCCTCTTGTGAACGCTCTTCTGGTTTCTTTTAGTAAAGTTTTGATTTTGTCGCTGTCCATTTTCTTTTTCTCAACTCTTGTGTTCTGAAAACTGTCCTTTAGCAGTCACCTTGTCCCCCTCGAGAATCGATCCTCTATCCATTCCATCACATCTTCCTCTCTCGACGAAACAGGCATTGCATCCATATCTGGGTTTTGTTTTCGTTGTTCTTCCATATGCTTTGACAACTCTCTCAATTGAAGAATATATCCATTCTCGACCACGAGCTCTAAAAGGGTCCTGAATGCATGCGGGCGCTGAAACCCCATATGAACATACATGTTGTCAATGAAATCTCGTGCCAGAATCAACAATCCAGTGAAGGGCACCTCTAAATCTATGCCTTCGTAATGGTATCTAAACGAAGATTCTCCACCATCCTTTGCTTTTATACCATTGATTATGGGTGCAGCGTCCGAATGTACGTCCATGGCATGGAGACTCAGACGATTCTCTTTGCACTCGTAGTACATTACAAAACCTCTCCAACCGGCTGTATGGGGTGATTTGGGTTCCAGACCAAGATTTTGTGGACTCAAAACCCCCTTCCCGCTAACACCAACCAAATCATATTCTTCGCCATCATAGTTGATGTAGTCTGGAATCTGACCTGTTAGTTTAATCACAGTTCTGACAAATTGACGAAGATGCCCGAGTCACCGTTGGAAGGGCACGAATCTCCTCAATGTACTCAATCGCTTCAGATTCAGTGATGACCATTGTAGATGGTCCCACATGAGTCTCATAGTCCCATACACTCAAGGAATAGGAATCGATGTAGAAGAAAAAGCCAGCAACAATGGCATTGGCTAGTAATAGTCCAGTGAGTGTCATACCTTTTCTTTGCATGGAACTGGCGAACACAGGGAACTCTTCCGAAAATAGCCCTATTAATCCATCCCATCATAGCATCCAGAAAGAGGCGTAATGGTTCAAAAGAAGATCGTCTTTTCCTCCAGATATCGTCAAGAGGATGATGAATGCTGCAACTCATAATGAATCTGACTATTCTTGCCAAATCCGCAAATGCGGCAGGAAAAAGCCATTTCAAAATTGATGCATGAAATACCTGATTTCCAAAAAGAACTCCGTGAGGGATGTCGATGGATTCCTTTGATTATGTGAGAATCTCGAAGAGAAGAGAAAGACAAAAAACCCTATGCTTGACCAATTCCTACTGGGCATTATCATGATGGAAGTTGATGAATCGACCGTTTATCGTGACCTGCAGAAGCACCTTGATAGCATGCCTGTAGGTTTTCCAGCAACTGAATCTGGAGTAGAAATTCGAATTCTCAAGCGGTTATTCACTCCACAGGAAGCCGTGATTGCTGCCAATCTGAAATTCTCATGGTCCCCATCTGAAACAATTGGTCAGATTCATCAACGATTAGAGCCTACTGGCATCTCCAAGGATGAATTGAAAGATTCTCTTGATACTATGGCTAGTAAAGGGCTGATATTCCGGAAAAAGGGAGAACGTTCTACATACTATGGTAATGTTCAGTGGGTAATAGGCATCTATGAATTCCAAGTGAATAAAATGACAGCTGAACTCTACTCTGATATTGTGGACTACAATATTGAAGCATTTGGAAGAGAGTTATTCTATTCCCCTCTACCTCAGCTGCGAGTTATTCCTGTTGGAAAGAGTCTAGAGTGATGCACTACCCCCTCGTTTTCTAGTTAAATTGTCCAATAGAAGTGT
>CAZYLT010000022.1:0-32259 GCA_964648855.1 uncultured archaeon
ATCCGGGAAACAGTACTTATCCTGACTTCAGGGTACGGCATCCGACCCTCCCCGAACTAGACCTCATCGACATGCTCAGGGCTCATGTGGTGGAGCTCGTCAGGCAATGCTTCATCCACAACGTGCCACGTAAGGAGTCGCATCGCTACATCCGTCTGCTGATTCACAAACTTGCCCCCTTTCTTGAGTGGAAATACACCGAGGGGAAACGGGGGAGGAAAGACTTCTGGCCCGATGCGGACCGAGAACTCAAGGACATCATTACAGAGATCGAGGTGGCTCAGTTCTTTGAAGGGCAACAATTCGTTGACATGTCAACTCGAACGCGGCATCCAGCAAAGGTTGCCTTGAACAAGGTGAACGATGTTGAGCTTCCAGTGGAGATTCTTGGATACAATCGTCTGGCAGGATGGCTGCAGCTCAGGGCTTATGCCGCAAAATGGGGTGAATATTGAAACCCCCACTTGTGTGGAGTCTCCCCTCTTTAGGAATGGCGCTAGGGATAGCACTGAAATCGTCGGTCTGCATGATAAGGCATCCGCCGCCCCCGCGTATATGGGAGAATGGCCTCGTTGCACCCAGTGGAACTAGAGTGCAAAGGTGTTAGTAATCTCTTACTGGATTTTTTGAGAGGCAACATCCTAAGATTCGCTGTTCTGTGTCAATTTCTTGAGTCTATATATGGTACCTTGGAAATAGGAGAAAGACTCTTTGGGAAATAAGCAACATATCTCTTCTAACAAAGAATTAGCATAGAGAATGAACTCATTCTAAGCCAGTATTTTTGGCGTAGTCGTCTTCATTGGATTCTGCTGCTGTAGTGTTTTTGTGCTGTTGAAGTTCGTCGCCTATCTATTCAAGCTCGGCAAGCTAATCTTCAGAAACAGTCTTGTCTGGACTGGCCGAATCCATCTACGCCAGCACCCCCGTTGGCTCTTTTCCGACAGCCACATCTTCATCGGGCTGGCTGTCATGTTCTATTAGCACGTCCTTGATGCGTTGCCATTTTTCAAAAAATAGCATGGGAAACTCATCCTGGCTCAGTCCGGGATTGTGGGGAATCCCCATCTCATCCTCGTACTCTTCTTTCATCTGGTACCATTTCGCCTTCGTCTCCGGCTTCATGTACCATCTGTCGTATTCTGGCATGTGTTTAACCTACCGGATTTCACGTTTTGATATGCATCAGATAGGATACACCTACTAATAAGCCTAGCGCATATCCATATGTGAAAAACGCAACGTGAATTTCTTGGGAAAAGGGTAAAGCGGAGATATGGTTCCATGTTATTGATTTTCATGACGCTGGAACTTCTGGAGCAAACGGGTGCTCTGCGCACATTAGTCAAAGTGTATGAAAGGCCCCGATTTATTACGGAACTTGTGAGGTCCTCCATTAATCCGGAAGGAATAGCAAGCCTTGATTCTATAATGAAAGTGCGCGAGAAACTAGGAGAGCTAGGCCTGATCCGCGAGGAGATGGAGGAAGGCGCCCGCCCAAAGACGTTCCTGGTCATCACCGAGAAGGGGAAAAAGGTAGCCGAGAGGCTCAGGGAGATACAGGAGATATTGGGGGATTAAGTTGGAGGAAAAGAGAAGCCACAATAGGAATGCATCTGGAATTAGATCAGTTTTATTAGAAAAATATTGGTCTGCTAAAAATGGTCTAGGTCTGCTTGCAATTATGGGCATAACATTGGGGCTTGTTGCCTCTTCTAGCGAATTATGGTTATCAAATGAAAGCTCTCTATTTGCAAGATTCACATCTTTCGAACATTCAGTGTTTTACGTCATTATCACGGGGATTATTCTCTTCATCTTGTATTACTATGACTGGAAAAGGACTGTAACTCAGAAGAGTTTGCTCAGAAATGCTTTCTATTCTCTTGCGTGTGCGCTTCTGGATTTATTCCAAATGTGGTTAGTTATCATGTTTTCCTTTCTCCTTCTAAATGAGCTCACTCTTTCAAATTTTCATCTGTATTGGAAACTTTTTTATCTCACTATGCCGCTCACAATCGGGGAGTTCGCCTTGTCTTCAGCTCTGACTAATCTTCTTCAAAAAGCCAAAAATTTGGAGAGAAGATCCCATGAGCATGAACAGAAGATCGTCGAGACGGCCAAAAGCTTACAGGATGTCGTTGTGCCACCAGCACCAGATATCAAAGAGGACAGTGAAAGGCTCCAAGACTACCTTAGTAAAAAGAAGAGAGGGGAGAGAAGCATTGGAAACCGAACGGAAGAGAAATGAAGAGATTGAAGGTATTCTTTCATCGTTGATTGAAACAACTGAGAGATTAGAAAATGTACAGAATGAAATTATGGAAGATAATTTGAATCCCATAATTGAAAAGATGAAAACTATCACAGATAGAATTCAGGTTCTTAGTGATTCGACCGGCCAAAACAAGGCTGTAATTGTTGAATTGCTTGATGATTTCCAGCAGTTCAGAGCAGATTTTGACTCTTGCAGCTCTAGATGCGGAGGAATTCCCAATGAAGAAACTGCAGAAGAGGTCAAGAAGCTATTTGATGATGTAGATGAATTGATTGATGATGGAAAAACCGACCAAGCGCTTGCATTAGCCTATGAACATAGAGTCAAGCTCAAAGATTCCTGGGATTATTGGATCAAGCTTGGGTCGAGATATAGCGGTGCCAATGAAAACGAAAAAGCAAAGAAGGCGTTCGAGCAGGCCATAAAACTAAAGCCCGAGGAATTTCTTTCTCATTGTCAGTATAGTGGTCTGATTAAAGTAACTGAAGGCCCTGAGAAGGCATTATCCTATATCAAAGAATTCGTAAAGAGTGTGCCTTTGAGGGGGTGTCATGTCTTCTATAATGCACTGGGATGGTTATTAATGGATGTTGCAGAACCCAATGATGTAGAGGATATTGTTTCAAATATTACGAACCCCGATTCTCCCGAATGCACTCCCTGCGTCCAAGCATTTCTCTATTCCAGAGTAAACATGGATTCCAAAGCTATCTCGATAATTTCAGACCATGATGTTTCAGATTGTGCCATTTATCCTCTCGTTAAGACAGCCATCCACGCAAAAGCAGAGGTCAAAGAAGGCTTAGAAGATATGGTGAAGTCTGCAAATGTTAGCAAGGATCCAGACCCATTTGAAGTTAGCCTTCTAATTATGATTTTGCAGAATGTTGGTCGTTCTTTAGATTGCGATCCGACACTAAAATTTGTGAAGAGAGTCAAAAAGAGATTCAAGTCAGAAAAAATACCTGAAGATAGGCAAGGAGCGTTGCATGAGTATTCTGCATACGCACTTATGGGTGCAGGGTGCAAGAATTTTGAATTCATCTCAAAACTCCAAGATATCGCATTAGAAACGCATGAGTGCTCATCGCTTCGTTATGATAGAATAATCTTGAAACTCATGTCAAAGCAATACAATAAGGCAGCGGAAGAGGCCAGAGAGGCACTGGATAAATACGATGACGATGATTGGATTTTGCTGGCTTCAATTGACGCGATATCTCGTTCCGAGGAGCCGACAGATCTATCAAATCTCTATAAGAAGGCACTGGACATGAAGGAAATTACCACAAGCAAATACAGACTAATGGTCTTGAAGAATTCAGCGATAAGAATGGATAGCCCATTTCTCTCAGATATTGAAACCTTGCTCAAGAAGATTGGTGCCTCAGATGAGGATGCGTCTGGTAGTTCTGAAACTAAATAACCCTCACCTCATTTCCGATACTACCGTTGGGCAACCTATGATTTCGATGTGAACGGGTGATTCAAGGAGGTTTAGAACGAAGCCTATTGCCAGAACAAATGAAATACCGGGAGCTCTTCAACTGCTCATTTCACTTTATGAAGAGCATAAATACATCACATTAGTTCTGAAAAGCAGTAGTAATCCGAAAGGCTTCATTTCCCAAACAGCCTTGTACGAAGCAAGACGCGAGCTAGGAGAGAAGGGTCTTGGCCTCATCCGCGAGGAGATGGAGGAGGGCGCCCGCCCCAAGACCTTCCTGGTCATCACCGAGAAGGGGAAGCGGGTCGCGGAGAAGCTCAAAGGGATTCAGGAGATATTGGAGGAATAGCAAGATAGGTGCATTTCTCCATGAATTATGTGGATAATTCAAATATCAGTGGAAATATGGCTAAGGAGCATTTTGAACTCATATGAGGACCATATTTACACCCGCAAATAACATAAGGGCGCATAGAATAGTAAGTTTATTAGAAAGAAGGTGGAGCTAGGCATATGTCGAAGATTGATTTTGAATATCATCGCCTTTTTACAGATAACCGGGGTGTTAGAGTATGACCGAGAAGAAAATAATAGCCAATTTCAACTATGAATACTCCCCTGAATACAAGGAGTATTATGCAACAGGTGCTAGAGGCGGAATAATTAACGGATATCATTATCATCTGGAATTCTATAGAGAGACACAACATATCTCTACTCAGCAACAATTGGTGGAAACTTCAGAGGGAAGAAGGGTTGAAGATATTTCCGACGTAGAACCCCCAGTTATTCAGAGAGAATTCTTGTTTGGCCTGAACCTCTCATTTCATGCTGCTTTTGAACTATATCAGTGGCTAGGAGCAAAATTATCCGATATGGCCAATATACAATCGCGGACTCTTGAAGCACTAAGAGAGTCTGTGCCCACGGGTGAAACTATGGATGAATGAGCAGGCATCAATATATCCTAGAGAGGAAGATACGAGCAGGGAGCCAACCCTTACCCCCCTGACAAAAGGATATACTTCATCGGAAAGTTTTCTCATCATAACTGATTCTGATAGGGATCAAACACATATTGCTCGCTATAGCGATGATGCTTTGTTCCGTAGACCTCTTGATACCAGCACAATCATTTTGGAGGAAGTCAAAAACCTGAAGAAAAAGGTAGCTGGATTAGAGGAAGCGGTTGAGGTTCTTAGAAGTGACATGGACAGTCATTTAGGTGTCACAAGGAGCTACTACAAAGACCTTTCTCAAGCCGAGATAAAGGAAATAATCAAAGATCATATCGAAGAAGAGGGGAACTTTTGGCCGGATGAGCTCGCTGAAGAATACAACCTTAGCGTCTTGGCTGTCATGGAAGCAATTGACGAGCTTGTCGAGGAAGGGGTTCTTGAGAGGAAGAACAAGAATGACGTACCCAGACGAACTACCAGGGGAAATTGAGGCAGAAGTTGTTACCATTGCGTGTAGGCAGACAAGCCCCCGGCAACTGCCACATGAAGCAGTCGATCGCGATGTATATTTTGAAAGGCGCGTAATTCTCATCTTTCCTGAACCTTATGGAAAAAAGGAGACCTCTTGATTGAATGGTGAAATCTCCGGAAAACACGGCCCTTTTGAGTGTGTAGCAGCAAGATATGAGAAGCTTAAACGAAGGGGATTGCAGCCACCTGGAACGCATCATTATCAAGAACATACGATAGAAGGAGTACGAATTAGAGAGATTTTCCCTTATGGGCCCAGAAAATCGCATATGAAAACCCCACAAGAAATTCTATTAGAAAGCGACAACTAGGCCACGCTGTAATTCATAAGTTTCATTCTTTCGATTCTAAGTACATACACCAAAAATAGTACCTGAATCCCATTCTCTGAGGTTCATATCGGAAGAACACCTAAGTGCTAGTGTAGCTAATTGCCAACCGTGGTACTATGGAGATTCAGGAACAACAACCAGTATTCAGCCGGTCTGAGAAGTTTGAAATCAACGATATCGAGTTCAGAGAGATTACGATAAACAATTACAGGCTACAAGCAGAGGGTAGATCATGGACACGCTTCGTGCTTAGACTATCCTTCATCGGCGGAGCCTGGATGGAAAAATGGAGACGGTTTGGTGCAAAATTGCTCGCGGCAGGGATACTGATGGTGACGTTCCCTCTATTTCTGGGCCCAGTCCTAGGTCTGGGTCTCTTATTCTGGTATTATAGTGGATCCCAGATTCTTTCCGTGATGTTCGTCTTTGTAGGTATGGCATTGATTGCCATCTGGGTTGTATTCAAGAGGGAGGCAATCAAGATCTACACGCCATCCGAGACCTTCAAGATAGAAGGGTCAGCAGGCTTCATAGAGGCGGTCTGGGGGGCAATCATGGCACGTCAAGCGTCAAGGGATATCTAAAACCAAGAGGCTCAGGGAGATTCACGAGATACTAGGAGGGAAATGGACATTGTATGTAATAGCTCGTTTGTATGGCAATCGTGAAAAACAGATAGAATGGCATCAAGGATTGAGAGCGCCCCTCAAGAATTTGATTGATAGTGGTGTCATAAAACGTTTTGTTATGACCTATCATGGAGATAAGCTCTATCTCTGTCTTGAGTCGCTCGAATTGATTGAAGATACTCTCGAACATTTAATGGTAGCCAGTTCATTCAGTGCCATCACCAACTATCTGATTGAGAATGTTGGAGAAAAAAGCATTGAGACATCTAACTATGAATTCGAGGTTCGGGACTCAATTCTTGCCACACTGAGGAAAAAAGGAGTCCAAAATCCCTCAGATGCCTTTGTTTCTGAACTGACTAAAAGGCAAATCGATAATGCATCGCGTGGATCCAAAGCGGCTATGGAAATACTCTCACAAGACCCAGCTGATATTTCTGACTGGAATTCACTGACATACGCGGCCTTTAAGAAATGCCATCCCCTAAATGAAGGTTGGTTCATCTCTGATTCAGCGCATTTTTGCTTCAATTCACTAGGATTGTCAAATCAGGAGGAAGTTGCCTGTAGAAGCCTATTCGAAGTAATTAACAGTGTGAATAGCGCTGTGAGAAATCTTTTTGACCGGGAAGATTGGAAAACATAGAAATTAGAGAAATGTTAAGAAACGAAGAAGAATGACTACAGCTCTTCATCGATGTCTTATTCAGGAGGAGTAACTCGGACTGTTTCAGTAGAGCGAAGCGTCCACTTGTTATCATATTTGACAAATACCTTCAAAGTGAAATCAGATGACGTACTAAGACTCCCGGTATGTCGAACTCTTAGTACCGGATTCAAAAAATTCGTATTCTGACAGTTGATTATTAATCTGTGTTTTGGCCGAATTTGTTCAGTCACCATTCGGAGGTCCTCTTCAAGACGAATTTTTACTGTGGGGGGGCATTCAAACTTCATTTTATACTCATTCAAACCCGGTCCATTTTCTGCTTCGATATACAAGACCATAGGATACCATCCGATAATTGTGGGAAATGAGCCAAGCTCATAACCACAAGAACGTCGAAAAAACATCCTAATGTTGACACATTTCTGGAATTATCACATCTACGCTCGCTGCAATGGTCCTTTGGTCTGAGCGAAACAATGCAAATCACAAGCAACTCTACATAGCTACGTGTATTGTATTTCTTCTCTGTGCTGCCTCCAATGTCTTTGCCTTTCTTAGGAATATCGAATTCATTCTATACCAGACAATATATACCAGCAATCCGCTTTTCATTCCAAATTTCATTGCCTGTGGAATTATCAGACCCATTCTCTTATTCGCGATTTTCTTTCGCAGGATTTCCCAACTTCCGTAAACTAAGGCCCAAATAGATAATCTGCTGCGATATTAAGTCAGCTGCAAAATAATCTCCAGCGCGGCGCTCTCCCTCAACACTAAGTATTATATGAAAGACATTGGGGTTCGTAAATGAATACGGTTTCCGTTCTACTTGATTCACTATGAAAATTAAAGAACAATTCACGACAATCAGGCTTTTCACTTCATGATATGGTGAATAGAAATGGAGTCTCACACACAGGAGAACGAATTCGGAACAGAATCTCATTCAGCAAGGCTAGAGTCACCTAAGAAATACTTGGAATACGGACTATGTGGATCTATTTTCATGTTCGTTGGTTTTGTGGTTAGTCTATTCCTAGCGTATAGGGAAATATTGCTTCCTGAAGGTGGAATAATTCTGATACCAGTATCAAGTGGCTTGACCACTGTGTTCGCTGTCCTGTATAATGGTCTATTCTGGCAAGCTTTCAAAGCATTCAACGACAAATCCCCTAACAAGTACGCAACCATAGCCTCGGAGGGATTCTTGCTTCTGCTTGTCGTTGCTCTTCTGCAAATTGCCCTTGGTGTTATTGATCCAGTAATTGGGCTGTTTGTTGTCAATATAGCTCGTGTTTTCGTGTGGACGATAGTTGGACTCACTCTTTGGACCGCAGCCTCCAACTCGACACGGCCAATATTCTTTGAATTTGCAGCGTTCGTGATTCCAGTTGCGAGCATTCTTCATTTCATCACAAACTCGATTCCACTACTAATGGAGGACAGGCATTTCTACACGGCTCTGTTTGGCACCTATTTGTATAACATCGGTGACTACGTCTTCATCGTAGCTGTATTCTTTCTAGTATTCTGGGTCAAGTACAGGGAATACCCACGCTAACGACATATATTGCCAAGATTTGAGCTAACAGCTGGATAGTTATACAGTGTAGTTTAAAACTGATGTCCGACAACGAATTTACATTGGGGGTAAGCTGTGTTGCAGAAAGAACAACAATTGTTCGCATCTCGGTTCAAGAAGCGCATGGACGCGGCTTCACAGGAGCGAGTGCGGATTGTTATCAAAGAGCAATATAAGGACGCATTTGAGGTCTTGGAAGACTGCGAGAATGCAGGTCTAATTCCCGGAATTGTGGGTCCTCCTGGAGTTGGTAAGACTCTACTTCTACGTGCCTATGCGGAGAAGAGTAAGAGAAGTTTTCACTGGATTACGGGTGACGAAGGTGTGAGACCATCTCATTTGATTGGCTCATTCAATCCTGCACTTGTATTGCAGAAGGGATTCAATCTCGAGTCATTTGAACCCGGACCGCTGCTGAAATCTATGGTCTTTGGCTCAGTCTTTGGTCTAAATGAGGCCAATCGATTGCCTGAATATGTTCAAAATTCTCTTCTGGAACCCTTCGAAGAGCGGTCAGCCAATGTCCAGCGGTTAGGCAGAATCCAGGCTGATGAGGACTTCTTCCCCGTACTTAGCATGAATCCTGAAGAGATGGCAGGCGCTCACAGGCTAAGCGAGGCGCTAAGAGACCGGATTAGAGTATGGATAAAGCTTGGCTATCCACGAAAGGCCACGGAAATCGAAATCGTGAAAGTGAACTGTCCGGAGTATAATTTATCAGATCATGTGCTGGGCCAGATTTACTCGCTTGTTTCGGCCACTCGGTCCTCAACTGATATTGAGATTCCCGCATCAATTCGAGCTGGTATTTCAATAGCCCGATTGAGTGCTGAGATGGCTAAGAGGCAAAAGATGAAGGAGATAGACCACAATACTCTCTCCACGGCTGCGCATTATGTCTTGGTAGGTGCACTTCGATTCAGACCTGGCGTAGATTCTGAACCGGCGGTGAACGCATTGGTGAGACGGGTGCTTGGAAGCAAGAGGAGCGCTGAGAGTGGCAAGTCAACCTAAAATCGAATCCACCATGGAGAATGTTCCTGAGTTCTCCCATGAGTTTGTGACTCGTATGCGTCGGTCTGAAGAGGTCAGACTTTATCCGAGTGTTCGCCAGACTCAGGCCATCCCGAAGTTTCTGTCCGCCCGATACTTCAAGAAAGGCGAGCTGTCTCTGGACGATTTTGTGGATGCCGCCGTGTTTACAACTCATCCACCGGATCAGAAGATTGCGCGTGAAATCGCTGAGGATATTCTCCTTGGGCGAGAGAAGCCAAAACCAGTGGCTGCCAAGGTCAAAAAGGAACAACCCAAAGCCACTGCTCCAAATGCCAGTCACATACAGTCCGTCATAGACCAAATAATTGCAGAACAAGAGCTTGCAGCGAAAATTCAACAAGATAAGGTCGAGGAGGGCTATGCCTATCTTCAAGAATTGCGAGAGAAACAGAACAAACAGCTGCATTCTGCAGCTATGGACTACTTGAACGAGGGGGATGTCGTCTTGCAAGGCATATCCTCTGATTCTGAACTGAAGCAAAAAGCCTCAGACGAGCTAATGCAAGGCACAGGAAACCTAAGCCACAAAGACATCCTGAATGCAGAAGCACTAGACTCTCTAGATAGAGTTTGTGATTCCTCTTTCGAGGCTGAACAAATAGCTGCACGAGCCTTGCGTGGAGACACTGATGTAGAAGACAGATTCTCTTCCCTTGCAGATCGTGATCCCTCCTCGGCAGCTCAGTCTCTAAGACTCATGGAAGAGCTCCAACGAATATCACAGGACATGCTCAAAGGCATGGATAAGGAGCTGCAAATGAGGCTCAAGAACCTCGACGAGGTTGCGGAATATTCATCGAAACTAGAGAGAAGTCCCGACTCATTACAACAACATGTGAAGTCTGCACACCAAGAATACTCACTGAGTGATGCAATGGAAATGGCATCAAGTATTGAATCAGCTACTGTTGACAGAGTCGGTGATGATATAATGAAGTCATATGCAGACTCTTACGAGCAGGGTGCTCGAGACAAGGTTGATTTGCGTCAGCTTGCTGAGAATCATCGCAATACATCTAGTTGGAACAACCTCGTGGACAAGGTTACTGATGATATTGTGTCCAATGCTGATACTCGGTCTGCTCCTTCTGAATTTCTAAAACAGAAGATCAAAGAGATGATGAATCTCAAGAGTAACATTACCAGCCCACAATGTGGGTATAAATGGCAGAAACGCATGCAGAAGCTTGCAGATGAAGTCATGGGCAGATCCCCTGACAGAACTCATCTACGACAGAGCGTAAGGCAATGTTCGTCAATGGGTGCACCGGCCTCTCAGGAAGCCGTTACTGAAGCCGGTAGACGGGTAGGAATGAGCGATACCGAAATTCAGGAACTGCTGAATCCATCTTTTGAGGTCATCAGGAAACTCATACAAGCCGGAGTTGCGGATTTTAACAGGCTTGATAGTCTGGTATCTCAAGCAAGTCTGTCACACGAACAATTGAGAACCCTTGCTGATATGGCACATGAGAGGGGTAATCAAAACGCGTTAGGTGCAATAGGTCATCACAATTTGCAGGCGGCAATGGGGCAATCGGGACGAGGAATGCATGGCGTAAATCAAGAGAGAGCGAAGTCCGTATTTGGTGGTCTCATGGGTGGGCCGGCATCAAATGTGATTCGAATATGGTACTCATATCGGGACGAACTGCCTCCAGAGTTGCGACGGCGTCTAAAGAAAATCGCCAGCCAACTCCTCATTGACCTCGGGCTTAGATACTCACGACAGACTATGGGATCATCTATGCTAGGTGGGATTCAGGAATCGACCACCGTTCGGCCGTTTCGCATCGGAGACGATATTGACCTTATCGACTTGGAAGAAACAATAGATTATTTGCTATCCTCTGGAAATACTAATTTTGGCTTTGTGAGCCCTGAGGATTTCCTGATTACTGAAACATACCAGGGGCACAGGGCATTTTACTGGGCTCTTGACAAATCAGGCTCAATGGACAGCCCTGAGAAACTTGGTATGTTGTCTATTTCCGTCATGGCCGGGCTATATGGAGTGCAAAAAGATGACTTCGGTGTTGTTCTCTTTGATAATGAAACCCATATTGTAAAAGAAATCGCTGACAAATCCGTTTCAGTGAAGAAAGTAGCGGCAGACTTGCTTGAGGTTCGTGCTAGTGGAGGAACGGGAGGTCGACAATCGATGGAACTTGCTCTCCGGAATTTCGAAGATACGCGAGCAAAGGAGAAGGTATTCATCTTCAGTACTGATGCTTACCTCTCCGATCAATCAATCTGTGAGGATTTGGCATCCAAGTTCAAGCAACAAGGAATCGAAATGATTATTCTCGTTCCTCCGTCTTCGTACGATAGTCGAGCTGCTGAGAAACTAGCAGAGAAATCTCATGGCGCCGTCTTAGATATCGCATCTATCGAAGAACTGCCTGAAAGACTGCTTAAGCTGACTAACTATTAGTTTCCTAGGGAGTAAAGCCAGTTTTTCCAGTCAATGATTTTTCGTGAGCTTCTGAAACCCAGAACTTGTAGGCGCAGGGATATTCATCACGCCCCAAGTCTAGGAATCTATGGGAAAAGAGCCCCCTTAAAAGGCGCATGTATCTGTAGAAAGTGTCATCTTTGCTCACAACCTCTGCGATTGCATTAATCTGATAGCTCATGGCATTTGGTCTATCCCTTGAACGCCAATAGAATCCGAGCGTTACTCTAGGATCGTTTAGAATGTTAGAATACGTGGCATCCCCATACATCTCAACCGCTCCAATTCTGAACCTGTCGATTTTCTTATCATCAATGAAGAGGTCTCTGTAGAACTGAACTCTATCTTCAATGGACTCTTCAAAAGGCACGCCTTGGAAGCTGAGGATTTTGCCTTCTATATCGGCAATCCTTTTTTCAAGCTCAGCATCTGTGAGAGTCAACCGGATTATCTTTGTAGCGACATTGACAGGGTAAGGTCGATGTATGTCAAAAGTACAAACTGCAGGTTTCATTACTGTATCTCTATAGACTGACCCAAGGTTTGTTGCTACAGGTTCATCACCAGCAAGAGCCGCTGCTATCTTCTTGTACAACGGATCAGGTATGGCATTCAATGGATACGATAGAACGATATCTCCCCTCTCCACCTCTATTTTCCTTAGTTCTCGGTCTATGAATCTTACTCGAGTTTCTTCCCTCTGCATCCTCATCACAATGCTTTCTATTTTCTCACTATGGAAGACAATATGGATTTATGACATAAATTACTTGCTGGTTAGTGGGAAAAACCGGTTGAGCTTGTTAGGCTCTTGTCTAAAACCTCTGAGATCCACGTCTTGTAGGCACAGATGTATTCCTCATGCTCCAAGTCCAAGAAACGTCTAGAAAATAAGGACCGCATAACACGCATAAAGCGATAAAATGGATCTCCTTGTGGGATAATTTCGACTAGGCAATTTATCTGAAATCCTAGAGACCTCCCAGTGGATGAGTCATACCAACTAAACGCGAGGGTACACCTTGGATCCCTGCGCAGGTTATTATAAGTTCTCGAGCCAAACATTTCAGCGATACCCAATCGCATTCGGTCTATTTTCCTGTCGTCGATGAGTAATTCCTTGTACAGTTCTATTCTCTCGGAGATAGTTTCTTCAAAGGGTCTTCCTTGAAAGGTAAGCATCACACCTTCAATCTCGTTGATTCTCTTCTCAATCTGGTCGTCTGTGAGAGTCAGTCTAACAATCTTTGTAGCGGCATTTACACCAAAGGGAGTAAGTTGCTCATTTGAAATGACAGCAGGCTTGTAGACGCCATTCTTCACCATTTGGCTGTAAATATGCATCGGCGCCTCAGAACCATCAACTAAGGTAGCTAAGGCGTCATAGAGCGACTCCGGGACCGCATTCAAGGGGTAGTTGAGTTGGAGCTCGCCATAATCAAATTCGATTCTCCTAGAGTCCCGGTCAATGAATCTTATGATTCCTCTGTTCGGAGAATTCACCTGCATCACCTGAGCTTTACGCTAACATCTGTACACAGTATTTTCCACACTATATCTCATTGTATTACGCGTACATTTCCCTCATTCTCTTTGCTCTACATAAAAGATAATCAAATAAAGGGCCTTGCGATTAGTGGATACTACTAGGTAGTGATACCATGCTGGATGCCTATGAAGTGGACTCGGATGCTCAACTGGTGGATATAACCACCGAAACAATCACACTAGACACTTCGAAAGTTATCGTGGTTATCGACCATGATAATAAGACCGTCTATCTGTGGAGGGGCAAAAAGGCTAGTCTCTTCAAGAAATTGATGGGGACGCGCGTGGCTGCAAAACTCTCACACGAATACAAACACTATCGGATTCGACCTATTGCTGAGGATCAAGAGCCATCTGCATTCTTAGACCTCGTTGACGAGGTTCATCACTAGTTCTAGGTCATGACCGATATAGTGATGAGGAAGTAATCGCGATTATTCTCGGGTTAGAAAACTGAAGTTCAACCGCCGTGCCTATTTGGTCAAGGTCAGGAATGTTCAGGCCGGGCTCAACACCCGAACCAAAATTCTAAAGCATTTGAATTTCAAGAGATGGACTTCAGCTGGTGAGATTGCAGAGAAGATTGATGTCACCTATAATACCATTCTCTATCATCTGAAGAATATGCAGGCTGAAGGTACTGTAACAAAACAGAAAGACGGTCCTGGCTGGAAACTTATTCAGACAGGACAGACTGAGTTGACTGAATACTGAACACAATATAACTTGCATTATTTGTGTGAAAAGACTCTCAGGTTATCCGAAGCGTAAATCCTATAGCGGGTTTCGCTTCCAGTTAGTATTGCTGAACAGATGATGAATGAAGATGAGCTATTTGAGTTCTGTGAAGAATGGTTGTCGACTTGGACGGGGAACCAGCCGGAAGAGTTGATTAGATTCTATTCGGAAGATGCCCTATACGTTGACCCTGCGCATCGAGAAGGACTCAAGGGACATGAGGATATTCTTCAATATTTTGAGAGATTGTTAAGGGTCTATCAGGATTGGAGATGGAAGCCAATCGAGGTGTTTCCAATAAAAACTGGTGGAATTGTCAAATGGGAATGTGAGATTCCTGTTGGTCAAGAGGTTCTGCACGAGGTTGGAATCGACATTGTTGAAATTGAAGATGGTAAGATAACACGCAATGAGGTCTATTTTGATAGAACACGCCTGCTCGCTGCGGTGGAGAGGAAGAAGCAGCTAGAGCGATTACGATTTTGATACCATGTCAATCCAATTCATAAATAGCATCCGCATTTTTCCAATACATTTTATCTAATACCCGTCTGGGCAGATCAAGTCCATTGATGTAAGTGCCTCCTTTGCCAACAGTATCCTGATCCACAAATGGCAAAGGCACACCCCGAGCATCGGTCTCCCAGATCATTCTCTCAGTGTAGTGTCTACCTTCGTAGTAATCTTCGTTCATAGTTCTGGCAACACAATCGGTACCATAGAGTATTCTGTCCGAATGTTTGATTATAATTTCTCTGGCCTTCTCGGGGGCTTTGCCCAGCTCTCTCGCCATCCATCTAGCACTACTGGTGTCAACATGTAGGTTTGGATATTGGTCAAACATTCTGGCGAGATTGTCTAGACGATGGGGCTCTGCTTGAGCACCAAAATGCGCCTGTTGAAAGACTACGTTACTGCTCCTCTTCAGTCTGTTTTCAAACTGCTCTAGGTGTTCATCCTTTGTGCCATATTGATTGCTGTCTGAATATCGATTCTCAAAATAGGTATCAGGGTCTGCAATGTGAATCAGAAGTGGCAATTCATGTTCTGCAAGTGCATGAAATAATGGGTCAAAAATTGGGCTGTCTACTGAAGGGACCTTCTCTTTTTCTAGTCTATCAGACCAGAATGGTGCAAAGTGCATTTTTACCAGACTGTATCCATCTTCGCGAAGGTGAGCCACTTCTTTCATAGACGGTTCGGGTCCTTCAGTGAACAATCTCCATCCTGACATGTATTTGGCAAATACGAACCGACCCGGATACATATCCTCATAGGCATCAATTTCATCCCCATGCACTATTAGGATGGATTTCTCTGTCCCATATTTTTTGCCTACTTCCACGAATAGCTTGAGCGCCTCCAGTTCGATTACATGTGCATGAGAGTCAAATATCGGCCCAGTATATTTGTAATCGATTCTCGGATATTTCATCAAACACCCCTGCCAGAATCTCCTTGAAAACTCTGTTCCTCGCGGTAAGGATAATATTCTGATTGATAACAGAAGACCTTTTTAGTCGAGTTCATTTGCTATAATCTAACCATTCGTGAATGGTTTGGGAGATATAACAATAATGAAACGCGCGCTAAACGTGATTCTTGCAGTAGCAATTGTAACAATGTTCCTGGTTTCGCCGGTAGCTGCAGCAACCTCACAAGGATTGGAATGGGGTGTGGCTAGCGGTGATCGATTCGATTTCACTATGTCCAGTACTGATGAAGATGTTCCAAGTGAAGATATATACCTCAACATAACGGATATGCCTGCTCTGGCTATTCCTGACCCTCTTGATGATTGGAATGCCATTCCGGAGCCTGATATTGGGTTCTGGTGGGAAAATGGAACTAGCATGGGACTTTCAACACTGATATTCCTTGGCATATATTTCGTTGGTGCAAAATTCGCTTTACCTGTAGGTAATTTCACTCTTTTGCAGAGCTTGCTCGCACCAGAACTGACCGGTGAAGACATCACTTCTGCAGGCGGCCTTTGGACCGTAGAATGGAGCATGGATACCACAGCAACTGAAGAGGCTAAGATTACTGCTGCTTATTCAACATCGGACGGATTTCTTGCAGAGTACAAAATTGAGACATGGAGCACCCTAAATGATACACTCCTAGAGTCCATTGAAGTGACAAGGGCGACAATTCCGGGCGGAGGCGTGGATGACATATTGCAGCTTCTAGAGGATAACATCCTCTACGTTGGTATAGGCGTTGCTGTGATTGTGATCATCGGTCTTGTTGTATGTAAACGTAAGTAGTTTTTAATTGAGGGGGAACTCCCCTCTTGAACTTTTTTTGTTTTATTTTGTCCGGAGTACTTTTTTGTGCAAAATATCTATCTTGTATTTGATAGTTGATCATGAAAAGCAGGACGACTAAGAATTATGTGGTATTGGGCATTGTATCAGTTCTGATACTGCAGGTATGTGTACTTCCAGCGGTCGCATTGCGACATTGGTGGGGCGTTGAAGATGGCGATGAATTCGAATTTGAGTTGTATGTCAAGTCTTCAGGCTATACTGAAATAGATGATGAGGTTCTGCTCAGGGTTACAAACACACCCAATCTCACAGACACATACAGCTCTATCAGTAGAATTCCAATTCTCGAAGTTGAACAATCCTTTCTGAATGGCACACAGCTCAATCTTGATGGGCCTTGGAACAAGGCACTGGAGCACTTAGCCTATCCGGTGGGCGACTGGTGGCTGCTTTCTACCTACATCGAAGATGAAGATATGGTGGATTACGACATCATTGAGGACAGTGACTTTTGGGGGTACGAATGGAGAAACATTTTCGAAATCAGCGTTACCACTGTACAAGCGTCACTTCGAGCAGTATATCTCAAAGAAGATGGGTTCTTGTCACACTATGTTTATAGGTTATTCAACACGGACACCAATGAAACGTTAGAGTATCGAGAAGCATCGAGAATGAATATCGTGCTTGGTATTGACAGGGTACTGACTACCATGGGCCCTCCTCTAGCAATCACTACGATTGCTCTTACAATCTTGTTAGTGGCATATAGATTTAGATCTCGATTATTAAAGAACAAGGATAGGGATATGCAGAAGAAACATAGTCCTCTAGTTAGTTAGTAATCTAGGCACTGCACTTCTAGCAAAGAAGAGCTCCACAACAACTAAAACGCCCTGAATTCCTAGCCCAACTACTATCTGACTTGTGAGAAATATTCCTAATAGCAATCCAAGCAGAGGTATTAGTCCAACTGCAGATGCAACCATGATTGCAATCAGTGTTGCTTTTTGATTATTCACAGGGTTGACGGCAACTGTCCTCCCTCCACCAACAATTCGAAATAGGATACCACCTACTATCAATGCAAGTCCATATCCAAGAGGAACCTGGATAACTGGAATGAGAATCGCAAATGGAGTAAAGGGAGTGCCTACTAAGAAGAGGACTGACACAACGACCATGAAGAAAGTGTACGTAGCCGTAAATAATGTGGCCTTAGCTTTGAGGTTCATCATGCTACTCAAGGGGAGCCCATCATAAACCGAAGCACCTTGAGTATCTACTCCCAGCAGACCTGTCACACTGATTCCTGAGAAGCTTTGCACCATGACCATGAGGGTTAGAATTGTTGCCAAACTGACTGTGCCCCCAGCAACTTGGGCAAACGTTGGTATCCAAGCCACTAGCATGATCAGTGGAAATATCATGATGGCTAGAGACCCCAAGTCGCGCGTTGCCAATCTGATGTCTTTCCTTATAATTGCCAATATGGGAGTAGAAATCTTTAGTGGCCTCCCCATCGACTCATAGTCAATAGTGGTTTCGATTCCCCCTAGTACTGTTCGTCTCAACTCTCTTCTGGCTATCCGATAGCCGCGAATTGCGAATACGGAGTACAACGCAGTAGAGCAGATCGAGAGCAATGCAATTCCCGCTGAAACTAAGAAGCCGTATGTTGCAATTCCCGTTAGCAATCCCATATTGAATGGGAATAGAACACTGAACAACACGTTGACCGCAATGCCGTACTGATGCGATAGACTGGTGAGGATATCAACCAAGGTGGGCAAGTAATTCCCAACCGAATAGACAGCAATGAATCCTACCAAGAGCATAGCTCCCGCCAGCACCCGCACAACTGTGGACATGATAGACCCGGGTTGTTCAAGTGATTTCTTGTGATACCATTTGGCGACGAGTATGAGAGTTGTGAATGAAGCTAGCACTGTTACCAGACAAGAGAAGAATGCAGCTATACTTGCAACAGGGCCCATAAATATCAAGAAACCCAAAGGGAAGACCGTTAGAATGGCGATAGATGGTCCTGCAAAGGTACGCATGAATGCAAGAAAGATAACGTCCTCAAGGTCTTCTTTTGAAATGGGCAACATGCCAGGAAACGAAGCAACCCCTGACATAAAGAAACCAGATGTTCCTAATAGATTCAGGAAGAATACCAAGACAAAGCTAAGCAGAAGAAAGGAACCGAAGCTGACTGTCAAGGAAATTAATGGGGATTGAGCTGGGTCATCAAATAGAATGAGAGCAATTGATATCGCAGCGATGGTGACAACCAGAAAGGTTGTAAAAACCATACTAATCGTGCTACCTCTCTTTGCCCTGCTCATAATCCGTTCAGGATCTTCTTTAGCTCTTGCACGAAAGGATGGGTTAGAATTTAGTTGAGATCTGAATCTCGCTTCGCGTATGATAGTGCCTGCAAGTTTCCATTTCTTGCTGAAATTCATCCAGATAGAGCCCCCCTCAGGCTATCTACACCTTCAGTGACCTCATCTACCTGTTCAGTTAGTTTCAAGAATAGTTGTTCTAGAGTAGCACTCTCTTCTTTTGCTTGTTCTCTCAATTCTTCCAGAGTACCATCTGCAATGATCTTTCCATGATCAATGATGCCAACTCTATCACAGAGTGCTTGAGCAACCTCCATTATGTGCGTACTCAAGAGAACCGAACCGCCATTCTCCACATGGATTTGTATTGCATCTTTTAGGATTCTGACAACTCTTGCGTCGAGTCCTGAGAAAGGTTCATCCAAGATCAAGAGCTTCGGGCGGTGGATGAGTGCTGTCATCAACAGGCATTTCTGTTTGTTGCCCGATGAAAGGGTCACAATCATTTTGTCCATGTTATCGGTAAAATCCAAAGCTTTGGCGATATCTGCAACTCTCGAGTTGACCGAGTCCTCTGGAAGCTCTCTTACCGATGCAATGAATTCGAACAATTCTCTCGGCGTCAGTGACTCGTATAGAACAGTTTCCTCTGGAACGTATCCAACGACTGACTTCACCTCAACAGGATTCTGCAGACTGTCCACGCCCATAACGGAAGCAATACCTGAATCGGGGTCTAAAAGGCCCATGATCACCTTTAGTGTTGTAGTTTTTCCCGCTCCGTTTGGCCCTAAGAGACCGTATATTTCTCCATCCTTCACTATTAGGGAGATATCATCAACAGCCACGACATCTCCGAATGTCTTCGTTAGACCGGTTATCTCAACCGCAGCCAATTCCTTGTCACCCATCACTTTAGTGTCAGTTGAAGTATAGTCTATTTATGTCGTGTCTTGCACGCAGAACGCATTCATTGCAGACGCCAAATACGGAAATATGCCCAATCACTTGAGCCTTTTCCACAGTGATTTCGCAGACTCGCGGGATAATCTGCTGACCTCTTCATCTGATATTCGTTGGAGCTTCCGATTTTTCAATACAACTTCTCCATTGACCAGTACATCTCTTACATCGCGCCCGGAGAATGTATTTACAAGATGTCCGATGATACTGTTTGATGTAATTGGTGTGGGAACCCTCGTGGCATCAAGAATGACAATATCCGCTAATTTACCCGGCTTGAGACTGCCAATTTTATCCTCCAGTCCATAGCATCTTGCTCCTCCCATGGTGGCCATTTCAAAGACCTCTTTCTCCCCAATAATACTTGGATTGCGGTTTGCTAATCGATGAACTGTCAGTGCATATCTCATGTTTTCGAATGGGTCATAGATCCAGCCATCATTACCTAGTCCTACAGTAATTCCCTTTTGTAGCATTTTAGGCACCGGAGCCGTTCCTACTGCGTTCAGCATATTGCTCATTGGATTGTGAGCTATTGATGCTCCTGACTCCGCGACCAAGTCCAGTTCATGCTCATTAACATGAACGCAATGAGCAAGAATCGCATGCTTACCGAGGACTCCTAATCGGTCCAATCTCTCTATCGTTCGCTCTCCATATTTTTCCAGATTATGATAGAGGTCGACGAGCCCCTCTGAAGTATGGATTGTTATTGGAACATCTACCTTCTTTGCGGCATCCACTGTTTTCTTTACCATATCATCGTCAACTGTAAATGATGCATGAAGGCTCATCATGGTGGAGGTTAATCCACTGTGTCCCTTGTTCTCCTGAATGAAACGTATACTCTCTTCAAGTCCTCTCTCCGCCTCCTCGTGGTCATGACGCTCTGTCATTTCGAAAGCCAGCATTGAGCGAATACCAATCTTCTCAGTCCCTTTTGAGACAGCGTCTAGGCTGTTTTCAATCGCGTTGGGACCAGAGTAGGTGTCAGCAAAGAATGTACTACCATTTCTTAGCATATCAGCAGATGCAGATAGCGCACTTGCTTCAGCGTCGTTCAGGTCCAACGCTTCATCAACGGGCCACCACACTCGTTGCAGAATCTGGGCAAAATCAGTTGGAGGTTCAATATTCAAGGAAGCGCCACGAAGAAGTATTCCATAGAGATGTGTGTGCGCAGTAATGAGACCCGGAATGACAATACAACCGCCTGCATCAATCTTATTATCTGCAGGTTTGCCTTCCCCCTCTCCGAGCTCTGTTATCTTTTGATCTTCTATTCGGATATATCCGTTCTTGATGATGCCTTGCTTTTTGTCCGCACTAACGATAAATGCGTTTTCAATTGTTGTGATTTTGCTCAAAACTTTTGACCTCCATGGCCTTCTTCATCTGTTTTCACATAGCAGGCTGTCAGAGCTCCATATCTACTCGACGGACAGCTCCTTTTTTGGACCGGTATACAGTTCCCTCTCTTTCCAGCGTTTCCAATGCCTCCTCGAGCTCTTCTTCCGTAAGATTCACCTTAGTTGCATTCTTGTGTAAATCCTCAAGAGTAACGTCGCTATCCTGGCCGCCTGATAGATACTTTAGAAGACTCATAAATCGCTCTGTTTCTGATACGTCATCATCCACTATCAGTTTGAATTGTGTCGTTGATGCGGTTTTGTCTGCTTCCTGTCTAACATTAACCGATTCCTTTGCCTTCAATAGAGCACTCAGGAGACCTGCTTGTTCTGAGCTATCAGTTTCGGTTTCTTTCTCTGGAGGTGCAATATCTGCGAGACTGACACCCCCTTGCTGATCGTCTTCCTCCTCCATGTACGGAATCGGATGCTCTTCAACGTCAACACCCATCCATTCAGTATCAATGTCTGGATTGTTCTTAGCCGCTTCCAAGAGACGAGGTCGAAACTCTTTCATTATTCTGTCTCTCTGTTCCGCCAAATCTTCGCCATCACAGGGCACATGAGCCAAATTTAACAGAGTACGCTCTGCCTGTCCTCTAACGCGGATATGAGAGTCATTTGCAAAATAATCGATAATCTTCAACAGACTTGTCAATCTTGAATTGGCAATGTTAACCTCTTCTAAGAGCGCTTGCTTAACCCTCCAGTCTGGGTCTGACACTATCTCCATGACGATGCCTGCTGCTGAACTGATACCAACCTTTCCAATTGCTCTGGAAACTTTGGCTCGCGTCTGCCAGTCACCAGAAGATAAGAATGGTGCGAGATATCCTATGGTAGACTGGTCAACAACTCCACAAATATACTCAAGCAACTCAGGTTTCCTTTGTGCCGCCTTTTTGGCGAGTGTCTTGAGCATTCTCTTGCCTGTGCTCTCTTTGAATGACAGAATCTTAGGAACTGAACCATAGGAAACAGTCTCTGTTTCCTTTCTAATCTTATCGCCGACCCAACGTGCGCCTCTTCTGCCAAGATGAGCCATTATCCCAAAGACTGTAGCTTGATGCTCATGCCCGACTTCATCGAGCACCCCAACCCATCTCTTTTGTTCTGACGATGAAACTGGTCCTCCCGTTCTGCTAAATGCTTCCTCCACGCTCTGAAGCACTTGTTCTCTTTCAGCAGGGTTTATGGCTTCAAGAGCCTCAAATAGTGATGGAATATAAGACCCGAAAGCGTGCATTGCTGCAAATCTGAAATTGAGTTTCCTCAGTGTTAAGTCATCAACATCCAGTATGCTCATTATCTTTGGCAGAAGTGAGCGTGCCGCTCGGTGTTGCATTAATTCTCCGGCTGCTGTGTATGCAACTCCAAGGTCTGGCGAATCCAGTGAGCTGGATATAGCTCTCAGCTCTCTCAAGCCTTCAAGCTCCTTCCTCTTCGCCTTTTCCTCTCCTTTCTTCGTCATTATACTCCGACTCATGTGATTACGGCTAGGGCATTATGTATTCTTCTTGCTATTCTACCCCTTATTCTTTTTCTCTGATTCCTGTAGTGCTTCCTCTTCCATGAGATAGCCGGTTAGATTTTCCTGGTCTTCATTACCTTGTCTTTTTGATGCCTTTTTAGCATCCTCTGATTCATCGATATCCACAGCTTCACCATCTAGAGAGAGTTGCTCGGTATCTTCTATGTCCGGCATGCCAATATCATCCGACAGCTCAATCTCTAGGAGGTAATGGTCATATGCCTCCTTAACCCGCGAGGCCTCGTCGCTTTTAGCATCGACTTCCTTTGTATCAATGCGTAAATCACGAAGAATTTTCTTACCCAACACAGTATGCGAGAGCTTCTTTACCGAAATCTTACCTTGCTTGACCGAGGGCTTAGCTTTTCGATAATTCTCAATTTGAGCTTCACGTACTTTTCCTGTTAGATATCCCAGGCCGTCTCTCTTGAGTTCACTTGGAACAAGATGACCGACTCTACTCTTCTCGATGAGACTCTTAGCCTGTTCGGCAAGAAACTCCCTGGCATTTTTTCTTCCATCCTTGCTGTTTTCTTCCTTGAGCATTATATCGAGAATATCTCTTGTAGGCACCTCAACCGCCGTGCTCAAAGATAACATGCCTAGGTAGGACAAGACACCGGCTCGGATTTGCATTAGACATTCGGTCAGCATTCCATCATCAGAATCTTCAAAATTTCGTACTGCTATACTATCAATCCTATGCAAAGGACTCTCGTTCTTGTCCTTCCAGAAACCATTGAATGTTTGAGAAAGTGCGACGAAGTCTCCTCTATTAGCAAGATCTAGAACTTTCTTTAGAAAAGCCTCATCTTTTTTTCTTGACCACCCGGACGAACCCAGATTATTCAACCTCCGGCTATTAGAGCTACTACTCAATTACTCGGGTATTTCTAAGTAACATACGCTGAGTCATTTGGATATTGCTATTGGAGAGCAATCAGTCTCTTCGATTTGTAGCTCTGCTACACAAGCCATCGCTGTGCAGCATAGCTAATGTGTGTTTCTGCTTTCGAAACCAGAACCCTCAACAACCGCGTCATACCACTTCTCTAGAAGAATGTTGGTTGGTCCTCACTGACTCCTTTGGGCGCTTCCATGTCCTTTGTTTCTTTTGGCGACAACAATTCGATCAGGTCATATTTCCTTGTTCCCATCTTAAGGTTCTCTGCATATTTTGTCACCAAGTAGGGGGTTTTCATTGGGCCATGTATGCGTGCAAATGGATGAAGGTCAGCTTCTGGGTCTAGGTTTACATTTCTAAAGAAGGGCGGGACCATGCTCTCAATCAGTCCCTCCTTTGCAATCAAGTCAAGAGTAGCTTGCTCAATTGCAACAATGTCCCGGCTTCCCAGAATCCCGATATCATTCACGATGGCCGGCTGTGCAATGCCCCAGCAATCACATAGGGCGGTGATGTCCAGCAAGAAATTCAGGTAGAATCTCTTGTCCTCATCAAAGGTATTTACTATTTCATTGGCACCCTTAGCCATTAACTCTTGAAACAATGCGAAGTTCGCAGGTCCGAAATGCAGGCAGTCCGTTCCCTGATCTGCGTCAATGCACTCCATACACTGGTTGCACATGCCAAAGGAAATTGTCAATTCGTGTTTTTCCTCATCATATTTTATGTGCCCCTCAGGACATGCCTCAACCAGCTCTTTTGCATGTTCAGGACTGCATTTATCGGCATCCCAGTATTGTATGCTGTCTTCTACGCCATGGATTTTCTTCCATCTACTAGGCCCAGTATATCCACCAAGAGCTATGTTCTTGATAGCTCCGCCATAGCCACAGGTATTGTGTCCTTTAGCATGGCTCAAATCGATGAGAACGTCAGCATCACGCAGAACTCCTGCAATTGAGAGCGTGTCTACGTTGTGGAAATCAAACTCGCGTTGCTCATGATAACCGTCTTTTACACCCGCAACAGGTATCAAAGGACATCCAAGGGTTTCTGAGGTGTAGCCCCGTTCAGCTGCGTTATAAACGGCTGTTGGATTGTCCGTCACAAAGGGATAGCCTCCAGCTTCCTTCACAACTTTTACGACTCTTCTCACGAAAAATACTGGGACGGTCTGGTAGCCATCTCTGAAGCCTAGATGCATCTTGATTGCAACTTTGTCCTTCTTTTCAATGGTAGAAAAATCCAGATGCTCGATTATTTTATCGAGTTTTGCACTCATTGATGCGAATCTGCCAGCGTTCCCATGTTGGATCGACCCAAAGTAAACCTTTGATGCTCCATCTGTCATATCAATACCAATGAGCTAAGAAATAAAACGGTTGTGAATCCCTCTTCGAGAACCACCCCTAGACTTTATCTTGTACAATAATGTTAATTGGCAAAAGCAGTCCAGCTGAGTTAACTTGTGAAGAGGTATCGGCATACTGAACGAGAGTGATGAAGGGATGATAGCATTTAGTGAGATTATGTGCAATAAAACGGGATCCAAATTAAGAGGACTGACTCACACGACACTTCAAGTAAATGTGGGAAACCGATGCAATCAGCTTTGCTACCATTGCCATGTGAAAGCAACACCCGAAAGCGAAAATGTGATGTCTTGGAAAACAATGGAAAGTATTCTCAAAGTTGCGGGTGAAGTCAAGCCAGAACTTTTTGATATAACTGGCGGAGCGCCTGAGTTGAACCCCTTCTTGCCTCGGTTTCTGAAGAGCCTATCAAATCAAGAACATGATGTCCAAGTCCGCACGAATCTGACTGTATTACAAGACCCTGGTATGGACGAAATGATGGATTTGTATAAAGAACTTCAAATCCGATTGGTCGCGTCATTGCCTTGCTATCTAGAAGAAGATGTGGATCATCAGCGAGGAGAGGGCGTATTCAAAGACAGCATTGAAATTCTGTGGAAACTCAATGAACTAGGATATGGTCTGGAATCTGAACTAGAACTTGACCTCGTATTCAACCCAGAAGGCCCCTTTCTGCCTCCTGAACAGTCACAGCTGGAGGCAACCTACAAAGAGGTTCTATTGAACGAATATAATATTCATTTCAATAATCTATTAACCATAACCAACATGCCAATCGGTCGGTTTCAGGAATGGTTGGAGGAGCAGGGTAATGCCACAGAATATCAAGAGCTACTAGTTAGCGCATTCAATGCTTCAACTCTCGATAGGCTGATGTGTAGGCATCAGATATGCGTTGGATGGGATGGACTCCTGTACGATTGTGACTTCAATCTCGCTTTGGGACTTCCTGTTGTAACAACACCTAATCGTGTAACACACTTTGATGCAATTTCACATCGGAATCGTGAAATTGTCACGGGCCCACATTGTTTTGGCTGTACAGCTGGAAGTGGCTCCTCATGTTCGGGCGCTTTGGAGTAAAACGGATACTCATTTCGGCGCAACTAAGGATTGAAACGAAATGGTATTCCGTGCTGCGATATTCCTGATGATGAAGTATCCTAAGGCAGGTGCGGTGAAGTCGCGCTTGGCTCAATCGATAGGAGAAGAGGCTGCTGCTCATCTGTATCGAGTCTTCATACAAGACACCTTGGCTTTGATTCGTTCTGTTGACACACCCTATTACATAGCCGTGTATCCCCCTGATTCCATCCAGGAATTTGGCAAATTGCTGGGCGGAACATATCGTTTCATGCCACAGAGAGGGGCACATTTGGGGGAGCGACTCCATAATGGCTTCGTAGACATGTTTGCGAAGGGGTATGACCAAGTCATTGCTCTAGCCAGCGACAGCCCAGACCTCCCCTCTAAAATTCTCAAGACTGCCCTTTCTAGCCTTAAGGACCAAGAAGTTGTGATAGGACCGGCACTGGATGGCGGATACTACTTACTTGGATTCTCGCAAAAGGGCTTTATCTCTAATGCCTTTGAGAATATACCGTGGAGCACAGAAAAGGTATTTCGTGAGACTCTATTACGAATCAAGTCTGTTACGAATCAAATCCATGTCCTACCTAAATGGACAGATATCGATACTATGAGTGAGCTTCGATTCTTCTATGAAAAGCACCGAATAAATCAAACAACTCTTGAGACAATGAAATACCTCAGTAGTCATCCTGGACTCCTTGAGGGTGCACGCAAATGAATCTTGCAGGATGCGAATGCGATTCTTGTTTCTGCGGTATGGTTCCTTTGAGATTGACCAACATGGCGAGCCAGTTTTGATTTAATCATCTGACAAGGTCTAATCCTCACTTCAAGGCGGATAAATTCAGCCTTGGAATAACGAATGTATTAATATTGCTTTCATCTGACTGCATTTACATGTCCACGACTGAGTGGTAGAAGGCGATTTGAGTTTTGAAGACTCCCCCTTTGATATCAGTAGTTTGCCCCATACATTCATCAAATCATAAGCTTGAAGCGATTCGTAATGTATTGTTATCATCGAACGTTCCTATTGAGTTAATTGTGGTGATAAACAACCCGGAAATTTCAGTTAAGATAGTACCACAGAATTTCGAAGAGACAGTGGTGAAGTGTCCCCGAAGGGGACGTGGATACGCCTTTCTGGCAGGAATCGCTGAGGTCAGGGGGCGAATAACTATGCTTTTACACTCTGATACCGTTCCTCCTCTTGGCTGGGACCATGTCATTCTTTCTGCATTAGCGAATCCAGATGTTGTTGGGGGTGGTTTCTCCCTTTCATATGATACACGAAACCCACTCCTAGAGATAGTCAGCTGGCTTTCGAATCAATGGGTTCGACTCACAAAGGAAATGTACGGAGATCGGGCTATGTTCGTTCAGACCAATATTCTTGAACGGTGTCTATCAGCCCTTGATGTTCCACTGTATGAGGATTTGCGACTTGCCCGATGCATGCTCAGACAGGGTGACTTGATACTGGCAAATCAGAAGATTGAAACTAGTGCAGTGAAGTACCAGAAGTATGGGGTTCTAGAGTACCTCAGAAAAATCTGGCTTTCCCGAATTTGGTATCACGTGGGAGTATCTACTTCTCAAATATATGATATGTACTACTCCTAGGCGAGATATTAGATGTCGAGTACCTCCTCGCGCCAAAGTCTAATCCAAGTAAATGAGGGGCCTTATGGCTGATATCATCTCACTCAGAAGCTGAGGAATGAAATAGAACTCTTTCATGACATCAAAGAATATACTATTAAGATGAGATATATCGATTTCAAACCACTTTGACACTGCTAGACTATTCCCGGCTGAAGCTGAGAGAGTTCTCAGGCCTCTCAACATTCCAGTTTCTCTCATATTTTCGTAGAGCGATTGTGTACACCTTCCTGTCAATCTACTTGCGGTCCCTGGGCCTCTCTACTACTGAAGTAACCCTAATGGCCACAGTGGGGATGATTGCCAATGCTGGGGCACAATCTCTTCTTTGGGGGCGTGCTCTAGATAAATATCGGAAACCGACTGAATTCGTAGCGCTGGGAGAATTTCTTGCTGGATTCGGACATATTTTCATGGTCTTTGGATATCAACACTTTCTTGCAATAGGCAATACAATCCTTGCAGGTTACGTCATTATCTTCAGTTTGGGCGGCATCGAGGTCTTCTGGAGCATGTCCAATGTAGGATGGTCTGCACTGATATCTGAGCTGACTGAGTTCGACGAACGAAAAAAGGTCATGGGCCAGCTTTCTATTATTGGCGGATTGGGCGGAATAGGAGGTGCCTATCTTGGTGGGTTTCTTTTCGATAATGGTGCAGGATTTGCTGACGGAAGTATCTTTTTCATCGCCGCCATAGTGATGATTTTTTCCAGCTTCATTGTCTACTTTGCCATTCGCTTTAAAGATGCACTACAGATGCAGAACATAAGAATACCTGAGCCAGTAGAAATCCCCTCTCTCAGCGATTTACCTGCGAAATTGCGAAAGGCGTACTTGCTGTTCATTATCGCACTAGTCTTTCTGAATTTCGGGCGTAATTCGATTTCAATCATATCGAGCCTGTTTCTTGCTGACCCTACTGGCTTTGGCGCTACAGGTGAACAAATTGCTCTTTTTAGTAATGTTGGTAGTATCGCATCCATGCTCTCAGGGCTGTTGGTCGGATCAGTTGTTGCCGACAGTGACGATAACAAGGTTTTGCTCTTTGGCGCATGCTTGTCAATCATTGCTATAGCATGGCTTATCATTTCCCCCACTTTTCTGCTCAGTATAGTTTCATCATTTCTCATTGGAGCATCCCATGTGGTCATTCAATCTTCAAGCTACTCAATTGTGGCACACATGGCTCCCGAGGAATTTAGAGGACGTCTCTTTGCCTACTATAACGCGACATTCTTCCTAAGCTGGGGTATTGCAGCAACGCTAGTCACTGGACCCATTGCTGATGCCCTGATAGGAGTAGGATTCAGGAATGCAGACGCCTATAGGGGTAGCTTTGTTGCCGCAATATTGCTAATTTTGCTTGGCATCGGTGTTCTCGCGAAATCAATTCGTTTTATGAGAAGAAATCCCCATTTCTGGTCAGAAATAAATGAGGATATGCCGTGAGGGACACATATGTGTTTGCTCTGATATCTGCGGATGCCGGTATTCAATCAGATTGATATTTTCAACCGAGTCCGGGAGTCGTGGATGCCAAGTCCTGTCCGAATGCCTTTCGAATCATATTACCAAGGCCCACACTTGAAAGAAGATACCATGTGTAGAAGTGCAACCCGAATCCGTTGCCTGGGATATTGACACCTAACCACGGGTCAATAAACCATAATGCCTCTTGTGGATTTAAAGGAAGAACTGCCACAGGCACCCCCGCGTATAGAGAATTGAGAATGGTGAAGACCAATATCAATGGGATGTAGAAGATCAGCATTGGTTTACAACGAGCTGACATCATCTTACTCTGAAGCGTCATTATCCGAGACTGACTGTCTTGCACCTCCTGCATAAGCACAGGGTCCATGGTCTCTCTGGCCTTTTTGAATTTCTTCTGCCACTCTTGAACTTCCTTCGTGTTTTCCTTCATCTCTTCAACATCTGTGAAGCGGTTTGTAGCCCAAATGGAGATTAAGGAGAGTCCAACGCTAACCAGTACGATGAACACAGTGGAAGCAGGCATATACTGCACTGGAGACATGAACGATGTAATCGTCTGAATAATGTCGCTGAATATATCCATAGCCTTCAACAGGTCATCGTCCTACTAGCCGTGTTTTAAGGATTTTTACATGAATCATCAAAATTCTACCTGGGGAGGAACCTTTTGTGGTGCCAATTCTCTTGCAAAAGCCCTACGTTTACTGAGTGAATACTATAATGTTCGTTTCCTGGAGACATGAGCAGAATGTATACTGGGGTCAAAGACCTGCGAATAGGACAAATAGTACAAAGATTACACCCCCGCATACCTGTCGGGTAACGGCATTCCTAGCATACCTGCACACAAAGACCAACACCCGGTGGTCATTAACCCCCAAATGTAGACTTCCAGTGGAAGTAAACGTTAGCTAGCTTCCTTGCAAAAGCATGAAGACGCTTTAGTACACGTATAGCTATTTCGCGCGCTTTATTCCAGTATGGAAGCTAGAGATTTTCAAAAGTGCTATTCTATGCATTATGATATATAAATGAAGTACCGTTTTTGCATTAAATATGCCGCTTTACACAACGATTTTCAATTGCCGAGCTTAATTCTGTATAAACGTTTACGGCTTGATATCCTATGGTTTTATATAATGGTCAGCGTTTACTTTCTTTGTGTTAACCGCCGGGAGGGTTAGCCGCGAAATGATGATGTTTACACGTATGCTAAGAAGACAAGGTTTCTATAGAGTGAAGAATCAGGAAGAACCAGTTTACATGAAGCACAACGTCGGTATCGGCGGAATATATGTGCGGATTGAAAACAAGCGAGCGCACATAACCGTGAGAGACCTGGATATTGACAGGGAATTCAAGGGTGTTGCGCGCCTGGAGGATTTCATCGATCAACTTGAAGATGAGTCATACCGCCAGAAATGTTTCATAGTCAACCGAATGGCTGAAGCAGGCTCATAAACTGCTGGTCACCTAGTAAACTCACCTCCTATAAGAAGAACCACCCAATAGGAAATGATGTTCCAGAAGGTCCTATGATTCCAATTCATAGGACTCTTTGGAATTAAACTAATATTCGATATAAGACAAGTGAGATTTCCCATAGGCGGCGAACATCAGGATTTGATGCAACCCATTATTGTGACTTCTTCCAGCGCATCTTACTGTTTTTGTTTTTAGTGAGGCCACTAGATTCATTAGGCTTCAAAACCTGTATTCCGGTTGATAATATGTAGTTAGGGGGTAATCAAGACGTCCGGATATCTCCCTTCGCGATCTGAGGATACAAAACCATGGGAATTGGTAGAAACAAATGGAGGGGAATCTACTCCTGTAATTTGTCTTCTGATGATTCTAGCATTTTTCGAATCTGCGGCACTTTGGTTCAATGCTGTTGACGGGCCAGAGGACTATCCTCTTTTTCTCTTTGTGGGGGTTGTTCTCCCAGTCATTTTCTTACTGTTGGTATGTTACCGCTCCTACCGTAATTGAGTTGTAACGAATATGCGGCGCGTTTCGGAGTTTACAAAGAGTCTGGCATGCTGCTGTTTCTCGAGTATGATTTCCACTGCTAGCCCGAGAATGCAGATTTCATTTTTCCCCAGATGTACTTGGGTGCTATTGCTCTGATTGCACTAAAAACCGACCTCTTTCCAACCAGCATTTCCGCCACCACACAGCAAGATTCCTCAGAATCCAAGAATGCAGATCGGCTCTCACCATCACTGGAACCAGTGAATCTCTTCTGTAGCCACAATCCCCACTTCAAGTCACCGCCAAAGGCTCCTTTCCACTGGTCTTCATACTGCTTGAGAAATCGAGCAGAGAAGTCTCTATCATTGATGGCTTCTGCTGCGACAGAGCCAGCTATCCTACCTGCGAAAAGCGAGTAATGTATACCTTCACCGGATATCGGAGAACAGTGGCCTGCAGCATCGCCGGCCAAGAGAATATTATCCGAAAATGATGGTGTGATTCGGCCGCCAAGTGGAATGGGTGCTGCCTCCTTCTTCAAGAGGGTTGTTTCCGTCAGCATCTCTTTGATATTCGGTTCCTCGATGAAATCATCGATATAATCAGCTATTCGTTTATCGTCATTTCGTACTCGAGCTACCAATCCGCCTGATCCTATGACTGCTGTTCTCCTCGTCGGGAATATCCATGCATATCCTCCTGGCGAAAACTCGTGTCCGTAATAGAATCTATTCTCCGGTTCAAAATCATTCGCATCGGTTTCCCTTTGGAAGTGGTACTGCCGTGCATATCCCATTTGACTATCCGTGAGTCTAGGTCTTACTAGCCCGCTTTTCACCCCAACTGGATATGCTCCTGATGCATCAATGACAAGTTTTGCAGTCACTTCATAATCAGATTGATCTGCAGTTATCCTTAGACTACAATAATCACCGTCCCTTTCGATTGCTCGAACTTCATGACCCAAGTTAATCCTAGGTTGACTGTGACTGAGATTGGAGAG
>CAZYLT010000023.1:0-31003 GCA_964648855.1 uncultured archaeon
GGATCATGTGATGTGGCCAATTCGCCTCTGAATCATTGTATTATTTTACAGAGCCTCCTAATTGAGAAAGCTATTAAGCACCTATGCATCGTCACACGAACCATGAAACCACAGTGGGCATCAACTTCTCAGGCACCGCTTCTTACTGATGGGCTTTCCAGACCCATTGACAAGGCAGAAGGAAAATGTCCCATGACGGAGAGCTGGAAATGAATTGTTTCTCAATTTTATTTGATGACGTTCGTAAGAATAATCTAGACCAACATGGATTGGCAAGGGCTCATGACACCATGGAAATAATGATGTTTCATTCCGATTTGAGGAGGCTAACTCATGAGTGACCCAGTACCTGTGGCAATGGCACAGGGAAGTTCGTGCTGGGGTTGTTTCCAGAGTCTGGTTGACATCCATCTCAATTTAGCAGATGTCCTGCCCCTACTGGATATTAAATTCTGGGCAGGAGTCGTGGATTACAAACTTCAAGACTTGGAGAATTATTCCGATAAATCGATCAAAATTGGATTATATGAGGGAATGGCAAGAACAGAAGAAGATGTTCATTTGCTGAAGGTTATGCGCGACAAGTGTGAGACCTTGATTGCCTTTGGAACATGTTCATGTTTTGGAGGTATTCCTGGGCTGGCCAACTTCTATGATATAGATGATGCATTAGAGGTGAAGTTCAGAAACAATAAGACGGTTTCTGGAGGTAAAGTGCCCACAGAGAATCTACCTGCAATTGAAGCAACAGTGAGACCTAACAAAGACATTGTGGATTTTGACATCTACTTGCCTGGCTGTCCACCCACCTCAAAACTCATTCTTACTGCGTTGAATGCTTTGCTTAATGGAGAGGACATAGAATTGCCTCCCCATACTGTTTGTCACTACTGCGACCGCGAGAAAGAAGAAACCCCTATTCCAGAGGTCCTGCGTCCATTTGAAGGGAAAGCTGACCCAGATAGGTGCCTTCTCGAGCAAGGATATATTTGCCTCGGGTCTGCAACATGGGGCCTCTGTGAGGGACAGTGTGTGAACAAAGGTTCAACATGTCGAGGCTGTTTTGGTCCGCCTCCACCAATCATGTCTGACCAAGGCGCTGCGTCAATGTCAATGCTTGGAACGTACGCCCCCATCGACCCTGAAAAATTGCTTGAAAAAGTGAAGGACCCACTTGGTACTTTCTATAGATTCACGTATGCAACTAGTCATCTTGGTAGAATCAGGCAAAAACGCGAGGAGGCGAAGAGATAATGGCAGAAGAAAAGACGATTAGAATCGATCCCGTAACAAGACTTGAGGGACATGGTGCATTAACAATCAAAATGGGCAAAGATGGAAAAGTCAAAGACGTTCAATTCAATGTAGGAAGCACGAGATTTTTCGAGAAGTTTCTTGAGGGTAGACCAATGGAGGAAGCCATTAGGATTGCTCCAAGAATCTGTGGCATCTGTCCGGTCCCTCACCATTTAGCCTCGACAAAGGCGGTGGAAGCAGCTTGGGATGTTACACCTCCAGAACCAGCAATCAAACTGCGCCGGCTGATGATGGAGGCAAAGCAGCTTTCCTCCCACGCAATTCATTTCTACGCTCTTGCCGCACCGGATTTTGTTTTTGGACCTTTTGCCGATCCTGCGGTTAGAAATGTGGCGGCGGTACTCAAGCATCTTCCTGATGTGGCTGTTCAGGCGATTGAATTGATGGAGTTTGGTCAGGAGATGTGCAGGACGGTGGGTGCAAAGGCTATACATCCAACAACTGCAATTCCGGGTGGAATGTTATCCCCTCTTAGCGAAGAAGAACGTGACAAATGGCTAGGAGAAGTGCCTAATCTTCTGGAAAACATAAACAAGACCGTCGACCTTGCCAAAAAGGTAGTCACTGACTATGTAGATGTTGTGACAAAGGTTGCTGTTACTCCAACCTACTATCTTGGATTGACCAATGATGGAGTCCTGGATATCTACGAAGGCAATGTTCGAGTAATGGACCCCGACGGGAAGATAGTAGCTGATTTTGAACCAAGTGAGTACACAACATACTATGGTGAACATATTCCTAACCATTCTTACGCTACTCATACATACTTCAAACCTGCTGGGTATCCCGATGGAATCTGGCGTGCCAATACCCTGGCACGATGCAACGTAGTTGACAAGATGGCTACTCCACTGGCTCAAGAAGCCCTTGAAGAGATGCGTGAACTGATTGGACGGCCATCACACCACACTTTCGCCTTTCATTACGCTCGAGTTGTCGAAATGGTTCAGGCTGCGGAATGGATTAAGACATTGCTTGAAGATCCAGATATTGTCAGTACTGATATCAAGTTATCAGACGTCGAGCCAAAGGCAGGTGATGGCGTTGGCATAGTTGAGGCACCACGAGGAACTCTTCTGCACAATTACGAATGCGACGAAGATGGGATAGTTTTGAAAGCAAATCTCATCGTGGCAACCAACAACAATATTGCGGGGATTGAGAAATCATTGATGGTGGCCGCAAAGCAGATCTTTGAAGACAAAGCCCATGAGGAACTCGAATTACCTGACCCACTCGTTAAAACATAAACAACGGAGTTGAAACAAATAACAGACGATATACCCGAAGGACTGCTCAATCTCTTGGAGATGGTGGTCCGCTGCTACGACTGCTGACTATCCTGCGGCGCTCATCTTACCATCGTGGACGATGAGGGTCGCGAGATAGCACGGAAGGAGATTGTAACCAGCGGTGGATGAAGGTTCGGCGTAAAGTTGTGAGCCGGGCCGGACAGACCCTGCAAGGGTCAAGCTGGATCTTCTCTGTAAGGTTATTCCTCTAATGAGTTAAGGATTAGGACCCAAATCTCGTTCTGAAAGAGGAATGATTCATGACAGTCAAGGCTTATGCATTAAAAATCTATATCTGCAATACCCGCCAATATCGCCACCAACAAGAGCAGCCCATTGATTTACCGTCCAGTGTCTGATAACATGTCAAAAATGATTATTTGTGTGGTACATAATGTGGCTTTTCAGCGCAAGTGTGACATGTAAACACAAGCACAGGTGTCGATACATAAGGTAATAAGCAAACTTTGCTCGGAATTTGATGCAGGTACCAATATCGTATGCGCACATACTCCAGATGAGACAGTTACTGGATTTCCCAATACACTTCTTTCAGAGATTTACGCTACTTTTCAAGACCTGCAAACCGCATACGCGAGAGAAATAATATGAGTTATGACAGAGAGCCCATTGAGGCTACAGTGGCCAAGCTAAGGCCCGGAATGAAGAATGTATCTATTGCCTTTAGAGTCTTGGAAAAGGGCGAAGAGCGAGAAGTAACTACTCGAGGAAGTGGCGAAAGCCATCGGGTTATGGATGCTGTTGTGGGAGATTCCACAGGTATCGTAAATGTTCCTTTGTGGGACGATTCAATTGATAATCTTGAAATTGACCAGACCTACAATTTGAAGAATGGCTATACCAAATTATTTCGAGGAAATCTTCAACTCAACATCGGCAGATATGGAGAAATTTCAGAAGCTGACACTCCTATAGAGGAGGTTAACGAAGAGGTAGACATGTCTGAAGAAACACACGAGGATGACCGGCATCGTGGACGTCGAAGTGGTGGTAACTATGGCGGAAGCCGTGGTGGCAGATCTGGAGGCAATAGAGGCCGTCGCGACAACCGTGAGAGAAGTTACTAGTCAACAAAATCCAAAGTGGTTGAGGGGCAAAGTAGCATATTGCATAGCACCAATACACTTGCCCCAATCCTATTTTTTACTAGTTTCAGTATCTGAAACAATGTTCATATACGAACCCACTCTGAGAAAGTGATTTTTTACGAAGCCTCAAGTTCCTTAAGGAACTCTTCGAAAGCACCCTTCAGATTGAATTTCTGTAGGAATTCTTCCCAGGAATAAGTTTCAATCCCCTCTTCCTGTGCTCTTTGTATTTTCTTTTTTCCAGGACGCTCTCCAAGAATCAGTATTTCTGTTTTACCTGAGAATGAACCATACTCAAGACCGTGTTGTTTAACGAAGGCCTTGATATCGTTCTTGGTTAGTCCCTTAATCTTCCCTGTTACGTATATCCTCCTAGACACGACCATCATCTATCATATCTTGACAGCGACATATAATCTCATTCAAAATTTGATTTGTTTGCACGAAAGCGCGTTCTTCCAACCCCATCAGAAATCATCCAGAATTGATTATCGTTTACCAAATATTCTCTTATCCGCTTGTTCTTGTGTACAAGGATGAATTCCTCAATTCGTTAGGTTTACATTAGAGGCCTGCAATATCATGAATATCGGCGTGTTGGTGGTACTTTCACAAATTGAGTAATTTCTTTGGATAGTTGGGAGCACATTTGCAATGAGCCTTATTGCCTAGATTGGGCTCTTTACTCTATCATTAAATGAACAAACTGTGGACCGAATCGCACTTCCTCTGGTTGCGTTTGCAGCAGGTTCTCTACTTGGAGGAGCATTTCTGCATCTTCTGCCAGAAAGCATCGCTGATTATAGTTTGAATATTCAATTATTCATCTGGGTGGTAGTAGGCTTTCTACGATTCTTTGTTCTTGAGCAGTTTTTGCAATGGCGTTATTGTCATCTAGCCGGAGCTGAACATCATGGTGTGGTCACCTACTTGGTGCTACTGGCTGATGGGCTTCATAATTTCATAGGTGGTCTTGCAATAGCTGGGTCTTTTGTGGCAAGCATTCCAATCGGTATTGTAACGTGGTTTGCTGCGGCTGCTCATGAGATCCCACAAGAATTGGGGAACTTCGGAATCCTAATTCATGGCGGATGGGAAAAAAGAAAGCTTTGACTTTCAATTTCCTTTCTGCTCTTACTGTCGTAGCAGGAGGACTAGTTACGTTTTTTGTTTCATCAAGCATCAATATCACCTTTCTCTTGCCTTTCGCTGCAGGGAACTTCATCTACATAGCAGCTGCTGACTTGATACCGGAGGTACAGCACGCTGAATCATTGAAGGGACGAATTGGATATACGGTGGCTCTGCTACTTGGAGTAGTGACTATTTTGCTAGCCCGAGCTGTTTTCCATTTATAAGCATCTGAGCTTAAATAAAAGAACGGTTCGCCTTAGGATTGGAAACCATTGGCTACACTAAAGCTCTTCTGACTTCAATAGATTCTCGATATGGCGTCGACTATGCTCCTCATCCAGCTTCGTGTCTTTGTGCTCAATGATATTTCGTTCTAACCTATCTAACGCCAGTTTGTACGCCTCTTCTACACTCCATGCTTCGGCTGTGCTATAGTATTGCGTATGTGCCGTTCTAAACTGCAACCGACACTGAATCAACTGGTCCCCCTTGGAAACCGGCCCGTATTTCTTGAAGTATGCGAAGAGACCTCCTATGCCCACAACATCCTTGTAACGCCTGACAAAGGAATCGAATTCACGACGCATAGCGGCTTTCTCTTCATCCGTCATTCGAATTCCCGGTTTGACTGAAAATTGCACTCCAATTCTTTTCTTCTCCATGGCCTTCTGTGCAATAGGCTCAAGTAGATCTCTCTTGGTTATGATTCCAATAGGCCTGTCTTCTTCTATAACGACTAGACTGGATATGTCATTCTGACGCATCCTATTCTCGGCTTCTTTAATAGAATCATCTGGTTTTGCTGCATATACCGGATATGACATCAATGAGGATATCGTCATATGAACAAGGTCGGATTTTTCTCCAGCTCTCTCACCTTGTCCTCCATGACCTTCATCTCCTCCGTACCCGCCCTCTTGTCTATCACGGCTTCTGTATACCACATCGACCAAATCCTGAATGCTGATAATGCCCTCCAGTTTGCCATCTTTCGTAACTGGTGCGTGGGAGAACCCATAGGTTCTGAATATTTCTAAGACCTGTGCTATCGAATCACTTGGACGGGCAGTCACTGGGTTTTCAGTCATGACTTGTCTTACGGTAGTTGCTGCCCAATCATCTCCGGCAGCTTTTTCCAAGATAGCATCTCTCGTTATGAATCCCGCTAGTTTCTCTCCCCTGTAGACGACTAACACAGGACTACCACTCTCAATCATGAGTCTGGCTGCCTCAGCTACCTCCTCGGTTGATTGAATCCTAGGTGGCCTTGTCGTAAGCGTCTTTACTTTTGTCTGAGTCTGATTCTGTCTGGTTCGGTTCATTAATCGACGAGTTAAGACACCATTGTAGTCCCCATTTCTGTCTTCAATAATGAGGGCTTGCTGTTTTTGCTCTCTAAGCTTTGGAATCGCGTCAGAAAGATACTTGTCTTCGCTAATTGTATCGTATGTTTGCTGGTATACTGATTCTACATTAATACCATTCATGGTCTTCGAATCCTTGAAATAACAATAGATAAGCCCTATATATGAATCCTAGTTTAGGACGTTAACTCAGGTTCTTAGCTTGTGTACTTCTTATGAAATACCTCATCGTGATTCAATTTGGTATCAACAAGAATTCTTCCCACTGGTGCTAGGTATATCACAAACTCTTGTTCGCCATCCAGTCCGAGCATATTATCCATTTGTTCCTGATAATATGCACCAATTGCACACGTTCCAGCTCCAATCGCGCCACAAGCAAGGTAGAGATTTTGACACAGATGCCCCGAATCCTGAGCAATGACTTTTGTTGCAAGGTCCGAGTAACGCCAATGCGTACGATATGGAATGCAACTCCAGACCAATACCAATGATGCGTTTCTGAAGTAGGGTTGATTCCGGCAAGCATTCTTCACATCATTCGGAGTTATATCTTGCTTGCTTTTCAATGGAAGAAGCGAGTGCTCTAGGGGGACGTATCGGTAGATGCCCGGTGATATGCCCTCGACATTGAAGGCTATGAGGTACGTTTCAAACGGGTGACGTCCCCCACCCGAGGGAACTGTCCTGAGATTAGCCTCCTTGTTGCCGACGACTTTCTGGATTCCCTGTGTACTCCACAAAAGAAATCCGAGCTCATCCAGTGATAATGCTTCACCAGTAAATTTCCTATGGCTTCTTCGAGTTGAGATAATCTTCGATATACTATCCTCTCGAACTTCAAAGGTGTCAAGCCTAGGAAGCTCAATAGTATCTGAGGTATCTGGCGTGGGTTTCTGTAAGGGCGGGGGGTCAATGCCTTGCTTCTGGGGCGTAGACATCGATTCCCAGAGCGACCACTGGTCTGCCTTCAGGATTTTTCTTAATTCATCCATTTCTTCCACCATGAATTTTTGATATGATGATAGCCCCACTGAAACTATGTAAAGAATGTGGATGAAAAGGAGGTTTGCATCAGAATTGTTCAAAATGTCACTTTTAATTCATTCTGAATGAATTCGTGTCAGTTCTGGGATATTGCTGCTGGTTCTGTTATTCATATACACAGCGTTACATCTATAATATTTTAACACGGGACACACACGGACATCTCCCCCAAAATAACTGTCAAAACGTCGGGTGCGAAGAGCCTTAGATTTGACAGATTCGATATCCGAGTGTGAAAAATGTTGGAAGGCAAACTCCACCATCCGTCATCTGACTTCGCTAAGGAGCTTGAAAAGGTTCCTGGCGGCGAAGCTATAAAGAAATGTGTTCAATGCGGAATTTGTACAGCAACCTGCATGGTTGCCCGCGAATCAGACAAGTATCGACCGCGTCAACTCATACAGAAGATACTCCTTGGCGAACGTGAGGAGGTTCTGAAGAGTCTTCAACCGTGGCTATGTATGTCTTGTATGATGTGCGAGGAGAGATGCCAAGAAGGGGTCAGTCCTGCCGATATATTCCATGCAGTTCGACGCATAGCTGCAAGAGAAGGACATATACCTCCCGCCTACAGGCAAACTGTTGATACAGTTCTTGAGGACGGCTGGCTTCTAGAGGATTCTTACTCAGATTTTATTGAAGATGATCGGGATGACTTGGGTCTCGAAACAGAGTTGAATTGGAACAAGAAATTCGTAGAACATGTTAAGAAGAAATACTTCCCCGAGGTAGAAGAATAATGGATGAAATTTTGCTCTATCGTGGGTGTACGACGCCAGTTCGACTTCCTAATTATGAAGCCGCTACTATCGCAGTTTTGAAGAAACTCGGTGTCAACGTGCGCCCAATGAAGGACGCTAACTGTTGTGGTGCGCAGTACGTAGAATCTTTGTCAAGAAATGCTTTTGCGGCTATGAGTGGAAGAATATTGGCTCTTGCTGAAAAGGATGGACTGGATATCTTGGCTATCTGTGGAGCCTGCTCCGGCTCATTAAAAGTAAACAAACACTATCTTGACACTAACGACGAAGCCAAGGACGAACTGAATGAGCTCTTGGCTGAAGAAGGTCTTGAATACTCAGGTACTAGCAGAGTACGACATTTGCTACAGGTTTTCAATGAGGATATTGGATTTGAGAAGATAGAGAAAGCAATCACTCGACCATACAAAGGGTTGAAGCTTGCTGCACACTATGGATGTCACGTGACTCGACCTGGTGATATTGTTCAAGTAGATGATCCCGAGAATCCCACAATCATTGATGACCTCATCGCCTTGGTTGGGGCAACTCCCATTGATTACACTGGAAAAACACGATGTTGTGGAGGTCCAATGTTGGCGATGGATGATGGCATCGCAACAGCTATTGGACAGGACAAAATTGCGAATATCAAGAAAGCAGGCGCCCAAGGTGTTGTGACTGCCTGTGTCTTCTGTAACATTCAACTTACACAGGCACAGTTTTCTGGTGAAATAGATCGAAGTCAGCTCTTGCCTACTATTACAGTACCGCAACTGCTTGGGCCCGCTTTGGGAATTGATGATGATTCGCTTGGGCTTATGCTCAATCGAATAAGTCCTGATGCGATTATGAATACACTTGGAGGTTAGAAAGTGACAACCACAAAATCATCGACAAAGGGCAAGGATAAATCACAATCTAGAGATGCTCTGATTATTGGCGGTGGAGTTGCTGGCATGCAGGCTGCCCTCGATATTGCTAATCAAGGATTCCACGTATATTTGGTTGAGAAATCCCCCTCGATTGGAGGACGCATGGCTCAAATCGATAAGACCTTTCCCACCTTGGACTGTTCAGCATGCATTCTGACACCCAAACTGAGCGAAGTTGGACGTCATCCAGATATTGAGCTCTTGACATATTCTGAGGTCAAAGACGTCAAGGGCGAGGAAGGTAATTTCACCGTGGAAGTGCTGAGGAAAGCACGAATGGTAGAAGAAGAATTATGTTCAGGATGTGGTCAGTGTATTGAAGTCTGTCCAATTGAGGTTTCGAATGAGTTTGACCAGAGCCTCGGATTTAGAAAGGCAATCTATATGCCGTTCCCACAGGCTACTCCCAACACTGTGACTATTGATATGGAAACCTGTATCCAATGTAGCAGATGTGTGACTGCCTGTGATAGGGAGGCAATAAACCACAGTCAGAAAGACAAGATTATTGAGTTGAATGTTGGAGCAATCATTATTGCAACCGGCTACAAGCTCTTTGATGTTGCAGAATACTCTCGCTTTGGTTACAGCAAGTTCCCTAACGTTATTCATGCAATGGAATATGAACGTTTGATAAATGCTGCCGGTCCTACTGCAGGCCATCTGGTGAGATTGAGTGACGGAAAGATTCCCAAGAGCATTGCTTTCATTCAATGTGTAGGTGCTCGTGATGTCAACAAGGGCGTTCCACTCTGTTCGCGAATTTGTTGTATGTATGGGATCAAGAATGCTGTAATGGCGAAGGAGCACGAACCTGACATAGATGTGACTATGTACTACCTCGACATCCGTGCCTTTGGTAAAGACTTCGAACAGTTCTATGAACGGGCAAAGTCGCGATTTGGTGTGAATTTTGTGCGTGGCAGAGTCGGAGAAGTGGTCCAAGATCCTGACACCAATAACTTGATTGTTACTGTGGAAAACACAGAAACCGGTGAAGTGCTACAAGTTGAATATGACTTAGTTGTTCTCAGTCCTGGCATTCAACCACCGTCAGAACTAACAGAGCTTTTAGAAAAGATAGGATTAGATGTTGATGAAAACGGCTATGTCGAGGCCCGGGACATACTCTCAACTCCCGTTGATACTACCATATCCGGAGTGTATGTCTGTGGGTGTGCAGAGGGGCCAAAGGACATTCCCGATTCTGTATCCGAGGGAAGCGCGGCAGCAATGCGTGCGACCATTTCATTAAATGATGGAGGTAACTGAGATGTCTGACGAAATAGAACCAAGAATTGGCGTCTTTGTATGTCATTGTGGTCACAATATCGCAGGGACAGTGGATGTAGAATCAGTGGCAAAGATGGCAAAGGACCTGCCTTATGTTGTCTATTCAACCGATGATATGTTCATGTGTGCAGACAGTGGTCAACAACTGATAAAGGACAAAGTAGCAGAACATAACCTGAATCGGGTTGTTGTTGCAAGCTGTTCGCCAAGGATGCATGAACCAACTTTTAGACGAGTCGTAGAAGAAGCGGGTCTCAACAGATATCTCTTTGAGCAGGTCAACCTGCGAGAGCACGTATCATGGTGCCATATGCGAGAACCAGAGGCTGCCACAGAGAAAGCGAAGGATCTTGTTCGCATGTCGGTTGCTCGAGCCGCTAAACTTGAATCATTACCCATCAAGAGCGTTTCTGTAACTCCTAGAGCCTTGGTAATCGGCGGAGGTGTGACTGGAATGCACACTGCCCTTGACATCGCAGATAGAGGCTTTGATGCTGTTCTTGTGGAACGTGAGGCTGACTTGGGCGGACATGTGAAGAAATGGCACAGTCTTTACCCGACAGGTAGACACGGAGTCGAGATTGTAGATGAGCTCTCAGAAAGAATTCTCAAACACAAGCGCATCAAAGCATACACCAATAGTGAAGTTGTAGGGTTTGATGGTTATATCGGGAATTTCGAGGCAACAATCAAGAATAATGAAACGAATAAGGAAGAGAAGCTGGATGTCGGAACAGCTGTCGTTGCAACTGGTTTCAAACCATTCAAGCCCCAGGGATACTATGGATATGGCTGGACCCCAGACATCGTTACCTTGGCAGAGCTAGAAGAGATGAAGGGTGAAGGTGAGCTCAAGAGACCTAGCGATGGACGACCAGTAAAGAAAATTGCGATGATTGGGTGTGTCGGTTCCCGAGAACCTGACAAGAAGGGACACGAACACTGCTCACGATATTGCTGTACTGCAGTGGCAAATACGGCATCTCAGCTGAGGGATGAATTGGACGAGGTAGTGATCCTCTACCAAGACATACGAACCTATGGAAAGAACCATGAAGCGATTCATAGGCAGGCTCGGGCAAAGCACGTCATATATAGTAAGTTTCCAACTGATGAGAAACCCGTTGTACATTACAAGGATGGGCAGATTACCATCACATGGACTGATGTACTCTCAGGTGGTAAGTTGGAGTTCTTCCCGGACATGGTTGTGCTTGCATCTGCAATGCTACCCGCCGAGGGTACTGAAGAGGTTGCCAAGCTGTTTAGCCTAACACGAAGTCCCGACGGGTTCTTCAATCCAGAGCATATTAAACTGGCTCCGCTGACCACACACACCGCTGGTGTGATGATTGCTGGAACTGCCCAAGCTCCCAAAGGTGCATCTGAGTCTATTGTTGACGCAAGCGGTGCGGCAGCAAAGGCTGTTGGTCTGATGGCTCGAGGTGAGGTAGAAATCGAATCTACAGTGTCTTATGTCATTGAGGACCTCTGTTCCTCATGCCACACGTGTGTTTCAGCTTGTCCATACGGTGCAATTAGTATTGATGAAACAAAAGAACCCGGAGTGGCAAAGGTAACCGAGGCAAAATGCCACGGTTGTGGTACTTGCGCTGCAGCATGTCCAAGCAGTGCAATAGTCATGCGACACTCTACTGACGAACAGATTTTGACCATGGTTGAGGCATATCTTTGTCCTGAACAGCTCGTAGAGGGAGGTGCCAAGCAATGACACAAACCAAGACAAATTCATCTCAGTCTGATTCTGACGAGTGGGAACCACAGATAGTGGCGTTTTGTTGCAACTGGTGCAGCTATGCTGGGGCCGACCTTGCCGGCACATCACGCATTCAATATGCCCCAAATGCACGCATCATTCGAGTGAATTGTACAGGGCGTATCACGCCTGAATTCATTCTATCTGCTCTGGAGATGGGTGCAGATGGTGTGTTAGTGTCGGGTTGTCACCCAGGAGACTGTCATTATACAAACGGAAACCTAAAGGCTCGTGCCCGATGGGCTCTGATGGAAAAGGCCATTGAGCAATCGGGGTTGGATCCACGAAGAGTCAGGCTGCAATGGGCATCAGCCTCTGAGGCGCAAATATTTGCAGATGGAGTCAATAAACTAACAGAACAAGTGAGAGATCTTGGACCAATCAGGAGAAACTGGAAATGACGAAGTTTCAACACTTTTTCGAACAAAAACGTGGAGAAGTGCGTAGACAGAGGCGCAAACTCCAAGAATTGCTAACAGAGGGACCGGCCACAGTCAGCCAACTGTCCTCGAAGACAGAATACTCAAAGGACTTGGTTGTCTGGAATCTCATGGGAATGCTTCGTTGGGGGCAAATTGAAATCACAGGTCAAGAAAACGAAGAGCTGATCTATTCGCTGAAGGAAGAATAGCCCACCCCGTTCAATGCATATCCTCAGTTTATTGGGGTGTCCTTGGGCGCCTTCTTGCTTTCCTAAGGCTCCATATTCTCTTTGTGAGCCTCTTCTGCAGCTGTTGAAACTCCGTGATAATGCCACGTGAAGAGAACAATCCCTCTACCAGATACAATGCATAAGACAAGGTTTTATTGCAATTCTAGCAAAGAGTGTTGCATCAGTTAGGATCTCCGGCTGCATGGGCCATACAGGAACTTGACCAAAAATGGAATGAGAGAGGTCGCCATAATGGTCCCGAGAACTATAAACAAATGATGCATTATCCCGCATGGTTTGGTTTTCTATGGGGCACTAGAGTTAGGTAAGCCTTGATGGTGTCCTATTATTTTCGTCGTGTTTTGTAATACCTTTTCGTGACTCAGCAATTTACGTGACTTTTGATATGCTTCAAAGGAAAGACAGGTATTCTCCAAAGTAACAGCCGCGCGTTCTCTTAAGATCTATTGTCATTTAGCCAAAAACTGGTGTGTATTCATAACGGGTTTGTTTATCAATATCTTTCAACTAGAAATCTGACAAGAGGTCTATCTTTGGTAGATGATAACAGGGAAACTGAATGGCTTCATAGCATACTCGAGATTGTGACCGATGGAATTGTCGTGTTGCAAGACAACGAGATAGTTGATGCTAATTCTGTATTCTCCACAATGCTAGGATACGAAAAAGATGACCTCATTTTCATGGCATTTGAAGACCTTGTAGACTCCTTATCTCGCAGACACCATAGTAACATGCTAGATGCTCTTGCGGATGCAGAGAATGTTGAACCCTTTAGTACTCGGATGCGAACAAAACAAGGCGACTTGCTTCATGTTGAGATTAATCCCCGCATCATTAGTTTTGACGGTGATGACGCTGTTCTGATAGCTGTAAATAATGTGACTGGGCAAATCGTGCTCGAGGAAACCGTCCTTGAACTAGAAAACAGATTTGCAAATCTCTATGACTTGTCCCCCATCGCCTATTTGACATTGAATCGGGAGGGTATAATCGAACAGGTGAATAAGGCTACAGAAGACCTTTTTGGTTACACTGCGGACAAGCTTATTGGAGCCAATTTTTCAACTCTTTTTCTAGAGAGAACAGAAGAATATGATCCAGCGGGAGACATACTCGCCGAAGTGTCCAGAGGTCGTACAGTGAATGCTCTAGAAGTTGAGATGGCACGTTCCGACAAACGACCTATTTGGGCATCCATCTCATCCAGTTCACTTACTCCCGGCTCTGAAAAGCCTCGTGAGATAGGTTTGATGGCAGTAGATATTACTAGGAGGAAACAAGCAGAGGATAGACTCAGAGAAGAGAGGGAGCGGGCTGACCTCTATCTTGGGCTTATGACAAGCGATTTGAATATCATTAATCAAAGCGCTCTCTTTGCACTTGAGAACTTGAAAGTGTCAATGGACCTGCCTGAAGCAGAGCTTGAACTCATCAATGAAACCGCATGGAATATTCGAAGATCGTCCCGCATGATTGCTAACATGGAGGTTCTCTTCAAACTTGCTAGAAGTCCTCCTGATAAGGTTAAGACGAGAGTACGTACTCATTTCAACAGAGCAGCAACTGAAGTTGACCGTGATTTCGAATGGAAAGATTTGGAAATCAATACGAATATTGGAGACGAGCCCTTGGAGGTTTTAGGAGATATGTTTCTTTGGAGTATTTTCTTCAATATTCTCCATAATGCCATGATATACGATTCGAGTAAGAAGGTACAGGTTGATGTCAATGCTAGTATCGTCGATATGGGTCGTGAAGTACGAATCGAATTTGCAGATCGAGGACCGGGCATACCCGATGACCGAAAGCCACACGTATTCAAAAGAGAAGGCATTGCCAAAGCTGAACCTACAGGAAAAGGATTAGGCCTAACTGTTGTTGATAGGTATGTCACAGACCTTGGAGGACGTGTTTGGGTCGAAGACAGGATTCCCGGAGAGCCATCAAAGGGTAGCAAGTTTGTTCTTGTTCTACCAAGGTGGCAAGAACAACTACAAATTCCTCCTATTACATTCTACAAGTCCCAGCATTGTGTGTTCTGTGACCCAGTCTTGGATATTCTAACCTCCGTACTGGATGATATGGGGATAAGTAGGTCAATCATTAGTGTTGTGGATGTAGAAGACCCTAACGCAGGCATTTCAGAAGACGAATTGCCCGCGCTACCAGCAATCCAACTGGGAGGTCGTAGACTGGCAGGATATGTCCCTGAAGAGGACATGCGTCAGGAAATAGTCAAGCTTATGATGACGGCATCTGAGTAATTTCCGTTATAGGAAGCACAATTAAGAGTAATTCTGCAAATGTTGCTATAAACTTGTGATTTGAATGACGCAAGAAGAATTGAAAGCTACCTCTATAGGAAAAATTGTTCGTGAAGATGACTACATCGCAATCAGAGTCTTTGATAAATACTGGACAGGTGTCCATAATCTCGACAAATTTTCTCATCTTGTTGTGCTATGGTGGCTTACAGAAAATGATAATGAAGAGGCTCGAAATCATTTGAGGGCAAACCCCCCGCATGTCCCTGAGGCGGAAGAGTCAGGGGTATTTGCTACAAGATCAAGTCACCGTCCCACACCCATCGCTCTCTCCATCGTAAAACTGCTATCGGTTGACGAGGAAAGGAAGCATCTTATCCTTGACCAAATTGATGCATTCGACCAAACACCTGTGGTCGACATCAAGCCGTACATGCCAACATCTGACAGAGTAGATGAAGCGAAGGTTGCAAAATGGTTTGAAAATCTTAAGCCTAGATATACTGAGACAAATTTCTAGTTGTTTCATATATTCCTAGATCCAACCATTTTTCCACAAATATGCCAGCAATCACGGATAGACATTTCATCACTTCATTCATCTTGCTATTCAGAGATGACAGGTAGATGTCATGCATTCCAGTTATTGACTCTCTGTAGGTTCCAAATATCGTCGGTCAGTCATTAACTATTCTGCTATAATTCCTTGTTGAACAAAAAAATCTGAGTTCTATGAATATCATCAGTAAACCAAGGAAGACCGTCTATTGTGCTTTCAAAGCCAGTTTCAGTGATGCCCATCACTGCATCAAATTGTTGGTCGCATGCCAAGTCAAGATGATACGAAAGATGGGAAAGAAAGGTGTCCTCGTCTGTGGCATAGACTGTAAATGACCATTGATCGCCATCACCTTCTTTTCTGATGCCCCCGACAGAAAGTCCACTCACTTTGTCTCCATCTTGGCTTAGATGGTAAGAACATTTGTGGTCAAGATTTTGCAGAGATTGGTCCGTGAATTCCCAAGATTTCCAGTCATGAACGATTACCTGATGAAGGAATCCAAAGCCATTCTGGTCTAGCAACTCTTCTATGTGACGAGGGCTTGCTTGCAGAACCTCTTTCTCTTTATGCCTCCAATCAATCTCCGATAAATCACCTTTCCAGAACACGTACATCTGAAGTATTTTTTCTAGACCAATCCTCTCAGCCAATGCTAATGACTCCACATTATCGCTGGCGGTTGTGTATCGTATCCTCTCAACTCCGAGATCATGAGAAACATTGACAAGATAATCAGTGAGTCTGTTTGCGTACCCCTGTCCTCGGTGCTCAGAATGAACTCGCAGCCCCTCAAACCAAGCTGTCTTTCCGTCATCTATTACCCTTAGATTGGCAATCGCAGTGAGTTTCCCATCGACTTCTATGCCGAAAGTATGACAGTTAGCATCCTCAAGCCAGTCACCGATTTGACGGGGTAAGTAGTCATGACCGCCCCAGACATTTTTTGATATCTCCTTGATATCGGGCACGTCATCTTTTCTAACATCGCGGACTGTGGCCATCTTAGTATCAGCTCAGTATGTACTAGATTGATGGATGATTAATCAACCGGTCGAATCGTTTTTCGAATCAAAAATCAGTGTCTTAACGATAACAGGCACAACAACACCTTCAATGATTGGTTCTCCTATATCGACAAAATCTCCTTCATCAAGAGTGATTTCATCGATTGATGCGATTTCATTGGTGATGGTAGTTTCACGTTTCATCACATTTCCGATACTATTTCCGACATCGGTATCGAAACACATCAAAATGGGATTATTCTGTCGTACCGTGTTAGGTATTGCGTCTACGATGCCATGAGCAAATTCACATAAATTATCATAAGACGGACGAACGGCATCCTTGAAAGCTAGGATGAATGAATCCTCTCCCTCAACCAAATCAAAGCGGTGAAAAGCACGCTTAATTGCCTTAGTCACTTCTTCTCTTTGTGTCGTGCCTCTGTCAATGTAGGGAATAACAGCTGGCAGATTTCTAATCGGATATTCAATGCCGGATGATAGAAATGTTGTAGAACCACTTACTCTGAGGCTGAATTGACCAGCTCCAATAACTGTCGCACGAATGCGCTGTGCAGGCTCTTGGTATTGCAGACCTTTCTCGCACATCAGATTCACAATCGCATCTGCGAGTTCTTTTCCGATATCCCTGTAGTCCTGCTTTTCTCTTCCATAGATGAATTCAGCTACTCCGCCCGAAAAAGTGATGACATCAACATGGTTGTGCTCAGAGAGTGGTTCGGTCATCAATAGCATTTCAGAAACAGGATTGTTTGGTTTCCCCGTCAGAGTATCTATAAGAGCCTCAGCAAGAATATTTGCCAAGTTCCGCTTTTGGGTTTCATCAAGTTTAGAGCCTAAATGTAAATCAAGGCCGATGAATCCTCCTATTTTTCTACCCGTTTCCTCTATCCTTGTAATGATGTCATTCTTTCCACATGCTACCAGTCTCCCGCCAACATTGATAGCCGCTGTATCAGTTATTCTCCCATCCCTGCAAATGGCTATGTTTGAAGAACCACCGCCGATGTCTACATTCATTACAGTTAGACCTGATTTCTCGGATAACTCGACTGCTCCAGACCCGTGTGCCGCCAGTACCGACTCAAAATTCGGCCCCGCAGTCGCTGCGACAAATTTACCTGCCTCTCCTGCGAGCATCTCTACAATTTGCTCTGCATTTTGTTTCTTCGCACTCTCTCCTGTAATTATGACTGCTCCTGTGTCGATATCCTGAACAGAAATCCCTGCAGCCTTGTAATCGGACAATAGTAGTCTTTGAAGTGCACAATAGTCAATGGTCTGAGCGTCTTCAAATGGTGTCAAATGTATGGGTCCAGAGAAGACAACCTCTTTGTCTACAATCTCGAATTTTTCAGTACGGCTATTGATGTCCTTTTCTAGGATGATCTTGCTGAAGACAACATGCGATGTAGATGACCCAATGTCTACACCTATGCTCATTAATTCCTTTCTTTGTGTCTTCACAAACATAGGGGTGCTCTCCACTATTACCTAAATCGACGCTCGTTCGAATCGATTTTGAGTGTTATGTTCTGTACAGTCTATGGGCAGAGTGGATAACCAGTCATTTAAAATGGAAAATTTGCTCGTAGGTATTGACCAACCATGGATGTATTAGAAGCTATTCGAGAGCGAAGAAGTATTAGGAAATACAAGTCCGGACCTGTTGAAGATGAAAAACTTGAAAAGATTTTAGAGGCGGGCAGATGGGCTCCATCAGCATCAAACAAACAACCTTGGCATTTCATTGTAGTAGAGGACCCAGGAATTCGGAATTCAATGGCTAATCAACACCCCTACGGCAGATTCATGTCGGAATCACCTGTTGTCATTGTTGTGCTTGGGAATCCTGAAGCACATCCCAAATACCATTTAGCAGACCCACACAACGCGGTACAGAATATGCTATTAGCAGCATATGCACAAGGCCTTGGCACATGTTGGATGGGAGTAAGAGACACCTCCATTGAACCAGAATTCAAACAATTGTTGGACATTCCTGACAAGTTTCGAGTTGTCTGTTGCGTTTCATTAGGATATAGCCGTACAACACCCACGAAAACTCGAAAGCCTCTGGATGAAATCGTATCATACGAGAAATTCGGGGGAGAAAACAAATAAGGTGGTGGGAATTGGCTTTAGAGATTCCAACCTTCCCCCCAAAAAATGAAGCCAGTATTATATGCTGCAAATCTCATCTCTTGCACTATGAGATACAATAGTATCATGGATTTGAAACAAGAATGATTCAAGAAATCACTTTGAACGATATCCAGTCAGCACACGAGAGAATTGAGCAGCATATAGTCAAGACACCTGTCATGACCTCAAATACCATCAATAGAATGACGAATGCTGATGTTTATTTCAAATGTGAAAATTTCCAGCGTGTTGGAGCTTTCAAATTTCGAGGTGCTGTTAATGCGGTATCCCAACTGAGCGAAGAAGAAAAGGATAGAGGTGTCGTTACACATTCCTCAGGCAACCATGCTCAAGCGCTTTCTCTAGCTGCTGCTAAGCTTGGAGTCAAAGCGACTATCGTCATGCCAGAGAATGCTCCGAAAGTGAAGGTTGAAGCCACGAGAGGTTATGGTGCTTCTGTTGTGTTCTGCAAGTCCACTGTTGAAAGTAGGGTGGAAACTGCTAATGCTCTTGTTGATGAATATGGCTTCGTGCTTATACATCCGTATGATGACAAGAGGATAATTGCAGGTGCTGGTACTGCGGCCCTAGAGCTGATTGAGGAATGTGGAGTGCTTGATGCGGTCTTTTGTCCAATTGGTGGGGGTGGCCTAATCAGTGGAACTAGTGTTGCTATCAAGAGCCTCACGGAATCCGCGAAAACGATAGGGGCGGAACCGAAGCAGGCTGATGATGCATACCGTTCCGTTAGAGATGGCAGAATCTACCCCAGTATCAAGCCCAACACAATTGCAGATGGATTGCGAACAAGCCTTTCCGAGCTCACTTTCAATATTATTTCCGAAAATGTTGATGAAATCGTACTTGTTACTGAAACTAAGATTGTAGATGCTATGCGACTACTGTGGGAGAGAATGAAGCTAGTTGTTGAGCCTTCAGGAGCAGTGCCATTAGCTGCCCTCTTAAGTAAGAGAAACAGGTTTGAGAAACAAAGAATTGGAGTGATTCTTAGTGGTGGAAATGTGGACCTTAGTTCATTCTTCGCCAACTATTATGACAGAATCAACTCTTAATCTTCATAATCCGGCATAATAGCTTCGGTCTACTCTCCACTCATCCAAAGTGGTTTCAAATAGACTGTCAAATCGCAAAACTGAGAAAGCATTCCTCTTGGACATATTATTGGGTGCTTGATTGAAAAGATGGATAATGCATGTTGATATGGATGCATTCTTCGCTTCGGTTGAGCAATATCGCCATTACCCAGAACTAGTAGATCAACCCGTCTGCGTAGGACACGATCCAAAGAAAGGCAGAGGACGTGGTGTGGTGCGAGCGGCATCATATGAGGCTAGAAAATTCGGTATCAAGTCAGGAATGCCCGTTTCAACAGCCTATAAACTGTGTCCAGATGCGATTTTTGTACAGGGCGATTTTTCTAGCTATACGGAGGCATCAGATGAATTTATGGATGTTCTAAGACAGTACGCAGATGGCGAACGTGTACGAAGAGCAAGTATTGATGAAGCCTACATCGAAACAACTGACAGTTGCAACACTCAAGAAGATGCTAGGAATTTTGCTACGCTTATCCAGAAAACTGTGAAAGAAGAAACAAGTCTGCCATGTTCAATAGGCGTAGCACCCAATATGACCCTTGCCAAGATTGCCTCGGATATTGAGAAGCCTGAGGGAGTGACAGTTGTCGGTCAGAGCTTGGAAGAGCGAGCCAAGTTTCTTGCCCCTCTCTCAGTTGAAGCCATCCAGGGAATAGGACCTAAGACCGCAGAACGTTTGAGAGCACACGGTATTGAAAAGCTTGGGCAATTACAGAAAATGACAGTTGCTGAATTATATCCTGCTATGGGTAAGGGGTCTGAATGGTTCCTCGATCGCGCATTGGGCATAGATGAACGTCCTTTGATAGACAATGGTCCAAGAATAAGGAAGTCAATTAGCAAAGATAGAACATTCATGCAAGATGTTGACGCTGAAAATCTAGATTTTCTGAAATCTCAAATTCTTTCAATTTGTACTCGTATCACGAGAAAATTACACGAAAAGGAATTGTGGTTCAGAACTGTTACTCTCAAACTACGATATGCCGATTATGAAACTATCCAGAGAAGTCGCTCTCTGCCGATTGACACCAATGATGGAGCGGCATTGGAGAAGACCTCTATCTCATTGCTTGAAGAAGAACTGGATTTCTCCAGACAACTGCGTCTTATTGGAGTGAAAGTTTCGAGTCTCTCTAAGAATGAGTCGCAAATGGTTCTAACGGAGTTCATCTAGCTGTATGAGGGGTTAATTCAGAAGGCTTATTGACTCGTAATCGCTGCAATTTCAAAACTGACATGGAAGTAATGTTTCTGAATAGAATCATAGAATGCAAATTTCTGGAAAGAAAAAACAGATTTCTTGGTACAGTTGTTTGTAATGGAAAAAAGCGTGATGTTTTCATTCCGAATCCTGGTCGTATGAACGAGTTGATGATTGAAGGAAAGAAAATGTTCATTCAAGAAAAAAGAGGGCCTCAAAGGAAGACTGACTACAACCTCATAGCAGTCAAGCACAATGATGTACTGATTTCTATTGATTCGAATAAACCGAACAGATTCATGTATCGGATGCTCGCGAATCATCAATTACAGCAATTCCAAGGATATAGGACAGTTGCAAGTGAACCATCATATCATAGTGGAAGATTTGATTTTAGATTAGAGGGTGAAAAAAGTGTCCTCATAGAGGTAAAATCTTGTACATTAGTACAGGATGGACGAGCGTTATTTCCCGATGCCCCTACTATCCGGGGAGCAAGGCATGTCCGCCATCTTACTATTGCTTTAGACGAGAAAACCATCGATGAAGCTGCCGTGGTATTTGTTATTCAACGACCAGATGCCTATGTCTTTTCACCGAATTGGCAGATGGATCCTGATTTTGGAGCCGCTATCGAGGAAGCAGATGATAAAGGAGTCCGTTTAATGGCATTGAGGACAAAACTTGTTGATTGGAAACTTGAGCTCCTTAGTGAAATTCCAATTGACATAGGCTACACAAAGTAGATGTGACGCGTTAGCCATCAACTTTTTGTGTTCGGAATACATCTTGAGAACTGAATACTAGGAGTGACATGGGGTGAGCAAAAAGAGGAATTGGCTGACTTTCATTGGAATAGTCATTATCCTACTGCTTATTCCATACAATGTTTCGTACAATCCTTCAGCTCCAATTATAATTGAAGGCTTATTCTATGGAAGATTTCCCTCTCTGGCTTCTCACCTGGCTTTCCAACTTGTGAATCTTGCACTCATCACGTTGCCCAGTGCGTACTTTGTTTACAGAATGAATGACGAAAGAAGTAAGGACCAGACCGCCCAACTAGCAATCTATGTATATATCCTGACAATCGTAGTGCTCTGGATTATCGTTCCTAGTCAAGTCTATGGATGGTATGCACAGGGGTATATTGACACCCCTTCCAGATTCTTGACAAACTACGGGTCCATGCTACTGGTATTTGCAGTATTGCTGCCTGTCTTAAGACGAAATAGCACAAGGCATGGTTCTCAGAAAAACTCGGGTGATATTTGGGCCATAGTTTTCTTTGTTCTCCTTGTGTTTGCTCCAATCTATGTCTTATTCTATTCTATAGGAGTAGGACCGGACACATTTTCTATTATCATGGTTTACGCAGCGATAGGTTTTGCTGCTTGGCTGGAAACCCGATTTTCTAACCAAGCGGGTGGAATATCATTCGAGTACAGATTAGGAATGTTTCCCGTAGCTTGGTTGTCTATATTTGTCCTATTTCCCCTAACATATTTCATCTATATGTTGCAGGAATTTAAAAGAGGAAATGCATCCAAACGTAGACTTGTGCTCTCAGCACTTCTGGCGAGTTCTGTATTCATTTTCCAAGCGTTTCATTTGATTTTGCAATGGCTAGCTGGGGTGAACCTTGGCTTCTCATTTCCAACCCCATTGGTACTACTTGTTGCATACTATTACAAGAAGCATGCTATAACTGAAACAGAGGAAAGGGCGCGCACCATTCCAACACAAGAGGATCAAACCATTGTGAAGGTACCAATGACTTATCTTGTGTTATCAAAAATTAGAGAAATGCGATCACGGAGGGAGTGAAGTATTGATGGCAGAGCGAACGAACGATTCGTATTATGAAGACTCAAGAGGACACATATTGGCTCGACCACTAGCCTTTGAATTGCAGCTGCACAGGGGGGTCCACTAAAATGGAACCAGATGTAGATATCTTACAACGAATGACACCAAATGAGCTAGTGAGTATGGCTCGTGCTCTAGATATTCCTTTGGCACAACGGAGCATCCTAAAAGATGACCTAGTCCACAAAATATCTTCTAAGCTGAGGAAAAGCGAAGAAGAATCTCTTGAGCCTCTCGCATCTCCAGCGATAAGAATTGAGAATATGACCAAGCGGTTCGGACCGAAAGTAGCTGTACGGGATTTGAATCTGGAGGGAAATCCTGGAGAGATAGTGGGTTTGGTGGGCCCCAATGGAGCGGGGAAGACTACAACTCTTCGAGTGCTGACGGGCATAATTCAACCAACCAGTGGAGATGTCTATGTAAATGGGTGCGATATGAGCAAGAATCCCATCCCTGGCAAGCGGGTGCTAGGATACATCCCCGAGCGTCCTACTTGCTATCCTAGTTTGAAAGTGCGGGAATACCTTACATTTATGGCTCGAATATATAGTGTTTCAACAGTCAATACAATCCTTAGAATAAGGGAGCAAATTGACCTATTTCACCTGAATGAATTTGTCGATTCCTACATCGGTACATTATCGAAAGGTAATTTACAACGAGCATTGCTCGCAGGCATTTTCATAAGAGACGCTCCCTATATCCTTGCTTTTGATGAGCCCATCTACGGATTGGATCCGCGTGGCGCTTGGAATTTGAAGTCCCTGCTCAAACGTCTTAAGACTGAAGGTTCAGCAATTCTGGTGTCCACACATATTTTGGAGGTAGCTGAGAGTCTGTGTGATAGATTTGTGATCATGAACCATGGCGATGTAGTAGGGAGGGGTACGTTGAGCGAGTTGAGGTCACTCTTCGACGAGGCCAATTCGCTAGAGGAAGTATTCCTGATGTTAACTGGTGGAATTCCAAAGACGTAAGGAGATGATGCCCAGAATGCAGTTACCAACTCTTATCATGAATGAGTTTAGAATGCTCTGGAATCAGTTCAAGAGAACAGTCACTTCTCCTTCTATGCTTGGGTTCTATTTGATTACATTTGTTGGTGGTTTCATCATAACCAGTATTCTGAGTACACTCATCAGCTTCTCGCCCCTCTTTGTTGGCGTGGCAGAAGCTATAGAAGAGTTAATTTCACCCTCGGACATCTTTGCTGCTCTTGGATTCTTGACTGTTTCATCGATTATCGCGGGTTATGTTGGTGTTGGGCCTGCATCAGTATGGGAAAAAGAAGACGAGAGCATTACGATGCCGGCCCCAATCCATCCTTATCAATTGTTCATTAGTAGGTATATCCGGAGAGTGATTCGAAAGGTTGGATATGTATTGTTGGCATTGCTAGTGTTTCTACCTCTAATTGAATCTGCCCTGATTCTTGTTAATGCTGCCATTATGCTTGTAATTGGAATAATTTTGTTCCTAGAAACCAATTACTTCCTAGGTAGCATTGCTGCATATATCCGTTTGAAGCTGAATTCCATGTTTCAGACTAGGCTACGTTATCTGGGATTGGTCGGGCTGGCTGTAATTGCATATCTTCCGTCGAGCTCTTTTCTTTCAAATAATATCTTACTACAAATTTCAATTCCTGCTAACATATTTGGCTTGCTTGTCATGCAGCTGAGCCACGTTCATGCTCCCGGCCTGCCAGCTTATAATTTCTTAGTGCTGAGCCTCATTGGTGCATCCATCGCATTTCTCTTCTTGGTCAATCTGATTGACAGAAATTTCTATGACGTATTTGCTGGTGCTGTAACAAGACAACGAAGCGAAAGCAAGGTCGCCAGCAAAATAAGAGGCGAGGTAGATTTCTCCGCTTCCAGTATACAGGACCCTCTAGGCTGGATAATACTCAAAGATTTTTGGAGCAGGATGAGGAGCCCAATACAGTTTTGGAAATACATCTACGTAATTATCGGTTCAGGCTTCGCAATCTATCTTAATATATTCCAGCCGACGTGGCTTCCTCCTCTTCAGCTCCCTCCTGAGCTCAATCGATCTCTGACTCCTGCATTCCTGCTTGTACTGGCACTTACGGCACAGCTTGTGTCATTACCTGCACTCCTCGCATTTGTTGATGAGAGAGAGAACATCTATCTCTTGAAAGCATCTCCATTTCGTTCAAGTGATATTGTACTCGCGAAGTATACCCTGAGTCTTCTCGAAATTGGATTATCCTCACTACCGATTCTCGGTTTCTTGCTCTACTTCTTCAGAGCGCCGGGGTCGGCATTCATAATTACTCTTGCTGGACCAATGATAGCAGTCTTCGCAGCCACTGGAATAATGACCGGAGCATACGTCCCCGTCTTTACCAATACCCCCGAAAATCCGCCAGTACCCATCGCCTTCTCTTTTCCTGCGATTAATCTTGGATTAGGTGTGCTTATTGCTTTAGTTGCGTCTAACTACGCTGAGAACATATTATTGCTATTTCTTCTTCCTGCTCTAACTATATTTCTCGTCTTTGGTTTTCTTAGGTTATCGATGAATGCTCTCAATTCGTACAAATGAATCGAGGATCATGGCGGGCTTTTTGTCTTGAGAGTGAGTCTAAATGCATTAGCAATAACCACCATTGTTAGACCCATATCTCCCAGCGCTATTGCAAGCCAGAGGCTCATTAAGCCCAATATGGAAAGAAATCCCAAAACTGCCTTTACGCCAATTGAGAGACCGACATTATTCCGAACAATACTCATGGTCTGCTTCGCTCTTTGCAGGAGTAATGGAACCTTAGTAAGATCCGTATCCATGAGAGCAATATCAGCCGTTTCGATAGCGGCATCACTGGATATCGCGCCCATAGCTATGCCCACATCTGCACTGGCTAAAGCAGGCGCATCATTGACACCATCACCGACCATGATCACTCTGCCACTTCTTCTGATTTCCTCAATTGCTTCAACTTTCTCATTTGGTAGCATATTTGCTCTATATTCATCTGCTCCTACCTCAGCTGAAATGTTTTGAGCAACTTCATGGTTATCTCCCGTCAATACTACCGTCTTGATGCCCTTTTCTTTGAGCTGGGCGATTGCCGCCTTTGCACTGGGACGCAAGATATCTTTGAGGACCAGTGTACCGATATGTTCCTTCTCTTGGGACACGTACACTAGGGTGCCATGCCCACATGAATGCTCCTTCTCAGCAGAGAGTGCGACACCTTCGTCCTCCATGAGTTCTCTACTGCCTACAGCGTAGTTTGATTCCTTGTATGTTCCTACTATGCCTTTTCCTGGCACAGAGGAAAAAGTGTCCGTAGGTGGTGCATCTACTTGACTGCTATCTGCTTCCTTCATTATTGCCTTTGCAATTGGATGCTCTGAGTACTGTTCAAGCGATGATGCTACTCTCAAGACATGGGCCCTATTGTTTTGATTATGGACACACACGTTACTGACGCTTAGCTTGCCTTCTGTAAGTGTTCCAGTTTTGTCGAACACTACTGTTTTTGCTAGGCTTGTAGTTTCTATATACTCACCACCTTTAACCAGAATTCCTTCACGAGCTGATCCTGCTATTGTTGATACCATGCTGACTGGAATCGATAGGGCAAAAGCACATGGGCATGAAATCACAAGTAGGGTCAGTGCCCTATATACGGCTGCGACTATCCCAAATCCGAGTAGAAATGTTCCCACTCCCAATAAGAAAGAAGCCATAACAACAACAGGAGTATAATAATGCGAAAAACGCGAAACGAACCTCTCTGTTTTTGCCTTCTTTTCTCGTGCCTGTTTCACAGTTTCGACAATCTTTGCCAATAGTGTATTCTTTGATTCCTTGGTAACTCGTATTTCCAAATAGCCTTCTTGATTTAGGGTGCCTGCGTATGCCTCATCTCCAACCATTTTTCTGACAGGTCTAGATTCGCCAGTAATTGATGCTTGATTTACATGTGATTCTCCCTTTACGACCACCCCATCCATTCCAATTCTATCGCCTGGTCTGATGATGATTTTTTCTCCTATTTCTACAGCATCTGGAGACTTGAACTTCTCTCTTCCATCCTCCTTAACTGTCACTGAAGGGGGCTCTAGTTCCATTAGACTCTGTATTTCTGTTCTAGCCCTATCCCCAGCTTTCTCTTCTAGGATTTCAGCAAGATAAAACAGAAACATTACTGCTGCACCCTCTGCTGGTTCCCCAATAAGCACTGCCCCAATCGCTGCAACAGTCATGAGGAAGGTTATGCCGAGATGAACCCTGATGATGCTCCTAATACCATTGGGAATAATCCATCTACCTGCAGATAATATTGAAACTAAAAATAGGACCAGAGGCAGATATTCTATTGATGTGAAAAAATCCGCCAGGAGACCACCAATGAGTGATATGCCCGAAATTAATGCTAAGGCATATTTGACTCTGAAGTCTATTTCTTCCCGTTGGGCTCTTTCCGCTTCACAGTGCTGACAAGCGGTTTCACTGATCTCTAACATGTATGGTTGCTCTCCTGAGTATAGCATGAATACACTCATCTGTGATTCTATAGATTGACCTTCGACCTATTTTCGTTGCTCCCACAAATCCTCTATCTTTTAGTTTGCTCAGTTGATGACTAACACTGCTAATACTAAGGTTCACCTTCTCAGCTATCTCGCTCACGGAAATACTCGCATCTTGAGTTAGAATCTCTATGATCCGCAGTCGCGATGGGTCTGATAACGTTTGAAACACCTTCGAAAGCTCTTCTATATCTGATTCAGTTAGGTTAATGGGTTCCATGACTTTCCTCCTCTCCTGTGTTATATATGAATAATTGAGCACATATTCAAATAATTTAGCCGTGATAAATATTCCTGTCCAGCATGCGAAGAAGGCGTCATACCAAGCCAATACGCGAGAAGATAGCAGACTTTTGGGGATTTCATCTCTAGCACTTCTGCCAAGGAATATCAAGTAATTCGTGACAAGTTATGAAGCCCAGTGATTTGGCTTTAGGCTGAAGAAGCGCATAGATGAACATGTTAGGTTACAATAGTCTATTCATTTGCTGGAATTCATGATTGGGAAATGTTAATACCAATTGCTCGTTTGAAAACAGAAGTCATCCTGCAAAGATATCTGTGAGTGGATTACATGGCTGAAGAAGCAACAGAAAGGAACGAACCTACATCGCGTCGAAAACCTGCTATTGTGAATCCTGAGTTCAAATATCAGGTGTTGCGCGAACCGGGTGGTGACAACCTAAGGCTGTGTTTCCAGTGCGGTACGTGTACTGCGGGGTGTATTATCACAGAGTATAGTGATGAATACAAAGGTCCTCGAAAAATCATACGAATGGCTCAGCTCGGCTTGGTTGAAGACCTTTTCTCCAGCCCCCAGCTATGGGCCTGTGGCAATTGTCATGAATGCACGGAGGTGTGCCCACAAGGAGTCAGTCCTGCCAATATATTAAACGCGATTCGACGCTTAGCTGCAAGAGAAGGGCATATTCCTGCCGCCTATAGGCAAATTGTTGAGGCAGTTCTTGAAGATGGCTGGCTTCTGGAAAATTCTTACTCAGATTTTGTTGAAGATGACCGGGATGATTTGGGTCTCGAAAAAGAGTTGAATTGGAACAAAAAATTCGTAGAGCGTGTTAAGAAGAAGTTTTTCCCCGAGGGAGAAGAATAATGAATGAAATTTTGCTCTATCGTGAGTGTACGACGCCAGTTCGACTTCCAAATCACGATGCCGCTCCTATCGCAGTTTTCAAGAAACTCGGTGTCAACGCGCGTCCAATGGAGCACGCTAATTGTTGTGGGGCGCAGTGCGAGGGAAACCAAGCAATGCCTCAGAAGTACGGTGAAGAATTCGCCATTCCAGTATTGCACTACCCACAACTACTCGGACTTGCCTTAGGTTTTCCACCAATGGAGCTCGGACTGGACAGTCTGAAGGTTAGACCCACATCTCTCTTGAAGAAACTGAAGAGAAGGGAAGAAGAGGGCGTTTAGGAGGCTTAGACTATGTGGAATTACTACGCGGTGTGGAGAGTCTTGGAGGAATTGCTTGGCGATCTAAAGGAAAGAGATGTGGAGATTCCTGCAGACTTTTTGACGAAACTGAAAGCTGCCCATGGGAATATCAACATCCTGAAAGCCGACCCCACCTATGAAGACACCATGAAGAAGGTAGAGGAGCAGTTGAACAACCTAGAGGGACAACTAGTTTATCTTGCTGAAAATAGAGTGGGTCCAGAATATGCGGACAAGTGGATCGCCAGAATCAGACAGGCCAGAGAGTCTGAGCCTGAGGTATCACGGGCAAAACCGTTCTCTCCTGGGGTTCCACGAGCAGACTACTGGATTCGCCTTACGATAGGAGAGGTAATCAGACTGGAGGAGATAAAGGAAATGGCCTCGGACTTGGGCCTCTCAATCAAAGCGGAAGACACTGATACAGTCATAGTCCACGGTAAAGAGGCAAAGGTAAAGAGGTTGGTCAAGAACATGACTGCGAAGATGAGAGAAGAGAGAAACAGAGCCTAGGCTCTGTTATACTTGTTCTATTTATCTGCCTCTGAGGCTTCAGCTGCCAATATTCGTGCGGCTGTTGCAGATATTCGAGACTTCCGTGCTTTAATCTCACGGCTCTGCAATGAGAGAGCCTCTACTGGACAGAAATCTATACATTTTGGCTCGCCCTCACAAAGGTCGCAGACGATAGCTATTCTGTCAGGGCCCACTGTGATTGCTCCAAAATCGCAAGCTTCAACGCACCAACCACATCCATTGCACTTGTCTTCATCTATGATGATATGACCATCTTTCTCACTCTGTTGCAGAGCATCTCTCGGGCAAGCAATGACACACGGGGCGTCTTCGCACATTATGCAAGCTATCGCCAGATTACCGCTCGGATAGACACGAACCGCCCTAATCCGAGACCTGATGGGATTGAAGACCCCGTCTTTCTCAAGGGTACATGCATATTCACAGACAGTACAACCGGTGCAAAGGTCTGGGTCGCAACTCACAAACTTGTGTACTTTCGCCATTCTGTTACCTCCATCAATCCCTATTCGTCTTCTTAGTGGTCTTTTTCTTCCCACTCTTCTTCTTGGAATCTGTCTTCTTCAAGTCCTTAAGGTACCCAGCATAACTCTCGAGTCCTAACTCCTTGAGCTTGGCGTCCGATGGGATTCCCTCTTTTGACCACCCTCGTGTTTCATAATAGTCATCAAGAAGAAGGTCTAGTTCCTCCTGAGTGACTAGGGAACCCTTCGCAATTCCCGACTTGATGGGTTCAGTCATACATCGGATGGGCAATGTGTCCCTTTCACGACCAATGCCCTCGCGGAGATTGTAGATCTTGGCCAAGTTGCTGATTCTCTCACCGCAGCGTCGCATCTCCTCTGCAGTCATTGGAATGCCGGTGGCCAGAGTGTACATCTTGGCATAACTCTCGTAGTCCCATATCCCTCTGGAGAACTTGCAAATGATGAGGGAGTCGATGACGCTGTAGAGGTCCTCTCCATCTATGACAAGTTGACCCCTTCCTTTCTCAGCCTTAAAACGGTCAACCTGACCTTTCAAATCGGGCCCGTAGGCACCATGTCGTTGATGGTCGGCACCTCTGCGTGACACAGCATAGCCTAGAGCACAGGTCTTGAGGCCCCGCACATCATAACCGGTCATTTCCACACCTTTGATATGCATAGCGAACTTCTCTGAACCTTTTCCTAGCTTAGCAGCTGCACGTTCCACACCTTCAGCCAAGAGACCTCCTATATCTTCTCTGAGGGCAATCTTCTCTATCATGTCACACATACCCTCGGCGTTACCGAACTCGAGCTCTATACCACCTGTGTCCTTCTTGGTGATGATTCCCTTCTCGTATGCTTCCATAGCAAATGCGACCACAACACCTGTTGATAGAGCATCTGTACCGTATAAGTCACACAGCTGTACAGCCCGAACGATGGCATCGGGTCTGTCAACACCTGTACACGAACCAAAAGCATAGGTTGGCTCATATTCGACACGACCAATTGCACCTTTGAATGGGCCTTCTCTTACCACTCCAACATGCTCGCAGCGCATTCCACAGCTATCGCAGCCCTGTATTTTCTCAACATG
>CAZYLT010000024.1:0-30724 GCA_964648855.1 uncultured archaeon
CTGGTCCGCTGACCGGAACCCTAGCCCCCTGTACCGGTCGTCATGTGGTTTGCTCGCGCTCTCCTCTCACAGGACAATGGGGAGAGGCAAATGCCGGTGGTCACTTCGGAGCGAAACTGAAGTCTTCCGGATTTGATGGGGTTTTCATTGTGGGTCGAGCATCTTCTCCAAAGTATCTCCATCTATCCGAGGGTGCCTGTAGCATTGAAGATGCAACTAACCTGTGGGGAAAGACAACTGATGTTGTTCAGGATCAATTACGAGAGTCATTACCAAAGGCAGAGATTGCATCTATAGGCCCTGCTGGAGAAAACCTAGTGCGGTTTGCATCTATTGTAAATGATGGGCGAGTTGCTGCAAGGTGCGGGATGGGGTCCGTTATGGGCTCGAAGAATCTTAAGGCAATAGCTGTAGAGGGAATCCTCCGCCCCTCAATATATGACGCGGACTCTTTCAGGAATCTTGCTGTTTCAACAGCAGAAGAGCTGCGCAAGAATCAGAGAACACTCTCTGAACAAGGGACTGCAATGTACGTCCGAAGAGGGATGATTGCCAATGATATGCCGGTGAAATATTTTCAGGAAACAGAGTTTGCGGTAGATTCCATCGATGGTGATGCACTACGTTCGCTACTAACGCGTAGATATGCCTGTCACTCTTGCCCAATAGGCTGTGGTCGTGTGGTATCACTGGACGAAGAAGGACTACAGGGGATAGTAGGTCCCGAGTATCAAACGATTGCAGCTTTTGGTAGTAACTTGAAGATATCAGATTTGCAAGAAATCTCGATAATGAACCACCTATGCAATACTTTGGGTATGGACACAATTAGCTGTGGTAGTGTGATTGCCTTTGCTACTCATCTCTCTGAATTAGGAGAGCTAGATTGGAACCTCAAGTGGAATGACCCAGGGCAAAAGATTTCGTTAATAGAAGATATTGCGTATCGCAGGGGGATGGGAAAGAAGCTGGCTGATGGGTCATTGCGATTGGCATCAAAGCATGGAGTTGAGAGTCTAGCGCTCCAAGTCAATGGGCTGGAGATACCCAATCATGACCCGCGAGCTTTTGTTGGCTTAGGCCTGGTCTATGCGATATCTGCGAGAGGGGCAAGTCATACTGAAGCTGATATGCATACTGTTGACGTAGGTGTTGATGTTCCACAATTGGGCATTCATGCATCTGATCGACTTGTTAGTGCAGGAAAGGGTTTGACGGTAGCTAGATGTCAGGATTTCCGGGCATTTCACGATTCACTGATAATGTGCCATTTTCCTGAGGTTTCACCGGATGTACTCGTTAGGCTTCTTAATCATTGCACAGGGTTTGCACTACGTCCCCAGGACATACTGGAAGTTGGGTCTAGAATAGTGAATACCAAGCGGCTATTCAATCTCCGGTGCGGTCTGAGCATAGAAGAAGAGAAACTTCCACCTCCGTTGCTAAGACCCCTGAATGGTAGTATTCCTGGAGGCATCGTGCCAGATATGTCAGTAATGCTGAAGGAGTACTACCAGTACCGTAGATGGGATTTGAAAACAGGTAAGCCGTCGAAAGAAAAACTGACAGAGCTCGGTCTGAAGATGCGCGATGATTGAGTCTTTGTCCTCATCCGTTAGCTTCATCCATAATAATGTTCGAGCAAAGATTAGAGTGGAAGTCAATGCAACAATATATCGATGTAGCCTGGCGTCTTGGGACATTCTATCTCTTTATCGGGCTAGGCGTTCTCATATCGAGAAAGTTGCAGGGAAATGAAAATATTGAGCGATTGGTCACACAACTGCTAATCAATATCATGCTTCCAATCCTCATGATTGATACTCTCTTGAACACTGCAGAGCAGTTATTATCTGAGGCTACTCTCATTGTTCCATTAGCTGTGTTCGCTCATGTTTTGGGTTTCGTGACATTTTATCCTCGTGTAAGAAGCCTTGAGTTAGCTAATACGAAGAAGGGCGCTCTCCTTCTCTGTGTGACATTCAACAACGCAGTATTTCTTCCCGTTCCCTTAGTATTGATGTTTATGGATAATTCAGGAATACCAGTTATCGCGCTTTACGCAGTTGTGGAGATGATTTTGCTTGCGGTTGTTGGCACTGCTTTGGGTTCTGCCTATGACATTGGTGAAGCAAAGCGCCTTGAAATGGCAAGAAAAGCTCTATTGTTTCCTCCGCTATTAGCCGTTCTGATTGGATTACTCTTGGCAAGTTTCGGTGTTGAAATGCCAACTGTACTGGATCCAATAACATCTGCAAATGGCACAATCATAACATATCTTGCTTTGCTAGCTGTAGGACTAAGCCTAGGAAGAACCATCACATCCTCCGAAATCAGGATTGCACTGGAGGCTATCGGAGTCAGACAGGTTCTTGTACCCATAGCAATGTGGGTCATACTCACTTTTTCGATGATTTCAGCTACTGCACGTAGTGTCTTGCTCTTGGAAGCAATGATGCCCCCCGCGGTATTTACTGTTGTGTATTCTTCTGCGCTGAACCTGGATTCAGAAACTGCAGCAAGTGTGGTGACTATTGGTACTCTGTTTTTGCTTCCACTTGTTCCGTTTCTTGCATTTATCATCTAAGAGGACATCTTTTTGCTATGTCAAATGATATAACAGATTAAGAAAACATGTAGATTCGTGTTCAAGTTGCCAGAGAAGGAAAAGGACCCCGATTCAGTACGAGATTCCCTTGATGAGATAGTCAACAAGCTCGACCAAACATCGTCTTCCAGCCACCAATGGGGAAAGACAATGAGCACTAATAGGGAACGGTGGGAGGAACTTAAGTCGCAAGTTCACAGTAGGCAAAAGCACTTGAAGGAACTGGTTCTTGAAAAGAAAGCTGGAAATATCGGTCAGGAAGAGTTTGATGAGAAATATCAGAAGATACAGAAGGAGCTAACTGTTCTAGAATTTCAAATATACAATCTTCGCTTAGGCACTGAAGTCGAAGTGGAATAGATATTTTACTATTCAATGCATTATGAAATCTATAGTCCGACTCAATCTACACTTGATTTTCGGAGGATAAAGAACGCCTCAGCAATGGAGATTGTTGCCAGAATTAACACAAGCCCGATGAGAGCATATGTTGCAGCTGGATCTGTGCCCACCTGATACTCACACACCAATGCGGAGGTCAAAGTTCCCAGACTATAGGTTTCAACAGAGAGGTAGTCTGACAGTCCTGAGAAAAACATAACCCGCCACCAAAGAACCTGTGTAGCGGTATCTTCGCCTAATGGCATTGCGAATTCTCGTCCGCCTGCAATCTTGCTATATCTGACCCAATAATCAGGTGGATGATTCCATTTGAGAGGGCAGCCTACACTTGGAGAAGCTCGGAGCCAGAAATATAGACATTCTCGCCTTCCGGCAAAACATTCACAACCTCAATCCCAAAGGCCTCTGCTGGAAATGCTACTACTGCAGTAAGTTGCGAAAACTCTATCTCTTCATTTTCTTTGGTTTTTTGACTGCCAATTTCTCTGGCAGAGGTGAATCTCTCAACAAAAATGCATCAACCCTCTTGATCAACCTACTCTTGCCCCTCCTGATTATCAGTACATTTTTGAACGCGAGCTTAGGCTGAAGGTCCGAGTTCTCGACTTTTTTTGTTCTTACACTGATGATTCATCAGGTGGGCACTGCAATGAGTGCAAACCATGAAGAGTGGGCGCGTTCGAAAAAGGAGATATCCAAACGGCACAAGGCCCTCAAGGAGATTGTGAGAGAAAAGAAAGCGGGACTTATCGGTCCTGAAGAGTTCGAAGAGAGGTATCGAAACCTACAGAACGACCCTACAGCCTTGGAGTTTCGTGTGTACAATCTCCGCCTCGGAAAGAAGGTCGAGATGTAGCACTAGATCATGTCCCGCTTCAAGATGCACATGTTATGAACGTCTCTCTGAACGCACCTGTTTGACTAAGAGCACTGTTTCAAGCACGACAATCACTGCTAGTACGCCAGTCGCCCCCATCCAGACTAGGTCTGACCCATAGACTGACAGAACACTACCTGTTTCAAGCCCTGATACTAAGGCACCGATGTTGTAAGTCATGACAGAGATATAGTCTGACAGGCCCGAGAAGAACACGGCCCTTAGCCAGATTAATTCCCCTCCATAGTCCTGTTGTAGTTGTTCCGCAAATTCACCTGCAGCTTGTAGTCTGGCTACATCTGAGCCAAGTATGAGATTAACGCTTCCATTTCTGAGTGCGTTTTGGACTTCTAGGAGTTGGTTACCGGAGATCTGCACAGATCCTTCCTGTAAGTAAGCAATCACTTCAATGCCAAAGGCTTCTGCAACATAAGCTTCTGCTGGGAATACTACTACTGCTGACATGTCAGAGAAATGGTATGTATCATCTTGAGATGCGACTAGTGCTTTGAGGGCATCAACGTCTTTGACAAACTCATCAAACGAGTCTGCCCAGAAGTCTGTGAACGTTGAATTCAGGGACGTGAGTGCAGCTCGTGTTGCGTTAGCAATAGCAATAGCATTCTTTGGAAGTAACCACCATGCATGCGGGTTTCCATCATGGTCATGTTCGTCTTGTGCCGTGTTGTGGTCATGAGAATCCTCACCCGGAAATTGGGACAACTCCGCCCCAAAATCATGATAGTTCTCCATGGCGTTCTCATCGTCCAATGTTATGAACGGAACATTGACCTGTGAGGCCAAGTCCTCTTCCCACGGGAAGTGGCCGGTAAATACTAACAAGTCTGCGTCCTCTGCTTCTATAACAGCTTCAGTGGGTAATTGGGATGCATGAGGCTCAACCCCTTCTGGTAGGATGATAAATGTTTCAGCATATGGCCCTCCTACAGCTCTTACCATGCCCGCAAGAGGGGCGATTGAAACGCCAATTTTGAGGACCTGGCTATCTTGTGCAACTGCTTGAGGTACTGTAATGCTCAGGCTCAAACAAATTATCAGAAAGAGGGGGACAACGAATTTCCTGTTCTTTTTCATTCTATATTTCCCTCGTTAACAATAAGTAAGACCGTATCGACCGAGTAATTAATAAGTTTGTTGGTATTATTAATAATAACATCGATGACTTGGTGATTTTATGCCTATAGTAGCAGTATCAATGAGTGACACGGATCTAGTTGATTTGAATAGCCTCCAAGCTAAGGGAGGCTTCTCCAACAGGTCTGAGGTCGTGCGTCATGCAATTCAGTCCTTATTGGCTGAGCATAGGACATTGGAGGGATATACTGGAAATGTCACTGTGATTGTGACCGTGGTTTATGCTGAAGATGGGAAAGGAAAAGACTGTCAGAATGTTCAACACCGACATAGCCAAATGATTACTACGATGGTGCACTCACACACTGGTGATGGCGGTTGTATTGAGGTGTTGATTGTGAACGGTGACGCAAAGGACGTGCGTAGATTCATCAAGGCGCTCCGGGCGAACAGGAGTGTTTCAAGGGTAAAAGCTAGTGTGGTAGGGAGTTGATGACATGGACAGTTCTATTCTCTTAGAAACAAAAGACCTCGCAGTGAGTTATCCAAATGGAGAGATTGCTCTATATGATGTGAGCTTCAAAATTGAGGCTCCCTCTTTTACAGCAGTCATTGGCCCAAACGGTTCAGGAAAGAGCACCCTGATTAAGACTGCTCTAGGCCTCCTAGCACCCACACGAGGTTATGTCAAAGTATTTGGTCACGACTCAAGAAATGACGCAAGAGCCATCAGGAAACTTGTCCGTTATGTCCCTCAAAGGGATCATATTGAGCTCAATGTCCCCATAAAAGTAGGCGATATTGTCCTTATGAGCAGACTCCTCAAAAAGCCAGCTCCGCGTATTGCGTCGAAGAGTGACAAAGACGCAGCTATGTATGCACTTGAACAGGTACAAATGGATGACTTATGGGACCGCCCATTTCCTGAACTGTCCGGTGGGCAACGTCAAAGAGTGCTTGTGGCTAGAGCACTCGCCGGGGAGGGCAAGATACTAATCCTTGATGAACCACTGGCTGGGACCGACTCGGAGAGTCAAGACCTCATCGTCAAAGCACTAGGTGACTACCATGAAGAACATGCAGTCAGTGTGATAATGGTCACCCACGACCTTAATCCAATCCATCTTGTCATTGACGATGTGATACTGCTCCAGAGAACGCTAGTGGGGATAGGCACGCCATGCGAGATAATGAGTCCTGAAATGCTACGGAAAGTGTATGGTCCGAACGCTAGAATTGTGGAATATGCGGGTCATATGTACTGTGTAACTCATGATTCGGGAGTTGACCGCCATGATTGAAATCTTTCAGATTATTCTTGAGAGCCCCTTCTTACTCCGTGCAATAATTGGAGCAGTCCTTATTGCACTTGTTGCATCCTCAAGCGGGTCTTTTCTTGTGTTCAGAGGCCTCTCTTTCATGACTGCTGGGGTTGCACATGCAGCGCTAGGAGGCGCAGCACTAGGACTCTACCTACAGTATTCTGGCATTGTACCATGGTTCGACCCCATCTTGGGCGCCCTGATATTCAGTGTATTTGTGGCGCTGATCACTGGGTATGCAGGTGAGTCAGGAATTGCACAAAAGATGGAGGTCGCTGTTGGAGTAAGCTTTGCTCTATCAATGAGCATAGCTGTCTTCCTCATGTATTATATCCCTCCGACACAGGTGCCTCAGATTTGGGGCTACCTGATTGGTGATATACTTCTCTTAGACAACTTTGACATTGTCATGCTTGGGTCTACTGCAGTACTCCTTGTAATCATCACACTAATATTCAACAAGGAGTTTGTCTATGTGAGTGTTGACATGGAAGGGTCTCGTGCCCATGGACTTAATGCCCGTGCATATCATTACTTGATGCTGATAACGTCCGCCCTGGCTATTGCTCTGGCTACAAAGGCTGTTGGTGCAATCCTTGTCTATGCAATCCTAGTAGCTCCTGCTGCGGCATCCAATGAAGTGATGAAATCAGTGAGGGGAGTGATGGTTTCTGTATTTGTTATAGCATTGGGTGCTGAGCTATTGGGCCTGGCTTCTTCATTTGCATTTCGTACATCTCCTAGTGCTGTCGCAGGGATTCTTGCTGGTTTTTCATATGTAGTGGCTATTCAAGTGAAGAGGATGAGAGAACGCGCGGCTATAGGTGAACGGATAAGTGAACTGATGAAGAAGACTGATACCGCCTCTTTCCATAAAAGGGGAATATTCGAATCCGGTCCACATGACCATTCCCATGGCTAAACAGACAATCACCTGTCGGTATCTTTAAGTGGGGTTGCTGAACTTCGACGAATTCGAGGTCGGTGTGAACGACATTGAGCAATGAGATTCCTGAACGCGATGAGGTACTTCGATCCACAATCATTACCGTTGTGTTGTCAGCCATATTTCTTGCACTAGCTATTACATTCTGGGCATGGTCTGCTCCGGGTATTACAACACCACTAACCACTCTCAATGATATCAATCCGTTTATCGCCCCCCTGTTGGAAACTCTATTCATGCTTGTCACGTTCATTTTCCTTACTGTGACCGTCGTGAATCTGAGATTGTATCTTACCAAAGTACGTGCTGGCTGGACTGAAATCATCTTGATGTTGATTTTCATTGGTGTAGCATCACATGTGATGTTTGAGTATGCAGTTGCCATAGCTACCGTCGTTCTCTGCCTGGGCTTTGTGGCATATCTTTACCTCTTGCAGGAGTAGGATAACTGCAGGGTTGCATTAGCCATATGAACTGCACCAGAAGCTTTATCAGCTTACTACAGGGTAGTCGATACAAGGCTGAAGGCAATCATGCCCAGGCCTAACTGATATCGGTGATTCTCAGCGAACGTCTGGAACTGTCAGTCAAGCCCACAACTTAAGGGTCTGACTTCCCGAAGTCTACTGAGTTTCGCTTGGAGGAAAATTACTATGTTTGGCGTTTCAGGCAAGGGGTACGATACTAGTACAAGTATCTTCAGTCCCGAAGGACGCATTTTTGCCGCAGAATATGCAAAGAAAGCTGTGGAACAGGGTGCGACTACTCTTGGCGTTCAAGTCAAGGAGGGCGTGATACTTCTAGCCGAAAAGAAGCTACAGCCCTTGCAGGAACCGGACAGTATCGAAAAGATTGCAAAGGTCGATGATCATATTGGAGTATCGACATCAGGCTTCATGGCAGATGCAAGGCAACTCATTCAGGAGGCTCGTGTTAAGGCTCAGTCCTATTGGCTGACTTATGACGAGCAAATTCCTGGTGAAGCGCTTGCAGAACATATCTGCAATGTTAAGGTAACTCGACTCTCGCTCGATATGAGGCAGGGTGGACGTCCTTACGGTGTTGCCATGATTATCGCGTCTGTTGACCATGATGGAACTCCTCGATTATTTGTGACTGATCCTGTTGCAACTTACCGAGGCTATCTTGCTGCAGTCATTGGACGTGGCAGCGATATAGCTGGAGAGCATTTGCAGAAGAATTACAAGAGAACGAAGAAGATGGACTCAGCCATACACCTGGCACTTGCAGCTCTACGAGAGGCGAGTGATAGCGAACTTGACTCAGAAAACGTCGAGATTGCGAAGATTCCTGTGAAAACACACAAATTTGAGAAACTCTCCAATGAGGAGATAGCAGCGATTCTTTCCGAAGAAACTAGTAAGAATAAGTAGGAGTTGACAGTAAACATGGTTGGCGGCGGTTCAGGTCAAAAAACAGGCGATAAGTGGCTCGACCTTGATGCAGTTGTTGTGGGCATTCAGAAAGGTCATTTGAGATTCGAGCTGTTTGTAGACCCTGACTTGGCTTTCAGGTATCGAAGAGGTGAGAACATTCCTCTGCAAGATATTCTGAAGAGTTATGAAGTCTACGAGGATGCCAGAAGAGGAGAGAGGGCTACAGAGACCCTCGTCGAAGATGCTTTTGGGTCTGAAGATGTATTTGACATTGCACCTGAGATTCTCCAGTATGGAGAATTCAAGCTAACACATGAACAGAGAAAACAACTAACCGAAGAGAAGACAGAAGACATTATTCACAATATCTCCAAGCGGGCAATGAATCCCCAGACAGGTCATCCCCATCCGCCAGACCGAATTCGGCAGGCGATGGAGGAGGCAAAAATACACATTGATCCATTCATAAGTGCCGAAGAACAGGTGCCGGGAATTGTAAAATCACTTCGAGTGATTATTCCTATATCCTTTGAAAGCGTAAAAGTAAGAATCTCAATCCCAGCATCATATGCCGGCAAAGGTTACAATCTTGTTGCAAATGCTGGAGTCATTAAATCTGACGACTGGGAGCCTGATGGATCATGGAAGGGGCTTGTTGAAATCCCCGCATCAAAAAGACAAGAACTTTACGACGACCTGAACAAGTTAACCAAGGGTCAGGTCAAATTAGAAATAGTACGTTAAGATACAGACCCAGATTAGAGGGTCTTTCATTAAAAATAAGATAGAAGAATTAGAGAGGGAACACATTGGCAGTTTACTTTGAAAAAAGAGAAGTAGTCGTTCCTGGACAGCTCTTGGCAGAAGGCAGATACAGAGCCTCAGTCGGGACCTACATGGAGGGTGAGAATGTTTACTCAACCATCATGGGTCTAGCAGAGCTTAGAGGAAATACAGTAAAAGTCGTGCCCCTTCAGGGAGTTTATATCCCTCGTGAAGGAGATCTAGTACTTGGCACAATAACCTACGTGGCGGGAAATAACTGGAAGGTTGACATTGGTGGACCTTACCAGGCCTCGATACACGCAAACAACGCCCTGAGAAGACCCTATGATGACGACATATCAAAATACATGGATATCGGAGATGTCATAGCAGCAGAGGTTTCAGCTTTTGATCGAGTTACAGGCCCCTATCTCACTATGAAGGGAAGAGGTCTGAGAAAGCTCGAAGGGGGAATGGTTGTACGTGTGAGTCCGGCAAAGATTCCACGCATCATTGGCCGAAAAGGCTCAATGATCAAGATGATCATGGATGCGCTGAAAATCAAGGTCATGGTCGGGCAGAATGGCAGGATTTGGGTCGATGCGCCAACTATTGATGTTATGCGCTTGGCCAGAAAAGCCTTCAGAATGATTGAAAATCAGTCACACACATCCAATTTGACCAATAGAGTCGAAGAGATGCTGAAGGAAGAGATGGCCAAACTCGAAGAGGCAGACGAAGAAGAGTCTAGTGACGATTCTGAAGAATCAGACGAAGAAGAAATTGAAGAAGAAGATATTGAAGAAGAGGAAGTGAATGAAGAATGAGTCAAGAAACAAAGCCCGATTATTTGATTAATCCAGAGGGGCTAAGACTTGATGGACGCAGGCCAGATGAAATGAGGCCTGTGGAAATGAAGGTAGGCGTCCTTAAGCAGGCAGATGGGTCTGCCTCAATACGTCAAGGCAAAACCTACATTATAGCAGCAGTATATGGACCCAGAGAACTACACCCAAGGCACCTTACATTAAACGATAGGGCATATCTAAGGGTGGCATATCGAATGACTACGTTCTCTGTACCAGACAGGAAACGACCAGCACCCTCTCGAAGAGAGAGAGAAATTTCAATGGTCATTGCAAACGCATTGAGCCCTGCCATATTCCTTGAGGAATTTCCCAAGGCAGTGATTGATGTCTATGTTACCGTTATCCAAGCTGATGGCGGAACGCGATGTGCTGCAACAAATGCAGCCTCCTTGGCATTGGCTGATGCAGGGATTCCAATGAGAAGCTTGGTTCCGTCAATTGCTGTAGGAAAAGCGGAAGGAAAACTCCTCGTTGATCTTGGTGATCAGGAAGACAAATACGGTGGAGGCGACATTCCTTTGGCGATACTACCAGAAAATGAAGAAATTGTGCTATTACAGCAGGATGGTTCTTTCACTCGCGAGGAGATTGTTGAAGCAATCAAGATGGGCATCAATTCATGCAAATATTTGCATGAACTTCAGAAAGATGCTCTGAAATTGGCTTATTCTAAGAAGGCTCCCGCGGATGATGAAGACTACGATGATGACTTGGAACATGTCCCTGGTGAAGATTTTCCGGAGGAGGATGAGTAGACATGGGTGACTTTAGTGGTGAAGTAATTAGCCACATTGATAGAGAATACGTTCGTCAGCTATTGGACAATGGTGAACGGATTGATGGTCGTGCCTTTGATGAATATCGACCAGTCGAAATAGAACTCAACGTAGTTCCTGCTAAGGCAGAAGGCTCCGCCCTGGTAAATATTGGTGATACCAGTGTTGTTGCAGGGGTCAAAGTATTAGTTGGAGATCCATACCCAGACACACCTGACCAGGGAGTTACCGTGGTCACTGCTGAGCTACCACCTTTGGCATCACCAATGTTCGAACTTGGTCCACCAAGACAAGACGCCATTGAGTTGGCACGTGTTGTGGATAGAGGTGTACGCGAGTCTGAGAGTGTAAACGTATCTAAGCTTGTTATTGAGTCTGGAAAGAAGGTATACCTGGTGTTTTGTGACGTGTATCCACTAGAATATGATGGGAACTTGATCGATGCATCGTCATTGGCTGTGAACGCCGCACTGGGTTCAGCTCAGTATCCTGAGATGAAGCTCGAAGACGGTGATTTAGTCGAAACCGGAAAAATACTCAAAGTGCCCGTCGAAAATCACGCTATCGAGTGCACAATCGGCAAAATCGGTAAACACTTGGTCATTGACCCTCATATCAAAGAGGAGATGGTTCAGGACAGCCGATTAACCGTGGCTGTGGATGAGTCTCAGAATCTTACCGCAATCCAGAAGGGTGGCGGAGTCGGCCCGATGACATTGGATGAAATAGACCAATCCATGGGTATGGCACTTGAAGGCTCAAAGCAGCTTCGAGAGATTCTAGAGCAAGCTTTGAAAGAAGTGGACTAGCGGAATATTGAGGTAGAGAGAGGGATTCTCCCTCTCCTCTTCAGCCGCTAAATAGATATGCTAATAAGGCTAACCGAGGGCGACTGCCTGACTTCATCAGCGCTCTCAAAGGCTATAGTTTTGAAGTCAAATTATCACTTGAGGCGAACATAAGATGGGAAGAACAAAGAAAGTTGGAACCACAGGCCGACTTGGAGCTAGATACGGTGCAAAACTTCGTAGGACTGTTCTTGATATTGAGAAGCGGCGAGATGAACCTCATCGCTGTCCATCTTGTGCAACGAGAGCTCTCAAGAGAAAGGCAGCTGGTCTTTGGGAATGCCGCAAGTGTGAACTTGTTTTCGCTGGTGGGGCATATGTGCCCTATACTGACGCTGGCAGAGCGGCAAGAAGAGCTATTGCACAACGTGTAGCTGGTGACTTTCTCTCTCTCCGTGAAGAAGAGGATGTGGAGTCATTAGAATTCCTTCCTAATATAGAGAAAACCCCTGTAATTGAGGCATCTGATGTCATGGAAGGCGAAGAGGAAATCGAAGAACCTCTTGAGGATTTTTCCGAAGAACCCCCTGAAGACGAAATGTAGGACGGACACTGTTGCCTTCGGTTTTGTTGACAACTAGTAGAAGAACCTCGGGGAGAGTACGTTCATTTATACGAGACCTGGCATACTCAATTCCGGACTCGATTCGGTTTAATCGCGGCAGTATGAATATGGCTCAGCTTCGTGCACGCATAAATCAGGTAGGGGCAAACGCCGCCATTATTGTTTCTATGTTCAGAGGAAATCCGGGAGAACTCAGCTTTATTGACGAATCAGGAGAGGAGATCCTCAACATACGCATGGAGAGTGCAGCTTTGCGTAGAGAGGTTTCTCCCGATTCTAGTACCAAGAATGTATCTTGTTTGGGTGTAGCTGTCAAGAAAGATAGTAGTGAACGAACACTCAGTTTGGCCACAGAACTGGCAGAACTCTTTAACATGGAGCTTCACGTAACAGCCTCTCCATATGATATCACAAATGGCCAAACAAGGTCCAGTTTCGTGTGGTTGGAGGACCTGAAAAAAGGTAAAATCCTTTGGACTCAATATATTACGGATGATTACAAAGAAATTGGTCCTAGAATCAGAATATCATCGCTGAGACGTGGCTAAGATGGCTGAATTATCAAACGGAGGCTCAATTGTACTAGAGATTGAAACTTCATCAGTTGGGGAAGCCACTATCTTGCTTAAATCAGTCCAACCAGAAACCCATTCAGCCCCATCTGATAGAGCGCGGGTTGATGTATCCCAGACTGGCTCCATCCTACGCATAGAAATCACTGCAGACGACTTTGTCGCTTTACGTGCAGCGACCAATTCATATCTTGGTTGGATATCCGCAAGTATTCGCGCTCGACAAACTCTGCTAGGCGAAAGTCCTTAAGTCTCAGACTTGACGCGATTATAGAGAATTCACCACTTTTAGATTTGGAGTGAGAAAAAGATGGCACAGAGCATTCCTCCCGCCTTGGAGCAGGAATTGAGAAAATTTGAGAACCTTCGGAAGCAATACGAGTCATTTCAGATGACAAACCAGACGATGCAACAAGAGCTTAATGAAGTAAATGCTACTCTGGATGAACTAAAGAAACAGCCGGAAGATGTGACAACCTACAAGTCAGTTGGAAGCGTTATGTTCGAGGTTGACAAGCCCAAACTCATGGAAGACTTAGATGACCGTCAGAAGACTCTAGAAATGCGTCTTGCTAGTACGAAGAAGAAGCTTGAAAAACTGAGTACCGACTTGCAAGAACTTCAAAATAAGATCCAAGTTGAACTCGGCAAACAAAACCTTCGACTTCAGTGACCGATAAGATGAAACCGCCTGTTGACGTAGGCTTGCCTTCTCTTGATTCCAGTGAGGTCGAGATACTAGCTGAAAAATGTGAAGAAGAGATAACCGCCTTCATATTTCAGAGAATCCCCCAGAAGAGCATAGAAGAAATGACTGTGAGTTGTGCTTTGGAAATGGATGAGCAACTTAACCTTGAGATTGAGATTGAAATTAACCAGAAGTACGAAACTGGTCATGAACTTGAGAACGTTATCGAAGCGGCTGCAGATTATGGCTCTGATTGGCTTGAAGGGCGTCTACGAGAGATGAAGACAAATTGAAAATTCAGGATCTGTTAACATCTGCCCAACGCGCTTTAGTGCTTGGACACCATAACGCAGATCCTGATGCGATTGGCTCAATGTATGCATTTCAGAGCGCAATCGAGAAAGTTAACCCTAACTGCAATGTTACACTAGCTTGTGACGATGTAAGCAGGCTGTCAAATCAAGTCCTCCAAACTTTTTCACCTGATGTTCAAATCAAAGATGAAGCATCGGGCACATTTGACTTAGTCGTTCTACTCGATACCAACAGCAGACTGCAAATTGGTTCTCAATTCCAAGATTATACAAAAGACCCCTCAAAGGTCCTTGTAATCGATCATCACGAAGAAGACCCTGAGATTTCCAAATTGGCAGCAACAAGCATTATCCATACTGACCGCTCATCTACCTGCGAAATAGTCACAGGCCTTTTTGATAGCATGAATTTGGATATGGACAAAATCACCGCGAACTTATTACTTGTAGGGATGATGTTTGATACAAGACGGTTTTTCTACGCTGACCAAGAAACCCTGTCAACAGCTCTCAAGCTTCTAGAGTACGGTGCGGAGTATGAAGAATGTGTATATTCACTAATCATTCGACCTGATAGGTCTGAGCGTATTGCCCGACTGAAGGCAGCATCTCGCACGAGAATTCATACGATTTCTAAATGGATTGTGACCACTTCCACTGTAAATGCTTTTGAAGCAAGTTCTTGCCGCGGGCTTATCGGATTAGGCGCGGATGTTGCCATTATTGCTGGAAAGCCAGCAGAAAATGTGGTCCGCTTCAGTGCTAGGAGCACTAAAGAATTCTATGAAGAAACAAAAGTCAACCTCGGGACAGATGTCATGGAGCCATTGGGTGAAATAATCGGGGGCAAAGGCGGTGGCCACCCTAACGCCGCAGGAGCCAATGGTGTTGAAAACAGAACGAAAGGATTGAAAAAGTCGGTTGAATTCATTCGCACTGCAATAGCCAAATCGGAATCCAATCGTCTTGATTCTTGAGGAAGTGAAAGTAATGCCTTTGGTAGAGTTTTCGGACTTCAGTTTCAAATATCTTGGCTCCGAATCTCTGGCGCTCGACAAAGTCAATCTGACTATAGAAAGAGGCGAGTACATAGTTGTAACTGGTCCAAGCGGGTGCGGAAAGACTACACTTTGCAGAGCAATTAACGGGCTTGTACCTCATTTTCATCGAGGGTATATTGCTGGACATGTATATGTCAAAGGAAAAGATACTCGAGAGAGTAAGGTTTCAGATTTAGCCACCGTTGCTGGATTGGTCTTTCAAAACCCTGCCAATCAGCTCGTCACACTGAACGTAGAAAAGGAGATAGCATTTGGACCTGAGAATCTGGCGGTAGACCCCCCAATTATCCGTGCCCGGATTGAGAAATTGATTCAGACACTTGGACTTGAGGACCTTCGGGACAAACACCCCCACGAGATGTCGGGTGGAGAGCAGCAGCGAGTGGCTTTGGCTGCAACATTGGCTCTAGAACCGACAATATTGATAGCCGACGAACCAACATCGAATTTGGACCCTAAGAACGCAGAGTTGATTCTTGACATTTTATCAGGTCTCAATAGACAGGGAATGACAATTCTACTGGTTGAACATCGGCTTGACCTAGTAGCTCGGGATGCTACACGAGTGATAATTATGGATCGAGGGCGTATTATTGCTGATGATACCGCCCGTGCTGTTCTATCCTCAGATTTGGCTGATGAGATTGGAATCGGGATACCAAAAGCAACGCAAATCTATCGCCGATTAAAGGCTGGAGGGATAAACCTAGATGGAGTTCCTCTCACTGGAGACGAGCTTGCCAACCTTGTGCAGGAGGCGAGTAGGAAATGATGCTTCTAGAAAATGTCCATTATGCATACGATGGCATATATCCTGCCTTGAATGGTGTATCACTACAGATCGATTCCGGTGAACGAGTTGCTCTAATGGGGGGCAATGGTGCAGGGAAGACAACGTTACTGAAACATATGAACGGTCTTCTTAGACCGCAACAAGGGCGGGTTTTTTTGGATGGGCGTGATTCGAGTGAGATGTCTGTTGCTGAGATGTCCAAGAAGGTAGGACTGGTCTGGCAAAATCCGGACCATCAGCTATTCTTAGATAGTGTCAAGAAAGAAGTAGTATTTGGCCTTGAGAAATTGGGGTTTGATGAAGAAGAAGCCACTAGGAAATGTTCTCAAACACTAGCGCGCCTTGGACTTGGTGACCTAGCAGATAGGTCACCATTCTCTCTCTCGGGAGGAGAACGAAAACGTGTCGCTTTAGCGTCAATTCTTGTGACCGAGCCAAAATTTCTCGCCCTTGATGAGCCTACTATTGGACAGGATGCCCGACAAAAGGAAAAACTTGCAAGCCTTATAATGAAGCTCAATGAGAGCGGTTGTACTGTTCTGTGTGTGACGCATGACATCGAGTTTGTAGTCGAGCATTTCCCACGCACCATAGCGATGTCTGACGGAGTGATAATCGCGGATGGGGATACCAAATCTGTTCTTACAAATGATTATGTTGTGGAAAGGGCATCGTTAGCATACCCCGAGCTCGTTCGTGCCGCCAGAGCATTAAGACGCAACTCTATCGACGTACCGGAAAAGACAACACAATTGGTAGAGCTAGAAACAGCTCTATTGCGAATTCTGGGAGGGAGCTGAATTGTCATTCTTGGAAGTCTTTCAATACACGCGAAAGCAGACTCCCATCCACAACTTAGACCCGCGCTCAAAGATGGTGTTCTCGATTATGCTAGCAACCATCTCCTTGATGTTTTTGAATGTCACTTTGCTCGTTGTGTTATTGGGCATTCTGATTCCAATCCTAACTATCAGCGAATCACTTGGGCGATGGTCGAAGAGTATGCGAGGCCTGCTACCCTTGATCCTGTTCATAATCATGTTCAACACACTTTTTTCCACTTTACAGAATCCATTCTCTCATTCAATTGCGTTAGCTGTGCGGCTTATTGTACTAATGACATCATTCTCTTTGTTCTTTCTGACGGTTCATCCCGATGAACTATCCCAAGCGTTGATACAGATGGGCGTGGGATTTGAATTTGCCTTCGCTATGAGCATGTCAATGAGATATGTTCCAACACTGGGACAAGAAGCATATGCCATAATGGATGCCCAGAGGGCAAGAGGTGTTGAATTGGATAAGGGCAACTTGCTCACCCGAATCCGAAATATTGTCCCAATTATTGTTCCGCTCATAATTGTTTCAATTAGACGTGCCTTATCTGTCGCTGAGAGCATGGAATCGCGCGGGTTCGGTGCCTCTGAAAACAGGACATACATCCATGAACTATCATTTCGTCGTCGGGATTGGGCCTTATCGATTATATCGCTTCTGTGCCTGTTCGTGATGATTTATGTTCGCCTCTATATTCCTCTTCCTGATTGGATTCTCTGGTCTATCCCCTTCTAGGAATATAACAAGTGTCCAAAAAATGAGTCTAAGCAAAATCCATGTAAGGACAACAATGGGTGGTTCTTCACCAATAATCTCCAAGTGTGAATAGAGATTTTCTTATGCAAGATGGAAGATATTTTCTCAGGCTGTTTAAATGGTCTCTCTAGGTTACCAAGTTCTTCCTCTACTGAAGTGGTTCTGCGACCCCGCAAGACCGTTCTTTACACTTGCAGAAGCTTTGTTATGGTAGGTTGTAGTAAAATGGACTAGTGTGCCCAATGAACAATAATACTCGAGTCAAGATGCTTAACAATAACAATGTCCAGCAAGGCAAATACACTCTTTATTGGATGCAAGCCTCACAACGAGCAGAAGAGAACCACGCCTTAGAATATGCGATTAAAAAAGCGAATGAACTTGATTTACCTGTATTGTGTGTGTTTTGTCTAACAAATGAATTTCCAGAGGCATCGGTTAGACATTATCAGTTCATGATTGATGGACTAAGTGAGGTTTCGAGGATCTTAGAAGATCGGAATGTAGGGTTTGCGGTGGTCCTCGGCAATCCTATTGACAGAATACCACAGGTTGCAGAGGTAGCTTCTCTGGTCGTGGTTGATCGGGATTACCTAAGACTTCAACGTCAATGGCGCACTCAAATAGCAAAGGTGGTTTCTTGCCCACTCATACAAGTTGAAACCAATGTTGTCGTTCCAATTGAGGAGGCATCGAATAAGGAGGAATATGCTGCCTATACTATCAGACCAAAGATTCAGAAGATTCTGGACGAGTACTTGGTCGAAGTTGAAACTCATGCTCCTCAAAGGGCATTTCGCGACTCACTGATTTCAGATATTGAGTGCTATTCTCCGAAAGATGCTCTCAATCAGAGTGAAGTTGACCAAGATGTTACGCCAGTTGATTGGATTCAGGGAGGAACTAGTAATGCAAAGTCCCGACTCCATGACTTCATTGAGGAGAAACTGGATTACTTTGACACCAAGCGAAATGACCCCTCCGAAGACTTTCTCTCAAATATGAGTCCCTATCTACACTTTGGGCAAATCTCTCCAATATTCATTGCACTTCAAGTCATGGAAACAGACAGTCAAGGGGTTGAATCCTATCTGGAAGAATTGATTATCCGAAGAGAGCTAAGTATGAATTTTGTTTACTACAACGCGCATTATGACTCCTTGAACTGCCTGCCCGACTGGGCTCGTAGTACCCTCAAGAAACATGCTGATGATGAGAGAGAGTATATCTATAGCCTTGAGGAATTTGATAACGCCGAAACACATGATACCTACTGGAACGCAGCTCAAAAACAGATGATACAACAAGGGAAGATGCATGGCTACATGCGCATGTACTGGGGCAAAAAGATCCTAGAGTGGACAGATAGCCCAGAGCAAGCACACGAAATCGTTCTTCATCTAAACAACAAATACGAGCTGGATGGCCGTGATCCGAATGGCTATACCGGGGTGGCCTGGTGTTTTGGAAAGCATGATCGTGCTTGGAAGGAACGCCAGATTTTTGGCAAAGTGCGCTACATGAATGCCCGAGGTTTGGAGCGCAAATTCGACATAGAATCGTATGTAAAACAAGTCGGTTAGTCACAGAGTTTCTCTCATAGAGCAAAATTTTGCGCACTAAACACACTCAGCACTCGTATGCATACAATTTATGAGGAAAACAGGAGAATAGTATACATTCGGTGGGTGTCGTATTTGAGTAATCTTCCTGACCGGGATGAATACAGAGTAAAGGACTTGATGAATGATTTGAAGAAGATAAATCCAAGTCCAACCATTATGTATGACATTGGGAGCAACCTGATTTATCATGAGGTTCGTGCCTGCGAGAATTCGATTGGCGAGGGTGAATGCATAACAGTTGAGATGAATGAGCTACTCCAGTTCATGCAGAATGATTATGAACGTGATCTCCTCGCTGGCCGCTTATGGAAATCAAGGGACACTCCGAGGGCAGCAATCAACAAATACATGCGCGATAAGCCTGACGAGCTCCTTTCCCACAAATTGCGGGCACCGAGTACAAAGGTGAAGGCGATTCTTGAAGACGCGGCAAGAGAACGTAAGCGGGAAAAGGAGAAGCTCGCAACCTTTGAAAAGGCTGTCCGCAAAATGGCTGAGGAATCACCCGAGGACCCAGAATTATGGAATAGATTGCGCTTACTGCTGTGGTTGACAGGTAAGCATAATGAGGCAAGCGTAGCTTTCAGAACCGCAAGGAAGCTGGGTTGGAAACCAGAAACCAGTGATTTGGTCGGAATTTGAGGCGTAAAATTGGGATAGGTGCACAACCTTTTCACGGGGCAATAAGGATAACCCCTCTCGGTTTTTAAGTACGCTTTCAAAGGGCTTCTGTATCATGTAGAAATGCTTGGAACTCCAGTGTTCTCCCCTCTGGATCTTCAGCAAAGAACTGATAGATGCTGTATTTTTCGTTCTCAACAGGCTTGCCTATTGCAATATCAGCCAATTCACTATGGATTGCGTCCACTTTTTCTGTTGTTTCGAAAAAGAAAGTTAGCATGCCTTCTGTTTCCAATTCATTCGTTTGGCAAAATCCTACGAGGAAGTTATCCTTCCTAAAAATCGTGCAATCAGGCTGTTGCAGCCAGATTTCCATTCCTATCCGTTCAGTATAGAATTTCGTTAAGGTTTCTAGGTTCTTTGTCTTGAAGAAGACTATTCCTGGCATCTTAATCACTGCTCTGGTTGCTCGGTGGAACAACTGCATAGGCATTTTCGATGAATTCCCATCCAGATGCATTCTGAATATTGGACACTACTGAACGGACTTTATCCCTTGTTTCAGTCATCCACTGAAATGAGTCTTTCATGGTCCAATGGAATCCAAGTTTCTTCATTTCACAACTAACTCCTGACTGCAGGGCATCCATCACAACTATGTGTTTCTCGTAACGGACACTTCTCGCAATCAGCCCCGCACGGTGGAGAATCATAATTGTTTTGGGTGCTCTCATTCCGATTCCGTAGAAACACATTATTGACATCAACAACTGTCACATCGAGTGCTCCAATGATTTCCGGGAATTCCTGAGGATACTGAAGCCACCATGATTTATTACTGGGTACAACTAAAACAGCATAGGAATTGTCCCCTGAAACCCCGGTCATCAAAGAACGAGGGCAATCTTGCATAGCCTTTGCGTGTTCTCTGGCATCATGTGCGGATGGCATCTTTGCCATAAGAATTCCGCACACCTCATTTTGCTCCGACTCGTTCATGGTTGATATCGTTTCGGCAAGGTGGGTCTTTAATTGCTTCCGTCCACTCCCTCTGAAACCCTCCAAATATTGCAAAGACGAATCTCGAAGTGCTAGTGGGTAATTGGTGTCTTCAGCCAATCTGAATTTGCTGAAAGCAGGTGCATTCTTGTCTATCAGGTACATAGGCAACAACTTGATCAGAATAATACGACAGATAATGATGGACTTCCAATCGATAATCACATATCTACTCGTATCGGTTTGGTCATTGGCCTTCTCTTTCTACTTGTTTCACTGGCCAGTCGATCCTCTGAGAATCCGTCATCTGATAAGGATCAACTGTCGGGAATAATATACCGAGGTGCAGAGGTAATAGCGCATGACGTCGTGTCAAAATCTGTTCCTGCGAATGTACGACGCACATCAACGCATGATGGCAGAAAGAACGAATCATGAACTTACAATCCAGTTCCTTTATGAGGAAATTATGCCTTACAAGATATATTCACTGAGTGTGATTTGATGAAGTTTGATGTATCAAAAGCCATGAGAGTGAGGCTATCGGACAAGTTACCGCCGTATCCGAAGTTTGGCTCCAAGTACAGAAGAGCTCCTAATCGAGGATACGACCTTGATTATGACGATACCATTACAGCAGTCAAGAATGCACTAAGGTATGTGCCTGAGAATCTCCACAGCGAGTTAGCGCCAGAATTCTTGGATGAACTTATGAACCGTGGCAGAATCTATGCATACCGTTACCGTCCTTCTGGCGAAATAAAAGCCAAGCGTATTGACGAATATGAAGGTATTTTGGAAGCCCGGGCTCTGCAACTTATGATTGATAATAACTTGGACTTTGATGTCGCCTTATACCCGTACGAACTGGTAACCTATGGTGAAAGCGGCCAAGTCTGCCAGAATTGGCTCCAATATCGTCTGATCAAGAAATACCTCAAAGTCATGACTGAGGACCAGACGCTTGTTGTTAGCTCAGGGCATCCAGTTGGATTGTTTCCATCGCACAGAGACGCTCCCAGAGCAATAACAACGAATGGTCTAATGGTAGGAATGTTTGACACTTCTGAAGAATTCCATAGAGCAACCGCCCTCGGCGTCGCCAATTACGGACACATGTCAGCAGCTCGCTGATATGCCGTAGAAATGACGGCGGGCGGATGGATGTATATTGGTCCACAGGGGATTGTTCACGGTACTTACATCACACTCCTGAATGCCGGACGACTCTATCTCGACATTCCTGAAGACCAAAATCTCGCTGGCGTACTTTATGTGAGTTCGGGTCTGGGAGGAATGAGTGGCGCGCAGGCCAAGGCGGTGGAGATATCTGGCGGTATTGGTGTAATTGCAGAGGTAGACAAGAGTAGGATTGAAACACGGAGTGAACAGAATTGGCTGTCTCTTTGGTCAGATGATTTAGATCAAGTCTTTGAGTGGGTAGATGAACATAGAAAGTCAAAGAAAGCGGTCTCTATCGGCTATCATGGCAACATTGTAGATCTTTGGCAACACGTCGTTGATAATGACATCAAAGTTGAGCTTGCGTCTGACCAGACATCATGTCATGCTGCGTATGAAGGCGGTTATACACCACACGGTGTTTCCTTTGAAGAGGGTCGCGAGATTCTCAAAAATAATAGAGAGAAGTTCAAGAGATTGGTCGACGAGTCTTTACGTAAGCAATTTGACCTGATAAGGACCATGACGGAACGAGGCACCCACTTCTGGGATTATGGCAATAGCTTCATGAAGGCCGTTTTCGATGCTGGCATCAAAGAGATAGCGAAAAATGAGCAGGATACAAAGGACGGATTCATCTTCCCATCGTATGTCGAGGATATCATGGGTCCCATTTGTTTTGATTATGGATATGGTCCGTTCAGATGGGTCTGCCTGAGTGGAAAACATGATGATTTGCTCAAGACAGATAAGGCTGCCATGTCCTGTATTGACCCAGAACGACGGGGTCAGGATCGTGACAATTATGTTTGGATCCGTGATGCAGACGAGAATGACCTAGTCGTAGGTTCTCAGGCTCGTATATTATATGCTGATGCAGAGGGTCGGGCAACCATTGCACTGAAGTTCAATGAACTGGTAAGAAAGGGCGACATTGGTCCCGTCATGCTTGGTAGAGACCACCATGACACAGGTGGAACAGACTCTCCGTTTCGAGAAACCTCTAACATCTATGACGGAAGTAGAATAACCAGTGATATGGCTCATCAGTGCTGGGCAGGGAATGCTGCTCGAGGCATGACTATGTGTGTGCTGTCTAATGGCGGGGGAGTTGGAGTAAGCAAGGCAATCAATGGAGGATTTGGCTTGGTTCTTGATGGATCTGAAAGAGTTGATCACATCATTAAATCTGCCATTGACTGGGATGTCATGGGCGGCGTTGCAAGACGAGCTTGGGCGAGAAATCCCCATGCAATTGAAACATCTATTGATTGGAACAACGCTCTTGGCACAAAGGGTCAAATTACACTCCCCTTTATTCCAGAAGAAGGACTTGTGGAAAGACTGGTCCGAGATAAAATGGAATGAGTATATTCACTTTGGAATCGTGCAACAGCTAGGAAACTCGTTTTGCTTCACGGTTACACTCTCTATGAGCTGCCCTCAGTGGCTCTGGGTAGAATCTCTTGGTCGCCTCCTTAGTCACTCTCACTGCAGTTTCAAGGCTGACCCTATGTCCTATTGAAACGAAAACCGGTTTCTTCTTGCCTTCTAGCCAAACTGCTTTTCCTATTACCTCTCCCTCATCTGTCACATCAGCTCTATCAGCGCATCGTTCCCGAATCTCTCCAAGCAATAGTGTCTTTGCCACTCCAATAGTCTGCAGATTCAGCCTAACTCCCAACCAAGAGGCGAGTCCACAACGTCGAGGGTGTAGAATTCCATTGGCATCCACAAGAACAGGAAGTCCAGGCTTGACTTTCTTGAGAAGATTCTCCAATATTGGCCCCTCCCGGAGAAAGAAGAATCCTGGTACATAGGGGACTTCAGCTTTCCGAACCACAGTTTCATGCCAAAGTGTTGAATAATCTCCATAGTCCACTGAAACTGCAGATGCCACCGCAACATCATTGACATAGGCGACATCTACTCCAATTGCAGTAGTTCCCGTTATGGGTGGAAAATCCTCTCTAATGATATCATAAGCCAGGTTCTCTTGTTCTACCCTAGCCATCTCCATCATCTCTTCTGTTATCTCCATGAGGGATTCCAACCTTGTATAAGGAAGCTGTTGGCGAAATGTGTATCGGTCTCAAGTCATCTGAAATCTGTTTGCCCGTGCTAACCTCCTGGAACTACATCATTCATTTGTCTTGCTTGAGAATATCTGAAGATATTTCAATTGAAATGGGCTATCGTTATTAGTTGCATCAAATATCTGTTTGAAAAGGAAGGTGAACATCATGCATCCCACTATGCGCGTAGGCGCGTGCTCTCTCTCGCCTGTGCCGGGCGATATTGAAGAAAACCTGAAATTCATAAAGAAATGGACAATAAAAGGGGCAGATGAAGAAGTCGATTTACTTCTATTTCCTGAACTTAGTCTTTCTGGGTATTGGCTTAATCACGAACTCTACGATAAGGCACAACCTCGAGATGGACCTGCGATAACGAATCTCGTTGAATTTCTTGCCAACAAGCAGCTAGACGTGGCAATTTCTGTCGGTCTTGCTGAGAAACATGGTGGTACTATTTACAACACACAAATCCTCCTAGATAAGGATGGAGAACGCTACTTCTATAGAAAAACACATTGGCCGCCAGAGGAGTACAGTTACTGGGGAATGGGGAACAAATACCCCATACATAGATTCAAGGATTTTACCATTGCAACTACTATCTGTTACGATAATAACTTCCCTGAGATTCACAGAATCTATGGGCTTCAGGGGAGTGACTTGGTTCTAGCTCCTTATTTCTACGGAAAACAATTTTCTCCCGATGATATGGATTCAATAACGGACTCAATTTTTGACTGGAAAAACCGTGAGAAAATGTATCTGAGAGCATCCGCAGCGGCAAACTATCACTGGATTGTAGCTTGTGTCGGCGCTGGTCCTGTGAGTGACAAATATGTACAAAACGGAAACGAAGGGGAGACATATTACGTTCCAGGTGTCATTCTCTTTGTTGATCCGGAGGGTAATGTGGTAAAAGAGTCATCTGATGAGGAGGTTGTAGTGCAGCTGCTATGGTATGATATTGATCTTGCTGAAAATATGCGGGTACGAAAGAGTGGTCATAATTACTTCAAGAACCGTCGTCCTGATACTTACGGCAAGCTCGTTGAATAATGATTATCCTGATATCTGTGTTCTAACAAGATTTGTATACTTCATTATCTTCGAATCTCACTCCTGCCGTGGGTATCAATATGACCTCTTCTTCATTCACTTGTGTTTTTCTCCAATGAAGGACTCTCTATCTCAAATAACAGCTGTCTAAGCCAACTATGGATAATGGCATGCTCTTTAACCACTCTCTATGTGTCCATTTACACAATTCTCAGTCCAATGATTTCCCTCAAACTTCTCAGCTATATGGCGTGCCATATGTAGGCTCACTCTTCCCATTCTGCGGCATGGCTGCAGCAGACTGATGTACTATAAACTAAGCTGGGGCGGCCATCGGAGTATGGAATTAGATATGTGACAAATTTGTTTTAAAATACGCAAAAACATTTAAATGTACATATATATAATACATTACCGTTATTCTTTGATGGGGCGTGTAACAAAATGAATAGAAAACTCAGATCAATTCTATCACTAGCTATCATCTTCTTTGGCATTCAAGTAACTTACATGCCATTAGTTATTGTGAATGAGCAACTCCGGCATCCTCCCATTGCTCCTGGCTCAGGCGATAGCGGCTGGTATGCTGGATCAATAGCAAATCAATACACCAGCTCTCAGGCAACTCACCTGCAGGTCAGCATTAGAACCCCCACCTCGAATCCTAATAGCATTGACCAAATCTATGTTCTACTTTCGTGCTTTGATAATGCTAACAGCTATAATCAGGTTGGGTTCTCTAGCATGGGTGCTATTGACCAGCGTTGGGGAATGACAACTTCATACACTCATGATAATGACGGAAATCATGAAATCGATCGGGATGAATTCTATTATGACCCTCAAGAGGTTGTCTTAGCAACCGGCACTTGGTACACATTTACCATGTTTCTTAGTAATGGTTATCTAACCTATGAAATGTGGGTTAATGGATGGAAAGACTTCTCAAAAACCGTCTATACTGGAGGAGATTACTTTAGATTGGAACCCGTAAGCGATATATGGGATTTCTCAATCGTTGGGTTTACTCTATATGAGGAGGTATACAAAACAGAACATGGATGTCCTGATTTCGATTTCAAGTTCCAATACACATATGCGGATGGGATTGAATTTGATAACTGGGATGAATGGTATGCCGGTTCCCCGCCTGGTGTTGATGTAACTATCAGCTGCCTAAACCACTATGTTTTCATCGACAATCCTGTACTAGGCGGGGGAGGCGGCGATTTGCCTTTTTAGTATCCAGAGAACGCGGCATCTACCACTGAATCGGTGTTTGAGAAGACTTCCTGTAGCTCAAGGCCCCCTCTATTAATATAATCATGCCAATCAATCCTATGACCAAGGCTGCATACTCTACATACAGAGCGGTATGAGAGTCATCGTTATTGTTATCGCTTAAGGGTGTGTATTCTATTGCAATGTAGGGCCTTATTGATTGGTTTTCAGATTCAGAGGATGCAATAAGTACTGAAACTCCATCCTCAGCAGTAATTGCAAATCCCAAAACTCCCCAAGACCTGAATCCATGGTTTCCAAATACATCGATATCTAGCCGGCCCATTTCAACAGCATCTAAGGCTGAAATGGGAGTTTCCTCATAATGATCTTCAGTGGTGGAAGTCAGATTTTCTGGCTCAATTTCAGGTTCTATCATTTTATGTATTTTGATTTTCCCCGCAGATTCAATATTCGCGATGTGGAAAACAAGAATCATAGCCAAGGGATCCCCTCTTGGGGGCCCCGGAGGCAAGGCATAGAACGTCAAATATGAGGTATTTACAGTATCTTTTTCGGATTTTGTAACATTTGCAACAGATAAAAAATCTTTCTCAATATGACTTTCATTGTCGACGTTAGAAGAGAACATATCATAATGGACATTGAATCGTTGTTTCCATTTGCTAGGTTCTGTTTCGGTAGCAAAAAAAGACAAGGCAGGTTGAAGAAAGAGAGAAAAACCAACCAAACAAAGACCCACTGCAATCAGCAAAAAAGAACGAAGCTTCTCGTCATGCATTATCCGTTTAATTCGCACATCAAGACCCTCTCTAAATGCCAAACAATCTATGATTGTCATTGTATCTAAGTTTTCGCTTTTTTCCTATACATTTGAATATAAGGGCCTCGATGGCCATTATGGCCTGAAAGTCCGGTGACGCTTATTTTCATCTGAAGCATTCAGCTCACCGCTACTAATGTCCGAGGCTAGCAGATCGAAAGTGCAGCTCGCACGTACCTAGAGTTGCGGGCGCAGCAAGAGTTGTAGTAAGTGTATATGGTCAAGAACTGCCTTCATCCGATGCAGCTATTTCTTTACTGACAGCATTTTTCATGATATATGATATTCTAGACTAGACCCTTCCTACCAACTGATGGTGTATTAATGAGCTTTCAATAACCAGTTTTGAAGCAATTGTATATCAGGTTCTATACACAATATTATTCCAGAAATGAACTGTGCAAGGAGATAGAGGAAGCACTGCGCCACCCGCAACTAGCAAAGGCATTCAATCAGGCACGAGAGCATACCCGAGCTTTCCAAACAGTTATGCTGGGAAAGTGATGATAGATATTGATGGGATTGGTATTGATACTATTGGATTCCTCCAAAAGAAAAGCGACTAGTTCCTCTTTTGTACTCTGACCATGTATAAGGAAATAACTCTTAACAGTGTTGAATAGCTCCGATTCTGCAATTGTTGGAGCAAACGATTATTTCAAAGTCCTCACTACCAGCCATCTCTTCACACATTACCTTTGCAGCCGCGGTTAGCGTGTAATGCCCTCTGTTTGTCCTTTCTAACAGACTCAACATTACGAGAATGAGTTCAATCCTGAATCTCAATCATCCTAGGCTCTTCTCACATCATAATCACGAGGATCGGTAGCCCTGATAATGGCTGTAACAGATTCCTGATTGAATCCCTTGAAACCTTGTCTTCGTTCAATTACTTCAAGATGGCTACCTATTGCACCATTCTCCACGAAATTATCGTGAGTTCGCTCACCAATAAGACCCTCTTCCAACAAAGTGTCCACTCGTTTCTTCTCCACATCTCTTCTTTGAGCACCAGTAAAAGCTTGTTTCAAAAATGAAAAATCTGAGAAGGGTCTCATTACCTCTACGCCATAGCTCCCAAGCGATTTCCGGGCATGGGCAAAGTCTACTCTAGCAGCAAGATGATGCAGTCCCGCCTCTAGAATGCTCTCACCATGAATTGCAGTCCAAAGGCCGACTGTTCCTAGTGAATCCTTCTCATCAAGCTCCGTATGTGCAAAGTCGATATCTTTCTCCCCAGAAGAAATATCGATGTCTGCGAATACTACAATCTTGCACGTGCGTTGTTCCAGAATTTGAGCTCCCCATCCAGCACTCTCTCCAGCAAAAAACCTCTCTCGAGGTGAGAATCCCATTGCTTCCAATGCTGCAATCAATTTCATGAAATGCTCGCGTGATGAACGGTATGTGTGATGGTCATGATTTCCCCATCCCAAGCCAAATTTATCCTGGCGTGCCTTTTGAATTTGGCCGGCTCGGTCACGGCTTTGCCAATAGACCCGCTCTGATCTAAAGAAGGCATCCGCAATTCGTGGCGGTTCCAAGTCTTCTGCAATCTCTTCAACAAGATGATGTACCGCCTCCATTCCCTCTTCAGAATCCACATAGTGCCTCCGTCTCAGTGTGAACTTCTCGAATGCTTCCTGATATCGATCAATATCTTCTGCTGGTTCTTGCACTCGATATCCATCATATCCACTTCTCTCCACAGCAGAAACTTTGAATCCATCATTATCCTCAAGCAGGCATTTCCGGTAGGGTGAGTACTCTTCTCCTTCGATATTATTCCCTTTTCCTGATAGTTGCACAAATTGAGCGAGGTTTTCTGGCTGCAATACCAGCTCGGTCTTGGTGTGATTTGATAGAACGATGGGGAAGAGAATACTATTGTTACTGGAATATACCTCCCATCCATCCGGAGCGTCAATAGAGGGGTCATGTTCAAAACCGAAGGCAGCAAGTTTTTCTTCGGTATCTGAATCCCATGGCAAAACAACATGGTCAATCCAATCAATCAACTTGGTTGACGTAGAAGGAGTTAGTTCTTCGGAGAATGTACGGACAAAATCCTGATGTTCTACAAACTTCGTTACTATTTTCTGCAAGAACATCTCCATGTCCTCAAATAGCTGCCAATCATATTCATCCAATAGAATCACACTCGCTAGCAGAATTCCTCCTTGATGCCCATAAGAAGAGGTGCAATATTGCTTTATGGTTTACTCCCTTCGTCGGGTCAAATCAGCAAGAGTAATTACTGAGCGTTTTTTCATTATGTACTACACACAGAGGGTGAAGCTATTGGTTATTGAAATCGACGGAGAGTCTCTCTCCATTGAAGATGTCATTGAGGTAGCTCGTAATCATGCTGAGGTAACATTAGCAGATTCTGCTCGGCAGAAGATGGACAAGAGCAGAGAAGTCGTGGAATCAACCGTCAAAGAGGGCCGAATAGTCTATGGAGTTAATACCGGCTTTGGCGACTTAGCCAACGTTTCAATCGATGGAAACCAGTTGGAAAAATTACAGGTCAATCTGATAAGAAGTCACAGCGTGGGAGTAGGCAGCCCCTTTTCGTTGGAGATTGTTCGAGGTATGATGCTACTGAGAGCAAATGCATTGGCAAAAGGCTACTCTGGTGTACGAATTAAACTGGTGGAAACTCTCATCAAAATGCTGAATAGAAACTTGACACCGGTAATTCCTGAAAAGGGATCTGTGGGAGCAAGTGGAGACCTGGCCCCCTTGGCGCATATGGCTCTCGTCATCATTGGGGAAGGGGAAGCATTCTACGATGGGAAGAGAGTTAGTGGCAAAACAGCAATGAATAAGGCAGGTATTGAAATCCTGACTCTTAGGGCCAAAGAGGGGGTTGCTCTGATTAATGGAACACAGGCGATGACCTCGATTGGCGCCCTCATCGTCCAAGATGCATTGGGACTCATTCGCAACGCTTTGGTAGCATCCGCAATGAGTCTGGAGGCTCTCCGGGGGACGAGAGCCGCTTTGGACACTCGTATACATCAACTGCGACCTCATGAAGGTCAGCTAGACGTGGCTCAGGCATTACTGCATCTCTTGCCCGATAGTGAGATCAACCAATCTCATGCTAACTGCGGAAAAATCCAGGATGCCTATACTCTTCGATGTATTCCCCAAGTAATTGGTGCGAGTCTTGACACAGTGCGTTATGTCCGCAGCATCCTAGAAACAGAACTGAACTCGGTCACCGACAACCCTCTTGTATTTCCTGATGAAAAAGATGTAGTGTCCGGAGGGAATTTTCATGGACAACCTATCGCATTAGCCATGGACTTCTTAGGCATCGCTCTCTCTGAGATTGCAAATATGTCTGAGAGACGAGTCAATCGACTGGTTAATCCCCACTTGAGTGGTCTTCCTGCTTTTCTTGCCGCAGAAAGCGGTCTGCAATCAGGTATGATGCTTGCTCAGTATACGGCTGCAGCATTGGTTTCAGAGAACAAGGTTTTGGCCCATCCTGCGAGTGTGGATTCAATTCCAACTAGTGCTGACCAGGAGGATCATGTTAGCATGGGAACAATTGCAGCTAGGAAGGCACAGGAAATCTTGGAGAATGTTCGCAATG
>CAZYLT010000025.1:0-25335 GCA_964648855.1 uncultured archaeon
TTTCAGACACGTTGAGGTCACTCAATCCGTCAGAAATAGTTTATCTAGACAACTGCTATCTGAAATGGCTTAGAAAGCGGCTTTAGGAAACCTGCCTAATCTTTTGGAGAATTTCACTGGGCAACTGTGGCATTCCTGCGGGTTTAGCCATAAGATGAACTGGCGTTGTACCTGCCTCCGGTCGTACGCTATGGTAGACCTGTCCAAGATTCTGTTCAGGAACGATAATCTCTCTGACCTTGGTTGCCAAGTCTGCAACCAACTTCGCTGGAAACGGCCAAACCGTCTTCAGTCTGAGCAGTCCCGCTTTGATTCCCTCCTCTCGAGCGCCCTTTATTGCCTTCTTAGCGCTTCGGGACGGGGTACCATAAGCAATGACGGCTATTTCCGCATCATCTAGCATGAATTCCTCGTATTCTGAGATTTCATCTATATTTTTCAGAATCTTGTCATTCAGTCGAGTAACAAGCTCAATCTGAGGTTTCTCTTTGTCTGTGGGATAACCTCTCTCATCATGGGTCAGGCCGGTGGCGTAAAATTGGTATTTGGACCCAAAGACAGCCATTGGTGGCACTAAATCATCATCAGGCTTGAAGGGTAAGTATTCCTCTGGATCAACAGTGGGTTGCTTCCTGTTAACAATCTCGATATCTTTCTCATCAGGGATGACAAGTCTCTCACGCATGTGTCCAACAGTCTCGTCCGCGAGTACAAATACAGGACATCGGTACTTCTCTGCAAGATTGAATGCCTTGACGGTCTGATCGAACATCTCCTGTACAGATGCGGGTGTCAGGGCTATGATTTGATAGTCACCGTGACTTCCCCATTTTGCCTGCATAATATCTCCCTGCTGCCCTCTTGTCGGCTGCCCAGTACTTGGTCCACCTCGCATAATGTTTACCAATACCAAGGGAGTTTCGGTCATGACTGCAAGTCCAATAGCCTCCAGCATTAGGCTGACTCCAGGACCTGATGTGGCTGTCATTGCTTTTGCCCCGGTCCATGATGCACCGATGACACTTGTAATAGATGCAATCTCGTCTTCGTACTGAACATATGCTCCTCCTAGCTCAGGCATACGCTGGGCCATCCATTCTGCAATCTCTGTTGCTGGTGTTATGGGATATCCCCCAAAGTACCGACACCCTGCAGCTAGTGCGCCTTCAGCACAGGCAACATCCCCCATTGTGAACATCTCACGTTTAGCCATGCTAGTCTTCCTCCTCCCCTTGTTCCATCAACTCAGGAATCAGAGTATTCTCCTCAAGGGCGCCATCATTAATGGCTCTTTGGGCCTCATCTTTATCAGCAAGAAAAATTGCCATATCAGGGCATATGCGCTCACAGAATCCACAATTAACACACGCATCGATGTCACAGGCAGTAACGGGATGATACCCCTTCTTGTTGTACTTCGACATGTCAAAACATAGAACATTCTTTGGGCAGAATGTTATGCAGAGCTCGCACTGCTTGCACTGCTCCTGCAGTATCACGAGTACCTTTTGTCGCGTACGTCTGGGTTTTGGTGTAATTGGCTTTCGTGCCGTTGACATCGCTAACTTCTCCTCGAGCAGCACGGACAGCTTCACGAGCCGCTATCCATGACCCGGAGCATTTACCAAGACAATTGCCAGTCTGGCTGGTGATGGCCTGAATGCTCGGCTATTTAGACCTTGCCTTGGGGGATATGAAATCTCCAAATGGTTTTTGTAGTTTCTGTGTCTGGTATGCGATATTCAGCATGAGCAGAGTTAAAGGAACTCCCACATACGTCGGGAATATTAGAATTGGAGGAGCTAGACTTGTCGGAAGATGATAACTTGTCAGAAACTGAACTGGCAAAGCAAATCAAAGGCAAGACATTGCGTGTATATTGGTATATGCTCCGCCACCCACAACCAATGACCGCACGAGAGATACAACATGGTACGAATCTCTCTAGTCCCTCGCTCTCCATGCACCATCTGGAGAAAATGAAAAACCTCGGGGTTGTAGAGAAAGATGTGCATGGACAGTATACCATCAAGAGGGATGTTCGCGTTGGTTTACTGAATCTTTTCATAGGCCGTGGCCGGCTGCTTGTTCCTCGATTTCTATTCTATGCAACATTCTTCACATCTGCCACCGCAGCTCTATCCACGATGCTTTGGCAATTTCTTGAATGGTATTCTGTCATTCTTATACTATTGTTGGTCCTAGCTTGCATAATACTCTGGTATGAAGCGCTTACTATTTGGAGAGAACAACCATTTCCGGAGGGAACCGAATGAGTTCTAAAATTAGAACTATTTACCTAGAATATACTCGTAAGGCTGAGCGAGCAATAATGAAATCATTGAAGAGCAAGTCCGGCGCACGTTTTTTAAATGGAGGAAACTTCTATTCTGCTCTGGCTATTCTCTTTGTCATATCATTATCACTTTCATTAGTATTTGGAACTAGCTCCTATCTTCATTTTCCACAGAATCAAGAGCAAGAACAAATGCTTGCTGCTGAACTGCCGACACTTAGCCTCTCCTACTACTCAAATTGGAATGACACTCTCATTCCGGTAGATTCAGGGGATAGAATCTCGGGCGACCACATTGTTCTCAATGTCACTTGGAGTCCCTCGGAAAATGCGAATGGTTCACTCATTGAGGTTAATGCCACAGCAATTCCAATGGTAATCAGTGAATCAACTAATGAATCATCTGTTGAAATCGATACTAGAGCGCTCGGAAACAATGCAACCGTGAAAATCAACTGCACAACATGGTTGACAAATGGTACCCCCATCTCACAGATTATTGATAACGTATTTTTGGGCAACTTCTTCAAACCCCATGTTGAGCTTGTCAGCCCTAATGGTGGCGAAGTGTGGACTGGAATTCATAACATCACCTGGCAGGCATGGGATAACAACACGCAAGAGTCTCTAACGTTTGAAGTCTTACTATCTTCTGATGGTGGAATGACCTTCCAATTACTGGAATCCGACCTTACAACAACTTGGGTCGAATGGGATACTAACGGTTTCTCCAATCTGTCTACATATATGGTGCAAGTTCGTGCAAGTGATGGTATATACATCACAACTGATACTTCGGACTCGCCTTTTACAGCAGGTAATGTAGATACAGGTCCGCCCTCGGGTACTACCACAAGCACGATTACAAATGACATTGAAGAACTCCGCACTGCTTTATTTATCGCTGCAGCGATTATTCTGAGCGCTCTCTTTGCTGTAATAGTCTATTATTTGGCCAAGAGGGAATTCTAGCGGTTCTGCAGTGCCTTTTCAAGAAATGGATTTGTGTTAATGACATGCTTATGCAGACCTAGGCTCTCTGGATCCAAACCAAGTGCTAGACCAAGCAATTGTGTGTAGTAGATTACAGGTATCTGATACTTTTTCTCGCCTAGTTCTTTGTTAAGCTGTGCCTGTGACGCCTCATATTGTAGGTGACAAAATGAACACACATTGACCAAGCAGTCAACGCCCTCATCAATTAGGATATCCAGTTTATCCTTTGCGATGTCTACTGAAACCGGAACGTTACTGCCTCTTACTCCACCGCCAGCACCGCAGCAGATATATTTATCGCGATAATCGATACTCTCAGCCCCGGTCGCCTCTACAAGCTCATCCAAAAACACATGGCGATATTTGTTTTCCCAAGGTCGAAGCTTACTAGGTTTCAAAAGATGGCATCCGTAATGAACGGCCGCTTTGATATGCTCCAGTGGATGAGTGACCATCTCTCTAATTTTCTCGTGCCCAATCTCGTAAATCAACTCAATGATATGTCTGGCTTCAACTTCTGCGTTATACTTGAGGCCAATTTCCTTCAGATGCTTTTGCACTTCCTTGAGGCGCTTCGGTTGATCGCGGACAATATGAAGTGCATCCTTGAATGTACCATAGCAACCATTGCATCCAGTTACAATATCGTGACCCGCATTTTCAGCCAATGCTAGATTTCGAGATGCCAAAGCCAGCCAAGTTGGTTCATTGAACGACCTTATGACTCCCGGAGCTGGGCAACAGCTTGCACCCTCTAGTTCTTCTAGTTCGATACCGAGTTGAGGCAAAACTGTTCTGATACTCTTCTCTATATTTGGGAATCTATTTGGCATTACACAGCCCAAAAAGAATGAATATGTTTGGCTCTCTGTCATCTCTTACTCTTCCTCTCCTTGCCTCTCAATCAGCTTCTTGAAGCCAGTTATATCCATGAGCTTCTTGACATCCTTCAGCGCCTCTTCATGAGAATGGACTGTTTCAGGCACTTCGTCTAGTCCTAATTCCCCTCTCATCTCTTGGTTAGCCTCATCCAGGGGAACCGCGTGTCCTGTGTCCAATAGTTTCTGCGAAACCTTCTTGTGTTGTGGAAGCATGTAACCTTCTTCAACTGCCATATTTCGCAAAATCACTATGGCATCCGTGACCTTGATTTGTCTGGGGCACCTTTCAAGGCATGTTAGGCAAGTTGAACACAGCCATAAATCTGGGCTCGACAAGACATCATCCTTCAGTCCCAAAATCGCTTTCCTCATCAACTCCCTTGTTCTGAATGCGGTCCTTCGACCGCTTGGGCAAACGCTTGAGCATGTCCCACATTGAATGCATGTCTTTATTCTATCTGCTCCAGCATCCACCACTCTCTCTACAAAATCAGGGTCAAACCTATCGGAGTCGATTGTTTCGCGTTTAATTGAATCGGTCATTGGAAGCCCTCTGGCGGCCTTTTCGATACCGGCCCAGACGAAAGGAGTGTTATAAGAATGGCGCTTCTGACAACGCAGCTATTGACTTTTTTCTCAATCGTACGCATATTCTGCATTAGATAGAAGGGTTTTGTTTCCAATCCTAACATTTGTCAATCCTGAATCTTTCGCGATGCGCAAGGCGATGTCAGCATGTTTTTTGCTTGTTCTTGGCAGATCCTTCATTTGAAGATGGGGCATGAATCCTAAGAGAGATGTCGGTATAGTTACATCGAGGCTTGCAATGAATTCAGTCAGTTTCCGAACCTCGTTTGCCCCTACATATCCAGGAATAAGAAGGATACTAGCAACCAAAAACTCTCCCTCACAGTCCTTGCCCATCTGGGCGAGCTTCCTAAAATTGTTGATTACAGTTGTGTTAGATACACCTGTTAGAGCTGTATATAGGCTGGGAGTAATGGCTTTGAGGTCAATCTTTATCGTACCACCAGATTTTCTAACAATGTCTGCTATATTGCGTAGCCATTTTCCTGAGATGTTTCCATTTGTTTCATAGCATATAGCCACTCCTGCTTCTTCCATCAAGAGTTGTGCCGTCCTCTGCGAGTGCTGTGGATTACAGGATGGGTCTCCGCCAAAGAAGCAGACACACGCTGTTCTGCTATCCGCAATATCTGCTAGTTGTTTGGGAGTCAATCGAGGTTCTCCCAACTTCATCATTCTTCTATAGCTTGAATTTTGACAAAAAAGGCAATCCGAATTGCAGGAGCCGTAGAAGACAGCTAGATTCTTCAGACCAATTCCGCATTTATCTTTCACTGGACAAATCCAATCTGCAACACAATTTGTCGGTAGTGGGTCAAAATACCACCTGACTGGTGCGCTATCCGAATGCTTTCTGACCACTTCCGAATCAACAACCTCTCTTAAATGACAAAATCCAAAATCGCCTTCATTCATTTCACAATGATTTCCGCAGTCAGAGCATACTATATTACCCTTTGATGGAGGTTCAGGAACCAAACCAGCTTGTATCCTTGTGTTTATGTGTGCTGCAAGTGCTGTTTCTATAAGAACCGGGTCACTAGAAATACAAGAGCCACAGTACCCAATAGAAGCCGATGCTAGCATACCATCTTTATCATGATTCGGACATCTCATCAAACCAACTACTTATCGAAACACGATTAATCTTGTCATTATATGTGTCAAGGGAAAGGTTGATTTAACAATGGATTTAAGGCAAGATTCCAAGCGCAGGCCCGTAGTCGGTGTATCAATGTGACAACAGCCGAAGAGAAGCCAGCAATATCAATTGATGACCTTAACTCTGACTTTGTTAGTATGGTCAAAAGAGCGGGAGGTCCGAATATTCAGAGCTGCTATCAGTGCGGAACTTGCAGCGGCAGTTGTCCCGCTGGGGCGCGGACGAATTTTCTCGTTCGGGGAATTATTCGAAAGGCACTGCTTGGCCTAAAAGAAGAGTGTCTAAAAGCTCCCGAGCTTTGGTATTGTACTACTTGCTATACCTGTACTGATCGATGTCCACAGGACGTGACCCCTACTGAGGTTATCAAGGCAATTCGAAATATCGCGGTGGCGGAGGGTTATATGCTCCAACCACATCAGAAGGTTGCCCAGAAAGTCTTGGAGTCTGGTCACGCGGTCCCCTTAGATAAAGACACTTGGGCAAAATTACGAGAAAATGTTGGCTTACCCAGTAGACCTCCAAATGCCAGTACCCATCCTGAGGCAATTGAGGAGGTTCAGAAGCTGGCCAAGAAGACGGGATTTGATATTCTCGTACAAGACAAACAAGATGATGACGAGTGATTCGTGATGGCTAAGAAAGAGCAATTCATGCATTTTTTGGGCTGCATAATTCCCCACAGATATCCGAGCATTCAGAAGGCTACTGAGATAGTCTTTGAGGACTTGGGAATGGAGCTCTTGGATATGGAAGGGGCTACCTGTTGTCCCGCGCCTGGTGTCTTCGGATCATTCGACAAGGAGACATGGGCAACCATCGCGGCAAGGAACCTCACTATTGCAGAAGAGGCTAACGCTGCCATTACAACTGGCTGCAATGGCTGTTTTGCCAGTCTATGGGATGCAAATCACGAGTTAAAGCATGATGATGAACTGCGAGAAAAAGTCAATGAGAATCTTGCAGTAATTGGTCGCGAATTCAAAGGCACAATCGAAGTCACTCATTACGTCGACGCGTTGGTAGACACTGCCGGTCTAGAGAAGATAAGAAAGCGAGTGACGCGACCGTTGAAAGATGTACGAATGGCACTGCATCCTGGTTGTCATTGGATGCGACCAAAGGCTGTCAAACAGAAGGACGATTCGGAAAGACCACATATCTTCCGTGAGCTCTGCGAAACTACTGGTGCTACATACGTACCATACAAGGACGAACTCATGTGTTGTGGAGCTGGTGGAGCAGTCAGGACAGCTGATGTAGAGGTAGCTCTTGACTTCACAAAGCAGAAGTTCGATAGTATTGAAGCAGCTGGGGGCGCTGATGTCATCGTTACTCCTTGTCCATTTTGCGAACTACAGCTAGATTTGGGTCAGGTAGAAATTCAGAAGTATTTCGATGTGAAGTATGTATATGATGTTCTTCATGTCACAGAGATGTTGGCTTTAGCTTTCGGACATAATCCTGATGAATTTGGCCTCAAGACACATCTGCAATATATGCAGCGCAAGAGTGAACCCAACTGGAAAAAGATTGGTCTTCCAGATATGCTGACGGCTTCCGAATCATCAGATTAGCATAGCTCTTCAACTATCCGAATTAACAAGCTATTATACAGCCATATTTATTCCCACGTATAGCTATCTATGATGAAGCAGGTTTTGTATCAAAACGAATCTCAATATCACTCATGTCATCAATCTGTTTGTTACTCTCCCGTGAGCGAATTCGCGTCAAGTATACGCGTGTATATAACCGAGCCGCCTTCATACTATTCTTGTATTATGTGGGCAATATATAACTCCCACAGTTTCTGGGTCATGCTATGGCTGTGTTTCGCGCCATTGACCGTCGAATAATCGAGTCATCCTTTTATTTCATGACCCGTCAGCTCATCTATGGAGCTACCACATCATCAACCCAATCAACGCGCAATGACAAACATTTTATCATACAGGTAGAGCTTGCCTCGCCTAACAGCCGTGGAGTGAAATCAGGAATGACAGAGGCTGAACATAAGCCAGTAGTAATAGTCGGTGCAGGCATTGCAGGAATGCGTGCGGCGCTGGATTTGGCAGATATGGGTGCGAGCGTCTATCTCGTTGAGAAGAAGCCTTCAATCGGAGGGCATATGTCTCAGCTGGACAAAACCTTCCCCACCCTAGATTGCGCTATGTGTATTCAAGGCCCTTGGATGGTTGACTGTTCTCGACATCCAAATATTGAGATTCTAGCATACTCAGAAGTCACCAATGTGACTGGGAAGAAAGGCGACTTCACCGTGGAGGTGCTTAAGCATACACGACGTGTCAATCCTGACAAATGTACTGGGTGTGGAGATTGTCAGAGAGTGTGCCCAATTGAGGTTCCAAATGAGTATGATGAGGGCCTCAAAATGCGGAAGGCTTCATACATACCCTTCCCCCAAGCAGTGCCAAATATAGCAACGATTGATATTGAAAATTGCATTCAGTGTATGACTTGTGCGAAGTCATGCAAGGCGGAAGCTATCAATTTCGGCATTGAAGATGAAACTGTTAAGATTAACGCTGGCTCAATAATTCTTGCTACAGGATATGAACTTCTTGATCCCTCCTCAGTTCCGGAATATGGGTTCGGAAGGATTCCAAACGTTGTCAGTGCTCTTGAATATGAACGGATGGTATCGGCAAGTGGTCCCACTGAAGGCGTTGTCATGCGCCCCTCAGATAGTAAAGAGCCCCATCGTATTGCATTCATTCAATGTGTTGGTTCTCGAGATGTAAACCATTGTGCTTATTGTTCAAAGATATGCTGTACCTATGCGACAAAAGAGGCAATCATCACCAAAGAACATGCTCCAGAAACTGAAATTGATATTCTGTATAATGATATGCGGGCCTTCGGAAAGGGATTCGAAGAATTCTTAGTTCGGGGCGAAGACGAATACGAAATCAACTATGTCAAAGGCTTGCCTAGTGAAGTCCATGAAGACCCGTCTACCGGTGATCTCTTGGTAAGACACAGCAATCAGAAGGGTCACGAGGTTCTCGAAGACAGATATGATTTAGTTGTCTTGTGCCCCGCAATGGTGCCTTCTCACGACACAGCAATCTACGAACAGCTAGGAATTGCCGTAGATGAATATGGGTTCCTGCATGGCTCTGGAAATAAATTGGAAAAATCCTCCTCTGGAATTCCAGGAGTTCATATATGTGGCGCCTGTGAATCTCCCAAAGATATTCCTGACTCAGTGGCACAAGGTAGTGCTGCTGCGGCTCTTGCGGCATTGGACATTTCTATTCCACCACCTGACGAAACCGAGGCATTGACGGAAACCGACCTTGAGTTGATAGCATCAGAACCCCGAATTGGGATTTTCGTGTGCTCTTGCGGCGTCAATATTGCTGGAACAGTTGATGTTGAGCAAGTCACAGAATACGCGAGCAATCTGCCGGATGTAGTACATGCTGAGAACCTCCTGTATTCTTGCTCATCGGATGCTCAAGAGGTCATCAAAGAAGCAATTAAACAGAATAATCTGAATAGAGTTATTGTTGCCTCCTGTACTCCACGAACTCATGAGCCACTCTTTCGAGCAACCATCGAAGAGGCTGGTCTCAACAAGTACCTCTTCGAGCTTGCAAATATTCGGGAGCATTGTTCTTGGGTACATCAGAATACCAAAGATGAGGCAACCTCGAAGGCAATGGATTTAGTGAGAATGGCGACGGCACGCTCAAAGCTATTGCAGCCCCAAGAAGAGGCAATAACACAAATAGAGCCAGCAGCATTGGTCATCGGAGCTGGCGTGGCCGGCATGGCAGCAGCAGATGCCATTGCAGCCAAAGGCTATCAGGTATATCTTGTTGAAAAAGAGGATCGGGTCGGAGGATTTCTTAACAAACTCCATACTGTGAACTTTGACAACAGACCTACGTCCGAGATAGTTTCCGAGTACGAGGAAAGAATCAATGCTCACTCAAACATCGATTTGATGTTAAATTCTAACGTTGTAGGTGCCAAGGGCTCTATAGGTGACTTCGAAGTCACTATTCGTCACGGTGAAGAAGAACAAGAATTGAAGGTTGGTGTTGTTATAGTTGCGACGGGTGCCGTTGCTCTTGAAGAGGAAGGTCTCTATGGTTACAAGGAGCTTCAAGAAGTTATGACCATGCCGGAGTTCAATAGACGTATCATAGAGAAGGATGGCTTAGAAGATGGAGAAACATTCGCAGTCATACATTGTGCAGGCTCTAGAGAAGAACGGAGCCTTGAGGGAGCACGAACTTGGTGCTCAAGTATCTGTTGCACAGTTGCCCTTGAACATACCCTAGAATTACTTGAAGCCTATCCGAACTCCCGCGTTTTCCATCTCTATCGTGACATGAGGCTGTTCTACTCAGCGGAGGACAAATACCGGGAAGCCAGAAAGAAGGGTGCAGTATTTGTTCGATTTGGTCAAGACAGTCCCCCTGAAGTAAAGGCAGGAGAAAACAAGGAATTGCGTGTATCTGTGAAGGATCAAATCCTAGGTGCAGTTCTAAATCTCAATGTCGACCACGTTGTCTTGGCTACGGCTACTGTTCCGCGGGAAGGAAACAAGGAGCTATCGGAGGCTTTCAAGATTCCAATGAATCTCTCTGGATTCTTCATGGAGGCACACCCAAAACTCAGACCTGTCGACTTTCAAACTGATGGTATCTATGTTGCAGGCTCTGCAACCGCACCAAAAGGCATAGCAGAATCAGTAGCCCAAGGTCGCGGAGCTGCAGCTAGAGCACTCACTCCTCTTATTCGGGGAATTCGGAAAGCAGAAGCCATAGTATCAGTAGTCGACCCCGAGGTCTGTGTGGGTTGTGGCACCTGTGAAATCAACTGCTCCTACAATGCTATTGAGGTAATTCCTGGCGATGGAGGACATGATTATGCAGAGAGTAATCCTGTTCTCTGTCAAGGATGTGGAAAGTGTGCTGCAGGATGTCCTGCTGGTGCAATAACCATGAAACACTTCACGGATGACCAAATACTCGCCCAAATCCGTAGTGCCTTGAAAGATGTTCCACCAAGTGAACCTAGGATTCTCACCATCATGTGCAATTGGTGTACGTATGCAGGTGCCGACCAAGCGGGAGTTGCCAGACTACAACAGCCCACAACTGTTCGTGACATTCGAGTCATGTGTACAGGTCGTGTGAGCGTTCCTCATATCCTAGAGGCATTTCGGCAGGGTGCAGATATGGTATGGATCTCGGGTTGCCATATTGGTGACTGTCACTACGTGGATGGCAACATAGCATTTGAACGAAGGCATGCAATTGCCAAGAAGATTATTGAGAAAGCTGGACTCGAACCCGAGCGACTTCAATTCACACATATCAGTGCAAGTGAGGGTGCGATATGGGCTGAGAAAGTGAAGGAGTTCACTGAATTGGTAGAAAAGCTAGGACCAAGTCCGTTACGAGAAAGGGGGCGATAGCAAGTGGCTGATAGCTGGGGCTCACTGGAGAGTTTTGAAGGGAAGGAATTCGATACATTAGATCCTGAATTCACAAAAGAGGCATCCAATCTCATTGGAGGTCAGGACCTCACAACCTGTTTTCAGTGTTCGAAATGTAGTGCAGGTTGTCCAGTGAGTGACAAAGTGAATATTCAAATCCATGAGGTTATGCGGATGCTTCTCTTCGGACTGAAAGAGGTACTCGATTCTGATATGATTTGGCTCTGCACAACTTGCTACCAATGTCAGGAGAGGTGTCCCCAGGGCATAGATATAACGGACATACTCTTTGGACTGAAGAACATGGCATTCCGGAAAGGTATTCGACCTCAGGGGTATGTTTCTGCAAGACAGAATCTCTATGACAACGGCAAGCTCTATGCACCCACCGACTGGGAACGAGAGGATCTTGAACTCGATCCAGTACCTGAATTTGATATCAATGATACCAAGAAGATGTTCGATAAGAACAGGCTTCTCACGCTTGAGGAGGAAGAGTAATTGACCCAGCAATACGAGGTCTTTCTAGGCTGCGCAATACCAAATCGTTTCAACAACTATGAGAGCTCGATGCGTTTGGTCGCCAAGGAGCTTGATGTAGAGCTTCTAGACTTTGATGGTGCATCATGCTGCGGCACTGTTGTATTGAAATCCATAGATGAAACCAACTGGCTTGGGCTATCAGGAAGAAATATAGCTCTCGCAGAGAATCGTAATCATGATATCGTTACTCCCTGTAACGGATGCTACGGATCGCTAAGGGATGCAGGTCATCTGCTCCATGAAGACAAATCCTACAGGGACTTACTCAATGAGACTTTGTCAGAAGTTGGATTGAAGTACACGGGTAGTTCTAAGATTCTCCATTTCGTAGAGGTTCTTTACGAGCTAAGAGATAAAATCAAAGAGAAAATTGTACATCCTCTCAACGGCCTCAAAGTTGCGTTTCATCCTGGTTGCCATCTTATACGACCATCTAATGTGGCTGGTTTTGATGACCCAGAACTTCCTAGAAAGGTGGACGAGCTAATAGAGTTGACAGGAGCAAAGAGTGTTCCCTGGAACCTCAAGCTTCGATGCTGTGGATCGCCATTACTGATTGCAAGCGAAGAAGTTGCAACAGATATATTGAGAGAGAAGATGCAGTCCGCAATAGATGCAGGGGCCAACTGTGTTGTAACAAATTGCCCTGCCTGCCATACACAATTTGACGTGCAGGTTTTGGGCCTTGAGAATGATAAAGGCGAGTCCTTGGAGCTTCCAGCATTGTTTGTGACCCAAGTATTAGGCGCCGCGATGGGCCTCGATTCAGAGCTTCTTGGCTTTGAACTGAATAGAGTTCCTCTCGATGAAATTAGTGATATTCTAGGATTATAACTGCTCTAACTCAGCTCCATGGGAGGCATGAATATTGACCAAACACACTAGCAACGAATATGAAGAAGAATGGCTCCAGTTCTTCTTCCAAGACGTGCCTGTGGGACTAGCAAGAAGTCGACTAGACACAGGTGAAATCTTAGACTGTAACGAGCGACTAGCTAAGATATTCGGGTACTCGAATAAGGATGAATTCATGCAATCCGTGAAAACCTCAGAATTATCTGTTGGTCGTGAAGAATGGGCTGGGATTCTAGATGAACTCCGACAAGAGGGAAGAATTGCGGACATCAATCTGAAGCTCAAACGAAAGAACGGTCAGGAGTTCTGGGGGCGATTCTCTGCCAAACTTATTCCAAAGGAGAATCAACTGCAAATAGCACTGATTGATGTAACGAAAGAACGCGAAGTATTTGAACAGCTAACAGAAGAGGCACAAAAGTGTAAGGCTCTCTTCGAATCTCTAGGTGACGCTGTCTTCATTCATGACCTAGAGGGCAATTTTCTTGAAGTCAATGATGTGGCGCTCGAGAGACTTGGCTATTCGAAGGAGGAGCTCTTGAATCTGTCACCTATGGATATTGACGCAGAAGAATTTGCTCCGAAGGTACCGGCTCGAATCAGAGAACTAGAAGAGAAGGGACATGTCTTCTATGAAACAGTGCACATCGCAAAGGATGGTACGAGGTTTCCCACTGAACTTAGTAGTAGGGCTGTAGACCTGGGGGGAGAAACAGTCATTGTTTCGGTCGCACGTGATATCTCTCAGAGACTTGAAACTCAAAGGCAGCTGCAAGAACAGAAGGACTTCCTTGAAAAGGTAATCAACTCCCTTAATCATCCCTTTTTTGTTATTGATGTTGACACGTATGAAATACAAATGGCAAATGAGGCAACGAGATATCAATATGGAGATGTGGGACGAACTTGCTACGAAGTCACACACGGAAGAATCGATCCCTGTGCTGCTAATGGTCATATTTGTCCCCTGAACGAGATGAGAAGTAGTAAAGAACATGTGACTGTAGAGCATACTCACACCACACGAAGCGGGGAAGAGAGGGTTTTCGAGGTTCACGCTCACCCTATCCTGGATAATTCAGGGAATCTCACTCAGATGATAGAGTACTCCCTGGACATCACTGACCGCAAGAGAGCTGAAACTGAGCGAGTCGGACAGCAACGTGAACTAGAGCTATATGCATCTCTATTGAAGCACGATTTATCGAATGATCTCCAAATCATAATAGGGACGATGGATATCGCCAGTGGCTCCATTGATGAAGATGTCAAGGAATTGCAGGAAATCCTTGAAACCGGTGTTGCGGCTGCAAGGAGGATGTCATATCTTCTTTCCGTGCTGGGTAGACCAGAGGAAGAAGCAGATAATAATCTGATTCACATTCTGACCAGAGAATTGGAGGAGGCTGCTGAAGTTCATAGCAATTTCAGTTTTGAGTTGACCCCTCCTGATGATAAGGAGGAAATCAGAATAAGAATCTCGAAGTTGTTACCGATGGTCTTCGAGAATCTCTTTAGAAATGCAGCTCAACATGCGGGAAAGAACCCTCATGTTCGTGTTGATGTCACTCTCCGAGGCAACTTGGCGAATGTTGATATTGTTGATAATGGTCCTGGAATCCCTCAGAAGCTACGAAACGAGATATTCAAGAGAAAATCATCAGAGAAAACTGGATTTGGCTTGTATTTGGCAAAGGAGATTCTACGTATGCTTGATGGTGACATCACACTACTGAGTCAGCAAAAGGATGCGGGAGCTGCATTCCGAATCTCCCTTCCTCTCGAAAAATAACATAAGAATCAATTAGAAAAAATCTCGGGCAGAGGTTCTCTCTTGGAAATCCATTGTTTCGGAATTCTATCCCCTCCGACATGGCATGCTACTATTCCACCGACCATTGCGCAGGTTGTGTCCATGTCTCCACCTCCGCTTACTGTCTGCCAGAGCGCCTCTTCGAAGTTACTCAAGTATCTACTTGCACACCAAATCACGTAGGGAACGGTATCTTGAACCGTGATTCGATGACCTGCTCCAAGTAATTTTGCCACGGCTTTGGTTTCCATATCCCTGCATTCCAGAGCTTGTCTCAATCCATTTTTCACATCCCCTTCGGGAACATGAGCTGCAATTTCCTCAATGAATTCATTGGGATTGAGGGGTGCTTCTCTTGTTTGATGTGCAATTGCAGCCGCAACTGCCACCGTAATAGCACCTGCGGTGGCTTCTGGGTGATGATGAGTGACCTGTGCTGAAAGAGCTGCATTTTCGATGACCAAATCGAGGTTTCTAGCGAAATAGGCTCCAACTGGAGCTACTCGCATTGCAGCTCCGTTACCAAATGATCCCTCTCCCCCGAAGAGAGAACCGAAAAGTGCTCTCCAGTCTCCGCCTCTCCTGACTTGGGGAAGGATTGAATACATAGATGGACCATAACCTCTTGTTGGGTCGAAGGCCCTGGCAAACTCCGTTGCTAGTTCATCTTGAATAATCTTATCGTGTTTCAGAAGTATCTCTGCAATTGAGATGGCCATGAGTGTATCATCGGTATATCGCCACGTTCCTGGAGGTAGTTTTCTCTCTCTTTCCCAGCCTCCTATTATCTTTCGTGCATCAAAGAAATTCTGACCGAATGCATCTCCAACAGAGAGGCCTTCAAGAGATTCTACGAGTCGTTCTTCTTTCGTATCCTTCATCATGTTTTACGCAGTCCTATTTGTGACCAGTAATTCAACATCCAAATGAATTTTCCCGATTGAGTGCAAGAACTCTGAAAACCATCTCATCGTAGCTTACTCTCTCCGTAGAATAGTTCACCAAGACGACTCATTGCTTTTCTGACACATTCTCTCTCACCACTGACTTGCAGATGTCGCCTTCCGTCCAATTGAATTAGCACTCCACAATCTTCCGCAACAGCACCAACTGTTTCTACTGGTATATCTTCTGGCAGCTTGATTCTAAAAAAGCTCACATCTTTTTCGCGAGGGATATCTGAGATTGAAGTCATCGGCTCAACCTTTGGTGGGTCATTCAACCCATGGATGGCATCTTCGATTTTTCCTTCCCACTCTTTTCGATATTCCACTCCATTAGCATTCTCAGCCCATGCTAGAAGGGTTTCTCGCAAGCTGAGAATCTTGTTCTCCATATCCTGTCGCAGCTGTAAGTCAGCATTTTCCTGTTTTCTGATATCTTCATTGAATGAGCGGAGATATTCTAGAACCATCTTGGAGTTTCTGAAGTCTGCGTGAGTTATGCTGGGTATGTCAACACCTTCTCTCCGAAGATCTCCCATCAAATCATTAAGAACCATCCAACCGGCATATAACCCATCAAGAGTGACCAATGCTACCCTACTCCCTCAGCATCTCTTCGATTTGGTCGAGAAAACTCTTCTCACGCCACCAACGGAGGTCTCTGGCTCCTGTTGGGCATATTGCACAACACGCACCGCACCCCTCACATCTCATCTCATCGGTCACGCTCTTTTTAACGCCCGGTTCAATTTCTATCATACTCACCGCATCATACGGACATATCTCCGAGTAATGGCACAAATCGCAGCCGACACAAAGATCTTGATCTACTTCTGCAGTCAACAATTCTATCTCTACTGTACCGAGTGTCAATGGTATCGAGGCTTGACTAGCTGCGCCTCGTGACTGATTTACCGAGTCGGCAATATTCTTTGCATAGGTCACTCCCAAGAAGATTCCCGGTACAGTCGTTTCGACAGGTCTGAACTTCATATGCATCTCTGCCAGAAAACCATCCTGGCTCTTGTTGATGCCTAAGGCTTTAACCAGTTCATTGACATCATGTGGAGCTTCAAGTCCCACAGCAAGAACTACCATGTCTGATTCAATCTTCAGAGTTTCTTGAGATAAAGTGTCGTAAATTGTTACAATTGCCTCAGAAGTTTCTTCTGCCTTTTCAACTGTGATGGGATTCTCTCTGAGCCAACGAAGGTAAGTTACACCATTCTGTCTGTTTTCTCTCCACATCTCTTCCATCTTATTTGCATAGGGGCGGATGTGTTCCTTATATGCAGAAAAGATCCTAATATCTGGAAACATCGCCCTCAGCTCTTTTTGCATAGCAATGACTGCAGAGCAGCAAACACGAGAGCAGTACTTGTTCCCTTCACCCGGAGTCTGCCTTGAACCTACACAATGAATAAAAACTGGGTTCTTTGGGAGATCCTTGATTTCGCCGGCCCTTAGTTTTTCTTCTAGATTTTGAGTTGTTATGACTGCTGGCGTTTCTTCCCAACCATATTCGCCCTTCTTGGGTTCGTAGGTATCGTTTCCCACTGCAACAACCATAGACCCTATTGTGTGTACGCTCTCCTCCCCCGTTTCTAGATTCCTGATTGTCATATCATAGTTTCCATAGGACCCCTCCCGTTCAACGACTTTGGAGTTCAGAAGCACCTTGATTTTCTTTTCCTTTTCTACTCTTGAAATCAGGTCCTTTACAATGTCTTCTGCGTTCTCCATGTTGGGAAAGACGCGATAGAGCCTATTCAATCTACCACCCAATCTATCCTCTTTTTCTACAAGAATGACCTCAAAACCCTTTTTGGCCAAATCCAGGGCTGCAGTCATTCCCGAAACTCCACCACCGACCACCATGGAGGTGAGCGTCACCTCTACTCTCTCAACAGGGACAAACTCGTTATTGATTGCCTTAGCAACCCCACTCCTAATCAGATCCTGAGCTTTCTCTTGTCGAACCTCTGGAGGTGCATTTGCATTAACCAACGCCAGATGTTCCCTTAGACCCACCGGCCCAACTAGGTAATATCCGGAAAGACCTGCAGCTCTCAAAGCAGACCTAAAGGTGGCTTCATGTTGAAGCGGCGAACATGAACCGACCACAACCCTGTTGAGATTATGCTCCTTTATTGCTTCAGTAATCATCTCTTGACCTGGGTCACTACACATGAACAAATAATCAGTGCTATAAGCTACTCCAGGAATATCCTTTGCCCACTCTGCTAATCCTGGCGAATCAATGACATTTCCGATAATTCCTCCACAATGACATATAAAGACGCCAACTCTTGGTTCCTCTCCCTCAGGAAGTGGGTCAATGGTATCCGGTGGTTTGCTCTCTGGAATTGGTAGTGAACTATGAGCGGCAATGGCTGCTCCCTTTCCTTCATTCACAGTATCAGTTCCATCTCTCGGTCCATGAATACATCCTGCCATGAATATGCCTGGTCGACTGGTTTCCAACGCATTCTGATTGGGATGTTTCTCTGCTATCCAACCGGTATCGGCAAGTTCGATATTGAGTGTCTTTGCCAGCTCCTCATGCCCCTCATTAGGTCTAAAGCTGGAATTGAGAACTACCATAGATACACCCTCTATCTCCATTATCTCTCCTGTATCAGTATCCTCAATCTTTACAAAGAGATCATTGGTGTCTAGGTCCTCCGAAATTTCTGCAACTCTACCACGAATAAAATCAATTCCTTGATTCTTTTCGCTATCCCAGAGAAATTCCTCCAGAGCCTTTCCCGCGGTTCTCATATCCATGTAGGTGTAAATAATCTCACAATGGTCCTCTGGATAATGCATTCTTGTTACTTGTGCCAATTTGAGTCCAAAAGAGCAACAAACACGATTACAGTGATTGCTGTATCCATCTACTTCCTTTCGGACATCCCTGCTGCCAACACAATTAACGAATAGAATTTTCTCTGGTTCCTTTCCATCTGAAGGCCGGACCATATGAGCATCGGTTGGTCCTGTTGGATGCGTCTGTCGATCATATTCCAGCGAAGTAACTACATTGGGAAACACACCATATCCGTATTCGCCATAATCAACGGGCTTGTACTCCTGGAATCCGGTGGCAACGACAATGGAACCTACGCTAAGGTCGAAGACCTCATCTTGATCTTCATAATCAATACAGTCCTGAGGGCAAACCCCTGCACAAGTTCCACACCCAATACATGCCTCCCTATCAATGGTGGCAACGAGTGGAATCTGCTGTGGAAAATTCAAGTAGATTGCTTTCCTAGTTGAGAGACCAAAATCATATGGGTTTGGTACTTCGACTGGGCAGTTTCTTATGCACATCTTGCATCCTGTACATTTGTCTTCATCTACGTATCTAGCCTTCTTTCGCACAGATACAGTGAAATCGCCTGCGCGGCCTTTCACCCTCTCAACTTCCGACAGAGCATGGATTGTAATATTCGGATGTTTTCCAACGAATGATGTGAGAGGGGTCATAACACAGGCTGAGCACTCGAGCATTGGGAATATCTTATAGATGGCAACATAGTTGCCTCCGATGTTCACCGTCTTCTCGATAATATGGGCATGATGTCCGGCATCCGCCAGGTCTAATGCGGCATTTATGCCAGCCATTCCACCACCTATGATTGCAACATCTGTGGGTTTTGGTTTCTCTGAGGTCTTCTTTGCTGAGTCACTGGCCATTGACCATACCTCTTGGGGCTTTGCGCCAACGCGACCGTTGACAGCTTGGGCGATATAATCTTTCTGTCGTGGCGAAGAACATTTTTCCTTGCTCAAATAAGCTCTGTAAAAAGAAAGGAATTTAGTTCCCTACTCAAAGAGGTCTAGTTAGTCCGAGAACTGGAGGGTATCGCGTGGATGAAATGGAACAATCTCATGAATGGCTACTAACTGCGTTCCTTTTGTTGACTCTCTTATTTCTCCCCTATATGCTCCAAATACAGCGTGATTTTGTTTCTTCTGATCCAAACTACTCTTGGTGGGCTTGGGTGTATACAGTATACTCACATGGAATACAATTCACATCTCCATAGTCCTTTATCGGTAAATCATACGATACGGTTCTGTATCTTACTTTCATTATAGCATTTGACAGATATTACAAGAGAAAAACTAGTCTAAGAGTAGTCAAGATTCTTGCAGTTGTCAGCGTACTTCCTCGTCTTCTGCCAACCATATCCAATCTTTTGATTTCTATATTCAATCTCGAGGTGAATTATCTGCTAATTGGCATTCCTTTGCCATCTTCTATCATATTTGGTTTAGTTTTTCTGCACTTCAAGCCTCTACCTCCTTCAAAGCATAAATGGCTCGACGAGAAAAAAGATCCTTGGAAGGATTGATAGGAAGAGAGTGTGCGTTTGAATCAGTTTCCTGTTTTTTGCAGACGAGCACACAAAGCGTTGTATCTTGGCAGGGAAATGGTCGATTGACTCGCTTAACTTTTACAATCCTTATTGTTACTATAGTAGATCTCGTATCAATGAACTATGATTTTACTCTGTAATATGCTTCCCATGGCACTGGATCGGAATAACCTAGCTTTTCTGCGAGTTTTATGGATGCCAAATTAGCGGCATCCCAGTGAGGAACAATGTCATTTTCGAGGGCGTATTCGATAAGAGCTGCTGAAACAGCGGTTGCAAGCCCTCTTCTTCTATAATGGGGGCTCTCCACTGTATCAACCTGCACCTGAAATTCATCAATAAACGGGAATGCTGAGTATGCTAAGCTAAAGATCTGATTCTCTTGAACCGCACAAAACCCTACACCATGTTGGAGCAGCCCGTCAACGCCTCTAAAATGCAAGTCTATTATTCTACAAACCGCCGGATTTACCCTCCTGAGGTTGTCACGATTTATCTTCTGCAATTCGAATCCTGAAGGAATATTGTTTTTCAAGCGGCGAATCATTGCAATGTCAAGCGAATCTGGGTTGAATTTGGTTCTCTGTTGTACTCGCAGTTCCTCGCCATACTGTTCCTTTACAAGCCGCGCCCAGTCGTCATCGGGTACTATTATGATATTTAGATAGGGAATTGTTTCGACAAGTAGTTGTGCCTCATCAGAGTGAGGGTTTCCAGCTACAAAATTCATGGGGTAATAACTGAACCATGCTACATTCGGTTCTGACACGGAATCAACTCGGAGATGACCGAGACCTAATCTCAAAGTTTGAAATAAAATCGCCTCCGCATGCCTATGCCCCGCGAACACATGTACAATATTGGTCCTATCGTCCATCCACTCTATAAACAAAGCATAATCCTCAGGAGCATCAATTGTAATCGTGATGACTTCATCTGTACATATTTTGCTTGAATTTATTATTTTTGACACATTTTTGAGCTATGTACAAGTATGTACTTATGCACGGCTTTATTAAAAATCGGGGGATAGAATCTGCTGTCTACTAGAATATCAGAGGTGTTTCATCCGTGCGCTATATCAAGATATCAAAAGAGAATACATACAAGTTCCTAGAGCGGCTCAAAGAGGTTGGAACTCTTCATGCTCCGATGAAGATCTCTGAGAAGTTCTATGATTTCTGCGAAGTTGATGACGTAAAGGAAGTTGCATTCGAATATAATCGAACCATTAGACCTCCTCGTCGTTTCTTCTATCCCGAAGAAGAGGTCATGTTCAAGTTTGACACAGCTCGGGGCGAAATGTATGAAAACACCCCACGTGACAAGAGAGTCATCCTATTTGGAGTGCATAATTGTGACATCGTTGGTCTGCGAATTATGGACTCTGTATTCATGGACGAACAACCAGACCCATATTATCAGAAACGAAGAACGAGCGGCATAATTATCGGCCTATCCTGCCTTCCAGATGAGTATTGCTTCTGCAATGTAAGACGTATTGAATTTGTGGACGCTGGCTTTGACTTATTTTTCCATGAGCTGCCTGACGGATTTTTAGTCAGGGTTGGAACCGTAACGGGTCACAAGTTAGTAGACCCCTACCCTGAGCTCTTTGAGGAAATCACTGACAAAGATACCAAAAACCTGGAGGAATTCGAAGCGAAGAAGGCAAGTATGTGGACTGTAAAGGGCAACTGGGATGATTTGAGATACTTCCTTGAGATGCGAATGGACCACGAGATGTACGACCGTGAGAGCGACAAATGCCTCGGCTGTGGAAATTGTACTCTAACCTGTCCGACCTGTCGCTGTCATACCTACAGAGATATCCCAAGCATTGACGGACGCACGGGTGAGAGAATAAAATACTGGGATTCATGTCAGTTTCGGTCACATGGGCTTGTTGCTGGGCCTCACAATTTTCGGCCCACTAAGAAGTCCAGATTTTTCAATCGTTACCAGTGTAAGAATGCATATTGTCCCGATACAACTACTGCGTACTGTGTGGGATGCGGCAGATGCACCTATTTCTGTCCAGCTGAAATCAACTTCAAGAAAAACCTCATGGAGATTGGTGGCTATAAGGAGGTGGTCTAATTGACAAATAACAATGGCTCTAAGGCTAACATCTATGATACAAACAAGTGCCGTCTGCTCAGAAGATACCCATTGACTGAACAAGAAGATTTGTTCCTATTTCGCTTTGAAGACTCTGAAGTCGCACAGAACTGGCGCTTTAAGCCAGGTCAATTTGTTCAGGTGTCTCTGCTTGGCCTTGGAGAAGTGCCTATATCCATCTGCTCATCGGCGAGAAGAATGGGTTTCTTTGAGTTGTGCATACGAAATACAGGGAAAGTGACTTCACAAATTCATCAGCTGGAACCGGGTGATTTGGTTGGTATCAGAGGGCCATACGGAAACGGGTTCCCCATGGAGCAGTTCCACGGACGGGATTTGCTCTGTGTTGCTGCAGGACTTGGAATGGCACCGCTGCGGTCAGTATTTCTCTATGCTATTGACAATCGATGGCAATTTGGGAACATCACTATAATCAATACTGCCAAGTATGGCAAAGAATTGTTGTTTGAGAAAGAACTGGAAGCAATGAAGGATATTGCTACCGCGGAGAACATTGCAATAGTTCAAAGCGTCACCAGAGACCCCGAATATCCAAGTTTCCATGGCAGGGCGACCGAGCATATGGATAAGGCCAATGTAGACCCGAAGAATTGTGCCGTTGCAATGTGTGGGCCTCCAGCAATGTATCGAGGCATGTTCGACCACTTGGTTGAATCTGGTTATGACCCGCGCTATATATGGGTCACTCTAGAGCGAAAGATGTACTGTGGGACTGGAAAATGTGGACACTGTAACATCGGTACCGCGACCTCATGGAAGTATGCGTGTAAGGATGGTCCGGTGTTTGACTACTACGCAATAACTTCCATTCCGGGGTTGATATAGAATGGCCATTATTGACGAATGCAGAACTGATTGTAAACCAAGAGTCGGTGTATACGGGCTCACTTCTTGTTATGGCTGTCAACTGAAACTAGCAACCGTTCAGAAGATTCTGGAGATTGCCGATGCTTTTCAAATCGAGAGTTTCTACATGATGTCCAGCAATAGCAAGATTCCAGCAGATGTGGATATCGCATTTGTTGAGGGTTCAGTTTCTACCGAGAAGGACTTGGAGGAACTAAAGGAGATACGAAAACACTCACGCATTGTTGTCGCATTAGGTGCATGTGCTGTCCATGGAGGTGTACAGAGTTGGGCGGAAGGAGAGATGAGCATTGATGAACTCCACTCAACTGTTTACGGGGATGCTAAGATAGATATGAAACCACTTCAAGCAACTCCAATAGAACAACATGTTGAAGTTGACTATTCTCTTCCTGGTTGTCCCCCAGAGGAAGATGAATTGATGTATTTCATATCGGCCTTCTTATTTGGCACGTACCCGGAGCCAAAGGACTATCCAGTCTGTGCTGAGTGTCGACTTGCAGGCAATCCTTGTATCCTTATTGAGAGAGACGCTCCCTGTTTAGGGCCAGTGATCACTGCAGGATGCAAGGCAAGGTGCCCCTCATTCAACGTACCATGTGTGGGCTGTAGAGGTCCAGTACCGTATGAAACCGCTTGGTTTGACTCATTGGCTAAGACATTTCGGATGAAAGGAATGGATAAGGAATTTATCCGGGACAGGTTGCGTGTTTTTGGGGCACACGATTCCAATCTTGAGCCCATGCTTAGGGAAATTTTCGGAGAGGAGAGCGAATGACATCGACTGAAAAGAAGAAATCAAGTAAGAAATCGAAATTGACTCGTCCAATCAATGTTGATCATATTGCCAGAATTGAGGGAAAGGCAGGCATTGAGGTTATCTATGATGGAAAGACTGTTGAAGTCGTAAACGTGAACGTCTTCGAGGGACCACGTTATTTCGAGGCGATAACATTGGGCAAACCCGTCGAAGAAGCTGCAGCTGTCTTTCCCCGAGTCTGTTCTTTCTGTGCTGCAGCACACAAGATCACTGCAGTTGAAGCAATAGAGGATGCTATCGGCCTGGAGCCTACAGAGCAGACCAAGAAATTCCGAGAGCTACTATACATAGGCGACTATCTGGAGAGCCATGCTCTTCATCTCTTTCTACTGGTTTTGCCAGACTTTCTCGGTTATCCTGGCGCCTTTACAATGGCGAAGGACTATCCTGACACTGTGAAAGCTGGAATGAAAATGAAAGACATCGGTGCAGACATCCAAACCGTAATCGGGTCTAGGTATATTCATCAGGAGAATCTACTCCTTGGTGGTTTTGGTTCTCTCCCCCCCAAGAATAAACTACTCTCTCTAGCGAGCAGATTGAAATCTCTCCGAAATGAATCTGAAGAGGCCCTTGAACATCTCGTCAGCTATCGGAATTGGCCTGAAGTTCAGGCTGCTCGCAATCATCTTGCTTTGCAACCTCTAGGCAAGCACTATACAATGTTTGGCAGCGAAATCCACTCAACTGATGGTGGAAAATTCAAGAATGATGCATATGAGATGAGAATTTCAGAATCTGTGGTTCCACATTCGTTTGCAAAACATTCTCACTATAATGATGCTCCATTCATGACTGGTGCACTATCTCGCTATACACTCTTCAATGGTACGCTTGAAGGACGAGCGAAGGAACTCGCTGGAATGTACAAAACCTATCTTGATTCGGACAATCCTATGTCCAATAATTTCGCTCAGGCGATCGAGCTTGTCTATTACACTCATAGAGCAGAAGCCATTAGTCGTGATTTGGCTGATAATTTGAAACGCTATGAACAGAGAATACAACCAAGGATTGTACCTGGAACTGGGGTGTCTGTAACAGAGGCTCCAAGGGGTCTATTGGCATATACAATAGGTGTTGATAAGAACGGGAGAGTCAACAAATGCGACATCATAACGCCCACAGCCATGTTTCTTCCTATCATGGAGGCGGATCTTCAACGGATGTCACAGGGATTATTGAACAAGGGTTTGAAAGATACCAAAGAGATTGGCAAGAAACTGGAAACCGTTGTCCGCTCTTACGACCCGTGTGTTTCTTGCAGTGTCCATGTCACCGAACTAAAGTGATCTAATAACTTCCGAGGGAAGGAACTGATGCATGGTTACATGGGGAAAATACTCACTGTTAACCTCACAAAAGCAGTAGTTTCGGATATCTCGATAGAACCCGAAATTGCTCAATCATTCATAGGAGGAAGTGGCTATGCAGCAAGGTTACTGTATGATTACCTGGATCCAAATGTACAACCACTCGATCCTGAAAATCCACTCTTATTCATGACTGGTCCGCTGACCGGAACCCTAGCCCCCTGTACCGGTCGTCATGTGGTTTGCTC
>CAZYLT010000026.1:0-23532 GCA_964648855.1 uncultured archaeon
CGTAAAATGCCATGTCCGTGCGGTAGGTATCTGTCAGATTTAGAAAAGAAGGAGCCTAGAGTCGATGTCATAATGTTAAAAAGCGCAATGACAGGCCCATCATCTAGGCAGTTGCCATGTATACCTAATTCTTGGTATTAGTCATAAGCAACTAGAACAATCACGGATGAATAGATATGTCACTCGCTCGCCAGAAACTCAAGAGGAAGATTGAGCAGCTGAAAGAATATCAGGGTCGGCACAGCTCCTTCACTACCCTCTACATCCCTCCAACAAAAAGCCTGACTGATGTCATAAGCTTTGTCCGGGACGAGTTAGCAGGAGCTGAGAATATCAAATCCAAAACAAATCGGAAGAATGTTTCCGATAACCTCACCGCAATTCTCAGCGAGCTAACCAAAATCGGGCAAATGCCGGACAATGGAATTGCTTTCTTTTTCGGTATTGAAGAGGAAGGCGGTACGGGTGAAGAGGTTCGTGAAATTGTAGTTCCTCCGATGCCCATCTCACAATTCAACTACGTATGTGGTCGTGAGTTTGATACCAGTGAACTAGAAGCGATGACTGTTCCAAAGAGCCTTGTCGTGATTGTGCTCATAGAAGGTGGAAAGGTGACCATTGGCTACCTTCGTGGAAAGAGCGTCGAGCTGGTACGGGATGAAGACTTCTACATCATTGGTAAGACGAGAGCGGGGGGACAGAGTGCAAAACGATACCAGCGTATTCGTGAAGAGAAAATACATGACTTCTACAAATACGTTGGGAATTTGCTAGAGGAATTGCTGTTAGATGATATCGATAATATTGATGCAATCGTCCTGGGCGGAAACACTATCCGAGCACAGGAGTTTCTTGAAAAAGGTGGACTAGATTATCGGCTTAAGGAAAAGGTCGCTGACAATATCATCTCGGTAAGTATGGTCGATGAATCAGGTCTCTATCAGGCTGTAAAAGAAGCATCTCGAATTATGCGTGAAACTGAGATTTATGAGGAAAGACAAGCTTGGGACGAGTTCATGGAGTCTCTGATGAAGGGTGACAGGGCAGCAACTTACGGTAAGGAAGAAGTCCTTAGAGCGCTAAGAAATGGACGCGTTGAAACCCTCATGATAACTGAAGACAAAATGGAGCTAATTGATGAGATATATGATGAATTGGAGAAGTTTAGCACTGATCTCATGATATTCACACCGCAGACCGAATCAGGAGCGCAGCTCCAGAACTTCGGAGGCATTGCAGCTAATCTACGGTGGTAAAGACTCACTTTGGTGGTTCAGGTAGATCTGTCAAAGTTTCGATATCAATGATCCAGTCATTTAGTGTCTTGGCTATGTCATTCATGTATTTCAGCAACTGATGATGAAAGTTAGTCAGGTGTTCTTGAGGCAACTTGGATGATTTCTTCTTGAAGTCCTTTACACGCTTTGGTAAGCCAGATTTCCACTTCTTCAGACTCAGGATTGCTTTTCTATCATTGAGAACTTGCTTCGCGACCCTCGATTTCAGACGAAGCTCCAGCAACTCCTTTGCAGTAGTCTGAATGGCGATTGCAGCAACGACTAGTTCTTTCAGGTCTGCTTTCGTATCCTTATTCCTGGTTCTATAGTAAATCTCTTTCAAATCTCGTTTTGCAGAAAGTACGTCCCCCAGAAAAGTTCTCAGCTCTTTCATACCTTTGTATCACCCATCTCAGTCATTACTCTTTTGTTTCGCTTTCGACCATTGACAGAATTGTTTCGACGCATATGGACATATAGTGCATTTGCGAGTATCCGGCGAAGCCTGAGGCTTTCTGTTTTGAAACCAATATTGATTCAATGAATCAAGCTTCCTCATGGTTTCTCTTGGTGAGAAATTGCTCGTAAATACTGCGCCCCTATCGCATCTTAGGCAGGATGCTATTGCTCTATTATGTTGACATTTGATTGCATCCTCTTGACGGCAATACGCAACAACTATCTTCGTTGAGCTACAACTCACACCAGAGTCCATCAGTGCCAGTGCATATAACGAAGCTTGAAAGATATCATATTCATGAGGGTTCCTGGGAAGGCTCCTTGTGGGAAACTTTCTCTCAAAAAGGGCATCAAGAATTGGAGACTCTTCCCAATGGAGGATTGCAATGTCGAATCTTCCTCTAAATCTGTTAGAGATGGAATATACATCCTCTTCAGCAAAAACGAGATATCTGTTGATTATCTTCTTGGGAGGCTTTTTCCCGATATAGTTTCTTAGGAGCATTTGAGTACGAGATGACTTCTGAACGAGCTTTTCTAGGTAGCTGAAGTTTCCGTGAATCAATCCGTGAAGTGCGAACAACGACAAGACTAGGAACATGAAAAAGAGGATTGATTGGAACATCGCATCTAGCACCTTATAACATAATCCAGATAATTGCGGTAATAATCGCAATGATGAGAGAGATCCAACTTATGGCGCCCATGCTCGGTTTCTTTGGTACGATGGTGTTGGCCTCACTATGCAATAATGAACCAGTCACCCCAGATGCAAGTTCAGTGGATCCGTATTCTCTTCTTAGATGCAAACGATATTCACAAATGAGCTGTATCCTGAGTTCCGCTACAGTTCGATAGTGATCTGGGTACTTCATCGATGAAGTTGTCATTCTTGCGGCCTCACTACGAATGTACGAATCTTAACTCAAAAACTACACACTTATTCCTTGATGAAAAATAAGAATGGAATGCTTGAGAGAACAAAAATCATCGGAACAATCAATGCATTTTGTAGCCCCATACCAGGAATATCTGCAACGAAGCCAGTGATAAATGGTCCAAGACCTCCCGATAACGAGATGATTATTTCTGGTCCTTTCAATGTTTCAGACCATTTGGAAGGTGAATTTGTTGAATTATCGAGAAATAAAGACTACTTCTACTCGAAGTAGGACCCACGGGTGCAAGATTCAACTTTGTTTGATATGCATTTCATCATGTCGAGTATGCTGGCGCTTGCTGTAGGCGTAGGTGCTATTGGACTCTATGAACTCAAACATCGCAGGGAGATCTGTATTTAAGTGCCTTTTCCGCCTAAGAAAACAACCGGAATAGCAAAGCCAAATCCCAAACACTAAGGCGACCACGATTTCCATGCTTTTTTCTGGTTTCCGAGGTAGTTGCCTCGCCAGCATATTTAAACGAGAGAACTTTATTTATGAGATGCCTTACATATGAAACGCTGAATATGCCTTGAATATCAAGGTCATGGGGACTTCAAGCAGGTGATCAAATGTCACAAAAGGAAAATTACGATGGCGCAACTGCAGGAAAGGTATTAGTTTTTGATGAAAGCGAAACGGTTAGTTTCCCTAAAAAGTTCAAAGATGCCATGGGGACAGGTAAGGGCTTGATGGTCCTTGTACACAAAGACCGTCTCATCAAGATTTTCCCACTGGAGTCTGATAAGGTCAGCTATCTTAGTCTTGAGATTGGGAAACTCACTAACGACTTTCTTACGAAGTTATCTCAAATATTCAAGAAGTCGGGTCTTGTGGATCTGCTGTTCTCAACAGGTGTCTGCCTTAGAGGGACCAGATGTTTCTATGAATGCTATTTTGACCCTGAGCAGCTTGGCGTGACTGAGGATGAGCTAAATTCATCTTTGTCAGAGTTGGGCGGAGTTAAAAAGGTCATCATGGAGAGCGTCAAGAAATAGGCGAAATTCTTTGTAGCAAATTAGGGTATTACGACTTGCATTTGAGCATTCTGAACTAGTGACATAAACGATGTAATTGCAATTCACTCTATTCATTGTGATTTTCCAAATTCACGTTGTTACCTTCTTTGGAAGAGAGCCAGTCTGATTCAACGAGACCCTTTTGAAGTAGAATAACTCCTACCAATGAAACACATCCTAAGATAATCTGAGCAGTCGGAATTCCAGCAACCGAGATTAACCAACCAAAGACAGATATCTGTGGTATCGCTAGGAGGAGTATTATTGTTGGAAGAAGCGAATATACGCTGTTTCTGTTCTTGTTGGGGATTGCATGAACATATACTCGTGATATCAGAACCCCTGCAATGCGGAGGAAGGCACCACAAACAACGAATGTGGCAATTATGAAACCAACAGGAGAATGGACAGAGTTGGAATTCTCAGGATCAGAATCTCAGTGAAAGGAAAATGGAAGTCAATCATTGGTGAGTTCCCTCCAGGTGACTCGAAGACCAACATGATGGCTACAAATACCCAGAAGAAAATCGCTCCACAGGTTTGAATGAAACAGAATGTTGGAATCCACTTTTTCGGCTCAAACTTTTTAACCCAAACACCTGAGCGTTCGGAATAGAAGACCAACGGAATCATAACGATTGTACGAAGTGATGCCACAGCGACGTCCGTCACTAGATAGCTGTAGTACATAGGATATAGGATGAGGTTCCCCCAGACTGTCACGCAACTTGAAAGCAGCATGGCTCCAAACAGAATGCATTATATCTGCGTCAAACATGATTGCTTACTAGGACTTTGGTGCTTATAGTGCAGGACTTGTATCAATTTGTAATAGACTTGATTCTGCTAGGATACTTGGGTCTCTTCGTTGCCTGCTTCATCAGTAATATGATTCCGTTTATTTCACCTTCTAATATGGTTCTCGCTGGCGTTGCTTCGCTTTTACTCCCAACTTTAGGTTGGATCCAGATTGGCATCATTGTTGCTATGGCAGCGACTCTTGCGAAATTCGCTCACTACTATGTAGTTCGTACCTCAAGAGTTATCATCTCTGAAGAAAGGCTTGAATCCATTGACAAGGAGAGGGAACGAGTCGAAAAGTGGGGTGGGCTGGCGCTGTTCATTGCTGCCGCATCTCCTATCCCGGATGACGCCATCATCATATATACAGCCCTCACCAAGTATAGCATTCCGAAATTCAATTTGAGTTATTTTGTGGGCAAGGCTTCTGTAACATTGGCTGGTGCACTCATTGGATATACCATCGGTGGTCTATTTGAGTCGGCTCCTCTTGTGATAGCCTCAATTGCCTTTGCAGCGCTACTAACAGGTCTTCTCTTTAACAGGGGGAGGGCGGCGGATGAGTCGGAAATCGTGGAAGAAGCTCTGGAAGAGCGTTGTTTTGACGATGAAGACCATGAATCCTCTGAGGAAGAAATTCAGTCCGATGATGCTCAAAGTGGTCCTTCGTAAGTCTTAAGTGGCTTAGTTAAGGGGGCTACTTGCTTTGGTGAAAATCAGATGCCCGGGACCAGCACAACTGAAATAGACTGTGTAAAATGCCAGACAACTTATGAGGCGGAGGTCGTAGACCACATTGACCTCTCAGAAGACCGAGATATGATCCGAGCGTTGAGGGCTGGCAAAGTAAATCGCGTTCAATGTCCCAAATGCAGAAAGGTAATGTATTTGGATAGAAGCGTTGTCATTAATTTTGAACCAGAGAACCTGATAGTCGTCTATGACCCAGAGGCAACATCAGCAGGAACGAAAAAGCAATTCGAGGAGGAATTCAGGAACGTAACCTCATTCGATGAAAACCTGTCTGAAGTTGCCGAAGATACTGATTTCAGAGTTATCTCTGATTTAGATGAACTGAAACAGTTACTGAAGGAATATAGGAAAACCTATCTATAGATCTCTTTTGCCTAGCAAGAACTCCTCTACCCAGCGTTCAGCTCTATACATCTTTGTTGGCTTAGGTGGCATCTTGAAACCATATGCTGAAATTGATTCAAGCGCTCCTCCGATTCCTCTGTTTAAAGCTAGTTTTGTACCCCTGATTGCGTCAAAGAGTATCGGCCCGGCGTTCGGTCCATCTGTTACTTCCATTCTAATGTCTATCTTAATCGGTGCACCACCAAACTGGCGACCATGAATGTAGAAGTATGAATCGCGAGAATTGTCCATAAAGGGAACATAGTCTGATGAACCCGCCACGATTGGTGCATCATATGGAACATCTTGACCTACTGCAGAGCTCTTTACTCCTCGCTTCCGCATTCGGCCTCGATAGTGTGAGTCTAGAGACTCTGCACCTCCACCCACATCTAGTTGGTAGCTCTCATCGACCTTGACGCCTCTTGATACAAGTAATTGCATGAGGTTTCTATGAAGTACTGTTGAGCCAAGCTGGTCCTGAATATCGTCTCCAACAAGGGGAATGCCTTTATCTTTGAATTTCCTGTCCCACTCTGGGTCTGAGGCTACGGATATTGGTGTACCATTAATGAACGCACAACCCGCATCGAGTGCTGCCTGAGCGTAGAATTTTGTTGCCTTTTCTGCAGAGCCGGGTATGAGACAGATTACCATATCGGCCTTGCTATCCCGTAGTACATCGACTACATCTGTCTCCTTGGCATCAGAAACCTTTACGAGGGCATTGAGATTCTTGTCTACTCCATCCAGTTCTTTTCCTCGATGCACCTTAACGCCTGTCTTCTCTATCTTTGCAAATTTCATGACATTATTTGGTTGTGCAAAAATTGCCTCGGCCAAATCTGCGCCAACCTTTCCCTGAACTACATCAAACGCCGCAACAAACTCAATATCTCTTACATGATATCCAGCAAAGTCTGGATGGTCCAGTCCAATGATATCGTCGTTTGCTCTTGCATCCTTATAATACTCTACGCCTTGCACCAATGCGCTGGCACAGTTACCGATGCCAACTAATGCTACTTTTATATCGCTCATATCGAGAACATCCAGCTTGCCTTTCCTAAGCCTTTGAGAATATTCTATCATTATAAAGTTTTACGGACATAGAATAGTATGAGGCAGAGCGGCATGTGGCAGTAAACTTAATTGCCTTGGCGCGGAATACTATGGTGGACGATAGATTGGCATACGTGCTCCAAGTTGTAGTCCCGAGGCGGTGGGATTACTCTACTGTCAATCGACACCTATAGGAATGTCCAGATCATTGGAGGTTCCTGCTGAAGAAGATGGTGTCCACATTGACGGACGAGGAGCTATTCATGTTCATCAAAAGGGGTGGACCTCAGCCTTTCGGGCGTGAGAAAAAAATTGGGTGGTGTCAATCGTCGTCCACTTTTTCTTCCAATCAGCCATCTGTCAATAGTTAGTGCAATAGGAATTCATAAGATTGTTTTTTCCTCTAAATCCTACAACGGTGCATTCAAGAATCCCATCCGTTCCTTAGGTTTTCTTTCTCACCCATGAAGTCACTATTCAACTAGCATAGCATTATTATGGGAATAGGAATGGACATTTGAAACACAGGGGGTTCAGGCCGACCTGAGCCTTCAGAAGAAATCTCGTCAAGAGCACCCAATGATTTCAGGGCTAAGAAGTGAGCAAGATGAAAACAGACTACGACCCAATTGAGATGAAGATTGCGGACCTGAAACCAAGAATGAAGCGTCTCAAAGTGACATTCAAGGTAATCGAAAAAGGTGATGCTAGAGAGGTTACCATAAAGCGCGATGATTCCAATCACCTTATCGCTGATGCACTGGTGGCTGATGAAACTGGTTGCGTTGTTATGCCTCTCTGGGACGAAATGATAGACGAGGTAGAGGTCGGTAGTAAATATACACTAAGCAATGGCTATACTGGCACCTTTCGAGGGAGTCTTCGGCTCAAAATTGGCAAGTACGGCAAAATCACGGATGCAGAAGAAGAGATTGACGAAGTTAATCTGGAAAATGATGTTAAAAAAATAGCAGGAGAAACACATTACTACCGTGGAAAGGGTACTTAATATAAAATCTCTACTCAAGGGATCTCACTAGTAAGTCAACAACATCCACTACATCTATGTTGCTTCCAAGGAGCTCTTTGCCCGCATTAAGATTGTGTTCACAAAACGGACATGCCGAAACAATTTTTTCAGCACCAGTATTTTCTGCATCTCTCACTCGGGCAGCCCCTATCTTCTTGGCAGTATCCGAGTCATAAGAACGCAAGCCTCCACCAGCTCCACAGCAAATGGCAGTATTCCTATTCGTTTCCATCTCAACGAGCTCAATATCTGGAATAGATTCCAGAACATTTCGAGGGCTTTCGTATATTCCCATCTCTCGACCGATATGACACGGGTCGTGATATGTTACCCTGGCAGGACTGCTCAGAGATTTGGGCTCTATCTTGCTATCTTGAATAAGTTCATCAGCGTACTCAACAATGTGGAGCACTTCTGGCAATTCAATGCCAAACCGGTCAGGATAGTCCATTCTAAGAGTTTTTAGGCAACCAGCACAGGAAACGACAACCTTCTTGGCACCGCTGGAAATAATTGCCTTTTCCACTTTCTTTGCCATAGCCTCAGCTTCATCTATTTTTCCCGTTCTCAACATAACTGAGCCGCAACATGGTTCATCACGCATGACCGCAAACTCACCGAGTGCAGCATTTAGAATCTTTGCTGTGTCTGTGGCGATTTTGGGGATACGCATACCAGCTGTACAACCAACATAATAGAGCACATCGCCTTTTTCGGAAACGTCGAAACCCAAATCCAGCAGCCACTCCATCTTCTCAGAATTATCATCTGAGTAGGGGTTTCCTACTCGGGTAATTCTCTCCGTGATGGAATCTCGTACAGTGTTTGGAATGGTATTCAAGACTTCCCGCACTTGTTCCAATGCCTGAGCAGGATGAAATTCGGCGGGGCAAATCTGGTTACAATTTCCGCATAATGTGCACTGGTAGAGTGAGCTAGCATTCTCTTCGGTCCTCTCAAGACCACCATCTAGGAGTGCTAGTGCTACCTGTATCTTCCCACGCATGAAGGAGGTTTCAAAGCCACTACTGTTCTTCCACACAGGACATATTCCATCAAAGCCTTTTGCTGCATAGACTGCATCCCTGCAGATTCCACAACGCCGGCACTGAAGCAATTCTTCTCTAAGGAAGTCAAGATCTATGTCAGCCATGGTCAGATACCTTCATACACGCAAAGGTATTCTCCGCGTGAGATTTTTTCCAAATGGACTTTTTTATCCACCTTACTACCTTCTTCGTACTCCTTTGGCATTCACACGCCTCCGAGTACGCCTGGGTGCATAATGTTGTCTGGGTCGAGAGCTGACTTCAGCATCTTTACGAGTTGCATATAGCTCTCCATCTCCTTAACACCTTCAACCCAGTATGGTGCCAACTTGAATGGCACTGCGCCAGTTTTGAAGAGCCGCTTGGATAACTCGGCATGGGCCTTTCTCACTCTCTGTTCTTCATCGGGGTCTTCTGGGTCGAAGTAGAGATGTGGGTAGAAGTTGTACGAACTGTGACCGCTTTGAAATCCAGCAGTATGACCGAGTAATCCGTGCTTGTCCATAATCTTCCAAATCTCGTCTACGGATATGTGCCAGTTTGTGGGAGTCTGATGATGATAGAGTATACGCCACCACCACCCATGGGCATACGAGGACCTTGCAAACGTGCGCATCCTGTCTTCCCACTCACCCTTCGGTAACTCAGGCACACCTATTACATGACCTCCCAAATCATCGCAAATTTTGGCAGTGAGATTGACGTCGCTCTCAAGCTGATCCTCTCTCAATCTGCCGAGAGTAAGAGAAACTGTGAATGGCGGCCACTCTTGTTTGGGTATTCCATACTCATCTCCCAGCATATCAAGAAAGAAGCCAAGAATCCGACCCTCGTAAATTGAAACAAAGAGTCCTTGTACTCCCTGCTGTTTGAGTTCTACCAAGAACTTCTCGGCTTGCTTGTCCTCACTGAATCCGTATGTCCCATAGTGGAAATTGTGAATACGTGAGTAGGTCTTAAGAGAAACTGCAGTGATGATGCCCAGACTTCCTAAGGAACCGATGAATAAGCCCGTTATATCTGGACCAAATGCATATCTAAGAAATGGACCTGGAGCATTTGGATTAGCCTCGGTGCCCGTTTGAATTATAGTTCCGTCGGGAAGCACCACCTCGAGTCCAAGAACCATTTCCGCAATACATCCGAATGCACTTGACCCGGGCCCTGCACCATTAACGGCAACATTGCCAGCGACAGTGCAGACTAGTGACGATTCTGGATATATGGGGATCCAGAGGTCCTTCTTGGCAAGGTGCTTATCCAGAGTTCCAAATGTGACTCCTGCTCCAACTCGGATTGACCAAAGGTCATCAAAGACTTCAATCTCGTCGAGTCGTAGAAGCTCGACAACAAGTCCTCCTTCACTAGGGATTACCTCCCCTTGAAGACTGGAGCCTCCAGACCGAGGAGTGATGGCAATCTTGTATTGCTTTGCCACTTTTACAATCTCGGAGACCTCTTGTGTACTACCCGGTCGCACAACAGCATCGGGTTTCGCTGAATCGTAGCCTATGGAGGCAGAAGCAGAATAGGCCAGGAGTACATCTTCTCGCGTTGAAATGTATTCACTGCCAACAATCTCTGTGAGCTTCTTGATGGCTTCTTCATTCAACGAAACATTCCTCGGCATTAGAAGATATGTCTGATTTTCATTAGGTCAGATGCTGATCCTTTTACCTTTAACTTACGCCTCAGCAGCGCAGAAGCGGCGCTCATCTCTTCGAGAAAAAGTTTTCTAATTGTTTCTTCGTCACTCTGGATTTTCATATCGGGATCTTCAATGAGGCCATCTTTAACTTCTATAGTGTCATTTGCAACAACGAAATGGTATTCTCCGCCATCCTTCAGGCTCAGAAGCGCAGTTCTCTCCCATCCTTCAATGGCCTCCTTTGTCTTCTCTCGCTCTAAACCTATTGCAATCCGTTCTCGCATTAAATCAAGTAGGGGTTTATCATTCATGTTTAGCACACCCGTATAGCACGTTGCCGCCGTGAACCGGATTTTATACCCTTCCCTGCAAAGGCAAAGCTGTTCGACAAAACATGAGCTTGATTCTACTACTGGCCTATTTGTCGAGTGTACCCAGGTTACATTAGAGGATATGGAATGTTACTTAACAGAAAGAGATGCAGGGTCTCAAGATACAACAAGAAGTAATTACAACATTACAGGCTTGGCTCGAAGCGAGTAATACTCATTTCTAAATCCTACTTATCCATCACGATTCATGTGAGCGGAGACAGACTGACTTATTGATTCTATAAATACACAAACACAACCCCCCTTCCGATTTCGTTGGTCTGTCTGCGTTCTCTTAATTTTCGTAGACAAAGAAGGATAGATCATCCAACCCATATGAGGTAGGATGATTTTAGGATTTCAGTAGTCTAATGCGTGAATTTTGAAGTAATCTCTAGAGTGGTCACACGCAGGGCACTTTTCTGGAGGATGTTCACCAGTATGTCGATAGCCGCAATTCTGGCATATCCATTCGGTTTCATCTTCTCTGGCGAAGACCTTCTCCTTCTCGATATTATCTGCCAGCGCACTAAAGCGTTCATGATGCCAAGTTTCTGCCTTTGCTATATTTCTCCAGACCGTTGCAATCTTGCTAAAGCCTTCCTCGTCTGCGATATCTGCAAAGCCAGGATACATATCACTGAATTCATGTTTCTCTCCAGTTGCAGCCGCTCTTAGATTTTCAACAGTTTCTCCAAGAGGACCAGTAGGAAATTCATAGCCTATCTCCACCCCATGCCATTCCCCTGCATCCTGAAGGAATTTGAAGAAGCGTTTTGCATGCTCTTTTTCGTGATCTGCTGTTTCATCAAAGACTCTGGCAATCTGAACATAACCTTCTTTCTTTGCAATTTTTGCCGCGTAGTTGTATCGGTTTCGAGCTTGTGATTCGCCGGCAAACGACGTTAACAAGTTCTTCTCTGTTCGTGATCCTTTTAGCTTCATTATCGAGTCTCCTGTCTGAAAGAAGCCATTTCTTCTTTCAACAGTGAATGTGTTGAAAAGATAGCCGTTTTAAGGATGTGCTTTGAGGGTGCGAGAATCCTTTGATGAATTGAACTTCAAATGCTGCCTGATAGTGCTTCTTGTGTTTGTGTTACTACAATGTCAGAGGATTTGCGTCTATACCATGGATTGGATAGGGCAAGTGTTGCGATTACTACTGAAAGCGCGTTGAGCGAATATGCCACATAATACAAACCAAGAGTCAGTAGTGGCACGCGGAAGGTTTGCCCGACTATACTGAATAGTATGGATAGGACCATGAGGTCACTCCTTACTTCACTTAGTCTATGCGTTCTCCATGTGATTGCAAAGGTTAGCAGCAATAAAATCATTAAACCCACCAAAACAGGAGTATGAAAGAGTATCACGATTTCTTTGCTAACCGCAAGGAATGCAACAGATAGCCAATATGCAGACAACAGAAGAATTACTCTGCTGTGATACTTCTTCAAGTGTGGAATCCAAATGTGTAGAATTGAACCCAGTAAGGGTATTGCGGCGAGCAGTATGGCTACTGAGCGAGCTTGAAAGAAAAGGAAGTTCTCCTGGACTAAGCTTAGCTTGAAATACTGATCTCTATGGAATGATGGGGCTGGGGATATATACCAAGACCTCTGATCGTGTTCACAAGCGTATGCGATCGGTGAGGAAAGACATAAGCCAACGTAAGCAAACCATAACAAGGCTGGAAGAAATCAAGGAGCATCTTCCTACCGAAGAAGAGCTTGAGAGGGTTGTTTCAGCACTTTCTTCAATCTCTCAAGAGGAAAACTTTGAAGAAGACCTCGAAGTCATTCGTATAGTTATCGATAAGGTCAAAGATTCTGTTACAAGATGGATTATGAGTTACCTCGTCTGAATTGACCGATGAATTTGAACATCTTAGGGATGAGTCAGAAATCTCAAAGACCCTCAAACGAATTCTTCTGTCAATCCCAGATATTGCAGAGTCTCAATTACGTCCATATATCCATAGTGAAGCCAGAGAGATTTTCAGAGGAATTTTTGGAGATCGCTATAGCGACCTTGTAATTGATGATGATTATGATGTTACTCTTTTTGACTTGCGTGGAAATGAAGTCCCTCTGAGAGCCGCATCAGGCGGAGAAGATGTTTGTGTCAATTTTGCTTTGAGAGTCGGTGTCAACACTGCGCTCCAGAAACACTCTGTCGCGGTGCCACCTCCTGGATTGCTTATCTTGGATGAACCCGGGGCCGGACTTGATTCTCAGAGAAGACGATGGCTGCCAGATGCAATTCAAGGACTCAAAGCTGTGGAGTAAGTGATAGTTGTAACACATATGCAAGAGCTAAAAGAATCGGCTGATAGGATTATGAGCTAACACCTCAAGGCAAAGGTCGGCAACCAATCGTGGATCTGATTGAATAGATTATCATTCATCAAATATTTCTCTTTTTTTGTCCTTTACGGTTTCCTTGTTTCGAATCATTCTTCGTATCTTAAGAGCAACCTTTCTATCCCCAAGTGCTATTCCTCCCACAATAACATCGTCTTTCAGCACCGCTTTGAAATACGTGCCATCTGCTTCATTCGCTGATATGATTGATTCATATTCTGGGGATTGAGGGTTGAATTCTCCTATTGATGTTAGGTCGATTCCGGCTACCTGCAATTTATTTGACGGTGTTGTGCCATCATACTCTTCTGAACCATGTTCCAAGATATTGCTCGCTGCGACTTTTGCTGTTTCTAGTGCAACTGGAATTATGCCCCAACAGATGCCTTTCCATTCAGTACAGTCACCAGCGGCGTAGATTCTTTCTGTTGTTGTTTGCATGTACTCATCCACAAGGATTCCATTGCCAGGCCCAACCGATATGTTCGCCTGTTTCGCTAGGTGCGTGTTCGGACGTATCCCAGTGGTCATAACCACCATATCGCCCTTCACCTTATCACCGTCTGTTGATACGACGCCTGTGGCATGCCCCGGGCCAGTGACTTCAGTACACATAAAACCGAGAAGGGTCGTTATGCCCATGTTTGCCAATCTTTTTAGCAAGATGTTGCTGGCGCCTTGGTCTAGCTGTGCTGGTAAAAGTGTGGATATATTGGAAATGACAATGGGATTTCCCCCTCTTGCCTTCATTGCGGCAGCCAACTCAATTCCCAGAATCCCACCTCCCACAATTATCTCTCTTCCTGCACGATCAACCGACTTGGAGATATCTATGGCATCATCCAATGTCCGTAATATATGTACTCGCTCTTTTTCAACTCCTCTAATTGGTGGAACGAATGGATGACTTCCCACAGCTATCAGTATTTTATCATAATTGAAATATGATTGCTTTTCAGTTAGGATGCTGAGAGAGGAAGGAATGACTTCTGTGACTGGCTCTGCAAGATGCAACCTGGCGTCCTGTTTTTTATACCATTGCTCTCCGTACTGAATCACTTCTTCTTTTGAAATTCTTCCAGCAATGTATTCGATGAGCTTTGGTTTTAGATAGTAGGTATACCTTTCATCAGTAAACACATCAATGGCCACATCTCTGTTCTTACTTCGGATTTCGCGGATTGCTGTTACTGCAGCAACACCATTCCCGATGATTCCTATCCTTTCCATCTAGTTCTCCATCCTGTTCCATGTAATCGAATTCACATTTTGTTGGAATGCAAGCGTCTTCAATCCTCTTTCAGACTGAACGGCAAAATGAATGTAGCTGTAGCAGATATTCATAATACAAAACAGAAGCGCACATCGTTTAGGTTTTTCAATTGAATTCAGGGGTTTACACAAATGCGAATTCAAGCCATTCTTTTCGATCTGCACCATACCATTACGAGGATGAAAGAGACTGTCTTCGGTTTCATTCGCCGAATCAGCTTGCAGAATGGAATTGACTTGACCGACACTAGCGATGTAGATTTGCAGACTGCTTTCTGGGAATCTTATAGATTTCTCGGCAAATTTCAAGTACAGAACAATGTCGAACCACATTGGGGTTCTGAGCCGGAACACTGGGTAGAAGCTGATATGAGAATGTATCAGTTTCTGGGAATTGATGATATCGACAGAAAGACGCTCCTGGAAATTGAGACCGCCTTCAAGCATGAAACCTTAGAAACAGATTACGAATTTCTTCATGAGGATTGTAATGAGCTACTAACCCGACTCAGAAAAAGGGGATATGGATTGGGAATATGTACTCGCCGACATGATGAACCATCTGGTTTCCTAAGACGCGAAGGCATCATGGACTTGATGTCAGCGGTCACTTGAAGTGGGGTTCCAGGTTTCGCTAAGCCTAGTCCCTTTACCCTTTTCGAGGCAGCTGAAATAATAGGCATCAATCCCAAACTTTGTGCGTTTGTAGGAAATTTAGTTGAAGTGGATGTCAGGGCGGCTCAACGAGATGGAATGAAACCTATTTTGTTAACCTGAGGGAACCCAGAAGAGAGAAGCAAAGCAGAAGGGCGGGTTATCATTAAGAATGATCCATTAGAGATTCTAAACCTAGTTGGCTAGAAACTCAACTATTTGTTGGCAAAGTCATTTGTCTTTCTCGAGTTCTTTTCGGATGATGCAGCTACCTCTCCTTCTTCCTTTCGTGGAAGAATTCGCTTCTTGATTTTCCTTACCATCTGCCTAACACACTGAGTGAATGATTTTATGAGTCTGACTGGAAGAACCAGAATACCAAAGATAACTCTAAGAGCTTTGTCTTTTGCCGTAGCTTTTTCGGGATATGCCATATACGAGAGCGAATGCTCCCGAAGTAAATCGTCGAGGGCTACTGCGAAAGCTTCCTTTTCCAAGGATGACAGATTCAATCCTTTGAATATATCACTTCGCAGAAAACTATCTCTGTCCATGACGCTTTTCCATTTCAGGTATTTTGCTTTCTCAACTATGGAATTCAGGCTATAGACAAGTTCACCCAACACTGGGACTAACGCTTTATGGACAAACGTGGGAGTTGGTTCTGCTTCAAACTCCTCATATAAGAATCTGGCTGGACCTAGGCCATAAACTGGCGGCTTAAACCAAAGTGTATAGAGAAGCCCCTCAATTTTCCTAAGTGCTATTTTATTTCTCCGTTCAATATGGTCAGGTAGCTCATCCAATACCGCTTCTCTCGCTATATCAAAAGGACCTGCCTTGAGACTATCCCACTTTCGTTCCAAATCAATCACAGATTTCACAAATCTGTAGAATTTGAAGTCTAGAGTTTCTTCTATCTCTTCGTTGCTAACGACTTCCGTTTCCTTCTGAGTAAAAGCGTCATTTCCGCCTGCAATCTCCCAGAATGTTTGGAACAAATCAAATCGTTTTCTAGATTCCCTTGGCAACTCTAACCTCAGGGCATGGTCTCCTGGCTGTGCTATCAGATATGCATTTTTCAGCATGTCTTCTACAGAATTGAACTGGCTTACATTCTCGGGAAATAAGTTCGCCGCTCCATGGCCAGTGGTTGACCAGCAAATCATTTCACCTGTTTCCAAGTCCCGTTCAATGATTATTCGCTCTTTGTCGCCAAGATGGTCAAATTGATTCGTGAATCCCTTACTATATGCCAGAATCCCATACACAACATATCTTTCTTTCCCCTCTTTCAGCCCTGGCATTCTCAAGACTAGCCCGATTGTATCTAGTGGCTCTCCGCTTGTCAGCCAGTCGCCTGTTGTTTGGTTCCACTCCCATCTGTCACCTAACTCGTAGAATACTTCTCGAAGGGTCCGCAAATCTGCTGCCTTCTTTGCTTTTTCCAGTGTTTCTCGTTGCCAAAATTCATACTTTTGCCTAAGTCTATCCATGCTCTCTCTTTCAAAATCCAGCCATCTAGATTCGACCTTCAGCTTGACTTTCATTAGGATTTCGCTCTGTTCAATTGATTTTCGGTAGTCTTCTCGGATTCACTGCAATTACAGATATTGGTTAGTGGATTACTAGCATTGGTATTGGTTGCGCTACTTATTGATATTACTCACTTGCTCCATATCAAATTCATTCAGTATCAGGTAGTCGACATTTCCAGTAAGATGCTATTCAACATGACCTTGGTTGGACTGCTACCAATATCTGTAAACAAATGAGAAAATGGCCTATCCATTTTGAATCCTTCTACATCCCGCTTGATAATGATTTCTCCATCTTCTCTTTTTGATATTAGTTTCCAATCCTTAGCTTTCCTAACCAGACCCTCGGCCTTACTCATCATTACGTCAAATTCGTGAGGAGTTTTGATGACTATTGCTTCGCCAAGCGGATATTGGATACTGAGTTTCAGAAGCAAACTTGTTCCGCTATTCAGTTGAGTTTCCGCTATGAAATTTCGGAGCACCTTCTTCTTGCGTTTTTCTTTCCACCGGATCGAGTATTTGGTCGAATCTGGGGATTTTGCGTCAAGAAATTCCAAATGTACAATAACAAAATATTCAATCTGATGGATTTCGTCAGGAGAAACGGCAGTTTCCGCAGAAGTGTATCCAGTATAGTATGCGGCAAATGCAATTCCCAAGAGAACAAATGCTCCGAGCGAACATACAAGAGTAATTCCAAGGATTAACAACAAGAGAGTGCTTCCCAGAGACCAAACTGCTACGGTAAACCACGCGATGTCAGTTACATCATCCTTAGCAGACCCCGATGACTTCTCAGCTACTATTGCCAATCTCTCGAAGATATTGCGAATATCTCCAATGCTCACATTCTCTCTTTGGACTTGCCAATCATCGCCAAGGCTCGACGGATCAAGTAATCGTACACTTTCCTTGGCACTTATGCCAAAGGAATATAGGGTCCTGGAAAGAAGAGCTCCTAACACGAGTTGGAAGCCCAGCGTGAGAGAACCTTGCAGTAAGGGATTCTCCAACCTGCACGTGAATGTCAAGACGGGGGTTGCTATGACTATGAGAACGATGGATACTAGGATCAGAAGAAAATGGTGTCTGACTGCATCAGACTTGTTCAAAAACAGCAAATCTTTGTTTTTCTTCACGATGAAGTTCCCCCTTTTGGCATGAAAGGCAATACAATCCCTTTTGATAAATGTTGTTTGAGAAGGAACCAAATGAAAGGCGTGAATCGATAGCAGCAAATCTAGCTATTACGTGGAGTAATCGTATTGATTGTCTAGTTACCTGATGAAAAAGATATCACCTTGGCTTTCATAAGTGACTACGCTTATTTGCATATCAGTTTCTAATACATATGTGGCATCAACCACCCTGACTACTGCCATCCTTTCTCTTGCGTGAGCAAGTGCGGCGAAATCACTTATTGGTTTTCCAAATTCTGTTATCACTACCATGACTTGTTGTAGAAGCTGATCTATAAATCCTGGGTGCTCTGAAAAATGATCTTGCAGGTCTCCATGCAATGCAACAATATCGTAATCATCCCAGCTCCGATTCAAATCCTCTTTGCTTCTTACAACAAATACAGGTCCCGAAAACTCACCATCGACTCCAACTGATTCTCCAGTCAGTATTGGAAATAACCGTAAATCATCATCATTAGGGTCAGACATTTTTCCATCACTCACTGATTCTTGTTCTATAGCTCTCCCTTAGCAAATCTGATATCGCTAGCCTTTAATGTTTGCTGCGTAGATACTCCTCAAGAATCGACAAAGCTAATTTAGTGCTTGTATAGGTGTCTAATGTATATTATGGGTATTGGTGAATATGGCAGTGTATGAATTTGAGGGGAGAAAACCCCAAATTGGTGAGAATTCCTTTGTAAGCCCTTCTGCTTCAGTAATTGGAAAAGTAGTTATTGGAGAGGAATGCTATATTGCTCCTGGAGCTGTTGTCAAGGGCGATTATGGCGAGATTGAAATCGGGGATGGTACTAGTGTTCAAGACAACGTAGTAGTACATGCTCGTCCTAAGGAAAAAACAACTGTTGGAAGTAATGTGACTTTGGGGCACGGATGTATTATTCACAATGCCACCATTGAGGATGATGCTGTTATTGGAATGGGTGCCATAGTTTCTGATTATGCAGTTGTGGGAAGTTGGGCAATTGTGGGCGAGGGTGCAGTGGTAAAAGCTCGGGCTCAAATACCGCCTGGCAAAATAGCTGTAGGAGTTCCAGCTAAAATCATCGCAGATGTCGAGGAGCACCATCGTAAAGAGCTATCTGAGTTCAAATCCATATATAGAAGCTTAGCAAGGCGGTATCCATCTGGTCTCAAGAAGATCTAAAGCAAGACATTTTGGGTTGGCTTGATTTAGACTGTTGATATTAGCTTATCTCGATTGAATCGACCGAGAGCTATTGCCCATGAAACCGAAAACAGAATGACTGCAATCATGAGTGTGAGTAGATTTATCATCCATATAACTGATGGGTCAGGAACTCCCTGCTCGATTCCGATGAGAGGAAATATCATTGGAATCATAAAGACGAGAACGACTGCTCCAGATGATTGATAGGCCTCATAGACACGTGATACTCTTCCACTGATTATAATCATCACAGCAACAACTGCGAATATCATAACAGGCGCCGCTGTGAAGACTAGGAAGAGACCTGGCAAGTCTGGCAGAAGGACGAGAGGTGCTCCCATCAAAAGCAACGCCACGTTGCTCGCAATCATAGATACCAGTGTGCCTCCGAAAAGAATTGCTAAACACGGTATTGCAGAACTGAGGGTCTTGCCCATGAGGAGCTCCCTATCTGTTAGCGGAGTGCAGAGCAGCGGCTCAAGAGTATTTTGCTCTTTCTCACCTACTAATGAATTTGCCGAAATCATAGTCGCTGGTATTATCCCAAAGATGCTGAGTAGAGAAGCAGTATAAGGGGCTAGGTATCCCATTAATTCCGGAATCTCACCGGGAGGCACTAGGAGGGCAGTCCCAACGGTGGAAAGAATTACCATAATTGGTCCAAATGCTCCCGCCATTATCAGACCGTATTTTACCATGTTTACTTCAAGAGCCATTTTGAGGTCCGTCTTGGCAACCAATAATGCTTTGCTCATTACCAAGAGATATTTCCCTCCTTAACAACCTGCAAGTAAATATCCTCAAGGGATGTTTCTTCTTCCGCCATCTCCACAATTTCAACACCATGATCGAGAAGAACGCGAAGCAAAGCCGGATTATTCGACCTGGCATTTTCAACCTCGACAACTAAAGAGTCGATGTCTTTCTCCACAGAGTTGACATAAGGCTGCTTCTTAGCGATTTCCTTGGCTCTTTCTATTCCGTCGGCAATGATTATCCTAAATACTCGTCGGGTTCGCAGTTTGTTTCTCAGTTCTCGAATCTCTCCAGAAATGAGGATTTGTCCCTTATCGATTATGGCGACCCTATCACAGATTCTTTCTACTTCTGCCAAATTATGGGAATTGATGAAGAAAGTCTGGCCATACTTCCTCGAGAGGTTGAGAATGAGTTGTCGCACACGCTTAGCTGCAATTGGATCCAAAGATGATGTAGGTTCGTCAAGTAACAGAACAGTTGGTTGATGAAGCATGGCCCTACACAAAGCGACTCTTTGGCGATTCCCCGAACTAAGCTTACCTGCCGCGTCGTCTTTGCGGTCCCATAGTTCCATGAATTCTAGAAGCTCTTTCACACGGTTTGGGATTTCTTCTTCATTCAAACCGTACAATCTAGCAAAATACACCAAGTTGTCATAAGCAGACATGTTTTCGTATAGGGTGTGATTTCCTTCTTCCGGAAGCACCCCTGTTGTGAGTCGCACTTGAACAGGATTCTTCAGAACGTCCTTTCCGGAAACCAATGCAGTCCCTTTGTCAGGTCTTAGAAGCGTACAGAGCAGTCGTATGGTTGTGCTTTTTCCTGCACCATTGGGGCCCAGTAAACCAAATATGGACCCTTTTGGAACACTCAAGGACATATCATCAACTGCGGTTATTTCGCCAAAAGCTTTGGTTAGCCCCTGAATTTCAACTTCAATGTGTGATTCCATGATTACTGTCACCGGCGTTATTTGATTGCGCATTGTGAATCAAGATTCGGTTATCAATCTATTGACCGAAATAGCATCGTTTCTGGTTTCCAGAGAGTATTGAATTACCTCTATCAGCTACTCAGATTGATATCATCTTCTCAACTACTGCTGTGGTTGTATCCGCAATGCCAGGGATTTTGTGAATATGATTGACAGTGAGATCATATAATGCCTCTAAGCTAGGAACCTCTACTAGCACCACTATGTCGTATTCACCTGTTGTTACGGCAACTCTGATAGCAGCATCTATCTTTCGAAGTTCGGTCACTACTGTATCTGTTTTCCCGATTTCAACTGCCATCAGGATGTATGCCTTTACTCCATTAGCCAAACTCTATTCTCCTCTGTTTTCTATTTTCATCTATAATCTCTCAAAATAACCAAGGTTTGTATATGCTTGACCCCAGAAATTTTCTGAATCTTGTTTAGTATGTTTGTTCTAGCTTTACTAAGACTTCTGCTCTTGATGCTCAGAACGTAATCATGTTTTCCAGCGACTGCAGAAGCACTCTCAACTCCCTTTATTCCGAAGAGGTCTGGTAGGATATCCCCCACTTGTGGCTTCACATTGACAATGACTATGGACCTAACATCAGACGCCTCCAACGCAATGACTCCCATCATTACGAGAGTAACCCCGAATATCTTGAGAATCCATAACATGCCATCGGATGTGATGATCCCAAATGCACCTGGTAGCATGAAGCTTCCAATTAGCGTCATAGGAATACCCAGTACAACCGAGATTGAAGACAACGAATTTACAACTGCCATCGTGCCCCTACCCAAAGCTCGAATGTACATGATTAGAGAGAAGAAGGTTGTAATTGAAGACCCCACCATCAGCCAGAAGCCGGCATCAAACGAATACATCATTTGAATGAGCGCATCATCAGGCATGAATGGAATACTCATCACTGTCATCACTATGTTCAGAAAAAGGAGACTCCAGATTCGCATATTCAGCGAATCTACCCTCAAGCCTTCCGAAAGCTCATATCTCTTGGTCTTCCGCTGAAAGTAAGTTGTAATTGCGGATGAGACATTCATTGGCAACAAGACAATCAGAAGGGTCAAAGTATTAAATCCACCTGGCTCAATTCCCACCAGCATCACCCCTAGCATGATGGAAATGATACACTGAATTTCAATAATGGTGGGTGTGTCTTTTTCTGCAACCAAGTCTCCGACAAGCAGGTATATGATGACCAATTGACCATAAGGAAGCACTACTGAAGCGTCGTTTGAGCCTGCTAGAATGTAATAGAAGAATGTTGAAATTCCAGCAAATGATCCGGCGATGAATAGATACAACATTGGTCTTAGTGGAAGCAAGCTTATTCTACCAAAGTCGGGGTCAAATTCATACCCTACTGCTCTCCTTTTTCCCTCGCGACTAATCCTAATACTAAGGATAACAATTAGGGTTCCTGTTATTGCGAAACTAACCCACTGTGACACCAATCCGTAGAGGATTGGGCTAATAGCAAATGTGTTGAGTGCCACAATATCAAAACCGACTGAGAGGGTACGCATCACCCCTGCGCCAATCGCTAATATATAGAATAAGGAGATTGTGGAACGACCACTAACAGGCCTCTCACTGGAACTACTCATATCTCTCCCTCACCGCCGCAATCTAAATCCCCTATAGTCGGGGGATTCTTAGCTGCTCTCTAGACTGTATGATTGATTAATCTGAGGACTCTTCTTCAGCTTCCTCATCTTCGTCCTTGTTCAATTCATCAGATAGTCCACGACGGGCCAAGATGAATTCATCAAAGGTGAGCCGTTTGCCCGCTTTGAGCTTATCTACCGCCTCATCTTCCTTCTCACGACGGGTTTCTCTTTGCTTCTTCCGTCGCTCATGTTGACGGGCTTCTCTAGAGTCAGTGGATTGCTTCCTGATCTTTGACTGAATCTCATCAATTTGCTGACGGACTTCCTTCAGCTGTTCTTCTCCAGCTTTGACCTTTTTGAGCCACTCGACGAAATTCTGATGTGCTGTATCTGCAGCCTTTTTGTATTCCTCAAGTTGAGGCCTGATTCTAACAACTTCTCGATGATGTACCTGAGACTTCTCTGAGAGGTCGAGAACTTTTTGATGTGCATCAGAAGCCTCGTCCTTGAGTTTTCGCGCAAGCCGTCTCAATTCGTGGATTCGATCTTGTTTCTCTTTTTCTTGTCCAATCTTGACGAGTTTCTTCTCAATCTCAACTACTTCTTCCACAAGAGATCGTTCTTCCTCAATAGTAAGCTGTTCAGTCTGTTGCTTCCACTCCAGCTCTTCTACTCGACGCATCATCTTGCGTTGGTCGTTTGATGGGCTTCCCACCAAATTGCTGCGTTGCTCTCGAATTTCATCATACAAGCTCTTCAGCTGATCATGAAGAGCTGTTCTCTTATCTTTCCACTCTTGAATCTCGTCGTTGATTCTATCTCGTTCCTGCCTCTCAGCCTTGACTGATTCAATTAGATTCTTGACCTCTTTGTTGTAATCGTCCCTGATGCGTTTGTATTCACGCATCTTATCTCGATTGTTTCTTAATTCAGTCAAGTAGTCTCTTGCTTCAGTCTTTAATTCCCTGAGTTTAGCCCGAAGGAACTCAATATCTTCTGACGTTGTCTCGGCCGCTTCTGTCAAAATCTGAAACCTCAGAATTTCGTTTTACTAAGCCCTGCTTTGCAGGACGGATTTCCCTTGAATCGCCCCGATTGCTTTATGGGCGATATACTCAAACACAACCCCCTCTAGCTGTCTTTTAAAGTTATTCATGAAGCT
>CAZYLT010000027.1:0-22736 GCA_964648855.1 uncultured archaeon
GAGGAGGTATTCGTTGGAGCACTTCCTTGGTATCATAGCTACGGTCTGACCCTTACACTATTGATGAGCACGTACTTAGCAGGTCAATTAGTATGTATTCCAGACCCGCGTGCTGGAAACCCGCCATTATCTGATTTGCTCAGAGATTTGGAGAAGTATAGAGGTACAATTCTAAATTGTGTCCCTGCATTGTACGCAGGAATCGTGAACCATCCCAACGTAGATGATTATGATTTGACGTCTATCAAAATATGTAGCTCGGGAGCGGCACCTTTGCCACCGGAATTAGCCAAAAACTTCGAAGACGTCACAGGAGCAATACTGTTCGAGGGCTACGGTCTCAGTGAAACCTCACCAGTAACTCATGTCAATCCAACAAATAAGCGTGACAGGAAATTTGGTTCTATCGGCCTGCCAGTACCTGATACGATTGCGAAGATTGTTGATGCTGAAACCGGTACAAAAGACCTCGGAGTGGGAGAAACTGGAGAAATATCGATACACGGACCACAGGTCATGATGGGCTACTATGGAAAACCTGACGAAACTGAGAATGTCATGCGAGAATTCGAAGGCAAACGGTTCTTCCTGACTGGTGACATTGGTCATATGGATAGTGAAGGATATTTCGTCATTTCTGATCGAAAAAAGGACATGATTAACGTGGGCGGATTGAAGGCATATCCTCGCGAGATTGAGGATGTGTTCTATGAACATCCCAAGATAGCCATGGCTGCAGCCATCGGGGTCCCACGTGAAGATGACCCATCCAATGAGTATGTGAAAGCATTCATTGTACCAAAGGACGATGTCGAAGTCACACCGGAGGAGTTCATAGAGTGGGCACGGGAACGAATGGCAGGATACAAGAGACCCCGAGAGGTTGATATCGTTGATTCGCTTCCCCTAAGTCAGGTGGGTAAGGTTCTAAGACGGGAACTCCGAAAACAAGAACTTGAGAAGAGAGGAATGGCGGACTGAATCCGTCAACGCCTCTTTTCTTTTTCCCCCTTAGAAAGCTGAGAACTCGGTGTATCATTAGAATGAGATGCTTTGATAGCGTCTATTCCTCTACATCGTCCACTAGCAGCTTCTTATGCTGCCTACCGAGTTCAATGTAGAGTTCGGCATTGTTTTTGAATGACTCTCTGAGGGCCTCCGGCACCTCTTTAACCACTTTGCCAGGTATTCCTAATACTAGCGAGTTTGGAGGGATTTCGGTATTCTCAGTAACTACAGCACCTGCGCCAATCACACTATTGTGACCAATTCTTGAGCCAGATAGTACAATAGAGCCAATACCTACCACAACATAGTCTTCAATTTTTGCGCCATGGATCACACAATTATGACCAGCTGTAACATAGTCACCAATCTCGGTGGGATTCATGAACTCCGTGTGAACAGTTGCATTGTCCTGAATGGAAGTTCCTTGTCCAACTCTAATATAATTCATATCTCCTCGCAACACAGCAAATTCCCAAATACTGCTATCGGGACCAATTTCAACATCGCCGATAATAGAGGCTTGTGGAGAAACATATGCATCTGGGTCCACCTTTGGGGTCTTGCCATCAAATTCATGAAGTCCCATCATTCAAACACCATGAGCGGGGTACAATCTCATATCTATAAGAATATTGAAAGGTATTCGAATGAAATTGGTACCGATAATAAGTACTGTGAGGTCAGTAAGTGCCAGTCACTCCGCTCCATTACCCGATTTCCTATTTATTGAAGCGTATGGACTTGCGCCTTTCCCTCCCTGCAATGGCAGTTGGGACGGTCATTCCCGACTTAGAGGTCCCCATATTGTACTTCTTCTATCGAGGAGTATTTTTGGACCACTTCATTCTTCATAGTCTACTGGGCGCTCTAACACTAGGTCTTGGCATATCTCTGTTCACTGTTCGTTACTTCTATGCACCAATTGCAACAAAGGTATTTGGAATAGACCGAGAATTAGCAAAGGATGAATCAAGAATATCAGGAACTGTGGTATTCTCTGCGATCATAGGGATACTAAGTCATCTTCTCCTGGACCTTACCTATCATTGGTACAATCCAATTTTCTGGCCGCTGGTTGATCCTTTGGCTGTAGTGGGACCACTCGCAATCTTACTTGCGCTGGACGGGAGTGTAAGGTTCACAGGATTTCTTCTGGCCAATATCCTTCTAAACACCATAATGGGGATACTCTGGATATTTGTTATATTAGAGGAAAAGGATAGAGGAATCTGGTACGGCCTTGTAGTAGGCGAACACCCTACCGATATTGGCGGATAAGGAGTTATTTTTTCGTTGGCGTCTTTCTAGCTCTGACGACAATATTCCTTGAGGTGATTGGGTCAAAATCAGATTCGTCATAGTCTTGATAGATTTCAACTATGCCAAGCCCAGCAGATTCCAGTAGACTCATTATTGTTGGCATGTCCATTTGGATAACCTGTCTTATGGACACCAGTGGTTTCCAGCTCTCACTAGTCTCAATCAGCGCCGTCAATACAAGGTTAGTAGTTACGAATTTCTTAAGGTGTTCAAAAAATCGTACAAAGACAACTTCCTTGCCATCAGCCAGTCTGCCGTTCTTGAGAGGAAAGTACCGATCGTTCTTTCGTCGTATCGCTTCGAAGTTAAGGACTTGGAAGACTAGCGAGCCCTCATCTGAAAGAAGCCCAGCCACGCCAATTAGAACTTGCTCAACGACTTCTAGAGAGGGAAGAAGGGACAATGAATTACCCAAACAGATAACCAAATCGAATACTTCATCGAATATACTATCCAAGTTAGTCATATCATCTTGAATGAATTTGATTGGTTGTCCATACTCTTCGCTGTATTTTCGTGCTTGAGCAATCATTTGCTTGCTGTTATCCAACCCGATGACGCTCATTCCCTTCGTTGAAAGAGCAATTGCATGACGTCCAGTACCACATGCCATATCTAGGACACGAAACGGTTTTTCGCCATGAAAGGAGTCCAATACGAAGGGCATCTCACGTTCCAGACGGGCATTCCAATCAATTGAACTATCGTAGGATTTGGCGAATAAATCAAAAGCTGACACCTTGTCCATATAACCCCCTCTTCTAGCTATTCGTCTTCAAGGAATTCACTTGAGAGAGAAGTGGACCTAGAATGTATTCAGTTCTGAATCTAATTTCTTCTGTCAGTTGCATGAGATTCTCCCTTCCCTCTTCGGTTATCCTGTAGGATCTACGTCGTCGGCCAGTTTTTTCCCTTACAGATTGTACAAGCTCTTCTCTTTCGAGAGCACGGAGCTCTGCATATATTGTTCCTGATTTTAGCTCAACCTGTTCATCCGTGAACTCTGACACTATTCCCATCAAGTCATAACCCGTAGAGTCAGGATTTTGCCAAATGGAAACGAGAAGGAGAGCTCTAACAAGAGGTAATGGTTCCAGTGGGCTCCTATTAGATTCTGTCATTACTTCGCTCTCATTGTTCACGCATTTACTGCTAGTAAAGGATATCCTTGTTTGTTGTCATACTTGAGAGTTGCCATTCTACTGCGGTAAAGCTTCTATGGTGCTGAGAGCAGCAGTATAACCGCTGAGCAATAGAACTGCAATGCCAAGAATAATATTCAACACGAGCAGGACCATTCCCAATTTTTCTTGCTTTTGCATTGTTCCTGGCGTCATTCGGGATAGTAGCATGTTCCGAACCAATGAAACAACCACCATGATTACAATCAATATGTGCTTGGTTGCCAAGAGCATTGAATAGATGTTGCTGAATGCGAGATAGCCCTCAAACAGAGGGGATGAATTGCTGATGAAAACGCCTGTTACAAATAGACCTACGATACTAACTAAAGCAACACGGCTTAGCCGTCTTCTGATAGCATCAGTGGCACTTTTCATTTCGGGACCTTTTCCTAGTGTATTACGTAGAGAAGGTAATACAACAATTCCGAGAATCAGCATCCCACCAATCCATAGAACTGTAAAAAGGTCGTGAAGAAATTTCATCAACCCTAGTATAATTAAATCAGCCATGAAATCACCGATATGTTGTCATGCAATATGTAGATAATAAATATATTGGATTGTATATAAATTGTGTTCTAGGTCCGGAAATGGAGATCACTGAGTTAGTCCCGGTAGACATCCTCCTTCGAAAACAAGACTCTACCTTCCATTCCACCAGCTACAGTTATTGTCTGACCACTGACATGACCTGAGAGTACATCGGATGCCAAGTAGATTATTGCATTGGTTATGTCACTTGGAGTTGCCACCTTTCTCATTGGAATTGTCTGTAATATATTAGATAATCTGTTTCTGTCTTCAAGTGCTTCCTCGGCCATGGGGGTGGCAGTCCAACCAGGATTTATGATATTTACCCGACCGTGACGAGCAATGTGAACTATCTCATTTTTCAAACTCATCATTAGGCCGGTCATTCCAGCCTTTGATGTTGAATAGTCCGCAAACCAAGCCTCGCCAAAAACCCCTGCAGTAGATCCCACCAAAATAAGCGAGGCGTCCTTTCCTGGATTCTCTTTTAGATTCTTGAAGAAATACTTCGCTGTCAGAAAGGTGCCTCGAAGATTAACTCTGAGTGTATTGTCCCACTGCTCAGTTGTCATTTCATGAATTCCAACCGGAGTCGGGTTTGCAATACCTGCATTTGCGATAGATACATCCACTCTTCCGAATCGAGATACTGCAGATTCGTACAAAGCGGCTATCTCTTCCTCCTGTTTCACATCAGCCTTCACCAAATTCAATGAATCGGGAAATTTGTGTGACAATTGATTCAACTGACGCTTCTTGGAATGGTAGCATGCAGATACCTTGGATTTTTCTTTCAGGAGTGATTTCACTGTCTGAATGCCAATACCACCAGAGGCTCCAGTAACAAGCACATGTTTATTCATGAGTCCGATATTCATAGCCTTCAGTAGCTCCTTCATGGGCAGTTGCTATTACAACTCTCTTCCAAATAACACATATGTTTTATTGTAATTACTAGACCATGGTGCTAGGTGAACCAGATTGAGGGGACATCAGCTTCGAGCAATATGGAAACCCGAGATGTATCAGGGATCCATGAGTATGACTAGGTATTTTGAAGGCTGGTATTTCAAAATCGTCGATGCGTCGGAAAAAAATGCATTTGCAATAATCCCCGGGGTTTCTTTTGGGGGGATTGGAGAGGACAGCCATTCGTTTATTCAGATTATGAATGGGCGTGATGCGAGTTCTGAATATCATAGCTTCGGAATCGATGAGTTTTGGAGCTCAAAATCACAATTCTTGGTGAGGGTTGGAGATAATCAATTCAGTAAGCAGGGCATAAAACTGGGCCTACAAGATGATTCCCAGAAAGTAAGCGGGATTCTTAAGTTTGGAGAAACCAAGCCTTGGCCGGTCAGCCTCTTCTCACCAGGTGCAATGGGCCCCTTCCGATTTGTCCCAAAAATGCAGACATTGCATGGAATCATTAGTTTCGACCATGAAATCAAAGGAACATTAGAGGTAGACGGAAAAGAAATTGACTTTAATGGGGGGAGAGGGTACATTGAGAAAGACTTCGGAAAAGAATTTCCTAGCGCTTGGATTTGGATGCAGTCCAATAATTTTGATGATGCCAGGATATCTTTCACATCATCAATAGCCAATATTCCTTGGTTAGGCAGCTCCTTCGTTGGCTATTTGATAGGACTGCTCTATGAAGAAGAGATTTACAGATTCACAACCTACACTGGTGCGCGTATCTCACAGCCAATTGTAACAGATAATTCAGTGAGCTTCACCGTAGTGGATAGAAATTACGCAATTGATATCAAAGCTGTAAAAGCAAACTCAGCAACATTACATTCTCCTGTTCAAGGATTGATGACCGGTAGGATAGAGGAGAGTCTTGATGCAAGCATATCTGTGAAATTCTACCGGAGAAAGGGGGGAGTATGGGAGAAAAAATACGAGGGCTGTGGAACCAGTGCGGGCCTTGAGGTTACGGGCGATATGAAGGATATTGACGCCATTGAGATATCAAATGTCTAGCCATCAGGAGAAGCTTTCCAGAGTATTTTATGAAACTTATCTATCAACACTTCTGGCCATGTTCCTATAGATCGAAGAAGAAGGTCAGCAGTCAATGTAGTGCCTTCGTCCATCTTGAGATCATTGAGTTCAGAACAGTGAAAGAGGGGGGAGAGGTCGACGGACCGGATGTTATTGTTCCGTATATCGATTTCTTGCACGTAGGGACATTCGCTGAGAGGGTCGAAATCTATGTCTTCTAGCAGATTGTTCGATAATAGAAGACTCTCAAGATTGACACATTTTGACAAGGGAGATAAATCAATCTCCGTGATTCGATTGCATCTAAGGCTAAGCTTTCGCAGTTTTGAACACCAGATTAATGGTAGGAGGTCAATAGACCGGATATCTCTAAGGTCCAAGTTTATGGCAGTTTCATTGATACTGATTCTCCTTGTATTCTCGATACCAGTGGTTGTACAATATCTCACTAATACCTGATCCACATACAAATCCTCCAAGGCTCAGCAGTTCCCCCTTTCTAAACAGGGACCATTATACATCAATAATTTGCAAGATGATGTTGTGGTTCTTAAGAATTCGCTTTTTTGTCTTTTCGCCCCCGAATATATCTTGATGGCCATTTCTTCGTGCTACTCATTCAACTTAGCCCAACCATTACAAGGCGGGTAGAAAAGCCACCAATTCAAAGCACATGGTTCAATCCTCATTCTAACTCCACAATGCTCATTACTACATTTGAAGGTGCCTTTTTTCCAAAGAGCTCCACAAACTGGACACCAACGAATCATCTCTGTAATCTCACTCCGAGACAGGCTATTGGGGTTGGTTGATGTTGTGAAGGTCAATGGACTCGGATATTATTCAGTTCTCGATAACTTAAGGGCATGAAGCTAAGAAGTATCGAACTAGATAGACAGTAACGGATTTTATTCGTATTTGTCTGATTAATCAATAATACAGAAGACAGATTCCTATATCGGTGTCAAAGCCCAAGTTTTTATCTTACGTAACCACCTTTCAGAAATGCCATGAAGGAATACGATGTTCTAGTTGTCGGAGCGGGCGCTGCCAATAAAATCGCAGGAAAGGCACATGAAAACGGCCTTGATGTTGCTCTCGTAGAGAAGGATGCCCTCTTAGGCACATGCGTAAATGAGGGCTGTGTTCCAAGCAAGATGCTTATTCATGCAGCAGATGTCATTCGGGAAGCCAAAGAAGCGGACAGAATAGACGTGTCGTTGAGCCTACAAGAGGTGCGTTTCTACCAACTGATGGAAAGGATACGAGCAAGGCGTCAGAGGGTTGTCAAAGCTAAGACAAATATTATCAAGAAAAAGGAGGGTTATGACCTTTATGAAGGCAAAGGCGTCTTTATTGATGATTATCAGCTGGAAGTAAATGATGAGATTCTAACAGCAGATCAGATAGTCATTGCAACCGGCGCAAGACCGTCAATACCGCCAATCGATGGAATAGAGGAAGTTGATTACCTTACAAATCGGACTCTATTGGAATTGAAGCAGCAGCCTAGCAGGATAATCATCATTGGGGGTGGATACATCGGTGTAGAATATGCGCATTTCTTCTCAGCAATCGGTACTGAGGTGACTATCATCGGACGGAGCCCTCACCTTATCAAGAGCGAGGACCGTGATGTGTGTCAGCTTCTCAAGAATGAGCTTTCAAAACGAGTACAGATATACACAGGCTATGAAGCCAAGGAACTATCGCAGAATGGAGAAACAAAAAAGGTCATTGCCAGAGATATTGAAACTGGTGATGAAACAGAAGTAATGGGGGATATGATTCTGATAGCAACGGGAAGAACTCCGAATTCCGACATCACTAAACCAGAGAAAACTGGAGTGAAATCAGATGATAACGGATTCATCATCGTTGATGAGTATATGCGAACATCAAAGGAACGTATTTGGGCAACGGGTGATGCAACAGGAAATCAAATGTTCAAGCATGTTGCAGATGAAGAAAACCGGATTGCATGGGAGAATATTAAGAGTGTTCTAAAGGGAAGGAGTGACTTGATTGCAATGGACTATTCCTCAATCCCTCTTGCACTGTTCACCAAGCCAGAAGTAGCAAGAGTTGGAATGACTTTGAGGGAGGCTCAAGAGAAATATTCCGAGCTTGTCATCGGAACAGAAGAATACGCCCGTGTGGTGATGGGAGAAGCAATGGGGAAGCCTAAAGGGTTTTGTAGGATTGTCGCCGATAGGAGAACCGAAAGGATACTTGGTGCAACTATAATAGGACCTCATGCTTCAATTCTCTTGCAATCAATTATAAATGTCATATACAGCGGCAACAATAATTATCGAACATTGGGAAACGCAATTTACATTCACCCATCTCTTTCTAAAATTGTAAGAAAAGCAGCTCTCAATATGAAATGAAACGAAGTTCTGGCGTCATATAGATAGATACAAGAACTGGCATTCATTCATGGAGTTTCCTAATTGCACTGGGAAAATCAAAATCATCAAAAATGATGCTTCCATCTGCTTTATTTATGGGTTGATTCCAAGAGGGTATTGAGGCGAAAACATGCTGATAAAACCGCTACTAGACGCGCTTGGATCTATGGATACAGAATTGCTTGCACATATTCATGATACTCTACCAGTTGAATTCTCAGTGATTGACGCAGACGACCAAGTTCTCTACTGGAATAAACATGGAGAACGTTTGTTTCCACGTGGGCCTGGAGTCATTGGCAAGAGTGTGCAAATGTGTCACCCAAAAGAGAGCCTTGACAAGGTAAACGAGGTCATCTCCTTATTGAGAACCGGCGAACGCGACCATATTGATTTCTGGATTGATATGCCCGAAGATGGTAAACCCAGAAAGATTTTGATTCGATATTATGCAATTCGGGATGCCGATGGAAATTATCTCGGGACTCTAGAATCTTCCATGAACATAACTCCCTTCAAATCAATTGAAGGTGAAAATCGACTTGGGGATATGTAATCGTCAATTACAGGTTTTCATGAAGATAGCTAGTAGAGTAAGACCTGAGACAGACGATATAAGATAGGCTGGAAAATAGCAGATTGTGCCAATCGATAAATCATATCGTAAAAACTGGAAGGTCAGTAATGTCACAAGCGGTTTCCAGGTTTGGACTAATGATGCTTCAGAGGGCAAAATATATGGAACTCAAGTAGGAGTTCACACTTCTTCTTGTATCGGGTGTATGAAGTGTATTGAGGTATGTCCTACGGATGTCTTTAGAAGCGCGGAAGAAGATGCAAACATCGTTGTAGTTCCAGAAAATGAGAAAGATTGTATTTTGTGCAATGCCTGTGAGTTGATTTGTCCCACAGATGCGATTTCCGTAATACAAGAGGGAGGATCCCAAGACACCCTAGACTCTTTATTACGGGGTTCTTCATAGAAACAACAGTGAGGTTCAGATAATGTTTGATGTTTTGCTTACAGAAGCAGAGAAAAAGCTCCGTGATGAAGTGAGATCTTTTGTTCGTGACAAAGTAGACCCAGACCTACTAATTGCGATGGATTCAAAGAAGAAAGAATACCCGTATGAATTCATCAAGGTAGCAGCAGAAGCGAATCTACTAGGCTTAAGATTCCCAAAGGAATACGGGGGAAGAGGACTCGATTGGGTTTCAGAGATTATTGCTCTTGAGGAAGTTGGTGTCCTCGGTATCGCATTGGGCTGTGCATATTCTCTCCCAAGCATTGTGGGGGAGGCTATTGACAGGTTTGGCTCTGAGTACCAAAAGAATGAGTATCTGAAACCCACACTCTCTGGTGAAAAGATATGTGGTGAAGGATTAACCGAACCACGTGGTGGGTCCGATTTCTTCGGAACGATTACTACTGCGGTGCATAGAGATGACAGCTATGTTTTGAATGGAGAGAAGCGTTTTGTGGCTGGAGGGGTTGGAGCCGATTATTTCATCGTATACGCCAAGACTGACTTCGACGCACCGCCGCACAAATCACTTAGTGCATTTCTTGTGGATCGAAACTCGGGGGTGGATGTTGAGGAAGAATATGAGCTTATGGGCTGTAGAGGAATGGGCGCTGCTCGTATTGTCATGGAAAATACGGAGATTCCTGAAGAGAACTTGGTTGGAGAGATTAATGGTGGGACAGATATCTTCAATGCAATGATGGTTCCTGAGAGGATTACTTCTGCTGCAGGGCCAATTGGCATGGGCCGAGCTGCTCTAGAAATTGCGGTGCGCTATTCAAACAAGAGAGAAGCCTTCGGTAGACCGATTCGTAAGTTCGAGGGGATCAGCTTCAAGGTTGCAGATTGTGCCATCGAGTTAGATGCAGCACGGGGTCTCGTGTATAGGGCTGCTAAGGCGGCAGATACAGGGAAGTGGTGTAGGAAAGAGGTTTCAATGGCCAAGACATATGCCACAGAGGCAGGATTCAAGGCCGTACATGAGGCAATGCAGATACTCGGTGGAATTGGATATACCGATATTTATCCAATTGAAAGGCTATATCGAGACGCCCGACTAGCATCGATCTGGACTGGAAGCAACGAAGTACAGCGACTCATAATTCAGAACGAGGTTTTCAATGAGATTCTAAATGAAGACAAATCACTCAAGCGTGATATCGAACTTGACACGCCAGGCGCACACAAGACAGTAGAAAAAGTGTATACTGAACCAGCGGATAAATACATGCCAGATTAGTGTGCAGCAAAACTCGAGAGTTCCCGCCCCATTTAATAAGAGTTAAATATAGTTAATGCTATACAGCTGTAAAAGTCGTTTGTGATTGAAGGTGAAGATAAATGGGAAAACTCGTATGTGAGATTTGTGGAGAAGAGGTATCGGTTCCAGTCCATTGTGGCAAAGAAATGCATAAAGAAGGAGATCAACTAGTATGCTGGATGGGGTCTGCTTGCGGCCATCAGCCAATACCAGAGCATTGTGGACAATTTATGAAAATTAAGACCTAGTTTAAGCCACCAACTCATTTGTAGGGGTGAGACACATTGGTACAACTATTAGAAGAGATAGAAAAAAGAACAAGCGGACGGGCCTTTTCAGACAAGCCTGTCCCAAAAGAGATGGTTGATTCAATTCTTGAAGCGGGAAGATGGGCTCCCTCTTGTGCAAACACACAGGCTTGGGACTTTGTGGTGTTGACGGATACAGAGGCATTGAGCACAGCACATGAAGGAGTAAGCAGAGGAAATGCGTGGGGTGAACGGGCTCCTGTCATGGTCCTTGTTGTGACCAAGGAGAGTGGCGGCTGTACATCCCACGGACTGCCCTATTACATGATGGATGTTGGATTAGCCACAGAGAACATTTTGTTGCAAGCCGTACATCTCGGACTGCTTGCACATCCAACAGCAGGGTGGGATGAACAAGTCCTCAAAAAGTCGTTGAATATACCTGAAGATTATAGAATTGCCACCGTTATATTCATCGGATATGAAGGGGATTTCGACAAACTAGACGAAAGAACCAAGGAGAAGGAGAAAAAGCCAAGAACCCGCAAAGAATTCGCTGATATAGTTCACAGAGATGGCTGGTAGTGGCCACAAGCAGACAAAAAAGCCTACGAGCCAACTCGGTAGAGGTTGCAGTTATGCAGGGAATATTTGATATTCAAATAATTCAATTCTGGTCAATTCCATTGTTCATAGGATTAGGCGTTGGGTATACTTTAGGAGGGATGACCGAATTCAGTCATGTCTTCAAAATGACAGCCATACCAATTATGTCCATTATTGGAGGTTATTTACTTGCAGCATCCTTCGCGCTCTCTCTTTCAGTGGAATGGAATCTAGTGATTCTCTCAATTCTCTCATTCCTAGGGGGTGGCATTCTGGGAATGGTGGTAAACTGGAAAACGACTGCTGAAGAACCCCTAAAGCGGGCAATCAGTTTCACCCCTGAGGATGACGAGGATTTTGATCGGGAGATAAAGGAAGTGTTGGGTGATGAAAAGTAACCTAGTGCTAATAGACGAGATGAACATTAAAGGGCAACCTGCATACATGGACCCCTGCAAGAAATAGGAGGCAATGACACTGAAGAAAAATCTACCACATAGGTTACTAATCTTGATAATGTCTGTTTTACTCTGGTCAATGATATCGATGCCCGCAAATGCACAACCCCCGGGTTGGAGTGGAGATGACAATCTCGCCTTTCTGCTTGAGGTAAATGAGATTTCTGCAGCATACTCGAATTCAACCAGTCCTATCCCGGTTAATATTTCGACTCCAATCGACTTGGAATTGACCCTTGATGTTCAAAACAATATGACCCTGCACTCAGGTGCTTTTTCTATGGAATATCTTGGAATTCCTATATTCAGTCAATCCTTCGATATCAATCAGATAGTTCCAGCGGGCGTAACAGTGCCTGTACTTAATGAATCGATGGATTTGAGTTCCTTGTCCGGACCAGAGGGAATAGATCTCTTTTCTGGAACAATAGTGGGTACTTTCACATTCAATTACTCCCTTCTCACCAGTCCTGACGAGTACGTGCAAGTGGGAGAAGACTTTGTTCTGAGAGTTGGTCCGCAAGGCGTGGCTGCGATTACATCACTTAATGGGCTGGTAACGGTTGGCTTCACAATAATGGGTGTGTTCAGTCTCCTCCTTTCACTGGACAATTTTCAAGGAGCAATTCTGTCTGCTAGGAAAGTTAGAGGAGCAAAGTCGGCGTCGGATGTGGGGATATTTCCGAAAGAGCTTGTCCTTAGACGTAGTCCGAAGAAGAGTGATGCAGAGAAAATCAGCAAGGACGATCTTATTGAACGAACAAGAAACGCCGCCACAGAGTTTTCGGATGAGATTGCAGAATATGCTCCAAAGGCATTGAAAGCAGTACCACCAAAATCAAAGATTCCAGTTGGAAAATTTGCAAAGCGAATTGGCCTCAGACCAGACAAGGCGGGTGCCCTTGCAGCAGCCCTTACAACTATAGGAGTATTTCATACCAAGAGTATGAAAGTCCCCTTAATGAAAGTGGCATTTGCGGGTTTAACTCTTTCAGCTATGTACTACAGCTGGCAACAGCTGTTATATGGAGCAACACCCAGTCTAATTGACATGCTTCTGCTTAGCACAGCAGGTCTTGTGGTATCAGTTCTCTTCGCCTATTTTATGAATTGGCTAGCACGAATTCACGAACTGGGCAAAGCATGATGAGAATCAATAGATAGGAATATGCTTCTGGTAGGACAGGCCCTCCTTAGAGGGCCGCTTCTCACCAAGTGGAGAGGTTTGAAGAGTACGCCCGTTGATGCGACATGTTTTTGTTGTCTTCTGTCTAGCTGCAAAATAATCAATTCCAGATAAAATTGGATGGTACTTACTGCAAAATGTGATAGCTATGCCGACAATGAAAAAATACTCTGCTAGTTGGGAAAATGATGAAGTTTCGGTCGATATTCCGTATAGCACCGCTGGAATTGGTACAACTATAGTAGTTACATCTAAGTTTACAGGAAAGATTCTGCTCATTGATGTGGGAGATGGTGCAGTCCGGGATTTGGTTGAAACAGGAGAAATAGACTTCGTTACAGAGATAGACCTTATTGCCATCACTCACGGGCATTTTGATCACATGGGCGGGTTATGGACCCTTCTTGGTTTCCTGAGAATGTTTCACCGCAAAAATCCGCTCCATATACTTATTCCTAATGGATGCGATGAGGTTTCCAACCTAGTAAGTGCGTTTAAGGAGTCGTACTCAGAGACACTCCCCTTTCAAATTCGCATTTTTCGCCTGCAGCATAATTCAGGCTTTGATACGGATTTCTTCAAGCTGAGATCGCTATCTGTAGAGCATTATGGAATGGAGAACCAATCGGATCGAGAAGTTCTCATGCCGGCAGTGGGATACAGGGTTGGTATAGGTCAGACCGTTATTGCATATACAGGAGATACTAGGATGTGTGATAGCGCGGAACAACTGGTGGATGATGTTGATTTTGCTATAGTCGAGGCCACTTTTGAACGACATCCTGATCCAGAGAAAAGAGTGCATTTGACAGAGATGGAAGCCAAATCACTTGGAAACAAGGCTAAGGAGTATGTTATCATCCACAAGAAACCTGAAGCAGGTAGGGATGTAATCCTTGGATGAGGGTTTTTAGTCAATGGTGTTTTCTGGCGTCTTTGATTCAAGTTTCATTGAGTTGATAATGAAATATGAAAGGGACCCATCCGAAGTACTTCTCGCAGAATTAATAGACCACGATGCTGCTATAGGCGTACATGAACACGCAATACAGTTCAATAATACAACTCAAAATCTCATCCCCTTCTGGAAATCAATTCTGGATGATGTATTCAAGAATGGCTTACAAGTGAGAGAAAGAATTGAATCTTCTCTGCAATACTTAGTGAAAAATGACAAGCGCCTAACTGAGCTCCTTAATGAGGTGGCTGAATTCTTACCCACCGATATTGATCTATACTTGAAAATCCATGGAATAGTCGGCTACGATATCGGTATTGTTTCCAAAGGGAATGCATTCCTGAACTTGGCCGCGAAACATTATGAAGAAGATAGGCGGGAATTGCTGTATTTCGCAATGCATGAGAGCCATCATGTTGGTTATACTCACTATAATCCAATATACTCACTTTCAACTCTTAACACAACGAAGGATTTGCTTGATATTGTGAGATATTCAACTCACCTAGAGGGGTTGGCTACGTATGTTCCCCTTCAGAGGAGGCTCAAAGACAATGGGGTTGAGCACCAGGATTATGCAACACTTGTTAATCCAGAGAGAGTTGCTGAGAGGTGCTCTTCCTACTGGGCTCTTCTGGAGCAGGTTGAAAATGAGGAGGAGAGAAGAATTGTGGACAAGGATTATGATACTATCGAGAGAATGAGCGGTCGGAATGAACGACTATGGTATATTGCTGGTGCTGAAATGTCTCGCACTATTGATGAAAAGCTTGGCCGGGGCAGACTCCGTGACACAGTCAAGAAAGGCCCTCTAGATTTCTTTAAAGCTTATGAAGAAGCCACTTAGAATACCATTATTACAACAGCAAAGACCATTGCGCCCAAAAAGGCAGAGATTGGAACTGTTATGACCCAAGAGATTAGAATATTACGAACCTGTTTCATCTTCACAGGTGTTTTGGCGACATATCCAACTGCAATAAGGGCAGCCACGAGAACATGAGTACCACTTAGAGGGAAGCCCAAGAGGGTTCCGATAAACATAACCAAAGCTACGGAAATACTGGCTGCCAGAGCTGTCGTTGGTTCCAATGTTACCACCTCTCTTGCTAGCGTTCTTATGACCTTCCTACCAACCACAATCAGACCTAACGCCATTCCCAATCCACCAACAATCAGTGGTATGATTGTGCCCGGAATGGCAATAATGCCAAAATCGAATGTGGTCTGGAATCCTTCAAGGCGCACCAAAGGAGCCACTGCATTTGCTACATCGTTCCCGCCTCTACTAAGGCCTGTGAATATGAGAAATGCGGTGAGGCCATAGGCAGCAATTTGCTCGATACGTTCTCGTCCCGCAAATCCTCGTGCTTTATGGAGCACATTCCTTATGATCGAGATAAAGACACCTGAAATAAGGAATCCAATAATTGGAGAAACAACCCATCCAAGAAAAATCTGAATCATGACCTGCCAATCAATTGCTCCCGCCCCCCAGCCAGATAATCCCAATACCGGAGATGCCAACACAACGCCAATAACAGACCCCACGATACATTGAGTAGTACTGATTGGAAGACCCTTCGTACTCGATGCAACAAGAAGCCAGATAGCCATCGAGATTAGTATCGCCAGAACCATATCTATGTTCAAGACATTTCCAGATACCAAATCAGAGCCAACCTTTTCAGATACACCGCCTCCCAGAAAGACAGCTCCTAGCAGATTGATTAGTGCGCCTAGGAGTACAGCTGCCTTTACAGAAAAAATCTGAGCTCCAACTGCAGGACTCATTGTTTCATCGTTGCTTCCAATTGCAAATGCAACAATAAAGCCAATGACAAGTAGGACTGCAAGGATTACGATATCCAAAAGAGGAATTCCTCCGACTAAGAATATCTCACAGCCAGCTCACGAATGAAATCTCCAGTAATTTCGGCATTTATGGCCACCTGCAAGATTCTATCCGCTACAGTCTGGAAGAACATGAGCTCCTTTGTGTCATGTCCTGCTCTTTGATACAAATAGTCGAGCAAATGGAATGCAGTGTCCCTAGCTTCTTCACGAACTTCGTCGACTTTGTGAGTATACTTGACCGATTTATCAAAATCCTTGAACAGGTATTTCAAAGCATCCTGAAGATGATCAGTACACACCCAGCATTTTTTGGCAATTTCAGCAATCTCCTTTGGGGGCTTAATTCCCTTCCCCACCGCCATTACTCGTATTGCATCTTCGCTTGCATCAACAATTGCATCCATCAGATTGACAAGCTTGTGACGCTCTTGCGTCTGCTGGGGCAAGTAAGCATGCTTTGTGAGAATATCTTCGACGATGCGTTCTTTCTTTTGGTCGGTTTCCCGCTCTAGCTCGATGATTTCCTCCTTGAGTTCGTCGAGCATATCGTAATTTTCATCTCGCCACTCATTGGCAGCAACACACAGCTTTGCACTGGCTGACTGGAATGCCTTGCTGATGTCAAGGAGCAGTTCATCTGCCTTCTCCTGGAGTTCTTTATCTCCACTTCCAAAGATTCTCGAAAAGGTTCCCAATTTAGCTCACTATCCACTACTAGTCATGTTGTCTTATGAATCATTCAGTCGTCTAAAATGAGATAAAGAGTGTCAGTGTTCATCATCGACTAAGACTCCTCGAATCCTAACCAATCCCGCGCCAATGTTTTCTTGTTTCTTGATTCTGAAGCCACCAATTTCGCCAGTATGCTCAACATGCGGACCTCCACAAAGCTCCATGCTGAAATCATCCACCTTATACACAGAAACTTTGTCCCCATACTTTTCTTTGAAGAATGCTAGAGCTCCTTTTTCGATTGCTTTGTCATAGAGCATAACCTCTCGTTCAACCTTCATATCCTGGTCGATTGCCCAATTGACCAAGTCTTCTACTTCCTTCAATTCCTCGTCTGTCAGCTTGCGGGGAAAGGTGAAATCGAACCGAGTCCGTTCCTTCGTAATATTGCTCCCACTCTGCTTGACTTTGGGGCCAAGCACCTTCCTCAGTGCTGCCTGTAATAAGTGTGTGGCAGTATGGAGTTTAGTAATGATTTCACTATGGTCCGCTAGGCCACCTTTGAATTTGTCCTTTGTAGCACTGCGTGACTTCTCTCTATGCTCTTCAAATTGGCGATGAAACTCTTCCATGTCAATCTTGATACCATGTTCCCGGGCTATCTCTCGGGTCATCTCAGGAGGCAATCCAAAACTGGTGAAGAGCAAGAACGCATCCTCGCCTGTAATGGTTCCTGAGTTTTTGAGAATTCTGTTCAGTTTTCGCAGGGCTTTTCGCAGTGTTCTACGGAACTTCTTATCTTCTCGCTCCGCATGCTTCAGGATAAATTCTTTATTCCGCTCTAGTTCATCATAAGTTTCCTTGTAGATGTCGATAACTATCTCCGCCAATTTACCTATGAAGCCTTTGCCGATTCCTAATCTATCTGCACTATGAATTGCATTTCGCAAGAGCCTACGTACAATATATCCTCGCTCCACATTGGAGGGCGCAATCTTGCGGTCGTCTGCCATTATGAAGGTGGCAGAACGCACATGGTCTGCTACAGTCCTCACAAGCCTATCATCCGTTTCATCAATTTCTTCTCTATCTGCCATCTCTCGAATTTTCGCTACTATGGGCGAGAATAGGTCGGTTTCATAGACGGTAGCAACACCCTGAAGCATTGCGGTTGTTCTTTCCACTCCCATTCCAGTATCGATATTTTTCCGTTCTAGGAGATCGTAAGTACCATCTGCTTTCTTGTTGTATTGCATGAAGACGTCGTTCCATACCTCAACAAAATGACCACAGTTGCACCCAGGGGTACAATCTGGACCACATCGTGGGATGCAATCATTCTCTATGAACATCTCCGTATCTGGCCCACATGGCCCTGTTGCTCCCGCTGGTCCCCACCAATTGTCTTTCTTAGGCATATAGAAAATCCGTTCTTCTGGAATTCCACATGCCTTCCAAGCCTTTGCCGATTCCTCGTCACGAGGAGCATCATCATCGCCTTCAAAGACAGTGACATACAGCGATTCAGGATCAAAGCCAAGCCATTCATCCGATGTGAGAAATTCGTAGCTCCATTTGATTGCTTCGTCCTTCCAATAGTCATCTAGGCTCCAATTACCCAGCATCTCAAAGAACGTTAGATGGGTTGTATCACCCACTTCATCAATATCAGTGGTGCGTACACACTTCTGAACACTCGCGAGTCGTTTTCCCATTGGATGGGATTGGCCCAGAAGATATGGCACTAGCGGGTGCATTCCAGCAGTTGTGAAGAGTACTGTGGGGTCGTTCTCAGGCACAAGTGATGCTGATGGAATAACTTCATGGTCCTTCTGTCTGAAGAATTCTAAGTACTTCTTCCGTAGTTTATCTGATTGCATGATATTTCACCCAACCGCTAGTAGATTGTTAATCTTAGCTCAAAGAGACTGTGATTAAAACGCTTTTGATAGCGTTAAATGTAAAGAGGAGGGACGTGCTCTCAGATTCTGAGAAAATCATTGTGTAGATGATCAAAGAAGGATTAAGCCTGACGGAGTCATACGATACCTAATGAGTCGCGAGTCCAATTGGGGATATCGTTCACGCCAATCGAGAAACCGATCATTGCTGATGATATTTGCGTTCCTTTGTTTGGCAAGCTGGATGATGGTAAGGTCATCATCAGTTCCACGAGGAGACTCAATTACAATCTTCCTATTCTTAAGCGATTGCAAAATGTCTGGTTGGTCTATCCTATACTTCAATGCAGCAGATACAACAATGATGGGTCGATAACCAGTTGATTTCAGGCTTTGATACGCCCGCAAAAGATTGGATACCTGAGGAGTGCCATTGGTAGACATATAGAAAGCAATATTGTTGCCATCTAAGACCAGCTTCCTTCTTGTAGATGGCTTCGGGACGGAATCTCTTTGGCTATTGCCTCTACGACATCGCTGTACATGTGCATCCAACTTATCACGATTGAATAGCCTTCCACAACAAGGACAACGCGCTCTTTTTGGCATATTTGACCATTTATAACGTCAGAAGCCCTCTTTTTCATGTTTTTGTATTAAAATGCGCATTTTTTCTCAAAACCATCTGATTTTGAAACATAAGGAAGTTTCAAAAGGAAAGTATACTATAATGTATTGTCATACTGTTTACTAAATAGTATGATACGGCGTCCGATCTAGTTGTTTCCGTCCTCCCGGCGGTTTAGGCGGGCGCCACTTTTTGACCTTTTTAGAAATTAATATACCAAGAACAACCAGTAAGATACGATATACCAAATCTTTGATATTGAGATGGTGATATCTCAGTATCTAGTTTCCATGATGAGGAATAAGAATGAGTAATCAAATTAAGGCGAGAGCGCTAGAAAGAGTGGATTTGTCAGCAGTCAAAATGGTAACTGATAAGGAGGAAATCAGAGATACTTATGCACTCTATTTGGATGACGAGAGTCATTCATTTGACGGCGACGCTGATAAGCTTGTTTTTCCTACCAATGAGGCGGAACTTGCAACTATCCTTAGGGACACCTATGAGAATGGGATTCCTGTGACAATTCAGGGTGGGAGAACTGGTCTCACTGGGGCGGCGGTTCCATTAGGCGGTATCGCACTCAATCTCGAAAAAATAAACAGATTGCTTTACTTGAAATGGAATCCCGAGGAAGAGCTCTATTCTGTTGCAGCTGAGGCAGGAGTCCTGCTAGAGGATTTAGTCAAGGTTGTTTCTGGCAAGAAAATGGATGAGTTGAGTGGGGAAAAAAAGAGCGCTTATGAGGAGGGCATAGAGAAGTTCATGCAAGAGGAGGGTGAGTATACGTTCCCAGTTGATCCGACTGAGATGAGCGCATGGATAGGGGGTATTACCGCCTGCAACGCATCGGGCGCCCGTACATTCAACTATGGAGCAGTGAGAAACTGGGTACATAGAATTAGGGTGGTACTACCTAATGGAGAACTAATCGATATCAAACGCGGCGATGTGATTTCAGAAAATGGTGAATTTGAAATCATTCTATCTACTGGCAGCACAATTCTGATTCAAGTACCCACTTATGAAATGCCAAATACGAAGAATGCAGCCGGCCTATTCGCCCGGCATGAGATGGATTTGATAGACTTGTTTGTCGGATCCGAAGGCATCTTGGGGGTAATCACCATGGCTGAATTGGGTTTAGTGAAACTCCCCGAAGAAATCATGACTGTGATGGCATTTTTCCCTAGTGAAGAAGATGCCGTCAACTTTGTGTATGATATTCGATCTCCGGATACGCCCGTAAAAATGAATTTCTTGGAATACTTTGGTCCGAACGCGTTAGACATGATTCGTGAGAAAGCAAGTGACTCAGGAATTACCGTCCCAGCCCTGTCTGAGGACACTAAAGCAATTGTGTTCTTTGAGTTCGAATATACAGAAGAGAATATGGAAGACCTCGTAATGGGATTGGAGATGGTTCTCAACGAGCATAATTCCTCATCGGAGTCAAGTTGGGCGGGATTGGACCGCACCGAATTAGAAAAGATGAAGACAGTACGTCACTTCGTGCCTGAAACTGTCAACGCACTCATTGCACAACGAAAAGCACAGTATCACAAGGTACACAAAATCGGTACAGACATGGCTGTTCCAGACCAAGCACTTCGGGAATATATCAAGTTCTACCGAGAATTATTAGAAGAGCAGGGAATGGAGTATGTCATTTTCGGACATATAGGAGATAACCATCTGCATGTCAATATGCTCCCAAGGAATAATGAAGAAGTCGAACAAGGCATGGACAACTATATGACCTTTGCAAAACGGGCCGTGGAATTGGGAGGAACTGTTGCAGCCGAGCATGGGATTGGAAAATTGAAACGCAATTTCTTGAAAGTCATGTATGGAGATGAGGGCATTAAAGAGATACAAAAGGTTAAGCAAGCTATAGATCCTCAATGGTTACTTAATAGAGGGAATATGGTAGAGGTCCCTCCTGATAGATGAGATGTCTATGCCGATAGAACGGCTTTCTCCACACGCCTGATCTTCTTGCATAGATCAGGTTCCTCCTCACATAGTCTATCCATGTCTCTGATACCAAGCTGACCCCAGAATTTATCCATAGCTGCTCTCTTTGAGCTATATTCCGATTTCTTACAGGCCTTGATACTGCTGGTGGCCTCTTGAATAAGACTCTTGATTGTCTGCTGATCGATTCTGATTCTCGCCCAGAAATCGCAGTTTTTTCCTCGACATGGCCCTTTTACCAGAACACAGTAATTAGACATTCTCCAATCAGCTCGATTAGCTGCCACTCTGTCATTATCTTAAGACTTGTTGTATCAACCGTAGAAAGCCAAGCCAGTCGGCATCTATATAATCCTATATGTGCTTATATACCGAAAAGGTTGTTTGAGAGAAACTCTTTAGTGCGATTGATACAGAGATATGAGAGGTGGCAGCTCGCAGGGATCATCATGGTAACGCGTCTACCATTGTTACCACACCCAAAAGATGCCTTGCTGGCTCCACCTCATTGTAGCAAATTTTGCCCAAGACCAGAACCCTATACGTCATTACAAACATAGCCCAAACGTAATAAGAAAATGACGAGAAATCTGGTCGATAACAATGTCAGATGAGGAAGTTCCTGAGGTACATCAAAATTCTGAAGTAGAATGTTATCAACAACCCAGCTGCTCGTTCTGTAGAAACATGGGGACGCAAAAAGGAAATCAAATGCTTTTCCTCGTGTGGGTGCTGATTCCAGTTCTCCTCTTGGTGTTGGTACTAGCTAGTCAATTTTGAGCTACATCCGGATTGCCAAAGTCAACTCACAATAGCTTCTAATCGCCAATTGAAATACGCCAATGTCAGATATTTGTATAATGGCACATTTTCTGATGGCAATATGAGTGTAGGAGCACGGATTGCTGAAGACGAGAGCCTGAATGGAATTTGGGCTTCTTGCCAAATCAATTATCTAGGATTTACTTGCGTCCCTCTACACCATGAATACAGAACCAACCACCTTCGAGCTCGTATTTTTTGAATACGCCACATCCAAAGCAGTTGCATCCTTTGTCTTCTATCTTCTCAGCTGGTTTCTCAGAGGCCCCACGTGCACAAAACAGAGCATGCGGTTTTACTTTATTCAGTTCATTTGGCTTGAATGTCGGGCAGGGACCACAGAATTGCTTACAAATCTCCATGTTCTCCTCGGTATCAGGAACAGGTTTCATGATATATTCTCCTTGACGTATATCTAGGGTACTCATAATTGTTTAACTATCGTTATAAAACTTGCTAACAAATCTATAGTCTATGCCACCCGAATACTTTCAAGCCTAAATGGATACAAATTGTCAGAAAACAGCACGTTACAGATGACCGTTAGCAAAAATACAGAACTCTGAATTAGTAGCAGGATGGAGAACTGCATCTACAAGCGAATACTCCGGATTTCAATCAGAGCTCTTCGTGGCTGCCGCCATCTTGTCCGGATCGATAAGAACCT
>CAZYLT010000028.1:0-20046 GCA_964648855.1 uncultured archaeon
GTAACGGTAGCATAGGGGATTGTGGACGTCACTTTCTGCGGCAAAACTCCCCTGACGCGGGGATACTCTCTTTGAGGTCATAATGATTAAGGATTTTTTCCAACTCCGGATTGTAAATCTGGTTATTACCACTCTTTACTCTTAATGTCTAATGAGTATTAACTATCTTTAAATTCACAACAAGCATGCATTTGCATAAGACTACTCCGTCCATTCCAGTCTGTCTCCATTCAGTTTGAAACAAAAGACGCTGAGGAGGAACATGTAGTCGTAAAATATGAAAAAGGAGCAATAGCAAATGCCACTTGAGAAAATCGATGAAGGATTGAATACATTGAAGGCTGTATTGAGCACTTTGGACAGGTTTAATGCTGATAATCTTGTTTCTTTAAAGGAAAAAGATGAGAAGCTTTACGGAGATGTGATGCTACGAATTGAAACCGCAATAGAAGTAATAAACGGAATTATCAAAGATATGCATGATAATCGAAGATAATCAAAATAGATTGTGCTTTGGAAAGGGCAAGGTCAATTGCAAATATGATTCCACTGACAAAGTGAATCCAATCAGCGATAACATCGAATCTCGTTCTAAACGAAGAGGTGTCTTTCCTTGGAGTTGATTTTAGCACAATTTATGAAGAACTTTTTAAGAGCAGTTTCGGACTGTGCTATAGCATTCTGGGTAGGAGCTGTTTGGAAATGGATAACTTCGATTGGCTGAAAGACAAAGTTGAGAATCTCGCGGGAGTGAAAGAAGAAATAGCGGACCTGTGTGAGAAGGGTGAGTACATAACATACGACAAGGGGCTTTGGGCATTCTGGAAGCTGCTCATTCATTCCTATTATGTGGACATATTCACTCTAATCACGAAGAAGCGTATGAACAATGTAGTATACATCGATCTATTGGCAGGACCCGGCTTTAATTATTTGGCGGATATCAATCTCACTGTGGCAGGCTCACCACTGATTGCAAAGTTGCAGCCCAGAGTAACAAAAGACGGAAAATCAAAAGCCTTTGATGAAATGATTCTTGTGGACTCTGACAGACGTAATTGCGCAAGCCTCGAAAGAGTATTGAATGAGAGAGTAATTTGTGCGGACTGCAATTCGTCTGAAGTAATGTCAGCCATTGAAGATGCAATGAAGCCAAGAAAGTCCATATATCTAGCATTTATAGATCCCGAGGGGGTGGAAGAAGTCCATTGGAATACAATGATGAATCTTTTCAAAATGCCAGGCGACCTAATAATTAATTATCCATGGTCTGGAGCTGCGCGACTAGTAGGAAGCTATCGCCATACTTCAGGTAGTACCAAAGAAAACATCGGACTGCTAATTGACAAATTCTTTGGAGATGAAACGTGGAGGAATGTTCCAGAGGACTCAGTAGCTGATTGGCTCAATGATTTCTATTTAAAGCGTGTAAGAAGATATCGAAGTGAGATTGTCGAATTTCCTATAATGATGATTGGTGGGGCACAGTATCGTATACTAATTGCGACACGCCAAACAGAATCAGGTTCGCCTTGGCTCAAGCCGGTTTACCGACTTAGGAATCACCATCTTAACAGGTTGACCGACGAGGACCTAAAACGTCTCGTTGAAATTTACAAAGGAGATCAAACAACCCTTGATGAATTCTGCAGCTGAATACAAAGAGTCTATAATTTCATACCGTGTGGTTCATAATAGTACGTGAAAACAAATAGGAGATGCGTCTGATGGACCTAGTGGAAAAAGGGAATGCCCTAAAGGCAAATGAATTAATCCGACAGAAAGAAGGCCAATCAATACGAGTTATAGATTTGATTCAAGACGAGAATATTGTTATTGATGTAAATAGTCTTGTTAAGGCACTCAAAGAGCTAGAGCGACAAGGCGATATCTACATCGAGAGGCACCCAAGGTTAGAGAACGGAATTATCAGAAAGGATATCCGTTCCTCGGATATTGTTTATTTCAATTGTTTTCCATCTATAGATAGAAAGTCCCTGCTGTATCAGACGAAGGTGGAGTATGGCGATTATACTATAAATCACATTCTTGGATGCGCGCATGGATGCCAATACCCTTGTTATGCCATGAATATCTCCAAGAGATGGGGGCGCATATCTGATTATGAAGACTGGATGCATCCCCGAGTTGTAGGAAATGCCCTCGATTTATTGGAAAGAGAATTACCACGGTTGAATGGTGATATCCAATTTGTCCACATGTCATTTATGACCGATCCGTTCATGTTCGATGCACCAAACAATCGGAATTTTCCTTGGATTCAAAATCTCACACTCGAGTTGGTTGAGAGAATAAACCAGGAAGCGATTAAAGTTACAACTCTGACAAAGGGGCTTTCTCCTATTGAGCTGACAGCCGGTCGTTTCGACAAAGAAAATGAATATGGCATAACGCTTGTTTCATTGAGTGACGAATTTCATGCTCAATTTGAGCCATTCTCTGCTGAGCCATTGGCCCGCATCCAAGCACTTGAGAGATTGCATCAGAATGGATTGAAGACCTGGGTTAGCTTAGAACCATATCCTACTCCAAATATAATTGAGCAGGAACTCTCTGACATCCTTGCTGAAGTGGCATTTGTGGATAAAATTGTATTCGGAAAGTGGAATTACAATGCATTGATTAATGGACATCCAGATGCAGAGAAATTTTACGTGGAGGGGGCGGGGGAGATCATTCGATTTGCAAAAGAGAATGGTATCGACTATCATATCAAAGAGGGAACGCCCCGAAATTCAGCGGAAACGGAGAAATTGTTCCTATCATAGCGGGCAAATGCTTATGTTAGCAGTATTCCTCCTCATATAATGAAAGGCCTCTGTCCTCAATTATTTTACCAACCTCGTCACTAATACACTCTAAATCCCAATTAGAGATGGTGAGGTGACCTATTCGATGGTCAATCTCTTCCCAGATGGAATTGGACACAACATCCCCCTCTCGTATATGCCGGCTGAGATCTTCAACAATGACAAAGTCATCGTAGTTGTCCTGTTCTGCTTGTAGGGCTAATCTCACAATAATCCTAACTAGCCCTCGTCTTCCGACCTTGATGTGAGAGCATAGAAACACTAGGTTTTCATCAGTACCCCACCCATCTTTAGATTCATCAAGTTCAGGGTCGTACTCGTACTCATCGTCAAGCTCTTTCGTCAGGATTCTGCCTTGAATGGCTGCGTTAAATCGCTTATACTCTGAAACATCTGGAATCTTGGAAAGGTCAATATCGCCTAATCCTATATCTACTGGATGGCATAACCCCCTCCTACTATCAACAAGTTGCTTGCAGTCTGCGAGAAGAACGACATCGTATATATGCATAAATTTCCGCTCGAACTGCTTGAAAGGAGAGTTTTCCTCCAACTCTCTGAACTCGATTCGGAATCGCTTGAATCTGCGTCGTTCAGCAAGAAACTTTTCTTCCTGAATCATCAAGGTGCATCGTGGCCCCTCCTGCATATCTAAGAGTTCTTCGCACGTTTCAGGAAGTGAGAGAATTTCAGGATAGAAACTGGACCTCTGAACGAACGGTTTCAGAAACGACATATTGATTATAGGTATCTTGTCTTCGCTCTTGATTTCAAGGTCGGGGTACACGACATCAGTGACATGGCTCCACACCATCCTCACCCCGTCTGCACTTGATGGGAATTTCCCAGTCCTGAAGGGAGCTCTAATGTATTCGATAACCTCTTGGGTATATTCTGTTTCAATCCCAATGTATGACTGATTTCCAGCTCTATGCATTACCCGATACACTTCTCTCTCATCGTCAATGGTGATGTAGCAGTCAACATGTTCAGATTCCACTTCAAACGAAGAGATCTCTCTCAGTAAGTCAACCACTCGTTCATCAGGGTTGTCGGGTAGCTGAACATTTTCTGGTCTTCTAATAGATAACATAACCTCCTGGGGTGGCCAGGTGATTCTGATCCAGCGAATGGGCACGAACATTCCTTTGGAAGGAAATCCATACTGTAGCATTCCAAGAATTTGCCATTCATTATCCTCCGCATCCTGCATCCACAGGATTGATTCACCAAGTACTCTCGTTAAGATAATAGGCGTACTCTCATGGTTCATTAGTGCCTTTTCAGCCTTGGATGCTAGTTCACTCGGGTCAATAACGCAGGGATGAAATCCTGTCCTCAAATGCATGCTTTCTTGATCGGTCAGAAGGGCAGCTTTCAGAGAGAAGTCTTCTTCAGAGGGCAGAAAAACCCACAGGTCTAGCGGGTAGCTCGGTTCTATACTCAAAATTGCACCAACTTGGTAGTCCATTCTTTGGACTAACACATTGCTCGGTTGTGACTGAAGTTGTCTTGCTCGCCACTCCAAATTTGAGTACAGTGCCCTGAAATTGTACACTGATTGTACTCTGTTGCGTTCTCTTCTTACCGCCTCAAATCCCATTTGTATCGGTATCCAATAAGAAATAGAGTTCCATAGTTTTGCAGTTCTTGGATCAAATGGATGGTCGAAGTTGTTCCGAGCAGCCACATAAACGGCGAGAAATAGGTTCATTCCGTATAATTGCAGCAGTTGGGGATTCTTGGCTATCGCATCCCTTAGGTTCTTTTTATTTATGGGATTGAGATTCTGTAGCACCTCTTCTTTTTGCTCATCAATCAGTCGCCATGTCTTTGCTCGGTCATCTCTTTTGAGAATCTCAGCCCTGATTTTTTGAAGTGCTTGAAGAAGTACATCAGATGTGCTATTTCCCGATAAAACGCGATTGCATGTCTTCATTATCTTGTGCAAATCAACGTAGAGGTCGTCGCCCGTGCTCACGGATTTTCGAAGAAATCCCGCAGCCTTCTCTAGTCTTCCAAGCTCCTTTCTTCTGATTATGGTCGAGTCTATAGTGCTGGGAGCCGTGACGCCTGTTGGAGGTGGACGAATCGTGGTTCCCGTCACATTTTCTGGACGCCTCTGGTATGACGGCATCGTATCATAAGCCCAAGGACGACTGACAAGGTCTAGTGAATAGATGTCTTTCTGAGAATGCAATGTTATTGGCATCAACTCATTTTGGACAAGTGTCAATCGCGTTGTAAGTGGCACAGGAGAACCCGGATTTGATAACGAAGAGATTTCATTCAGGTATTCTGGCAGTTTAGATGAGTGGTCTTTGTTGCTTTCCTGTTGGAAACCCCTGTCAAGACTTGGAAGGAGAGTCATAGCGCTTTCTTCCAACTTTTCGCAATCAGAAATCGTGGGAGGAATCATGTTGGAGAGTGTGACCAACCGCCCGTGCATTGTCTGGCTTTTTGTTTGAAGTTCTGCTAACTCGGAAGTACTCAAAGCGCCTCCCCAATCCTTCAGACCTCTGAACTTACGACCCCATGCCTTCAGACATGGTACATGGATTGCGGTCCGCCATGGCGGAATAGGGGAGGCGATTTCTTGCACAATCACTCTTATGTCAGAATGTCTAGGGGAACGCCATCCAAATATTCGTGGACTTGTAGGAAGATTCCAGATTATCTCATCTACTTGCTCCAGCCTAGGCGAGTTGTGATGAAGAGCTTTCGCGCAGCTCCTTTGATAATACGGATTCATTCTATTGTGGTTCCTGGGTGAATCAATCCAGATTATCTCAATATTCTGATTTGGAAGAACAGAGAGAATCAGTTTCTCAAGAGCTATAGGAACATCCTCCGGTTTCTTTGGCATCATCCTTCGAAATTCAGTCCAACCGTCAATGACAAAGATTATGCCGCTTTCATCATGGAAAGAAGCTTGAATTTTTCCAATGAAGTTCCTTAATCCCTCATCAACTCTGCCCGAAACAATTTTGTTGATTTCTGTTTCAAGTGGGAAGAACTCGATACTATCAAGAGTGGCTATCGAAGCGTTTCTTTTTTTCTGGGATAATTCACCTCTATGATACATTGCTTCAATGCCCATTCTCTTTTTCCGTAGATGCTTTGTGGAGAAATCTCCGAGCAAATCAAGCCAAACAACTCTATGGATGTGCTGTGAGTGTTCAAGACACTCTTGCAGATGATGGAGAAGGTGCCAGTTCTTCGAAATCCACGCCGCTGCTTTACCAGATGAAGTTGGAGAATCCACCGGCACATATACCGTTAATAGCCGTTCATCAGAGATTCGCTTCTCGAAAGGATTATATTCAGGTAGTTGATCAGGTGGAATACATTCGGCGATTAGGTGATGTGGGCCTTCATTAGAATGCACTAACATAGCAATTCGTGGAGAATTGCTCGTCGCATTTTTCGGTTTCTTCAATCCCACTCTCTTCCAATGGTAGACATCATGGTTCAAGGTGGCGAGTTCGTCACACAACTGAGAAACCAGTATTTGTGCTGCATCAAAGACCTTCTTGTGATCTTCTTGCGAATCCAGAATCAGTACTCCTTTCCAGAGCTTTTCAGGAGCTTTAGGGTCGCTTGGCACGAGGTTTTTGTATTCCTGAACTATGTTCTGTTCATACAAGACCAACTGGTCCATCGTGTTGCCCCGAGGTAGGGAGTTCTCAAGCATATTCCATTCGTGAGCTGTGAACGGCCGCTTGCATGCAAAGAATTCGGGAAGATAGTCGTTACCGCTTCTAGATTTAGTCGAAAAAAGAGCGAAGTCAATCGAGGTCTTGGTCTTCAGTTCGATCACCATTATGGGCGTAAATACGATTCCCTTTGCGACCTCCCGTCGTACGAAGATGACAATGTCTGAAGATCCCCCAGCAATTGGCACCTCGCTGGCAACTAGAATCGGGGACTTGGTGTCCAGAAATTTGTCGCCAGCAAAAACAATCTCTTTGAAACTGGTAGGTCTGTTGAATCCAGAGAGTAGTATTCTGTGCCACGTATTCCCCTCTCCCACGATGATTCTATTGATTTGTTCTCGTAGCTTCTCCGCATCCCTCTCCACAACTATACCGTTGTCAATCATATCTAGGAGTTGACCCAACTTCTTTCGTTCTTCTTTGTCGGTTGTGATGTTTCGCAAATCAATTGCCTTGCTTCGGATATCGCCGATACTAAGCGAAATTGACTCAGCATCGAGCAGTTCGGTGGTACGCATTCCGCGACCAATTCGCCGACCATAGATGGTTCGAATATCCAGAACAATCCCTCGCAGTATCTTATGTCCTTCAGTGTAATAGTCACTACGTCCAGTCTCACCGCCTGTATAGACGTAGTCCAAAAAGGGACGCAGTCGGTGGATGAGAAGGCGAATGTACCGATGCGATTCGTTTCTGGGAACACTATGGATGAAGCACTGGCGGACTAGTTCAATGATATGAGCACGAATCATGTCCACGAATTCCAGAGATGGAAGAGAAGAGTGCCTCAAGATGATTCTCGGGCATTTTGAGTTTCCTGGATACCCTGCTCTCCAGTATGATTTGATTGAATCGTCATCCGGCACCGCATTAGCCATGCTTTCAGTGAGAACTTTCCTAGAGTCATCAGCGTATACTCGTATTTGATAGAGCAATGGGTCCGGAAATGGGTAGCGAGTGACAGCAAGGTCACGCAATCGAGCACCGGCAAAATTCAGTAGACCATTAATCGGTCCAACGGTCCCCTCTTCCCAGTTCCGAACTCTCTTGAATTCCGTATTCCCGTATTTTCTTGTTGACCACCACAGGATCTGAAGATACATAGACCGCAGATTGTTCTCAGCAGATTGTATTGGCCATATGTCATGTTGAGTGAAGGACTGTATGTCATTGGCTCTTGTCTGTGCCTTTTTCCATAGACGCTGTGTAGCCTCTACAGCACTCCGTACCTCTTTCTGTCTAGAGGCTCTTGCTCTAGCCAGGCGAACAAGGACAGCCAATCCTGTATGGATTGAATCTGCTAGCACCTGCGCAGCATGAAAACCTCCCATTCCACCTAAATTGTCAAATCCACTTATAAGTTGTACCGGAGTGAATCAAATATATAATAAGCATTATGGGGCTTTTTTTCTTCATTTAGAAGTCTAATAGTGCTTTATTTCAATAATTGCTTAATAACCTTAAATACTGCAGTACATACAATTGTACGAGTTCAAAACCCCCTGTCGGTATGGATATGGGAGTGAACTCAGCTGACCGAGACAGGTCAGAACCTTAAATACTGCTAGGCGTTGAAGATGAACAAAACCGACACCGTGAACATTGCTGTTAAGATCCCCATCAACACTGAAGTAATGACTGATAGGTCGTTGCGGAGGTTGAGGCAAATCACGGGAAGGGACAGCAGGATCATCCGTGCGAACCTTGGAATCATCGAGGACAATGAGAAGGACCTTCTTCAAGGGGGGCCTAGGAAACGCATTGAGGAGAATAGGCTGCGAGAAATGACACTAACTGCCTTGAGAGTGAAGAGTGGCTACAAGCAGAGGTTGACTGTTCCCCATGACTTGAAGGAACGTTTCCCACGTACTTCAACCAATGAGCTTGACCAGTGTCGCAAGACTGCAGTCATGTTGTACGATGCATATCTGACATTGCGACAGAGGAATCCAAGGATGAGGAGACCGTGCAAGACAAATCCTGACGGCAAAATTCCCCGTTGGGTTTTTCTTAAGTGCTTCAGGTTGAAACATTCACCCACTACGATATCTCGGTGGTGGCTTGATTTACGAGACGCTCTCGATTCTGTTCCAGAAGGCAGACCCACACACGACCGATTGAGACTTCCCCTGAAAGTCACTCCATTCCATGAGGATCAACTCAATAGGGGAGAAGTGAAGGCCGTCCAGATCTTCTGTGATAGGCATGGCAAGTGGTGGACTGCCTTCGCCGTGACACTATTGGTAGCAGTGCACGATTTGAAGGATGACTTACCCTTTGCCATACTTGGTATCGATCTCGGGGTGAAGAAAGCAGTCTGTAGTGTTCTCCTCACAGAGCACAAAGTGTCCGAAACAAGATACTTCATCCAAAAGGAAAAGCGGGACTCAATGATGCAGTATGATGCCAGAGTTGCCGACCTACAGCAGGCAATAGAGAAGAAGAGAATCAGTGGAGATGAGGGCAGGCTTCTTATGAAGCTCAAGAGTTTCAGAACAAAACGGGAAGATGTATCCAAGACCCATGATCGTATTCTGGTCAGCAACCTAATCTCATACATAGGGGAACTCGACCAGAAGTGCAATCTCTTTGTTGCCATCGGGAAGCTCAAGGGGATTCGTTATGCTGCAAGAAGAGGCAACTACCGAGGTAATCGCTACCGTGGCATGGTACATAGATGGTCTTACTTCCGGATCACAGAAGCCTTGAAGCACGGACTCGCACAACTTGGCTGGCCGGTTGAAGGAGGCAAGGCACGAATCCGAGCGGTGCCTGAACAATGGACCTCAATCAAATGCTGGAAGTGTGGACAGAAGGGATATCGCCCGAAGCAGTCCCTCTTTGTCTGCCACACGTGTGGCTTTAGAACCAACGCCGACCGAAATGGTGCGCTTAACATAGCGCGCCGACTCATTACGCTCATTCCTTTACTACAGAATGAGACCGGACTAGGGCGGTGGGTGTCCCCCGAGCGGGCCCCAGCCCCGAAGGCTGTAAGGAAGACTCGTTCTTCTAAGCAGAAGTCCTCACTCAACAAGATGGAAGTTTCGTCAACCTCCGTTGAGTCCGCGGCCGTTCATCATGTCCAATTGGATGTTCTCAGATTCAGTGATGGCTCTGAGATGGATGATTATGACCCTGCCGTGGCAAAAGCTGTGGAAACACTTCCTGCGGCCAGAAGTGACGAGCTGGCGAAATCGCAGAAGACAGAAGCCAGGTCTGATGGAGGGACGGTGTCCCGATGATTCCAGACAAAGCCCATGCTGCCTCATGCCCACCCAGTATGAGATCGGTGGCGACACCAGGTATGGGAAGGGTGGAACACAGAAGTTTCTTGCAGATGACGTTCACTCACATTCTAGGAGACAGGTCAGGGCGCGGGAATCGAACCAAATGTATTGTGAAGAAATGGAGAATTCAATATACTGCAGCAAGGCGAGAGGACGTAGGGAACACAATGCGATTGCGGAACCCACATGATTTTCTTATTCATGAGGAGGATATCTTTCTTAATTCTATAAAGGAACAGATGGGGCCCGGGGCGGGAGTTGAACCCGCGTCAGGGGAGGTCTGCCGCCAAGAATGGCGTCCACAATCCCCTATGCTACCGTTACACCACCCAGGCCATGGTTTGGTGGGTAGCATTTCATCGCACAACCGATTGAACTTATTAGCTTATCCATATTCCTACTCTATGAAGCCAACCAATCACAACAGCGAGGTTATTATTTGAAGACTTCCATCCAGAAAAAAGAACTCGGCGCGTACTACACAGATCCCCGAGTGGCGGAGTTCTTGGTTCGCTGGGCGGTGAGAACCCCCAATGACAGAATACTCGACCCTTCTTTTGGAGAGGGTGTCTTTCTGGAAGCGGCTCTAAATGTAATGGGAGAATCTAAGGAGGTTGGGGAGCAGATTTATGGTGTCGAAATAGATGACTCGGAATATGATAGGGCGATAGAGAAATTCTCTGAATGGATTCCAGAAGAAAATCTCATTCACTCCGATTTCTTTGAAGTGATAGGGGGCGAGAATCATGGAACACTCGCTGAAACTCAAGTGCCCGCTGTAGATGCGGTAGTTGGAAATCCTCCTTACATAAGGTATCACAGATGGAAAGGGAAGACTCGGAAAAGAGCGCAGGAAAAGGCCGAAACTCTAGGCGTTGAAATCAACGGGTTGAGCTCATCGTGGGCTCCCTTTGTGGTGTATTCCACTTCATTCCTTAAAAAGGGTGGACGCCTGGCCATGGTATTACCCGCCGAAATCATGCATGCCTTCTACGCGAAACCGGTATTGGAGTACTTACATCAGACATTCAAGTTAGTGCGTCTGATTGCATTTCGCGAGAAGCTTTTCAGCCAGTTGTCAGAAGACACCTTGCTGATTCTCTGTGATGAAAAGGGTTGTGGGCCTTCTGAGATGTTCTTGACAGAGCTGCAAAACGTCTCAAAGATAGACGAGGAAATACCGACTGGGACCTCAGTTGAGTCGAAGTCCGTATTGGCTGGCGAGTCAAAGCTGATTGAGTATCTTCTGCCTGACAAGATCCGCCAGCTCTATTCGAGAATAAAGCAGGATGCACGTTCAGTCAAGCTCGGCGACATTGCTGATGTCGGTATTGGATACGTCACAGGGAATAATGATTTCTTCCACCTCTCACGATCTGAAGTAGAAGCCTTAGGGATCCCTGAAGAAGCGCTTTCAAGATGCCTTAGAAATAGTAGGCACATCCAAGGCCTTGTTGTAACAGATGATGATTGGGAAAAGCTGAGAAACAAGGGTGAGGCCGTATTCCTGCTCAATCTGGCAGGTCTCGAGCCTCTGGCTGATGCAATTGAGGAGTATCTAAGAACTGGAGAAGAACGTGGTGTCCATCAAGGGTACAAGTGTAGAAATCGCAAGCCTTGGTATGTAGTTCCTCATGTCTACAAGTCTGATGGACTTCTCACCTATATGAGTGGAAAACGGTCAAGGCTCGTAGTCAATAAGGCTGGCATCTATGTTCCGAATACTTTGCATACTGTAAGACTTAGAGAACCGCATAATGACATTATGCTTCAGCTTTCTCTTAGTTGGCTCAGCAGTTTCACAAGACTTAGTGTTGAAATAGAGGGCCGGAGCTTAGGGGGAGGTATGTTAAAACTTGAACCAAGTGAAGCTCAGAGGGTTCTGGTGACACTGCCGGAGCTGGCACCAAAGCCATTGAATAACACTACAAACAAAATAGACCATCTTCTTCGTGACAATAAATGGACTGAAGCCATGTTAGTCGCAGACCATGCGGTTCTTCGGCAAACCCTGGGATTGGATGATGAAGAAATACAATTGCTAAGGCAAGGGGCTAAGGAGCTTCGAGAGAAGCGATATTCTCGTTAATCTCTGGTTCCGAGTGTTGTGATTATTCATACTTTTCGTCATATTGCGCCGCAATTGTTTCTAGTGCGTTTTCGTACCGGACAGCTTCATATTTTTTATCTTTGAAAACCAAGGGGTCTTCCAATCTCGGGCGGTCAATATTGTCAAGATGACAAAATTGAATCGCGAATCCATCGTAACCACCACCGCTTAACTGCTTAATAGGCACGTCTTGGATAATAATGTCTAGTGTCTTCTCGGGTTCGTCGGGCTTATTCCTAGATATCATTGTTTCGGGTAATGCTGGGTCTTCAACGAATTCTCTTATCTTCTCGTTGCCCGTACCAATCATTCCCTCCAATTCTTTGAGATTGAATTTCGATTCAGAACAGAGATGCGATAATACGTCCCGGGCTCTGATAAATGTTTCATAATTCAAGAACTTATCTGCAGTTCCGATAATAAAAGTCCCTACAAGAAGCACATGTCTGTGTTGGCCATCTCTCACTGCTTCGGCTAGATCAGCGAGAATTCTAGTTCTATTGTATACATTTCTATGAGCAGTTATCAGGCTCTTGTTTTCCATGATCAAACGAATGTCCTTCGGTTCGGACTCTCGGATTCGTTGAAATCCCTGATTCTTTGGATCGATACTAGTCTGTTGTGATGAATCTTCTCTTGTTCCCAGAACCAAGTCTAGGACATGTTGCCTTCCGCCGAGGCCAAGCCGATGGTTTACCTTGTAACAGATAGTTCCAGCATCAACATCAGACTTGAAGATTGAACTCACATGATACAAATCCCTGAGGAATTCCTTGCTAAGGTAATCAGAATGAAATCCGGTTCTTGGATGGTGTATTCTCTCTCTTTCTAGATAGCTGACCAGTCGCTCAAATGCGGTCCTATTTAGTCCGATATTCAATACTAACTAACCATTGCAATCAGTAGCAATACACGGTAATAATTCTTTATCAGTCTACAAAACTACAATCGAGAGCTAAAAAATCATTGCACAATAGAGCAATTGTATTTTCCATGCAAGTTAGGTGCGGGGAGATATGCCAAATAAAATAGCCTGCATTCCAAATTCCAAGAGGCGACCTGATAACCGTTATTCTTATCTTAACAACAGTCATTGGAAACACTAAGCAAAGGTAGGAAGGCGCCAGTATTGGTTGACTTGGAAAAGGGAGAAGGTATATGGAATTTCATAGAAATTGATGACAGTAAAATAGAAACAGACATCAGCTCCAACCCTCTAAAGTATATCGATAAACTTACCGAAAAATTGGATGGGGCTGATTTGGAAACAGTCGGCAAAGGAGTCATATCAGGCAACAAACTAAGAATTGCTTCAGGCGTTGAGGAGATATATAACCAAAGTCCGGACAGATTCATGACATTGGTTTGCATTATGGAGTTTGTAAATCGAAAACCCAAGGCGGTCTATGAAATAGCGGAGGAGGCATTCGCCAAAAAGGGGCAACCGAATATAAGCGACAATGGGCCAATCGCCCATGCATATAAATTATATGAGAAAGACCCGAAACTGCTTTTCGATGTCTATCTGAGAAATCAAGTGATCAGAAAAGGATTTGATAGCTACAAACTGATAAGCAAGAAAAAGTCGTTCCCGCAACACCCTCTGCAGAAAATAGATGAGAATAGAATCAATACCTTTCTCAAAGATGTAGACTCGCAGTTCAATGATGGTCTAGAAAGCAAATGCTGGCATGTTTCACATTATGGAAGTACAACTGAAGTGTACCTTAGAAGACAAGATGAACCGATTCTACTGAAGAAACTTCTAAGAAATATTCGCCAAACCATGGCAAGTTCGACAATTCTACGCTTTGACAAACACGGCCGGAATGTAGACCTTTGGTCAGAGAAGCATTCGGTCGCGGAAAAGCTACTTAATCATCTTTCTAAGAAGATTTTTGAGAAAGATGCAAAATATGAGCCAGAAGTATACAGAAACAGTAAAGCCGATGTTAAAAATTGGCTTGGAGCAATAATGCATGGTCAGGATAGTGACATGAAACTACTCAAAATAAAGAGGAGAAATGCTCCAATCAAAGGCAGTCCAAAAATAACCATAGAATCATCAAGGTCGATTCATGTTTCATTGAACTCGTTGAAACAAGCTGGTATTGATCTTAGCAAAGATTGCGCTACTGAAACAGAGGAGATTAGCATTGAGTACAAATCAACCAAGTATTTATTTGGATTAAGAATCAGCAATGGGTCCATTGTTGTTTATAGCAAGAGACAAAGAGGGACAAAGAAAGCAATGGAATCGATTATCACATATTTGAAAAAAGAATATAGCATCAAGATATCACTGAGCAACTGATCATATTGCTACCAAATGGCTATATTGTTTATCCTGATAATGATTATGCGCTAGAGAGATGCAAAGTTCTTTGCAGGTTGGGATTAGCTGATGCCTTGGAACAAGAAGTTGTCAGTTGTGTAAATCATAGGGATTGGGATTATGATACCCTTTCTACTGAAGAAAAGCGATGTTCTTCATGGATATTCGTCAGTTCATTTGAAGAGGGTTCGGCGGTATGTGAAGAATGTGGACGAAAAATAAATCGGAAAGAGAAGAAGAACAAATACAAGGCTTGGGAGGTAAGCCTAAATCTTGATAAAATCTCAAAATACATTGTGGAGAGGCTGAAACCGGAGGTAGACCACATAGAGGAGAGAGAATACTCATGGGAAATTCTACTTAATCGAAGGCATTCATTTCTTGTACTTATTGGATATATGCCAATACAGTTCAATCAGGATTATTTGTTTGGAAACGTAGGGAATACTATTGGATTGGCAATTTCTGACTATGAATATAACCAGTTCATTCAATCCTTTCCGTTACAACCAGCCATAACCCTGCAGAATCTGATTCAAGATCCTAAATCAGTCATTCGGCTGATTAACGCATCTTTCACTGAACAGCCCAGAAAACTAGAGGTGGATTCATGCAAAGATCTTCTGCTTTCATTTGCTAGCTCGTTCAACTCATCAGGCTCTGATTTCGAAAATCTCTGCCTTGAACTCGAAAGGAATATTCGCGACAATAAACAAGGAATGGAGCAAATTCTCAACCAGCTCAAATTGAAGCAAGCGATATCATACAGAGTCCTGCATCTAGGTGGCTCTGGAATGCCAGATTTGCTGCGGATACCGCTCTTCCCCTATTTCAGAGATTACTTTACTCATAGCGGTGTTATAGAGTCCAAGCAGTATCTGCAGAGCAAACTTAGGCCGACACATCTCGGACAAGCAATACGACATGCAAGGCATTATGGCCAGAAGAGAATTCTCATCTACGCTCTGACAGAGGATGTTGCTCCAAGTGTGTGGAGTGATGTCCTTAGCGTCAGAGAAGCTGATGGGGGATTTCTCAATATCGTGATGGATACTACATTTATTGCATACTTGATAGTGGCTTTTGATTTGGTTGAAACTATGTTGACCTAATGGCGATTTAGAACTCTAGGACTCGCTCCTCATTATTTGTGTTTCCCGGGTTCACTTCATCCATCAATTCTACTATTTTTTCAGTCTTTTCTGAGCAAATCAGTTCCTTGAATTCCTGCAAGTCATTCATGGATCGGATGTAGAGATCGTTTTTCTTCTTACGTTTTCCAGCTTCGTCTACTGGATTGATAACCACAGCCAATGAGGGCGGGCCGCCTTCGTTTCGGGGAGGCATTTTACAGATTTTCAATCCCGCGATGTTAGTTTTAACTTTCTCCCATGCTTTTGCATCTCTCAATATTTCTTCAAGCTCACCCTTCATGAAAGCAACACCTTACAAATAGAACAAAGAATTGGAGGAATTTAGTTGTTTTCCTGCAGAAGCTGTCTTCTCGTATGCTCTTGATACAATTATAATTAGCATAAGGCACATCGCCCGCCCCGGGCCCTTTACTTCAATATATATTTCATTAACATTTCACTTCGGGCCATAAAGAGGACTTGCACTCCGAACTTCACTCATCCAATACTTTCAGAATTTATTTCTAACGGTTCAATGTGATATCTGCTGGTCGAGCCAAATGTAGTATCTTTATCCAAGCCAGAGTGGCTTATATACGAGGAATGAGTGAAAGTCACCCCCATAAGAAACGACCATCCCTTAATTAGAGAAAAAGGAATGTGAGGGCGAAGTAATTGGCAACGCAGAAGAAGATGGATTATCAACTTGGGGCCATATTGAGTATCGAGTCGAATTACCCACTGGATATGTGGATTGTTCTTCCTTCTCAAAGGGGGACATCACTAAAGGCGGCTCTACTCTCAGAACAAGAGAGCGTCTATTTGAGAGCTGGGTTTCATCGCTGCGTCATTGACCCCAATAAGCTGGCAGATATGGCAAGAGAGGCAATAAGACATCACCAGAGAGTGCCCCTTGCTTTATCAGAAGTACAGCGGGAAACAATCCTTTGGATGCAGGATGAGGATGATGCAGAGTGGCAAGTGATGGGGTTGCTGCAGTACGGCCGTCCTCCCCGGGGCATGGTTGCACCGATTCGCTGGATTAGACTCAGTCGGCACCATCCAGACTTCATAGTATCTGAATCACGTCCTAAGCACGTTACAATCCCCCCGGACTTCGATGAACAGGTGGACGAGCTGCTCAATGAGATTGCTTCTTATGAGGTGGAAACTGAAGAAGTTGACTGTTACATCACCATTAACAACAAGAGAGACGTGTATCAAGTCATCCACAGAAGTGGAGATGCATCATGCAGAGGCATAGAGACCTCCTACACACAGGAGGTCATCGAGTATCTCAGATCTCCGTTCGGGACTGGGACATTTCCCTCAAATGAGGATGGGACTACCTTAGTGTGGGATCATCTAAAAGATGTGGAGTATCCCGACGTTGAGATTGGAACCAAAGATAATCCCCGGACGGTCAATATGTCCTTTCTGAAGCCATTTGTTCATAGGTCCACCTTCTATCCGGATGTCTTTTTATTACCCGAAACTTGCAGGGGCCTGCTGGATATGAGAGAGGGGGAGGAATGCACCTTAATGATCCGAGAAGACAAATCTCTTGTCGAACATCGCGTATTCGATAGATTCCGGGTAGAGTTCAAGGGGCTGGAAGGCGATTCTTCTCTCAAACGGTTGGAGCAGGTGACTATGCACATATTCGATGTCGCTCTTCTAGCCGAGTGCAAGCAGCTTGTCGATACCAGGGCAGGAGGTTATCATCCGGTGGAGATAGAATTGGGAGAGATTGATGTCTCCCGACTTCCGCATCTCTCAGAGTATGAACGGCTGAACTCAATCATTGAAGAAACCATCCTTATGGCTGAGCTTGACGATGACTGTGAGTATGAGAGGGGACCCGTTTCTGATGAGGATGCGTGGGGCGTGGATGAGGAGTTGGTTTTCCTAAGCTCTCATATTAAGGTCGGAAGAAGAGGTCTCGTCACAATCATTGCTAGATTGGCACTAGAATCAGATGAGGACAATTATGATGACATTGTCATCGTTGAGAATCTGAGCCAGCATGTACGAGAGGGCGATGTTGTGTCCAATTCGATCTGGGAAGAGATAGACCATCGACTAGGACATCTTGACATCTCTAGTGTGGAGATGGACCGCGTTTATGAAGAAGTCGAGGAGATAATAGAAAAGAGAGGTCTCTCGCTGTCAGATGAGGAGTTTTTCTAGACTAAACTTATGTTTATTGAATCTTAATCAATCAACGAGAAGGAATGACTCTATTCGACTAAAAACACGGCTTTAGAAAATAGCTTGCTGCAACTAGAAGATATCAAAGGTAACGAAACTTGACCAAATAACCAAATATCACATCCCATAATGCAGATTCTATGATTGCAAGAACTGTCATCCTGAAGGATGGCAGAAGAATCTCTCGTTCTGTACCACCATCAGATTGGTCATCCAATTAGGCAGAATACGTGGACCCAAATGGCTACAACAAACAGTAGTGTTAAAGCAGCTGTGGAGAATGTCAAATAAAACCACATTTCAATGGCACGGAGCCTATTGGTCACATTCAGCAAAGACAGCTCGTCGTTGTCTTCCAACGACAAGTTGGTCAGCTTCTCTTTCGCCCATATGACGAAACCACCATGCTGTATTGTACAATCAAGTTTTCTTGGATAGCAGTCACTGTGATAGTTGCCGGCAGAGAGATTCAAGTCACTCTGTTAATTCCCGGGCAAATAGCTCACCGAACCTTCTGCCATGTTCAAGCTCATTTGTACCTAACGGCCCTTTGGAGCCAACTACTAGAGAAGTTAGCCCGGGGGCGAAAATCTCGGCGCCCGGCGCATTATCTCGAACCATATTCTCAATCTGCTCCACAGCATTTCCCTTATGGGTGTCAGATTGGTAGGTTTCGAAGGCACCAACTAGCTTTCCATCTAGCTCTTTCTTTGCCAGTTTCTTGACAGATCCCTTGATACCTCGAGTTGCTCTGAAAAAGTGTATTGGACAGCCAAACAATACTCCATCATATGCTGACATGTCCACCGGATCCAGTTCTCTGATGCCCAGAACCGTTGACTCAGCCTGTTCATTCTCATCTATTCCAGCAGCAATCTCTCTTGCGAGCTGCTTAGTATTTCCATATTTCGTGTCACATACAACCAGAACCCGTTTCATATCAACCACCGACTAGCATAGTTTACAAATTATCTCAAAAACATGATGGCATCCAATTTGTCAATTCCAAATATCGATTTCTTGATAGTCACTCAGGCATGGAGGACCACGAGATATTAGCAGAACTGAGTTGCTCATATCGATGACCATCGAAGCGTTGGTCTGTATCTGGTTAAGCTTCGGCAGCTTCTCATCAGGATGACGGCAAATTGAATGAGGGCGACTGAAATGATCCTTGAGAAGATTCTTCACACTATCCATCGTCGAAGGCTCTTTCTCCGAAGATAGAATCTTATCAGCACGATGTTTGCGAACAACTGTATCCGGCGATTGTTTCACCTTGTAATCGGTTATCTGGGGATTTTTCGATACAAAATGATTGGTATGCGTCAAGAAACCATCTTCAGGAAAGAGGAAATCAACCGTATGCGGTGCCGCTTCAATATCAATGCACTCGCCATCAACATGTGTAATCAGATAATTATGAGATGAGCATCTTTTTGGTGCTGTGATTGCTCGTATCGCATCCGCGTAGTTTGAGCTATTGAGGACACCCCGTTTGAGCACAAGATGAGGTACGCCATTCATGGACCACCCACCTGAGAGCAACGAATTCGCACAGAGCCCAATTCCCGCTGAATTGACCCCATTTCCACCGATGGTTCCAGCCTCAGAGAATTGTAGGATATTTGGTCCTACATCCTGTTCGATTCTTAGAAGGATATGGAAGGGTTGGAAGAGCTCGTTCCAATCATCATTTTGACCAATGATGGTGTTCTTCTTTTCGGTCCGAGTAGGAAGCATAGAAACAGTGGTACATCCACTCCATACTCCATCTATACTCAGACTGAAGAATTCATATACTACGTTTAGGAAGAGCACAATCTCAAAAGCAATATCTGCACCAGCAGCGATGCCGCGCATCTCTTCTATGATGGAAGAATCATATGCTTCAATATATGAATGGAATTCTTGGGCTTTTTCAACAATCTGAGCCCAAGAATATCCAAAATACCCCTGGTCCTTTACGAGGCGTTGTAAGGTATCTATTCTTTTTTGGATAATCGTCCTGCAGTTTGAACCATATTTTTTCCCTCGCTCATATGAATCTCCATTTATTGTAAAAAGGGGAAATGAAGTCAAGGAAATCATGGCATCCTGAAACACCTATACCAGAGTATGAACTGTTTTATCTGTTTTCCCACTTTGCTCTGTCGTTTTTTCTGGATGTCTATGTGCAAATAAAACAACTACGAGCCCTGCAAGTTCGATGACTCCAGCTATCATGAATGCCAGCACAAAACCATTGGAAACTAAGATAGACCCCAAAATCAAGGGTCCTGTAATCATTCCAAGGTTCCCCATGAAATTGAAGAAACCCATTCCAGTTGCGGTATCCTTGGTTTTCGTAACATCTCCAACCCAAGCAAGAGTGGGTGGAGCAGTCAGTCCAGAGAAAGCGCCCAGTAGCATGAGAGCAA
>CAZYLT010000029.1:0-19063 GCA_964648855.1 uncultured archaeon
TGCGCGTAAAGGGAAACTCCGCCCTCTGGAGCAACCTACGTTGCACCGCTAACCCATTGTCCTGTACCTCTCGTTCTACCTCTGAGAGGTTCCGAAGAACTGACAGTCTGTAGTATTGTCCCGCAGATGTATGCTTGACCCACTACATAATCAATGGAGGTCAAGGCGTTCATATGATTCACTAGCTGTTGTGGTCCTGCCTGTGCCAGACATAGATTGGATAAGAAGTACTAGTTTTGAAGCCCACGTGTTTGTACATCCTGAATGCGATATTGGGCTCATCAATAATCACATCTAGCCAGACATTTGCTATCGACTTGTGTTCCCGTATAATCCCCTTCAAGATGTCAATTAGCAGTAATCTCCCAAGGCCACGGCCCCGGTAGGGGGGCATCAATCCGATGAAACTGATATACCCTCTGTTTTTGAGTGTGTTGTAGACGCAGATACCAATCGGCTCCGAATCGTCCATGAGAAGGTATGTTTCACTATACCGGTTCCATTGAGCGAGGGTTTCTCTGCATCCATCAATCGAGCCATAGAAGTCTTGGAAGAGTTCGAGAGAAGAAGAGTCACGATGGCACTCGTATAGCGTTGTAACAGCAGTTTTCTCGTTAGAAGTATCGAATGGAACCAGCGAGAAAGAATTGGGAAACTTCGAGGGAGGTAGGTCCTGTATCTCCTCGCGGGATATACTCATCAGTTTTCTATCGTATTTCACGAAGCCGTTGCTGGTGAACGTGTCGTAAAGGTGTTCAGGGAAGAATTGAGCCATGATATAGAGCGAAGAATACGACTTCTTGAAGTGAGTGATTGAGTCTTCCAGGAGTTTCTTCCAGTGTCCATTCCTTGCATGTATCATTGTGAGCCGCTTCATGTCCACCTTGAACGAACAAAAACCGACAGGAGAGTTCTCTAGGTCGAACCCTGCCAACACCAGTATCTCGCCACTCTTCATCTTTGACCTGAGAGACTCCCGCAGCCTCTTTCTCTTACCTTTATCATCCGTATAGGTGATAAGATATTCATCTACAAGGTCTTCAATTAGATTCCAATCCTCTACGAAAATCTCACGAAGCATCAGCCCACCCGTTTCAAAGATGGTTTGATTGAATATAAAATATCCTTGGCCTTGGTACTATAACATAGTCATCAGTAACAACGGAATAAGAGCGTGCTTGCAGTCATTTCTCGCTTATTGTCTAGTTATTGCTTTGGGACCTGTTGAAACTGATTTCACACGCGTACAGCGAGTTCCAATTCCCAAGTAAGTCTTGGATCCTGATTCGCCTTGATGATTGGACGCCTTTCCCTATCCCCGAAATGCCATTTCTGGCCCCAAATCGTATTGAAATTCCAGCATAATAGTATTGGATAGACACAAATACTTCACTGCAAGACTATTTCTGATACCCATGAATGATTTCCCTGTGGAATCCATTCTTTCTGCAAGACAAGTTCTATCTCCAAATCTCGTAGGTGACCATGTCTACTTTGTTAGTGATATGAGTGGGATTATGAGCCTATATAGAATGAGGAGGTCGGGCAGTTTCCCTGAAAGGTTACTTCCTGCTGGAATGGCGATCCAGAACCCCCATCTAATGGGACAAAGTCATCTCTATGTGGTTTTTCCTGAGGTGAATAAGATACTCCTCATGTTGGACCAGGACGGAAATGAGCTATATCAACCATGCCTACTACCTCTTGAAGGTGGTGTTCCAGAACCAATCTTTGGTAACCAATACGAGGGGCAGCAAATCGCCTGTTACAACTACGATGTCAAAAGGGGTTATGCCTATTTTATTAGGGACGATCGCACAGTGAAGGAGGGGTCCTTCCGTTACACAATAAGAGTTAATCTCGAGTCCCTTACGGAAACCACTCTTGGTAGAAGTCAGGCTCTAGGTTTCTTACCTCAGCCCAACGACAATCATTCGAAAATCCTTTTGTCGGAGGGCTACGTATTTGGAGATTTTGTTACATTTCTCTGGGAAGAGGGTAAGGATGACCTGAAACTCATTCTAGGTACACCACTCAGTGAAAGGGGCGAGAAGGAGAAGACCAAACTATACAATGTCATTCCCATGCATTGGGGCGCGGAGGGTTCACTCATCTACACCACGGAGTTTGATGACCTTGGTGGGATAGGATACTTGGACATTGCCAACCCGGAGAGCTTCCAAGAAGTTACCATTGAGGGGCATTTACACGATGGCTTTGGTGAGTTCGAGTCCCTTGAACACATTACCCATGACAGGTATCTCTTGGCATACAATATTGACGGGTGCTCGTGGAAGTACGAGGGGGTGTTTGACCGGGATGGCATGAAGATGACCATTCGAAATGTCATTGTTGGAACCCCACCCTTCAACGAGGGGGTGGATCTTGGTGTGACTTGGGATAAATCAGTAACTCTCAATCAGAAGAAACCAATCCAGTATGTGATTTCGTTCACAAGTGCAACACAGCCCTCACAGCTTTATCTCTATGTTCCTGAAGAAGGCAAGGAGTCGATTGTTCAGCTATCAAGAGAACGGGTCATCGGTATACCTAGAGAAGTGTTCTCCCCCGGGGAAGATGCCAGCTATGACTCCTTTGACGGATTGAGAATATCTGCACGGCTCTATTTGCCAGCGGAAGAGCTTGGCTTCCAGGGGCCACGCCCTCTTGTCTTGTACGTACATGGAGGGCCAGAGAGCCAAGAGCGGCCTGACTTCACTTGGTTCAGTATGCCACTGATTCAACTGTTGACAATGAATGGATTTGCAGTGTTTGTGCCAAATGTCAGAGGCAGCACAGGGTATGGGTTCAAGTACGCGAAGCAGGTTGACCATGACTGGGGAGGAAAGGACCGGCTTGACCATGTTGAGGGCATCAAATCACTCGAGCAAGATAATCGGATCGACTCTTCCAGACGAGGGGTTGTGGGACGTTCTTATGGCGGGTACATGACTCTGACCCTCGCCATGCGCCATCCCGATCTCTGGGGAGCTGCCTGTGATATGTTCGGACCCTATGACCTTATTTCTTACATCAACCGCGTACCTGAATCATGGGCGGTGTACTTCTACCTCACAATTGGACACCCAGAGAGAGATGCAGAATTCCTCAAGGAGCGGTCTCCCAGTGCATATATGGATGATCTTGAGGCGCCGCTTCTTGTAGTCCAAGGGAAGAACGATCCAAGGGTCCCTCATAGGGAATCTAGTGATATGGTAGAGAAACTAAGGTCATCTGGTAAGCAGGTCGAATACCTGATGTTTGAAGACGAGGGGCATGATGTCCTCAGATTCAAGAACAGAGTCACAGTCTACAACAGAATCGTAGACTTCTTCAAGACCCATTTGGAACCTTGACATAGCGCTACTAAACCATTATTAGAGTAATTCTAGCAGTAACTCTTTTCGACTAACTTTTGAAACCAAGAAATGTGCTAAACAGGGCAGAAAAAAGAAGAATCTTTCAAAAAGGGCAGATAACCTCTCTCCTCAGCTGAAGATGGATGAAAACTTAGTCTGTAGATACTTCAGATATGGTTTGCACGACATCTCTTTGCCTGTGACTCTCTTCATGAGATCTGGCGCATCATAGAGTCGCCCCTTCTTGTGGATGTTTTCAGACATCCAACTGACAATATCGGAGATGTCACCATTGGCAATCTGGTCCCTCCAATCGGACATCTGCTTTGACATGGCCTCTGCTAACTGTGCCGAAAATATTTTTCCTAGTACAAACATCGGAAAATAACCATAGTAACCACGTCCCCACTGCACGTCTTGCAGTGCACCTTCGCCGTCGTCATTCACTGTCACTCCAAGGTACTCCTCATAGAGCTCATTCCAGACGGATGGTATATCGGAGATCTCGATCTTGTTATCGAAGAGATCTTTCTCAATCTCAAATCGAATGATGATATGAGAAGTATATGTTAACTCATCGGCGGTAACACGGATTGGTCCGGGTCGTACTTGGTTCACCGCTCTTACGAACTCATCCACGCTTATATCCTTGAACTGCCCGTCTGTGGTCTCGTTCAGTATGGGCAAGAAGTATCGGATGAACTCAGGCGACTTTCCAATCATATTTTCAAGAAAATTTGACTGTGACTCGTGGATGGAAACCCCCGACCATATCCCGACTGGCTGATACTGCCACTCTCTATCTAGATTCATATCGTATAGCGCATGGCCAGACTCGTGCATGAAAGCATAGCAGGCTTGAGAGAAATTCTTCTCCTCGAATTTCAATCCGATTCGTACATCATCATATACACCAATTGACATGCCAGGATGCACACACTCGGCTATATGCCCGATAGCATTCTCTGATCTGAGGTCATAACCTACAAATTCTGCAAGCCGCTCAATCAACTGAATTTGGGTGGCCTTCTCTACGGGCCTATTTAGAAAGTCAGTTTTTATCTCCTGCGAGATGTTGGCATATTTCTCAACCATAGAATTCAGAGGTGCTTTTAACTCATCAAAGACTTTAGTGATGTGTTCTGTCCTCATTCCCATTTCGAACCCGTCAATACAGACATCATATAGGTCAGAGGCACCTACAATGTCTTGAATGCATTCAGCATACTCCAGCATAAGAGTAAACATCTTCTCGAACTCAGGCTCAAAAATAGACCAGTCATTCTTTACCAGGGCCTTCTCCCGTGCATTATTCGTTATAGGCCACTGCCTATGCAATCGCTTTTCCAAGTCTTCTGGGAGCTGGGTGTTCATGTCATATTCTCTTCTCATAAGAAAGACGTTGCGTTTCTGAACCTTCGTCAGCGGTTCGTACACTGATTCCTTCTCAACGGCATCGAGAAGGCTACCAATCTCCTTGTCTGTGTTCCGGCGGTGCCGTATAGACCCAAGGAGGGCATTCTGGTCAGCTCTTTGCGACACAGCCCCCGGTGGCAAGAAGGTGTAGGTATCCCAGTTCAGGGTCCCCATCACAGACGCCAGTATTGTGATTTCTCTATGCTTCTCAAGTAATCTCTCGTATGCCTCCATCACGAAACACTCCAAAGAGCAAAACGCTCGGCTATCTAGATATAACCATGTCTAATTAATGTGGCGGACCTCAATAGAATAGTATGATGTCGCTGGGCGGTTTGACGAAACTATCGAGATCTTAGTGAACTATGGCAAGGAACACAACGATAAGTCAGCTCTCGAACGAGCTGATGAAATCCGTGAGTTGAAACGGTCATTCGAAGAGACCCAACGTCCACTCTTTTTGGATTGAATATGAAAAATATAGGGTGCTCAACAGCATGCGCGTAAGGGAAACTCCGTTTTCAGGATACGATTATACATTAGTGCTATTCTATCAAAACCGCTAATCCGCTATGCTCGTTGAACTCTCTCTTTTCCTTCTGGCAGTGTTAATAATTCGGATTGCAGCATCATTGAGAGGGGAAATTGAACCATATTCAATCGTCTAATTGAGGGCACCAAGGTTGCTCTTACTGTAGGGGGCAAGGTCTAGCATGCTTTGAAAAGATGCGGGCTTGTGCTTCTATATCTATATGCAAAAGGCCTCGCCTTTAGATAAGTAAATTCGAGAACTAGGAGCAAAGCCTACCTGCAAACCAATCGGCGAGTTCTTCAAGACGTATCCTATGTTCAATGGTGAGATTGCAAATCATTACTGACTCACATTTTTCTGATGTGAACCAATGCCCATTCATTCGTAGGAAAGTCTTAGCCGAAAGAAGTGCAGTCCTTTTATTCCCATCTTCAAATGGATGTACATTAATAATACACTCGAACAGAACAGCAGCTTTTAACCAGAGTGTTTCATAGAGTTCTTCCTTTTGATAGCTCATCATCGGCTTTTCGGCACACATGTCAAGCATACCGTAATTAATCACGGTAGCGATGGAGAAATCCCATGCTTCAATTGCTTGATGAAGTGAGATGATATCATCGGTGCTTAGATAGTGGAAGTTGTTGTTTGATTCCACCATCGCTGCCCCTTATTTCGCCAATTCTCTTAGTGTTTCCTCATCTTCGATAAGGAGTTGCAGAACGATACGCCTGAATCGGCTGTCCTGATGGTCAGCAAGGACTGATGCTGCATTAATGAATCGTAGTAGCGTTTCAAGACTGCGCCATTCGTAATCAGATGAGGAAATTGATCCCCTACTCCTATGGATAATCCATGAATCCAAAGCTGGACTTACGCCTATTTCACTGCTTGTGAGGTGAGTTAATTGATTCCTAATAAAAGGAAATCGTGGAACAGGAGAATCTGTTTCTTCTGCAGAGGGGCTTCTTATATCGTATCTCGTGATGAATTCATCATCTCTATTTAATGGAAATGAAAAAGTCGGATGGATATAGAGAGCGTTATCTGATGAGGTATGGACTGCAATCTCTCTTTGTACATACTCATCATTCAGTTGAGTGGGGATCATCTCTGTCATTCATTACCACCGGCTTCTCTGGAGGCTTGGATTTCCTTCTCCATCATTTCTAATTCACTTACTCTCTCATTAAGCCATCTAGCTAATTGTCTTGCTGCTGGTATTGAAAGATCAATGCCAACGATGTATTCTCTATCAACAATCGGGGGATCAGCTGGATCAATATCTTCTATCCTTCCTTCGCGTTCATTTTTTGGAACTAATTTTTGCTTCGTTGACCGTCTAGTTTTTTCATGGTAGAAATCGATGTTGAGGTGGTATCCACTTTGGAAACCTCCACGTGCACCAGTGGCATATACTTTTCGATAGTCTGGTGAATAATGATACTCGAATATCACCATTGGTTTATCCTTTTCATCTGATGGCAAGTCTTAACCCCTGTATCTTTATCATATTAATCGATGCTAGCAGCCTAATAGTATTGCGTATATGAAATCTCATGAGAATTACTACTAAAAATGTTTGTTAAGTGTCACTCTTATTGAGCTAGAAAACCCAGATATCTTCAGCGAGCAGCCAGCCCTAGTATAAACCCATGAGATTCGTGAATTAAAACAGTCGTACGAAGAGACCTAGTGTCCACTCTTTTTGAATAAATAAATGAAAAATTATAGGGTGCTCAACAGCGCACATGAAAGGGAGACTCCGTTTTCAGGAGCAACCTACGTTGCACCGCTAACCCGTCAGGCCCGTACTTCTGCTGCTTTTGCTTCCAGATAAATTAAGAGGCTACTAACACGCTTGCTAACCAAAGAATGAATTCTCTTAGTAGTTTGAGTCCAATATACGAAAGTACGCTTGTACTTAGGAATGTGATAATGGCCTCTCCAAGCGAGTTTGTTTCATTGTATGTTTCTGCAGCTGCACCAATTGCCATCAGCAGAGAAACACCCACTTCCGGTGCATCTATGAATATATGAACCAGAAAGCCTTCTGGGCTACGTGGATCTCCATAGTCGACATGAAGCTTCCATCCGGTAGGATATTTCAGCAGGTGCATGTTACCAGGACCTCGATACTGAGCCATTGCGTCCTTGATTTCACCAAGCCTAGTTTCCTCAAACCCCGGGGGAAGATTCGGCATTCTGCTTTCTGGAATCCAGACTTCCTGCCCCGGTTTCAGTTTAGGTAACATCATTCTAGTTTTCACCTCCAAATATTTCTGCAAGAACGGCCACCCCCACACCGAAAAGGAATGCCCCTACTAGTGAACCAAGCGCTGACTGCATATATTGAGGATTCTCTCGCGCCCTTTTTTCACGGATATCGGCAATGAAGGCATGTATGATCTGCTGAACCAGAGCATTACGAGACGAGGCCATACCTTGGTCAGCTAAAGCATCCAATATTTCCGCTTCCTCATCAGGCAAAGTCACAATAATCCGCGCCATAATTACACATCTTACATATTTGTATGCGTATTACGCATATATTGATATAATTTTTGTTACTTCGTGTCAATAAGACTGGGGCTTTCACCTGAGAAACAAGTGCACAGGATTGCTTAATGATATGACAATCTGTCTTCAGCATCCCCAATGCAATATGATAGAATTACACATTATTAATGGATTGCTGAAACAAAGATGCCCTTAGATGTTTCTTGAAATTTCTATCAGCCAACAGAAGCGGACGATATATGCCATCAAGAAGAGTAGTAGCATTCGCAACAGCTTGTCTATCAATGGCCGCATCTCTGCTCTTGCTGCCGTGGAAAAGGTTGCATCTTACTTGATAAATGACTTCAACAATGTTTTCAAAGTCCTCATCGGATGCAGGCTTGTAGATGCCCTTGGTTTTCATGTTCTTGATCCCATTTTCAATAAACCAATCGATTGCCTCACACATCTCTGGATTCGACTCGCGTGCCTTTTCGAACGTATGATTGTAGTTCTCTTTGAACCAGTCTATCATATCACGGTCTGTATTCTCATTGGATTCTCGAGCAAGCCATGCATTGAATGATATCCAAAGATAGATGAATCGGTCAAAATCGGCCATTTCGTATCTATCAAACCACTCAGAAACCAAGTCTTTGAATGGAACTTGTGTCAAACTCATAGTATCACATGAAGAAACAGTGCTAAGAAGAACAAGAATGTTTGGTATCCAAATGACCTAAGAATCAACAGGACTCTAATTTAACGGATTCTGATAGTGCAAAATGCGTTTCAAGATAAAGGACGGGTTAGTTTCTTGCTACCACTTTATGCTCGAAGTTAGCAATGTTTCGTCTTTCTCAACATTGACCACTCGGTCTGCTACTCTATGAAACTCATCGTCGTGCGTTACGATAACTATCTGATTAGCGGGGCTTACACGCGAGAGGGTTTCCACGAGTTCAGTCTTCCGTTGGTCGTCAAGATATGCGGTAGGCTCATCTAACATTAGCAAATCACTGCTAGCCAGTGCTCGTGCAAAGCCCAGTCTGACTGCTAGCCCTGCTAGAACTTGCTCGCCCCCAGACAGCCTGCTCATGGGTTCAAATGTTCCAAACCTCGATATCTGAAGGTCATGGTTCTCACCGATTCTAATCCTGTCATATTCGTTGGATCCTATTAGCGTCTTGAATATCTCAGTGGCATGGTTAGATGCTCGTGCAGTGTCTCTTTTCCTCAGGGGTTTCTGGACTTCTCTGAAAAATTCTCTAACTTTAGACACAACCGCAAGCGCTGTAGTTGCTCTCTCTTCTTTTTCTGTCACCTTTTCAATTTCCTCTGCTGCCTTCTTGGATTCTTCGAATAGCTCTTTGGCATTAGGAATAAGTTCATTCTCCAATGTTTCAATACTCTCATCTAGTCTGGTAACCGCTTCTTCTAATGCCCCAACCTCTTCTCGCAATTCTGTGTGTTTCTCAGTATCATAGGATTTCTTCAAATCGGACAGCTCGTCCTCGTCTTCCTTCTGTTCAGTCTTCAGCTTGGTTAGATACTCAAGTGTGTTCTTAATACCGGAAAGGTCATGTATCAAATCTCTAAGAGCTTGTTCCTGAATTTCTAACTCAGCTATCTCTTTTTTGAGGCCTTCGACCTTCCCATGAGGGTCTTTGGCTTTCATCTCCGATATTTCCTCATCAAGTGTTTCAAGCCGAGAGTGAGCTTTTTCAATATCCAATTCTAGCTCAGGCAGGTCTTCAGAAATAGTGCTCAGTCTATCCAATTCCTTGATTGATTCTTCTAGTTTCTGCTTTTCTTTGCCAAGTGATTCTGAATCATATTCACTCAATGCGTCTGCTATTTCATCGACCTCACTATTTGTTTCATGCAATTGCTCTCTTTTCTGACCAAGCTCGACTGATGTATCTGTATCAATTTTTAAATAGAGCCGAGCCTGCTTTATTAGCTCGGTTCTCCTCCGGAGTTCTTCCTTTTCCTTCTGATTTTCATTCAAAGTGCTTTCAAGCTCGAATTCTTCAGCTAGAAGAACATCCAATTCCTCTTCGGTTTGAAGCAATTTATCTTTGATTTCACTTCGCAATCTTTCTGCATGTTCATCATTTACAATTTGCTTGCATTTCGGACACTTCTTCCCTTTTATATCAGACAAGTCATCCAAGTCATTTTTGTACCGGTCAATTTGACCACGTTTTCTTCCTTTCTCATTCTGGATTTTTTGAAGTTCAGAGCGGGCCTTTTCTTCTTGACTCTTCACGCTCCGTAATTTGGGAGAAAGACTTCTCAAGTCAGTATTGGCAAGTTCTTTCCAATCATCTCCAACCTCCTCGATTGCAGCCGACTCATTTTCTTGCAGGCGCGCTTCTAAGGCATCTATAGACAATCGGAGATCCTGAAGTTGTTCGAGAGCATTCTCGTGTTGTGATTCGAGGTCTGATAGTTCAGATATGCGGGACTCGACTTCATCCTTCTGCGACGTGAATTCATCTCTCCTACTGGATAATGTTTTCGTCCATTTCTCAGTTTCATCTTCACTCAATGCTGGTTCAAACGAGAGTATCCTTTGTCGCTTGCTTTCTACCTCTTGTTCCTTTTTGGTTAACTCGCTCTTTCGAGTCTCATAATTCTGTTCACGATGCTTCAGACTTTCTACCTTCTGTGAGTACTCGTCTTTAGCAATTCTTTTGGATTCTAGCTCTTCTTTGATCGCATGATGTGTTTCCTGAGCGGCACCTATCAAACTCTCTACCTTTGATTGCTCGATGATTTCCGGTATTTCAAAATCAACCTTCTCGGCGTGTTTTTTGATTGACCTTATGTACTTGGTCTTATCTTCAGCAGTGCGTTCTATTGTACCATTCCGCTGCTTTGCCTGAGTTTCTAGTGTTGAAATTCGCTTTTCAATGTCATTCAATTCATCCAGATCTGATTTCTTGGCTTTCAGGTCTTTTCTTAGTTGCTTAATCTCGCCTTTCTTTTCTTCCTTCTGTGCTCGTTTTGTTTCGAGCTCCTTTTTCCGTTCATCCAATTTTGATGCGGGTTCTTTGTAGGCTTCAATTACGTCAGCAGCCCGTTCAATATCATTTTCTAAAGTGTTCATAATTTGTCGGCATCTGCCCCACGCAACTTCATAGTCATGTAATCCCAAGAGTTTATCGAAGAGCTTCTTTCGGTCACTCTTCTTCATGCCAATGATTTGCGCTATCTCCCCTTGTCCAACAAGAATAACATCACTGAATATCTCTCTGCTGATTTCAAGTTTTTCAGATATCTCATTGGTCACAACTGACTGCTTTTCTGCGATGGGTGGTGAATCTCGAGATGTGAGCAAGAATGCCTCGGGAGAGCCTGATGCTCTCAGTTTCCTTTGAACAATATACTCCTGTCCTCTATGCTCGAATTCCAGTTCAAATTCCGCATAATCTTTTCCTATCCTCACCATTTCGTCATTATTCCCTGGAGGATAGTAACCGTATAGAGAGTAAAGGATGGACTGGAGAATGGTGCTCTTGCCAGAACCATTCCTTCCGATAATCACGGTCTTACCACTGGCAAAGCTGACCTCTGAGTCTTCAAAGCACTTTACATCATTCATCTTGAGATTACGGAGTATCAATGTTCCTCGCCTCCTAAAACAGGAAAATTGCTCCTACCTTCTACGAATTCATAGAGCCTATCGAGTAGGGTTGCCTCTGCCTTATCATCCATGGATTGGGTAAGAATCTCCTTCATATCCTTAGCCAAACTGACCCACTCATTGGCATTCTCTTCGGGAACTCCTAATCGATGAACAAAGACCTCCTGCATAACTTCTGCATCAGAAGCACTCTCACGAATAGGCGGTCCTGCATACTCCATCTCGGGTACTATATTGACATAGAATGCCTTCTCTGTTTCTCGGGCCAATTTGTTTATGTCCAATGTTTGCTGGGTATCGCTAAGGACCCCTCTTACGTCCACTCTGATTATTGCATCCTCTTCATCCAGCTCTTGCAAGGCGTCAGCTACAGCGTCTGATGCCTCAGAGATGGTCACCGTTCCTAATTCTAGGATTTTCCTTTTCTTTGGTCTGACTTCATATTCTAGCCTGTTGATTTCTGGCTTCCACTTGTTTGCAGTTCTTGTCAAAACTACCAGAGCAGCTGATCGCTTTGGCGTGTCCCATTCTTCTGCGGATACATGTTCTGTGGAGCCGGTACAGCACATGGTCTGTGACCCATTGACCCACCATCCATGATAATGCCCTAATGCGATATAGTCGAAGCCGAGAATGTCAAGAGAATATTCGCTAAGCTGCGCAGAGGACAGCATATTCTCTAAGAATTCATGCAAAAGCAAGATATTAGGTGTATCACCCGGTTCCAACAACTGTTTGTTTTCTTCAACAAGTTCACCGAGCCTCTTCTGGGGCTCAGCGCCGTAATAACCGACACCCCAAACCCTGACCGAACGCCCGTCTGTTAAATTGACTTCTTCGTATTTGTCTTCAAGAAGATTGACCAGTCCGAGGTCTTGAAAGACATGAATTTCATTTCCGCCCTGTCGTTTACTCCATGCGTATGAAGCGTCATGGTTCCCACGAATAGCAAAGACAGGAATCTCCTTTTCTTTGAATACATTGAAAACTTTGATAGCTTGTCTTTGGTCTACAGGATATGGTCGTGGGCGATGAAAGATGTCCCCCGGTACCAAAATCAAGTCGGGGTCTTGTTCAACCAGCAGTTCTGCCGCACTAATTGCAGCATTGTAGAAATCCTTGATCCGGTCATATTTTCCATACTGTCTATATCCCAAATGTAGGTCAGACATCTGACCCATTCGTATCTCCTCATTCTCACTCAATTCCAATCCCGCCTCTCAAAGGCACCATCGCCATCATGTCGAGGAGCTTCCCTTTGAGTATTTCGCCCCTCTTCATTGTTCCAAGATCCTATAACATCGATGTCTTCACCGCCGAGAGACCCCTCGTACTTGTCAATCTTGACCAATGCAGGAAGATTGACTGCGGGTCCGAAGACCACAGCTTCGCCCACATTCAAGCTAGGTAGCTCTTGCATCAAATCTTTGCTCAGCGCTTCTGCTGAGTTTTCGATGTTGCTTTGATCTCTTGGATTCACAACACGCAACACAATCATGCTATTACATTGGGAGAGAACATTGGAGTCTATTTTTCCGGGCCTTTGCGATACAACACAGAGACCTACCCCGAATTTCCTTCCTTCGGACGCAATTCTGCGGAGAATTCTCTTTGATGTGGACCATCCCTCAGTGGGTATGAAGTTATGACACTCTTCAACAACCAGTAAAACGGGGCCGGGTATGGAGTCCTCACCTTCAATACTACGACGCCATGCTACAGCTCCTCGCAGAATCTTTTGAGCAACTCTCCGGACAGCTGCTTGTTGGACATCAGTATCAAGACCAGCCAATGACAGCACAGTCATGCATCCCTCATTTACTATGCCGGGAGAAGTTACATCCCCAGCTAACGGAACTTCTTGAGTGGGATCCAAAATAGCAAATTCTGTTGCTTCACCCATTAGGCTGAGCAAGGCTCGATACTGGTCTGAGTTTTCCCCACCGTCTGCTTGCCTTAATGCCTCTTCCAAATCATCTCTACCCCATTCCCGACCCTCGAGTCGTTCGAATGCATCTCTGAAAAGCTCCCTCTGCCTGTTAGCATTTGATCGTACTCTCAGAATTGAAAGAAAATCATCAGCCGAGAAACTATTGAATCTGAACCTCAGTGGGTGGATTCTTCGTGACCTATCAGCCTCAATGGAGAATGAAACCACCCTCTCTCCCAACTCGTTGCGCATAGACACGTATTCACTATGGGGATCTATGACCACGATAGAGCCGCCCAGTTCCAATATCCTTGAAGCAATTACAGCTACAGTATTCCCTTTTCCACCCCCAGTTATCGCTAATATTGCCAAGTGCCGCCGTACAACCTCATTGACATCAAGTCTAACTCGAACATCCTCACTGGTAAGGAGATGACCCACCTCAATATGGCCTTGACCAAAGGCCTGAGAAAGCAGTTCTGTGGGAGCTCGGGAAACGTCTGCGCCAGGTGGAGGCGAGAAACGAGGTATCTCCAGTTCGTTTGCCTCGTTCAAATAGCCCATAATGCGAGCATTTGCGGTCAGGATTTCGCCATCTGTCAAATCACCAATTCGCCTCAATGCTTCAAACTCTCTTGGACTTGTTAGGATTGAATTTGGCATATTGAGATTAGTAACACCAATCTCGGACACGGATGCTAGTACGGGTTGTTCCAAATCCCCACATCCGTATTCTATTACCAAATACTCACCAAGCCGAAGAGGATTTGTCCTGACGACTGATGGATCAATACAAATTGTTACTTCAATCGGGGTTGTTGTTCCCAGAAGATTTCCAATTACTTGTCGATTGCTCATTTCTTAATCACCTATCCAAACATGCTTCTCCTTTGTGCTCCGAAAACGAATTTTGCCGTATTCATGTCCTCTTTTGCAATTGAAGACATGATTAAGCGAGCCAACGATTCAGATAATGCATCCGGAATCATTGCCCGGTTATGGACTATATGTGACGGTAGAAGATACCCGTTCCCATCATGCATTGACACAGCGAATCCTTTGACCTCATCAAGACGGTTCTCTTGACTCCTGAGTGTGTCAAGACGAAAGACCCGTCCGTGTGGCTTCATAATTCCAAACATGGTCTGGAAATCAGCTCTACCATCGATTAGAATGGACTTGGACTCTAAGAATTGTTTCACTCGTGGAATCTCAAGATACTTGGCATCCATTACAGGGGTGAAACCGGTTCTTCCACCAGCGTATAGCGCAAGGGTTGCACTGTCATTCAGCTTTCTTGGGAAGTTGTATTCTCTTGAGAGGAGTCGAGACCTCGGGTCCTTTGCGGCACCAATGAGAGGAACCTCTAAGGTCTGGCATTGCTGAATTAGAATATCGAATCGCTGTAGGAATCGCATATATGAGCGGAAATACTCATAGTGTGGGCTATCGTCTGGCTGTGGATGCGTGAAGTAGTATAGACTCGAGTGAGGAACCCCTTGGGTTGCATAGCTGGCGAGTCCGTTGTCCAAGACAGCAAACTCCGGATTATTATTGAGTAATTCAAGTATGCATTCTATTTCGAGTATATCACGTTCTATTCCTACAAACCTGTCCACGTTTCTAGGAAGGCTCGTGAACCCAGCATCCATTCTTTCATACCATTTGATAGACTCGTTGGGTCGAAACAGACCTGCTGCAGCCCTGATCACATACAGGCTTCCTCCGACTAGGTCGAGATATGCTGAGCCACCATCAACCCATGCGGACGTGATTTTATCATCTGATGGTGGAGGAAAATCTAATTCCAAATCCACGCCTCTGAGTTGGTTCTGGGTGTCCCTCATCTCGTGAATCACATTTTCAGAGAAGTTTCTGACTTTCGTTAACCAATGCTCATCGACTTCCTCATCTGCTTGCATTATCAGTTTTCCACCCCTGTGCTACGGATGATACCGGAGCTCATTACAAATCCACATTATTTCAATGAATGTGTTCTATATCAATCCATGTTTCATTATCATTAATCTCGGTTTCTCCGAGCTAATTGAGCAATAGACTAAAGACGCCAGCATAAGTCAACTGCATTCGTTATCTGGAAATAGCATTCACCGAAGCCCAAAATCCACTCATTTTTAATAGCTTCTGAAAAGAATAGAGAGCGCTCAACAGCACAATAGCAAGGGTAACTCCTTTTTCTGGTGAACCTGGATTGCACCCCAACCCGTTAGGCCCAATTCTTCCGCTGCTTCTGCTACTATGAGTAGAATCTCATAGAATCTCTTGAATGAAAGATAGTAGACTATTTTCTGATTCTTTGATATTTCGCATATCGAAACCATATTCGACTATTTCTTTGCCATGAAATTTCTCCGATTGGATTTGTAATCCTTCTTGCCAGGATGGAAAGATCAATGCTATCGTGTCAACATCATATTTCTGGACATATGTGATTGCTTGATTAATATCGGGACGAGTGAGACTCTCTTTATATTTCATATCCATTACCATAACAGGTATTTCTTCATAATAGATTACCAAATCGGGTCGTATCATATAACGTTGTGAGCTTTCAAACAAGTACTTGGATTCCTGAAATCTGACACCATATTTCTTAGAAATTACCGAGTCCCTTATCAAATAGTAAATGTATCTCTCGAAGACGTCATTCATATCAACTAGAAATGATGAGATTCTAATCTTGCCGAAAGATTCTAGTTCTATCTGCGTATTGCCGATAATGAACAATGCCATTTCAAGAATGTCATAATAGTAGTATCTAGTAGATGGAACTTTGTTCCTTTCAATCTTCTCTCTCACATCGGCGACTGAATTTGAATCCCAAGACAAGGTTATGTCTTTGAACCACCTGTACTTTGATATGAGAGAGGCTCGCAAATTTGAGCCGATTTTGCCTTCACTCAGATACAATAAAGAGTAGAGTGCCAGCTTGACTATCCTGTTCTCTCTGTTATCATCGGTGGTCTGAACGCCATTGCACACAATCCCGGTTTGGTCTCCCCTAATCCACTTTGCAAGAGTCGGTTCGATTAGTACCCTACCACGTACTTTGTTGTGCATAATCTTCCGCTCTGAAAGCTTCAGGAGCCCGTATCTTCTAAGCTCATCCAGCATTTCAAGAAACGAAACGACGATAAAATCAAACAGATTATCACATTGCGAAACCTTTTCGGTATTCGACACAGCTTGGATTTGTGCCAGATTTGCATTAGGAATATTTCCAGTGGTCGTTCTTGACTTGCCTAGGATATATAGAAAATCGTTAATCTTCGCCTTTGGATTGATGACTATAGTTGTATTCTCGTTAATAGGAAGAATACCGACATAATTCAGTGCCTTGAATCTTAAGCCTTCTCTTGAATAGATAGGCTTCAAATATTTCTCAATACCCGGATAGTAATCCATTTCAGCTCTGAAAATGTTGCTTGATCTCCACTCTTGTAGAGGGATTCTATTCCTCTTCACTCTTGCCCCACCATATGCTTTCGATTTTACGATAATCCTCTTCATGCAAGACACCGTAGTATTGCTTTAGCAGAAAGGAGAGTTGAGTGTCCCAGAGATCTCTTAGGTCATCAATGCTCCTGACATTTTTGAAAAACGCATGACCCAGATTGAAGTATGATTGAGTTGAGTCAAAAACATGGAGGGTTCTATCTATCGCATCTTCTTCCGCATCATTTTGCTCCAAAATTTTTCTTAAGACCAATTTGCTCGGAGGAATTTCAATAAAGGTAAAGCGTCGCATTAGTGCATAATCTAGGTCAATGGTGGATTTGTCAAGTGTGTTCATTGTGCCAATGATGTGAACATTGTCAGGTATGGTAAACGGTTCTTGTGAATATTGAAGCACTATCTCATGACTTCGATACTCAAGAGCAGAGAATATCTCACCAAAAACCTGAGACAAGTCAGCACGATTTATTTCGTCAAGAATGATTACGATATTCTCATTTTTTCTGTTCTTGGCATGATCACACACTTGTTTGAAAAATCCGTTTTTTATGGTGAATGACAGTTTACCCGTCTTCTCTTCAACCCTAGGAAATATTCCTTCCATGAAACTCTCGTAGGAGTATGATGGATGGAATTGGACCTCTTTAACATGATTCGAAATCCAATTTTGATCTTCGAGAAGCTCTTCCTCTATTTGACCTCTTCTTCTTGCAGCAATTCTAGCTCCCACACGTTTGGCATAGAATGTCTTGCTTGTGCCTGGAGGTCCAAATAGAATGACCTGTTTATTCAGTAGAGCTGTATTGTACACTTGTTGTTCTCTATCCAGCATTGTCGATGAGATTTCAGAACCAATAACCGATGTTTCATCAATTCCCCATTCTTTCAACCCATACATTCCCCCACCTAGTTGAACAAAAAGGTCCTGAGATGTTTTCATCATTGCCGCTCGAAGAGTCTGTGCGGGAGTCTTGGCATCAGGACTGGGTTGAACCAATCCTCCTCTTTCTGCACGTTCATATATTTCTCTATAATGAAGGGGTTCTCCTTCATCTCTTAGTAGTTTCTCTGCAGCTTGCCAGTTAGTCATTGGTTCGGTCATTTCGAAAGATACCCCATGTGATTTGGAGCAAACTCATTGCAATATTTAGTTTATGTTATCCGTTCTATTAAATAAACTTCGATGATAATTCGCAGCAAAATTGCTTGAATAGGCATGTCACGTCCATAGACTGGCACTCTGACTCGTTTAGCCAAACTAGACCAATTTCCCATAAAAAAGAAGATTCGGTTTCCAAGGCATTCTCAATTAGAACAAAACATCAAGATTTGCCATTCGCGCTAAAGTCAAAAAATAAGGAAGTCATATGGTAAATGCTGGTATCTACTCATTTTAAATCTCCACTGCAAGAAACTTCTGTGTTCCACCCGTCTCCTGCCCGGTGTTACCACCATCTCACACACCAAACTGGCCTGTGAGTAAGCAGAAGCTTTGTCCGAACTCATCGGGATTGAATCCCTCCCTCGGTCGCGGCTTCTGTCTCCTGTCGTGACATGCCCGCATCAGTAGCAGCAACAGTGAGTGTTTCCACAGTTCTTTCCACGGCGGGGTCGTTATCACTCAACTCAGGCTCGTCGCCGAACCTGGACAGGTCCGTCTGGACAAAGTGAACAGCCGCGGACTCGCCAGGATGTGATGCATCATCCCTTTTGGAGAGTGCGGACTTCCGCTTGGAAGAGTTTCTCTTCCTCCCGGCCTTCGAGACTGGGGCTCGCTCAGGAGTCACCCACCGCCCTATCCCGTGTGTATCATTCCGAAGTGAAGGAATGAGCTTGATGAGGCGGCGTGCGATGTTCAGAGAAACACTGCAAACAGCGTTGGTCTTGAATACATAATTAAGAAGTGGTAATTATCGCAACGCTAAACCTACCCAAATAATTCTGCGAATATCATATTCTGTGGATGCCTTTTTGGGATACAGCATAGATTCTCGCATATCGGAAACAAAACTAACCAGTAGTGGATGGTACCTTGTATATATGACCGTCCGCATGGTAAACCAATTCGAATTCAGTTGAAGATGTTTTATTCGGAGATTCATAAACAATATCATGTCCCTTCATTGAGCTTGCGTCCTCTCTTGTTTCGGACTGTTCCGGTGTCTTTACACGGAATGCACCAAATTGATTGATATTGA
>CAZYLT010000030.1:0-16817 GCA_964648855.1 uncultured archaeon
GCTCCTCTGTAGAGGGGGTTATCTCTCCTTTCTTCTCAATACTCTCGTCAGACATTTGTATACCTCCATTATACAAACTTTAATTGTATAATACAGTTTGGATATAAGAATTTTGTGTTTTTTGCATCTGCTGTCAACAGGTCGATATGCCGGCATTCATCATTCATTTGAAGGCAGGACATGACATTCTAGTGGAGGAAGAAACTCAGAAGTGCTTTGAACAGAAACAGTCAATACACGCTTTGGTTTCCCCTTCACGAGAGGAGTATCCGATGCGCAACCAGACCTCTTTTGCCCTATGTATCATCGGTGGAATCTTATTGATTGTCACAGGCTACACACAGGGCGTTACGACCGTCCTCCTGGTCTACAACCTGGTGCACTCCATATCAGCCCTGTCGCAGTTCTATCTGTTGATTGACATCGTGCTGTTCGTCCTCTGGCTCATCGCCTTGGGCGGCGGCTTTGCAGTCATTCTGGGCGGGTATCTATTGACCACGTCCCATGTGCTGCTCGGAAAGTTCATAATCGCCATTGCTGCGGGGTTTGGACTCATCAGTCTGATCATCACCATCATTCAGGCGCTGGTGATGTTTGGTCCTGCAGGATTGTTGGTGCTGGCGTGGCTCATCGTCAATTCGTTGTGGGCGATAGGGCTCATCCTGACCATTATTGCTAGGTTCAAGATAGATTCAGCTTGAATTCACAGTATTTTTAATATGGAATTGACCAATTCTGTGTATATAGCCATGTAACTAGACAGTCTACTTGTTATCTTATCAATTAATTATGAATAATTGTTGGTGAGGGACGGTTTCCCTCACCAATGCTAGATTACGGCTATAAATCCGCAGAGCAATTCTGGCACTTTGTTATGCCTTGTTCATTCTTTGCTCCACAATAAGGGCATATTACCAATACTCTATCGCGGATGGTTTCTCTAGAATGAACTGGCTCAGGCTTGGGCTCTGATGAAGGTGTGGGTGAGAAATCCGAGGGTCCTGAAATATCGGATGTCGTCGCAGGCTCTTCAGATTTGCGTTTTGACGCAACCACTCCGATTCCAGCAATGAGTAGTAAAACAAAAAATCCCAATATTATTGGACTGGAGAAGGCCATAGGTGAGCTCTCTCCTGTATAAGCGCCATTGTCATCGCCGGTTGTTCCCGATTCACCACTGGCTCCATTCGACACGTATACAATGATTTCATGGTAATCAGAGTTGCCTACATTATCTGACGCAACCAGTTTAATGGTATGGCTTCCATCGGAATAGCCTTCTGTATCCCATGAGTAGCTAAAGGACCCATCGGTTTCATAATCTTTCTGTGAACCATCAATGTACAGGGTCACAGATCCTATCTCAAAAGTTTGCTCAGTTATTGTCGCTGTAATTTCCTTAATACCGGAATAAGTGGCACCGGAGTCGAGATTCATATCTATAGATGGTGGGGTCAAATCCCTGCAAAGCGATCCCTGAACTATTTTTGCCGTGATTAAGGAATATGTGTTCGAAAAAACAAAATACCATTTATCAGAATACGGAATTCTAAACTCAAATGAATATCCGCCGGTTTTTTCTTGAAGATGATACACAGATGCAGATTCCCCGTTCGTCCATTTTTCATACTCTTCTTCGTCGCAAATAAAGAAGTCAACGTCATTACCAGATGTGACATCAAAATCGCCGTATACTCCGTCACCTTGGCTTCTATCCCACGAAAGCGACCAATAGGAACCTGCTGAAATTGTTTCTTCAAAATTATAGACGTAATCATCAGCGAGCACAATGGATTGTTCAATATTGTCAGGCTCGATGTAACTTCCAGTAAATGCAAAACTACCTGCCAATAGGATTACTATAACTGTCAATGATATGCGAGAGTATAGGGCCATATTCAACTCCATCCCGCTTAGAATCTAATCACTGCCAGAAATAAATGGATTGTGTATATACATCTGACTCTCGCTTTATTGCCAACACGCCTTAAGCAATAGGACTCGTCTCGACCATTATTCCCGGGCTCAGGGCATCTTAAAACTGCTGTATCCTATGGTAATATTCTTATTGTTCGTTAGATCATCCCTGCATTGCCATTAAGGCCAATTCATTGATTTCTAAGTATAATTTTAGTAAACTCAATTTTCGTTGGTGGAAACCAGATGTCCTATCATCATCTTCCATAATTTTCCTTTTCAAACTGCCAATTTGCTTCTTAATCCTCTGTGAAATTTCCTCAATGATATCTTCAAGAATAAGCATGCACTCCAAATAGTGATTACATACCGTGATGATGGCTTGGAGTCTTGCTGGTTTACTTGCAATTCTTCTCAATCCCTTGTTATAAGATAGAATCTCTAACAGAACTCGCTTGGGTTCTGGCGGCGGAGAATTGAATAGTAACCTTGTACCTTCTTCCAATATTCTGTATTCTTCGTAATTCCTCACGGATAAGTTGTATTGAGTAGTTCCCGATAGAATCTTTGCCATAAATCTGGGAATAGTTAGAATTTCACGCTTTCTCATGAGAAATCGGGGGATCACTTTTCGAATATTAGTTGCATATGTTACTGCAGTACGCCATGGTTCACTGGATGTAAGAGCTCGGCCTAGACCTTTGTAGGCAAATTTAGAAAGCTTTTTTCTGTCATCAAGCAGGATGTTAAGAACTCTAACAATCTCGAGATGTTCCAAGTTCTCCTGCGACAGCGATCGAACAAGACTCAGAAAGCTTCTCGTTTGAGGTTCTGGTTCCTTTTCTCTTTCAACTACAGGTTCTTCATCTTGCTCAATATTTGTTGATGAGGATCGGTCAGTAGTTGGTGGCGTTTTCCTCTTGAAAGGCAATAGGTGTGGGTCAAAAACACTGGTTTCGATTTCATCCGGCTTTCTCAATAGTACAGGTGGGTCCCAGTCATAAACTCTTTTCAATGAGCGATAGGACTCCCTCAATACGAAACCGGTTGCTGTTCTTCTGGTTTTGTTTTTTGTTGACTTAAATCCACATGTGCAGTAAAGGTCTTCAGTCGTTTCTTCATAGAGTGAATTACCACATTCTGGGCACCAGTACACGCCATTCAACTCCCATCAGCGCTTCAAATTACAATTTAGAAAATAAACTATTGAACCTATTGGGTTTGAATCGACTCATAATGCTACAGGCACGAATCTGCATTCATCATGTCCACAATATCTGATGCGATTGCTTTTTCTTCATCTGCACCAGCGAGGATTCTTTCTCAACCTATTCTAAAGCTTGTATGCTGTACAATATTGGATGAAGAACTTAATATGCAAGATATGTAGGAACAGATTTCTGGCGGCAATTCACTACATAGGTTAGGAGTATCTCGTATAGTAGGTCGCGGTTTGTCATAGTCTTACTTAGTGGATACTGATTCGGCCTTTTCAATCTCTTCTCTGCTTTCTTTTGCCATGTCAGATCCTGGTCCATTTTCGCTATTTCTAGTCGCAGATCTGCTTTTCAATTGACATTGAGCTATTCTTTTTGCTGGTCATCGCTATAGGGGCGGGTTTTCTGTCATCGCTGGTAGCTCCTGTTGACCATCAACCACGTTCTGCTTGGTAAACCCATCATTGCCGGGGTTTCTGGGTTCGGGATTCTCAGCCTGATCATCGCCATCATTCAGGTGGTTGCTGCGTACGGCATAGCCGGGCTGTTTGTGCTGAATCGATTCATTGCCAATACGGCGTGGGCTCAAAGGCTCATTATCAGGATAATTGTCAGTCTAAAGACATCTTGAATTATTGATGAATCATAGATGGGGGAGCAATGCTATTTCCATGACCAATATTATGATATGGGCGTGATACCATGAAAGCATATCTGCAAAAGACTTGTATTGTTTTTCGTATTTATTGTAGCGTGTGGTTGGAATGGCCGATTATAAAGAAATGAAGTTGGATATTACAGCTGATGACAGGATCTTTACTCCTAGGGGTGTTGGTGCCCTCAATATAGGAATTGTCCAATGCTTATCTGAGCTTATCGCAAACTCATTGGATTGGAGACGTTTCAGCGAGAAGGAAATGGAAAGAATCAAGAATGAACTCGATGGGCGTCCCGAAGAAAAGGAAGACTTTCTTGAGGAGTATAAGCATATTCTGGAGTCAGAGCCAAAAGAAACGATGATCACAGTTCAGTATAATGGAGATAGTATAGAATTATGGGACAATGGAATCGGAATGACCATGGATCAACTTGAAATTGGTCTTAGATTGAGGGCTGCCAGCGATAGAAAGAGAGAACCATTGAGGGCACGCAAAGGCATGTTTGGCATGGGCATGAAAGTTGGCATACTTGGGATGGGCTGGAAGTTTACAATAAGGACCCGCCCCCTCTCTGAAAACATAGAGAATGTTATCGAAATTGATACCCGAGAGATTGAAGAAGGAAATTTGAAACTAAAGGAGATAACCGGTCGCGTCTATTCGGCGCCATTTCTAAAAGGACCACTAGGAGAAAGAGAAAGCGGAACTTACATAAAAATTGAGGATCTACATAAAACCAAACACAATCCAGTTACTTGGCGTGAGGAAATTGGTAGGAATTTTTCCCCTGAGCTTGAGTATGATGAAGTCCAAATTCTCACTATCGATAACAGTGTAGAAGGACATTATGATGAACAAGAATGCACTCCAGAGATCATCCCTATTTTTCCGGATACAAAAATATCAATAGATGAGTTGGATCTATATGCTAGAAGAGATAATGGGGATGGAACATTTGGCGATCCTATCCAAATTACTGGATGGCTGGCACTCAGAGTAAAATCCGCGTCTGGTAGCGGCTTATGGGGCGTTCATACATTTAGAAAGGGGCAGTTAGTAGAGCCTTTTCATAACGATGGCCCCAGGAATAACGGGCTCCTACCAAAAGATCCGCATCCAACACTGGCGCGTTTACACGGGGAGATCCATTTGGACATGTGCGATCCTAACTTTACAAAAGTTGGGTGGAATACGGAGTTAAAATCCTGGGATGAGGCCAGGAACGCTTTAGAGCCAATTCTCATTAAGATCTTGGATGCGGCAAAAGCTTATAGAAAAAGCAAAAGTGGCGGTGCGAAATTTCGGAAATTAATGCAAAGAGCGAAATCAGCTGCAAGAGAATCTGTTGATAAGCTTGCTTCTACGGATGATTTTGAAGATGCTGAGGATGAGAGTAGAGACTATGTCAGTATTGGTGGTGGAGATTATCTGAAAATCTCGGTGACAGAAGCTCCACGCCCAAATAGCAATGCCTTTTGGGATTACAGCTTTAGGATCGAATCAAATGAAATCGCCGTGGTGGTCAATACGGAGTCTGATTTATGGCAGTGGGCATCTGAACAGAAGAATCCAGAAGCAGTTGCTCAGCTAATTATTAATTGGGCAATAGTTGACTCCCTATACTTCTGTCTTGTTGACTCTCTTGGTATTGAACCAAATCGAGCAATTCAGCTTCGAGACAAGTGGCACTCAAAGCTCTATATGAGGGAAGAAGATGCAAACTGAAATGGATCTATATAATCTAACTGATGATAAGATTCCCCTTATTGATAGATACAAGAAGTTCCTTGGTTTACTTGATGATTTTGGATACGAACCAAACAGCATCAAGCATGCTGCTCTAAATGAACATGTATTATCAGCAGCTCTAAGGATCCGTCCCCAAGAAGTCAGAATGTTCTTTGGATTGTATCTTTGCCCTCGTGATGAACGTATGTTCCTTTCTGAGAAGAACCTCGATACTGGTATACTCAAAACATTAATGATGTTCACACCAAGAATAAGGGAGGCTATCTATGATAGACTAGATCAGTTTCTGGAAAGCGATTTTCCCATCGAGCGAATCGTGAACTTTGTTGATCAGGCTGGATATAGAATGACTATTGCAGAGCTCGCTGAAGCGGTAGAACGTGATTATTGGGCTGCTGTGAGTGGCTATTTAAAAGACACCAACACAACAAGTGGCACCATTACACGACATTTTCGAAAAATGTTAATGCACTTGAAGATTTATGGCCCCACTCCTGGACGATTGGAGTGGCTAGAGAGAGCTATTATACATGATTTTGATAATAAACTGGGTATCTTCATATCTGAGCCTCTATCGAAGGAATTCGGAGATGCCGTCGAAAAGGTAAAGGAATTTTACAGCGAGTATGCCTACTATGAGCCATTTGAGACAGATGGGTGAGTCTGTTTTGCTAGGGGATGACATTCCGCGAGCTATGAGCGGCAGTGGAAAAAGAATTTACGAATCAATGATTAGACGACTTTTTCTGGCTTCTACCCAATATGATCGTGTGACATCTTTTTATAGTCCCCAGTCTCTTGTCATTCTACTTCAAGAGCTTTCTGAGATTTGGAGGGTTGGAGGCACAGCCAGAATTGTGATAGGATTTCATGAAAGAATGGATATTCTGCCTGCATTGAAAACTGACCTTGAGGTTCGGAATGCGATTAAGAAAGCAGTATCAGAAGCAATGATTGGCAGCATTCAATCGCTTCTTAAAATAATAAAGATAAAAGATCAATCCTATGTGCAAATATTACGAGAGTTACTAGATCGGAGAGCTATTCATGTCAAACTCGTAACTCCAAGGGCGAATTTAGATTTCTATCGGCGCAATTCAGAATGGCCAAAGAAAGCTCGAGCAACTTTTCACTCTAAGTTCATGATTTTCCATCATAAGAGTAAAAACGATTCTTCTCTAATCTCAAGAATCTCGCGAAGATTGTATAGATGGCGCAAACAACATTTCTACCAGCCCTCTACACAACGACTGATACGTGGAGAGAATTTTTCAGTTGTTACAACATCCATGAATGAGTCAGTACGTGCTTATGGAATCAATATTGAAGATGCTGTTCTGCATCGTTCATGGAAGAAGAGTGAAAGAAACGTTGCCAATTATTTTCTTGACAGATTTGAGCACCTTTGGATGGATAATTGCGATGATACAGTGACCATGCCCTTTACAGGTGAATTCGAAAGGGTATTGGAAGCAATTGAGCAGGAGAGCAAATCCAGTTATTTATCATGGGGCATTTTCCAAAAAATAATAAGACAATCCCCATTGTACCATGGCATTTCGTTTGAAAAAGTAAGACTTCTTCCTCATCAGCTGGGTGTTTATTCGGAGGGACTTAGCAGGTGGCCAATAAGAATTCTTCTCGCAGATGAGGTTGGCTTGGGAAAGACGATAGAAGCCGGTTCAATTATTGACTATCTAATTAGGTTTGGAAATGCCGACCGGGTTCTTATTCTAACTCCCGCCTCACTTAGAAAGCAGTGGCAAAGCGAACTTGATAATCTTTTTGGCATGGAATTTTGGATATACGATCCCTCAAGAGGGGTTCTAGAGCGAGATGGCAAAGAGCTCGAAGTTGGCAAGGATCTAATAGATAATTCTCAAGGCATAAAGAAGATAATTGTATCATGGCACTGGGCTCGAATCGGCGCCGATCAAGAAGAGCCTAGAATAAACACAGACAGCATGCCTGACCTCATTGTTGTCGATGAAGCGCATCATGCCAGAATTCACGAGAACTCTTCTGGAGATTATCACACGCAATTGCATAAACTTCTTAAAAGAATCCAGACGAAAACACCCCATATTCTGCTATTGAGTGCTACGCCCTTTCAAACAGAGGTTTTGGATTACTTTTCATTGCTGGATATATTGGGCGTTCCCGAGAGATTCAGAAGCGAGCTTGAGAGATATTGCCAATGGTCACTAGGTAATATAATCAACCGTCGAGCGACTCAAGTTCAACACCTGCGTTCATTACATAAATATACAATCGCCTATAACCTCCGAAGATACAAGACCCTTTTCAAAAATGGAAACGATAGCATTCAAGATACTAAATTCTATGAAGATCTCTTAGATACAATGGGTGATCTCGATCGAGAGCTTGTTATGGAAGGTCATCCGGCCACCTTCATGGCTGTTCGAAACTATAGGATGAGTTTGAAGGAATTGGGATATAGCTTTCCTGAATCGAACGTAAACAGTCCGGAAATTGCCATAAATGAAGATCAAAGAGAAATATTCGAGTTGATTGAAAAACACATTCGAGAGTTTCTCGGGTTGCCAGAGAGACTACGTAATTCTGGAGGCCAAATTGGTCTAATGAGAAGTATGTATAGACAAAGAATAGTATCATCAATCCAGGCCGCGTATGATACACTATACAATCGAAAAGAGAAATTAGAGAAATTCATTGCGGAACATGATCCTTCATTGCTAGAAGATAAAATAGAGGAATTCAGTCTCAACAATAGTGATATCGGAAACTGTGATCCCTCTTTGAATTACACAACTAGCGACGAGATGGTTCAACTAGCAATGACTCAGAAAGCATCAATCGAAATGGCAAATGTCCGCAGAATGCTGGCTAGAATAAGAATTGAATTCTTCCGCGATGAAGTAATCGATGATCCAAAAATGGCCACCTTGAGAACATCTATTATGGAACATTTGGCTTTGGATCGCAAGATTCTGATCTTTAGTCGATTCACTTCAACAACTGCCGCAATCATTGATAGCCTTAAGTCTATAATAGATTCTCATGGCCTTGGACGTTTTGACGGAAGTCATTGTGGAGTATATCACGCAGACGACGAAATTCTTGAGTTTGAGGGCTGTACACGCGAGGACATTGTTGCTTACCTAAAATCTGGGGAAATTAAAGTATTGGTCTGTTCAGACGCCGCGAGTGAAGGATTGAATATTCACTACGCTAATGTTGCAATCAATGTCGATGTGCCATGGAATCCATCGAGAGTGCTGCAGCGATTTGGACGTGTAGACAGACTAGGACAGAAGTCTAGTAATGTTTACTTGGCGAATTTGTACTATCCCAATTCCATTGAGGAAAGGATGTATCGAGTACTCGAAGATCGGAGAACCGATTTTCGTGCCGTCTTGGGAGAAATACCTGAAATAATGTCGGAGCAACAAAAGGAAGTAATCAATGCTCTAGGTACGGGATCTAAACCGAGAATAAACTTGACTCTTGAAAGCATAGAGCTCAAGCGAAAGGAGTATCAACAAAGTCGCATTTTTGTAGGTAAGAGTACCACAGAGGATCGGAGATTGATGATTGACCACCTATATGACTCACTCATTAAGATCCTTAAATCAAAACCCAGTTTGCACAACGAAAACAAATTTGGCTCTACGCAACATGAAACTTTCGCGAAGAGTTTCGATCCTTTTGACGAGAGCTTCATTGGTATTGCTTATGCACAACTATCTCCGTTTGAGGAACCTATAAAGGAAGATGGGGTTCCCGCAACGGTTCATTATCTTGTCAGTTCCTCCGGCCCCCTCTGTATGGTATTGGCTCACAAAAGTAAGCTAATTCCTCTTCCTTCCCAAAGTTGGGTTCCTGTCTTCAGTTTCATTTTTTTGGGTATTCCTATCGATATTTCAGATTTGAGCAGCTTTAGAATAGATGAGATTGAACAAGTTTGGAAATATGTGATGGAAGCTGAATCTTGGTTAAGGCAGGATCATAATAGGATGCAAACCATATCAAACATTAAACCAGAGAAACCTGTGGTAAGAAGTGTGAAACTTGGACCTTCACTGGGAACAGTTCTATTGAAACGCGATGGGGCAGGCACAACATGAGCTATATTGTCAGAACTTCATCGAAGGTGATTTCTATCTAGCCATCCTTCTAGTCCTTGTCTACAATCAACGTTACATGGCAAAGGAAAAACATTGTCAATACACACGAAACCTGACCTGAGAAATCCTTCTTGATGAGATCTATTTAGGCTATTCATATCAGTACTTCTCTCCCAGGATTCCTGAATATGAATAAGTATTCATGTGCCAGCAATAGAAAATTGAGTTTCTTTGCTACCTTTCTCCAATAATCCATGCTATTACAGTTGTGCTGAATCTTGATGACTATCTCTATAAGATCAAAACCCATTTCAACGCAGATTTGAAGGACTTTGAGACCGAGAGGTACTATTTTTCGTCTTCTTCTAAGATCTCCTACCATTAATGCCATAATCTTATCTGGTTTAAGAACTCGTGCCACAGTGCCAAGCACTATTGATAATTCTTCACAAAACTCAGAGATTGAATGGAAACTAGATAAATCACCTTTCAGATCAGAGTATTCTATTGCATCTGCGTATGGTGGATGTAACAATGCCAAGTCTACTGAATTGCTTTTGAGTGGACTCAGGTCACGAGAGTCCATTAGAATGACACTTTGAGAGGTAGGCAGTCCTTCAGCCTTTTTAATGCTTACAATGGCGTTCTTAAGAAATTGTGCGTTGATGTCTAACCCTATTCCCTTTCTGCCTAATCTTTTCGCCTCGATTAATGATGTGCCGGAACCTAGAAATGGGACAAGAACAATCTCAGAGGGGTTGCTATACCTCTTTATAAGATTGAAAGGGACCTGTGGTGCCCAATTACCTCGAAAGAATCCCTTGTGAGTTGACCAATCTCCCCTCTTCTCAAAGCTCCAAACAGTTGTATCTTCAAGCTCCATAAGCTGATCAAACTCAAATTGAGTTCGATCGACGCCTATTAAGGTCAACAAAACTAGCATTTAACTATGCATGAAATTGAACGAGCTAAAATTCCAAAACGCCCTTTTGCCGCCAAAGCAACAATAGCTGGCAGATAGGTTTTTCAAAGGAAATACACTGAAGCAAGTTGGAGCTCAAGAAATGACCTCTTCAGGAAAGCGAGCTGGTACCGGTTCTCCCCGTCCGATTGTCAAGTGGGCGGGAGGCAAAACACAAATCATTGAAGACATACGAAAAAACCTACCCCTTGATTATTCAAATTACATTGAACCATTCCTAGGCGGAGGGGCAGTCTATTTTTATCTATATAGGAATAATCTTCTATCTGCAGGTGCATTAAGGACTGAATATAGACCCCCGATACTCTCTGATAGAAATCAAAGACTGATTGGGATGTACCGAGCGATATGCAATAACCCTGAGAAAGTTATGAAGCGACTTGATTCTCTTATGTCAAAAAGAAATAAAGAGGACTACTACGACCTCAGAGAAAAATGGAAGACTGTAACGGATGCAACTGAAAATGCAGCATTATTCATATACTTCAATAAGATGTGTTACAATGGACTATATCGAGTTAACCAAAATCAGGAATTTAATGTCCCATGGGGAAAGAGAAGTAGTGTGAAGTTGTATAATATACGAACCATACTTAGTGTTTCGGAAGCATTGAGTGAGGCAGTTATAACTTGTGAGGATTTTGAGTTTCCACTAAATTGGGCTGAAGAGGATTCCTTTGTTTACTTGGATCCTCCCTACCATTTCCCAAATAGAGAAAATGGTTTCACTTCTTATACATCTAAGGGTTTCAGTGAAGACGAACAAATAAGGCTTGCACAGGAAGTTCGGAAATTAAGCCAGAAAGGCTGCAAAATCTTGATATCCAATTCAGATACACCATTAATTAGATCGCTTTATCCTGAAGATGAAGGATTCTTCTTTGAACGAATAACCGCTAGAAGATTGATTAGCTGCAATGCCGAGGGAAGAGAAGAGATAACAGAGGTATTGATACGCAATTATCCCTCAATCGAAACAGAACACATACGGCTATCCGTTTAATTCTTCTAGTTTAGTATTAGACGCCTCTGGGAGCTAAATAGGCAATGTACATACTTGCTGCCTTTGGCTTCGGATTTTGAAACTTGGCCAAGTTGTTGGAGCCATGATAGTACTCCCTCGGCTCGCCTCGTTGTGGTGGATTTGTCCAACTCTGACTGGGTGTCAAGCAGGCTCTTGATATCTAAAAGGTCTGTACCTTCAGGTCCAGCAGACTCAACGGCCCTCAGAATCATTGAGATCACCGGGATTTGGATCGCAAAATCAGATAAATATCGCTCTCTTTCATCTTGGCTGGATATGTTGCAAAAAGCTGAGCCTCTAGGTGTTCTTATCCATTTTTGCCCCTTCTTGATAATTAGTCCCAGAAGTTCAGCTGCATCCCCATAGTAACTGCCCTGTCGCCTATCATATCCCAAGTAATCCGCAATATCCGAGGCTGAAACAGGCCAATTATCCATTTCACAAACAAAATTCGTGATTTGGTCAAGTCTATTTGCCTGAGGAACATCTTTTGTAGGAATATGGCTACCACCAATGAAATCTCTCAAATACGAGTTCAATCTATTTTCCTCCGATAATATAAATCACTCGAGAGATATTATCTTTCCGCTCTACTGAAATGACATATCTACCCATTGACGCGTCTTAGCATCAACTGCCAGGAGTAGTGGTGTTGTAAGAACATCAACTAATCGTGATTAGATTCTATCATCAAACAACCTACTCAATACCTATGGACCAAAGGGGAACTTTGACCAAGGAGGCGTAGTTTCCACTAAGGATATCATCGAGTTTCTGTAAACTCGCTCGGGCTGATCCATACTCTTCGGTCTGCCCTGGCCACCTGTCATATGCCATCTGATCTAGCGTTATTATTATTCCAACAGCAATTTGCTTTCTTTCATATAGTATCATGAAACGGAAGAAATCCCTGAAGAACATCTCAAACTTGGAGAATTCAAGCTCCATGCCTACATTCCATTTTGCCAAAGCCAAGCTATCCTCTCTCTTTGTTCCCAACTCCATCGGAGCATTCTTCGTCCATCCCTTGTTCTCAAAAGCAGCAAGCAAATACTGTCTTGCTGTTGTTCCCTTCTTTGTTCCATGAGGATACGGTTCCAGATCCTCGATAATTGACCCTACTTCCTGGTGTATATCCGGACTTACAATCTCCAATATTTCCTTTCCATTTCTAAAGCTGACTTCGTTATATTTCACATCCACCCACTTCCGATTATATATTCAAATACAGGTCATTTAATGCTTTTTAGATCGAATTTCTGAAGGAAATTATAAATACAACTATTCTACTTCTTGACAACCAGCTCCTGTCGAAATAATCATGAATTTCAAAAACTCATTAAACCGTATACCGAAAAACAAATAATTCTCCTTCGCTCCAGCCGACTCGGGAGTGACTGAGCCTTGCAGGTACTAGCTGACCCAACCACCTTCTACCTTCTCATCATGATTCTGCTCGGTTTCATTGGCGGTTTCGTCGATAACGCCTTCGGCATGGGCTACAGCCTCCTCACCCCCATTTTCGTCCTCCTCGGTTTCGACCCCCTCATCGTCGTCCCAACCCTCCTTCTCTCCCAGACAGTAGCGGGTCTCTCAGGCACCATTTTCCACCGCCTGTTCAGAAACATCGAGTTCAAGTCCCCCACCCATCGCGAGGGCAAGATCTACCTCCTCTTCACAGTCTTTGGCGTCGCCGGCGCCATCCTATCTGCCGCCCTCGCAGTCACCCTCCCTGCGTGGTTCACGCTCCTCTACATCGGATTCATGATGCTGATTGTGGGCTTCATCGTCCGCTTCAAGATCAGCTTCACCGGTGGCTGGTGGAAGATGTACTTGGCGAGCGGCATCGGTGGCTTCAACAAGGCCATCTCTGGCGGAGGCTACGGTCCACTTGTGACCAGCGTGCAAATTATGAGCGGCAGCGATGTTAAGAGCTCGGTGGGCATCACTCAGTTCTCAGAAGCCACCATCTCCACCATCGGATTTCTCATTTACGTCGCCTTTAACAGCACATCTATGGTGATTCAGATTCTGCAATCTGCTTTAGTATTCGTTCTGACTGGCGCCGTGGCAGCTCCCATGGGCGCACTCTTTGTGAGGCATCTTGATGACAGCAAAGCTCGAGAGGCAGTAGGGTTTGTGTCAATCGTCTTGGGCATCATCACCATTCTTCGCTTTTTCCTTCTCTAGCAGCGTCATTCGACAAAGAACGAACCACAATTCGTTGTTTCCTGCAACAGATAAAAGGCAGGCTGTTTATTGGGCGGCTATCACGGAGTAGAACAAGATGGTCAGAGATTTGATTGTTGTCGGTGGTGGCCCTGCTGGTGCTGCCTGTGCACGACGAGCGGCGCAAAACGGATTGGATGTGCTAGTTCTTGAACGGGAAGAGCATCCGCGAAGAAAGGCATGCGGTGGTGGATTCAGAAAGGCACTTCTCGACCTGCTTGACTTTGATGCTACTCCAGCGTTGGATAGAAATACCTGCGGTTCCCATCTCTTCTCGCCGTCACGCACGAAGGTGGTCGCCACTTTGGACATGGTGACCGGATACACAGTCAAACGTAGTGTCTTCGACAAGCTCCTACTTGATAAGGCTGCAGAGGCCGGTGCAGAAGTTCGACAGGGTGTAGAGGTCTTCAACGTGGATGAAGAGACCGACCACGTTATCGCAGAGACCGCTGACAGAGAATTTCTCAAGGCGAAATATCTAGTGGGTGCAGATGGCGTCAACAGCAGAGTGGCGCGGACCACGGGGCTTCACTGTAGATGGGAAGACGATAAGATTGGGCTTTGCATGGAGGCGGGTGTTCCAATGGAGGAGAGTGACATTCTCCGCATCACCCAGGGTCCGTATGGCAAGGACTTGATTTGCATTCAGATTTACTTCGGTGGCCTCCAACACGGCTATGCTTGGTGTTTTCCGAAGAAGGGCGAGGTCTCTCTGGGAATGGGTTGTCTTATGCCGTACGCAAAGGACCTTGGCGTTGCGTGGAAGAAGTTCGTTGCTGAATTCGAGGCTAGGTACTCGGTCAACATTGACCTAAGCAACCAGACTGCTATGCGTGTTCCTCTGGCTGGTCCCATAGATAATACAGTTTCTAAGTGCGTCATGCTCGTAGGGGATGCGGCAGGATTTGTTTCTCCGGCAACAGGCGAGGGAATCTACTATGCCATTGAGACCGGGCAGATTGCTGCAGATGTCACAGCTGGTATCATCAGGGGAGAGATTGATGGCACGCAGGAATACCAGAAGCGATGGAAAAAAGGCATTGGCAAGCAATTGGATGTTGCTAATTTCTTGGCTAATCTCATGTTTAATTCTGAGGAGAATATGGAACGAGTCATTCAGCTTGCAGCACGGGATGATGTCATGCTCGAGTACATGTCCGAGCTCATCGGAGGCATGCGTCCGTACACCGACCTGCGCTGGGACATAATGAAGCGCGTAGTAACACGTCATACCTTAACAGGCTTGAAAATGCTATTCTGAAATGAGTACCTCAGCACATAGTTCATCTGCTAGAGTTGTAACACATTCAACTTGAGGAGAAAAGACCATGCAGCTTGATGCGCTTTTGCTAAACACTGGGCTGTTTGCTGCCGGCTTGGTAATGCTGGTCTACAGCTCAGATGTCTTCGTAGAATACGCATCAAGACTGGCGAAGCAAATCGGCATTTCTGAATTGACGATTGGTCTCACAATCGTTGCCATTGGCACCTCGATGCCCGAGATAGTATCTAGCGTTCTATCGATACTTGCTGATAAACCCGCTCTAGCATTTGGAAATATCATTGGCAGTTTCCTGATCAACCTCACTCTCATTATCGGAGTGAGTGCATTGTTATCTCCCTTGGCTTCCAATGCTGTGGTCCTAGAGCGCGACTCGAAAATCATGATTTTGACCGTTTTGGTCCTCGTAGCTGCACTACTGGATCCATTCTCCCCAGGTGCTGTCACATTCTGGGAAGGGCTCATTCTCATTGTTCTTTTCTTCGCCTATCTTTCGTTTCTGTACTCGCATAGAGAGGAAGCCCTGACCTCCTTTCAATTTTCAATGTTCGTTGACTATTTGATACGCCTGCGTTTCCTTACATCGCTTCGAGGCACCTTCCAGAAACCTCTTCGTCCCCGTCATCGATCCAAGGCTAAGATTCAGGAAGAAACAGGCAGTCAGAGTCAGATAGCTAGAAATGGAGCCATTGTCATGATCAGTTTGGTCACGATTGTTCTTGGTGCACAGGTGCTGATTACCAGCATTGACTATATTGCAATGACTTCGGGCATCAGTGAGGGCCTCATTGGAGTAACACTTGTAGCAATTGGAACCTCACTGCCTGAATTGATGGTTTCTATCAACAGTGCAAAACGTGGTTTTGGTAGGCTGCTTATTGGCAATGTGATTGGGAGCAATATAGTCAATATAACTCTCGGATTGGGCATAGGCGCACTTCTGCTGCCTGTCGGTATTGGGCTTGTACAGGGTCTCTTTATGGCACAGTTTGCCGCCATTGTGGCGATAATCTTTCACTACATTATCAGACGCGATTGGAGGGTCACTCGTAATGAAGGAATTTTCCTATTGTTTCTCTTTGTATTTGCACAGCTGGTCCTGAGCTTCATCACGCAATTCATTACTGGCTAAGAAGTCATCACAAAGCCGCCCTGGCTACTTGAGCTATCTCATCGATATCAGGATGGATATCATGGTCTTCTCCCACCCACCTGTAAGCGATTTTCCCGTTTTTATCTATCACAAATACACTTGGGCGAGGAACCATTGTGAGTCCGTCAATATGCTGGGCTAGGACTCCAAACTCCTGCACGACCACCCTGTCAAAATCACAGAGAATACGGAACGGGACTCGTTCTTCGTCAACAAAGGTATCAATGGTTGTCATCGGTTCTGTGACGACGCCGACCACATTGACATGGTCGCTCTTGAGAGACCTGTGTAGCCTTGCGAACATCTTGATCTGTTCCATTGTGTATTCGGAGAAGGTTTCTGAAAGGAAGACAAGGACCACAACTTCACCTTTCAGGTCTGATATGTCGCATTCAGCATTGTCTGATGCCATGAGATGAAAGTCTGGAGCTGGGTCTCCCACATTCAGCGGTTGCTGGCTGTCCGATTTTGAGTCATCACTCATAGTATGGCT
>CAZYLT010000031.1:0-14047 GCA_964648855.1 uncultured archaeon
CATTCGCTGGGGAAAAAACCCAAAGCTTGCTCCGCTCGGCAGTTGTGCGCCCTATTCGGACTAGCATGGTCTGGGGCGAGGCAGCCAGCATCAAATGCCACGTTCCAATCTCTCTCCCGGATTGTTTTACTATTGCTGCATCAAGAATGTTGAATGGCCTGCCAATGTTTGCTCGTCGGGAAACCGAGATTGTTTCTGCTGCAGAGAAGGGATTATTGAATGACAAGATTGAATTTCTTGAATGAACTGTTAGGATTGATTGTTGATCCGATAGGTGCACAGATTGCTGGAATAGTCCTTCAACATGATGAATCGATAGCGACAAGAAATCTAACGAATTTTGAGTTATTTAAGGGCTTGAGAGTTGAATCCTGCCGATTGCCAATGAACCAGAAGAATTGTGGGACGAGAAAACCGGTGCAATCGTAGAGGTTGCTCCAGAAAACGGAGTCTCCCTTTTGGTCACGCTGTTGAGTACCTCTCCAATTTTACACAAGTTAATTCAAGAAGAGCAGACACTAGATCTTACCCGGTGATTTCTTCAGGGTATGAATGTCGCCTCTGTCGAATGGTCGTGGAAGTGGTGGCAAATTTATATGTACTCATATGTATACATATGACGATACTCATGGCAAAAAACATAGCTCTTGCTGACGATGTCTATAGGTCCTTGAAACGCAGGAAGAGAGAGGGCGAGAGCTTCAGCCAGCTGATTCGAAGACTCATGAAGAATTGCGGCGAAATAGCAGACCTCGCTGGTTCGGCAACACTCACTGTTGATGAATGGTTAGAGCTGAAAAAGCTGAAGGAAGAGCAGGCTGAGAAGGACCGAGAACGAGCAAAAACCTTACTCTCCCAAGAAGAGGGGTGAAATAGTCAGTGCCTCTCTTTGATACCAATTACATCATTGATTTGACCAGAGGTGACGATGGTGCCGTATCCCTCGCAAAACAAGTGGACAGCGCCTCTGACATCAAAGCAGTATCAGTAGTTACGGTTCACGAATACCTCAGGGGGATACTCTACCACCATTTAGACAAGGAAACGAAGGATGAGAAGATGCGCAAGGCCTTTGCAGACCTAGCTCACTTTGAGCAGATGGATTTCACATCCGCAATCGCTCGAGAGGCAGCTCTTCTCGATGCTATCTTATACCGAGCTGGAGCCATGATTCCTTATGCCGATGTGATTATAGCCGCCACAGCTTCTCATCACAACCTGCCCCTTGCTACTCGCGATTCTCATTTCTATTCTATAGAGGGACTCGATGTTATTCCGTATTAACAAGAAGCGATGGATTTTGATGGATTCGTGCTGCAGCCTAGATTGCTCCAGAAAACGGAGTTTCCCTTACACCCACGCTATTGAGCTCCCTTTCATTTCTGGTTTGATCGGTACATCTAAAGAGAGCAAGAATTTGTTCTTGTGACAAGAAACGAGTGCCCTTGTAGATAGAAACACGGTTAAAGGTTTATTCATGCCTCCTCATTGTGATACATTGGATATGCCTGTTGTGGCAGCCTGCATGGGGGCACTGCAAACCGAGAATATGAAACTCATTCTACCCTAGGTTCCCAAGAGTGCTGAAGATGAACTCGAAGAAGCATTCGCCATTACTTTTAATAGTAGATGGCATTCCACACACAACAAGAAGCAATTGATTTTCTTAATGATTCAGCATTTTCCTCTGGGAGATACTACTGCTCCGAAAGCGACTGATCTGTGGAACAAGCCGGAAGAGGTGAACTCCTTCATCCATAAGAAGCGTTGCTACATTTCGAATTCTGACATTGTCTAGAACAAATAGATACAATCATCACGTTTGGATTGACTTATTATTCAAAGTCTATATTCGAACAAACGTTTTATTGGTAGACAGCCTTATTCTTCAGGAGAAGAAGCACTTCTTCTTGGAAACTTGGATATTTGAAGTAGCTTGTGAAGCGGCAGGGGATTACCTTTGAGCACCATGAAACTCCATCGACAAATTAGGAATTATCTCATTGGGCTATCTCTAATCCTAGTAATGTTTGGTGTAGTTTTGCAGGTAATCATCTTCAATTATGACATAAGTAATCAGATGGCTCAATCAGAATACGAGTCAGCACTTGAAGAATATGCAGAAAACAACATATACTATTCTCCTGGCGACGTTGTTCAGTATGTCCGAATTCGACAGAATCCATCAGGTTATTTTGTTCTAAACCCCGATTTAGTCTTCGAACCCTCGGAATACAATCTCAATACGCTAAAGGCTACACGGTTCTCTGTTATCACACTCAACACGCTGAACCAAACAAGTGCAATAAATGAAAATGCTACTGTTAACTATGTAATGAGTAACTATGAGAACTATTCAACTCCAGAAGGCACGTTCACCGGTTTCTCAAAATACGAAGGATATAGCGCAGGTATTAGGAGTACATGTGACGCGTTAATGACGCTTGAAGCTCTTGATGCACTAGATACACCGACTCTTGACCTCAATTCAGTTGAGCAATTCATTCTGCATCATCAGAATCTCGATGGGGGATTTTGGGATGACGACTACCCCCAGTATGGCACAAACTCCACACTTCTTGCCACTTCATTTGCTATGCGGTCCCTAGGAAGAATCTATCAGTTCCAAGGACGTGAATTCAATGAAACAATCAAGGAAATGATAGCAGAATTTGTCACTGATTGTTTTGATGAGTCTGATGCAGGATATGCGAATGAGCCTGGAACCGACTCAACTGACTCTTATGGTGTCTTCAGAGCATTCATCTCATTATGGTGGCTTGAAGGGAGCGATGAAGCCTCAAGAAGAAGCTACATTGATCAGAATATGGATTTGGGGTCCACTGTTTCCTATTTGTCCAATAATTTATTTGATAATGAAACAGGAGCATTCTATCTGAACGAAAATGATGGATTCGACCAGACGTCATTGAAAAGCACCCATCTCATGGTATGGTTTTTTACCGCTTTGAATCGGGATTGGATGCTCAATGTGACTGCCCTCGGTCATTATTTGATGAGTAGAGAGGTCACGCCAGGTCAATACGGTCCAGACATATATTCCACTTATGCCGCTGTCTTAACTTTTGTCCGTTTGGGGATTTCAACAGAACCACTGCCTGTTCCAACACAACCGGCTCTGGTATCACTTGAATATCTTGGTGTTTTCCCATTCGTCATACTATCATTAGGAATCATCTCAATGACTTCGGCCTATTATTTTCAACATAATGCAATAAAAGCGGAACAATCACAAAGCGAATACCTTGAAAGAGAGGTGGAGAAGCGAACCAAAGAGTTGCAAATGGAGATTCGTAACCATGAGAAGACACGGGCTGACTTGGAAGAGAGTGAATGCCGCTATCGACGCCTGTTTGAGGACTCCCCGCTATCTCTCTGGGTAGAGGATTATTCCGGAGCCAAGAAAATATTGGACGACTTAGTAGACTCTGGAGTAACAGATCTCCGCACGCATCTAAGCAAGAACGAGGAGGTACTCTTACGCTGTGCAGATGCGGTTCAAATCTTAGATGTCAACCAAACAACGCTGACTCTTCATGGGCTCTCCAATAAGAATGAGATTATAGGTCCAGTGTCTCAAGTCCTGAATCGTGATTCGCTTCCTGTATTTCTCGATCAGATTTTGGCACTGCATTCTGGGCAATTATCATTCGAAAGCGAAATTGAGAATCTCCTCGTTTCAGGTACGGAAAAGGCACTGATATTAAAGCTCAGCGTACTGCCTGAAAATGAAGATACATTATCAAGGGTGCTTCTTACGATAATTGACATCACGGTGAGAAAGAGAGCTGAGGAACGTGTCGCAGCTTCGCTAGCAGAAAAGGAATTGCTTCTGAAGGAAATCCACCATCGGGTCAAGAACAATATGCAGATTATCTCTAGCCTGCTCCATCTTCAGTCTAGTAGGATTGTGGATACTGAAGCAGCCCTTGTACTCCGGGAGAGCGAGCACCGTGTAAAATCAATGGCCATGATTCATGAAGCACTCTACCGCTCTGACGACTTGGCTAGGATTGATTTTGAGAAATATATCCACGATCTTACCCGGAACATACTTTTGTCTTTCGGGTCTAGCTTGAATAACGTATCATTGAACGTGAATATCAAGGAGAAGTATCTCGATATCGCTATTGCTATTCCATGCGCATTGATAATTAATGAGTTGGTTTCAAACTCTGTTAAGCATGCCTTTCCTGATGATCGCCCAGGTGAAATCACAATTAGCTTTATAGCCGTTTCTGAAGACATTATGGAGCTATCCGTGAGTGATAATGGAATAGGGGTGCCCGATGACTTTGACCTGAAAGAAAGTGAAAGCCTAGGACTGAAACTGGTGACTCGCCTAGCGGAGAGGCAACTTAATGGCGCACTATCCTTGGAGTTGACTGATAAGACGAAATATATGATTCGATTCAAGAGGGGGGGCATCTGAAGGAATGGCGGCATCTGCTCATATCATGATTGTGGAGGATGAGGCTATAGTAGCTCTAGAAATGGAGGAACTATTGAAGAAATATGGATATGATGTTGTGGCTTCAGCACCTTCTGCTGAGAAGGGTTTGAAAGCGTTGTCACATCTCAAGCCTGACCTAGTATTGATGGACATCAGATTGAAAGGCGCTATGACTGGAATTGAAGCAGCAGAACATATCCTTAATAATTATTCAGTCCCAGTCATTTTCATTACAGCATATGCAGATGAAGAAACAGTAAAACAGGCTAGAGCCGCATCACCGTATGGCTATTTACTCAAACCACTCCGGACTGAAGAACTCCATGCATCAATCCAAGTTGCGTTGCACAAGTTCGAAGCTGACCAAGTAGTGATGACAAAAGGGGAGCACTTCAGACTTTTTTTCGAAAATCTTCCATTTTACTGTTACATGGTGACGATAGAAGGAAATATTCTAGATGTTAATGCTTTTGCATTGAACACCTTGGGCTATTCAAAAGAAGACTTGAGAGGAAAATCAATTGCCAGCATCTACACTGCTGATGATACAAGTAGAATAAGAGGGAGGCTACTCGGTTTACAGGATGGTTATACCATAGAAAATGAGGAAACCAATATCATTACAGCGGAAGGCAGGCAAAGAACGGTTCTTGAAAGCGTGGCTACAGTTCCAAGTGGCCAGCAAATCTTTGCCTTGGTCATTCAGAAGGATATTACCCAGCGAAAAATGGCGGAGGATAAGCTATGGAGGAGTGAAGAAAGATATGCCGAGCTCTTTCATCGAACAAAAGATGCCATTCTAATAAGGGATTTGGATGGCAACATGCTTGAAGTAAATCAAAGTGCTGTTGATTTATTCGGTTTCTCAAGGTCTGAATTCCTTCGTACAAAAATCACAAAAATAGCTGATGTAGAGCTTGTTCGACATGTTGAGAAGCGAATAGAAAAAGAAGGTTGGTGCAGAATTGAGGCACCTCTTACAAATAAGTCTGGGGAATCTTTCGATGCAAACATTACATCAAATCTAATCAAGCTTGGTGAAGAAAGAATTGTCCAAACAATTATAGAGGATATTACGGAACGCAAGCGGGCCGAAGAAACCCTGCGAAAGAGTGAGCAGAAATACAGGAAACTGATTGAAAACTCAGTTCAGGGTGTCGCTATCTATCAAAACGATTCCATCGTGTATTCAAACAAATCATTTGCAGAAATCCTAGGTTACTCAGTCGATGAGATATTGGGCTTGAAAAGAGATGAAATAGAGGATATGATTCATCCTCATGATCAAGAACAGTTAATGAATCAAATCCAGAAGGTGTTGGAGTCCGATGGACCCCCTGTTTACTATGAGTATCGTGCTTTTCACAAGGATGGACCGCTACGATGGGTGGAATGCAGCTTATCACATATTGAACATAATGATGAAAAGGCAATTCAAATTGCTCAAATAGATAATACGAGTAGAAAGATGGCTGAGAATAAAGTAGAAGAGGAACGCGACCGAGCAGAGCTCTTTCTAGATTTGATGGGCCATGATCTATCAAACATTCATCAAGCTGTTTATGGCCTCCTTGACCTTCTACTAAGTAGCGGAGAGCTATCTGAAAGCACTACTGGCCTTCTCATGGAAGCTCTCGACCAAATGAATCGGTGTACTCGTCTTATCCGTAATGTAAAAAAAATACGGGGGATAGAAGAGCTTCCTTCGCAGCTCAAACCAATTAATATATCCTCGGCGATATCACAGGCAGTATCCGAAGTCCAAAGGGATATTCCGCATAAACAACTCAATATCAACATGGATAATAAATTGCGGGATGCATCAGTTATTGCTGATGAAGACCTTGCCACTGTTTTTTACGAACTACTTCATAATGCATTGACGTTTGATAGGGATCAGTGTGTCGAAGTTGATCTAACAATTGATCAAGCCAATGGTGATGAGCTGGTCAGAATCCAATTGGCTGATAGAGGAAGTGGCATTTCTGACACGGAAAAAGAACGGTTGTTCATGAGAGAATCGGCCACAAAGACCAAACATCGTAGAACTGGCCTTGGTTTGACTCTGGTGAAACACATAATTAGTAGGTATGCAGGCTCAATATACATAAAAGATAGAGTTGAGGGAACCTACAAAGAAGGCGCAGTGTTTGTTCTAGAGATTCCAAGAGCATAACCCCTCGAACCGAAATAGCAAAATTATGTCCCACAGGATTAATGAAAAATTTTGAAATCTCTCTGAGCAAAACAAGCGTTTTCCATATCATATTAAAAGGGTAGAAGCTTGCTATTCAATACCGATGCCCTTTATTTCTTCTGAAATTGTTGGGGCAGGTTTTTCTCCATCTGTCGTAAGTGAATTGGAAATGGGCTCAACTATGGTCCTGTTTTCCGCCCAAGTAACTAAGATATCCACGCCCACCTCAAGAAATGATGTTACGGTGTCAGGAGTAGAACGAGGGAGCATGAGCGACCTGGCAAAATGGGCTCTTTAATCTGACAAGGTGACCGTATTCTAGAGATGTCTATTCTCTTACAAGCCGTGTTGCTGAGCCCCCTTTCGATTTTTCATTTTCATGCGTTTGAAAGAAGTAGATGCTAGATTTTGCTGAGTGATCCCCTTGAAGAAGAGTCTTTCTCCTCATGACTTCCGTCTGACAGAAATTATGCAGATTTATATACTCATATGGTAACTAAGTAACTCGGTGTTGTCGGTGTCGACAGTGAAATTTGATTTGCAGGATGACCTGGAGGAGCTGCAGGCTCGGCTTTACCTTGACACTCGGAAACGGCTCAGCAAGAAAGAGGTCTTGGAACTGGTGTTCAGAATCGGCAAGGAAAACTACGACCTTATCGTGAGAGAAGTTCAGTCCGGAGAAGTCCCTCTGAGCGATGAAACGATTCGAGAGGTACTCTCTTTGGCCGAGGATTTAGGGCCGGGTAGCGAAGACCTATCATCAAGCGTGGACGACATTGTATATGGTGGAAGCTGAAGATGGCGGTCCTTTTAGACAGTAATGTGATCATTGCATTTCTCAACTCACGCGACAAGAATCATACCGCCGCCAAAGAATTACTTACAAAATTGAAGCATCCAGAATATGGTATGCGAGTCACAATTGATTATGTGCTCGACGAAGTACTGACAGCTTTGTGGATGCATACCCGCCGTAAAGACGTAGTTAAAAAGGCACACCGATTCATTCGAAACACGCCCGAATTCATTCGATTCGATTATGTCAAATCTGATATCTTCGACTTGGCCTGGAGAAAATGGGAGAAGGTAGCCAGCTGGCCCAAGAAACCCTTGAGCTTCACTGACTCATGCATCCTATCCTTCATGGAAAGGCACGATATTGAGTACTTGGCAAGTTTCGATTCAGACTTTGACGGACTCGTTTCTCTAGTGCTCAGTTGAAAATAAGTCCCACTTTTTTCCGTTGTTCAAACTCAATCCACATTGGCACCATCGGGTTTGACGTAATGCAGTGCAACGTAGGTTATTCCGGAAACGGAGTTTTCCTTGCGCGCGCGCTGTTGAGCGCCCTATCATTTTTCATATTTCAATGCAGAGAGAGCATAATAGATCTAATCGGGAGAGGGCTATGAGTTTATATTTACTCATGCACATACATACACAGAAGTGAGGATAATGGGATACAAAACCATATCACTCTCGGTCGAGGCCTACAAGATTCTTAAGAATGCCAAGAGGGAAAACGAGAGCTTCAGCCAGGTTGTGATTAGGCTCGCAGGTAGACGCTCACTAGATGCCTTTGTTGGATGTATCTCCAAGGAATCAGTCGAGAAACTGTCAGATGCCATGAACACATTCCGAAAAGAACGTGGAGAAGTGTGGTCTCAGAGCATGAAAGAACTGACGGGATGAGGTCATTGTGATAGCTGACACATGTTTCATTATCGACCTCATGCGAGAGAATGAGTCTGCGCTCAAGAAACTGGCACAGATTGAGAAGAACAATCGTCTACAGTACATAACTGTACCATCGGTCATGGAGCTGGCAGTCGGTGTAGCATTAGCGAGTCTACCCGCAAGAGAGCGTGAGAAAATCGATGAAATTCTTGGAGGCTTTGATATCGTTCCCTTTGATAGTTTATCCGCGTGGAAAGCAGGAATTGAAGTGGGTAGACTGAGAAGGGGTGGGCATATTGTTGACCCGATTGATGCACAGATTGCCGGAATTGCCCTTCAACATGACGAGTCTATAGTGACACGAAATCTAGCGCATTTTGAGCTATTTAAGACCCTGAGAGTTGAACCCTACTGATTCCTTGCAATTAATCAGGGGAATTGCATGAAGAAACAACCGGAGCAACATAGGTTGCTCTAGAGAGCAGAGTTTCTCTTTACGCGCATGCTATTGAGCACCTTCTCGATTTTCATCTACCTATTCAAAAGGAGTGAAAACTAGGACTTGTTCGATAGTTTGTTCAGCTCTTAGGGTCCGTCGTCAAAGTCTTCTGTAGCTGTTCATAATTCTTATACCATCTGCATGTCATGATGTGGTGACAGTCTTGCATTAGCGCCCGTATATACTCAGTCAACACATTTTCTGAACGATTGGCGGGCCTAGATACCAAGCAATTCCTCGATTTCTTCCTGTGTCGGCACTCGTCCGGAGATCTTAACATCACCATCTATAGCAACAGCGGGGGTCATTAGTACCCCTCTTTCCACAATCTCATCAATCTCATTGACCTCTAGGAGATCAGCGGCATAGTCATTTTCTCTCAGGGCCATCTCGATGTTTTTCTTAGTAGCTTTACATTTTGCACAACCAGTTCCAAATACTTCAATTTTCATTTCATCAACTCCTAAATCCACATTCCATAGAGGAGCCCAGCTGCAATACTGAAGGTGATTAGCAATAGACCGTAAGCTATGGTTCTTGCAGGCCTCATAATCTTATTCACAACAAGTAAGGTCTGTAAAGATACAGCTGGATCTGCAATCAAATATGCCATGAGCGGTCCGGGGTGCATACCGAGCTGGAGAAACATATCGGCAATAGGAACCTCGACTAGAGTCGGGAAGTAGGCTATTGTTCCGAACAGAACGGCAAAAGTATTTCCAGCTAGACTATTCGTTCCGGCAAGAGCAACGATTAATTCGGCTGGCACAAGGGGTCTAATCAAGCCAGATATGAGAACACCGACCAGAAGAATCGGAAATAGCATCTTGATGAATCGCCGAGTTTCAGTCATCCAGTGACCCAGTTCCCCTCGGCTATAGAACATCAAAGCAATTATTGCTGTTATGATTGTACTGACCGAGACCAAAATGATTTTGCTAAGCAACTCAACGGGTGCAGTTCCAAAGACCATCACCATCGTCAGAGATGTGAAAAATGCTGCAGATTGATATGTGCTCCGTTCTTTTGTCTCTTCTGTTTTTGTTCCATCAGGTGTCATCAACTCAGATGATGATAGGTCCCGCTTCTCTTTGAATATAAGATCCATGGAGACCCCAATGGCAATGGCAATCACAATGGAGATGAGTAACTTGATGATGGCAAACTCTGGACCGATTACTGCGGCTGTGAGTGGCGTCGACAGCAAAGTGATTCCCGGACCAGCAAACAAGAATGTGATTGCGGGCCCAAAACCCGCTCCCTTCTTCCAGATTCCTGCGAAAAGAGGGAGTATTGTACAGGAACATACCTCCAGAACAAGCCCACTTGTAGCAGCGAAGATATAAGCTACAGCTAGATGCATCCGATTCGTAGAGCTACCCAAGTACTTTGTGATTGTACTCTTTGGGATGAGAGCACTGAAAGCACCTGATATAAAGAATGCAGGTATGAGACACAACAGAACATGCGCTGACAGGTAGTCCCAAAGGGTTTCGAGACCTGAAAGCAGGATGGTATAGAGAATGTGTTGCATCTGGGTCAACTCAATGGAATAATCATCGAATAATCTCGATAAATAAATAATAAATATGTTGGTGGGTACATCACATCAGAAAGTGTAAGGCCTCTCAATTGGCTAGATAGAAGAGAAATCATGCAAGAGATTTAGAGCGATAGTGCACTGTACGTGGACAGCTTGCCCTATGAGAGCAACCTTTGTGGGGTTACTCAGCAAGACGAGGTCAATGAAGAGTTAGGTCGTGTCTATGAAGCAAACGGTTAGACCTTCACTCAAATGATGCCATTTGAAATTGATACTCTGTTTGACGATGCTAGATAGGTTTTCGTTTTCTATCTAATAATCGTCCAGCAAGATGGTATCACTTATACCATCAGTTGATTCCACGATGGTGCTTTGCCTGTCGTTTCATTTTACCATGTCAGGTGCAATTGCCCGTGTCTCATTGATGATATCTTTAATACGAGCGTCACTGATTTTGTATAGTTTTCTGGTTCCATCTTTTCGCTCTTCCAGTATTCCCGCCCTGACCAACTGAGCCAGATACGCTGAAACTGTTGACTGAGCAAGGCCCATTTCGGGAAAGATTTCACACTGACATACCTCATTTTGAGCAATAATATCTAAAATCTCCAGTCTATTAGAATTGCTGAGTGCCTTGTGAAACTCTACTCTCCAATTCGTCACTTCATCAGTAGCCATTCATTATCCCATCTCTCCATAAGCTTGTGTACCTATTCAAGATATCTACTCACGAGGCTGCAAAGGCTCTCCTTTCCAGAACCGCTTCCTGCGCAAGTATCTGGCAAGATAGACCAATCCAAGCATGACTGGAACTTCCCAAAACAGACCCATTGTGGTACCTAGGGCTGCGATGGATCCAACACCATACATGGAGACTGCGGTTGCGATTGCTATCTCAAAGTGACTGGAAGAACCTATAATCACGCTGGTCACGCCCTCTTCATAGGCCAGACCCACTGTCCTCGTAATGAGAAGGTTGTAACCAACCACAATGGCAAAACCCAACAGTAAGGGTATTGACACCAAGACAAGCAGGTCGGGATTCTCAAGCATTACCTTTCCATTCAGTGAGAAGAGCACGATCAAGGTCACAAGTAGGGCAATCAAACCGACCTTGCCTACTGCTGGCCTGTATCTATCATGGAACCACTCAGCTCCTTTCCGATCAATAAGAATTTTCTTGCTAGCCACTCCGAGTAACAGGGGGGCTCCAATGAAGACAACAACAGAGATGACCAACAACCACTGGTCTATGGCGATAGATGAAATTCCTGTGAACAGAGCGACAACGGGGGCATAGAGCACCATAATTGACACCGTATTAAGACTTGTATTGATAATATTCTGTTCTTGATTGCCCTTAGCAAGATAACCCCAGACCAATACCATGGCTGTGCAAGGGCTTGATGAAAGCAAGATGATTGCTACTATCAATTGCGGATTGCCACCAAGAAAGAGGTTCGCGAGTGCTACTCCAACCGAAGGAGCCACAACCCAATTTGAAAACAACGTCAAAATGATTGGCTTTGGGTTTCTCCCTAGGTTCTTCAGTTCCTCGCCTTCAATATTAAGCATAGAAGGATACATCATCAAGAAGAGACTGATTCCTATAGGAATCGAGATTCCTGCAACTTGTAGCTGGTCAATAGCCACGCTGACTCCAGGTACTGTCAAGGCCAACACAATGCCAATGGCCATACAGATGGCTACCCAGAGGGGCAGGTATCTCTCGAAGAGACCTAATCCGACTTGCTCTCTGATATCTTCCTCACTTACTGATTCAGCTTCGACATACGCTGGCTCTGCAGGATTTTCTTCGCTCATTTCCATGTAACCTCTTTGTCACCTTTATCGTGTCAATGTACACTACAATCAATCGAATATTCTAATTATTTATATTATTCGATACAACGTGCGACTACTACTGCAGTCCAAACTATATTCTGCTTATCAGTGCACAGTTGGAGGGGAACCCCAACTAAAATGACTTGATAGGAGCTCTTGACACTGCAAAATAGGTTGCTACAGAAACGGAGTCTCCCTTTACGGTCATGCTGTTGAGCACCCACTCTGCTTTGAGTGCTGATCCTTGGATTTCCAGAAAATACATATGAAAATGGTTAGAATCAAATATTGAATGAATATTCAAACGTCAGGAAGGGCAGTAGGATGACGCACCGAATAAGAATCTCCCAAGAGGCATATGACCTGCTTGAAAGTGAAAAGCGCCCTGATGAATCATTCAGTGATGTTCTTCGCCGACTAATAGGGCGGTATGAAAAACGGGAGTTTGCAAAAAGAGAAAAGTCTATTTTCAAGAATGAGGAATTCAAGTCTTTCGACAAAGAGTAGTCGGCTATGGATACCAGCCTTAACTAAAGCTCCTTCGGGAATAACAGAACATCTTCAATCTCATTTTTGGCAACGAACTTGGAGAATTCAGTATCAATGGTTAGGAATTGTTGCTGGTTTCTAAGAGCTGTTGCATAGAGTAGGTTGTCAATCATATCTGAATGCCCCATTTGGAAGAAATCAAGAGCTATCATATAATCATCGGGGCCTGTTGAGACCGCATTATAGTGACCGGTCTTCGTAATACTCAGAAGCCCTCTTCTGAAGAGGGTCTTTTGATAGGTGTCTTGTTTGATTTGCTGTATCGCGACCCAGCTACTCTCAAGCAGACTCCAGTGAGAGTAGAAGAGCTGAACCTCCTCATGATTCAGCCTTGGAATGACCTCCATCACTTCATGTTCGACCTCGACTCCAAGAGTTGGAAGCAGGAACGATGTATCAAGAAGAATTCTCTGTACGCTCTGATTGTTGTTCATGGCTGATTTCCTCTATTTCTTCTAAATTCGTTGATGCAAACTTCTTCCCATGAATGGCAAGTGAAATAGGATCGGGAATTGGTTCAATGATGATCTTATCTCCTTCCACCGTGATCAATATATCCATCCCCACCTCAAGTCCGGATGTTTCAACCACTGCCTTTGGAAGGTAGATTGTATGTTTCTTTCCGATTCTACTCTCAGTTGTCAGAACCATAGTCATTCACCTGACTTTCAACCATTTTCCTGACAAATTACTTAATTTCAGGGCATATAAAGTCATAGAATCCATATAGGCCCCAATTAACAGGCACATGAGCGTGTTAATGCGCGAACGAATAATGGTTTCCAAAACGGAATGTCCCCTTAGGGTCACGCTGTTGATCATTCCTCTTTTTGGGTCAGTAGTGAGAAATGAATACATCCAACTGTCAGTTCTTCAGATATCCGCTCATCCTTTCCAACCAAGATATTTGGTCATTTGGAGCGCCGGGTGAATTCTTGATAAAACGTTTCTGACAGATTGAGTGACCTCACCGTGTCTGAAACTTCTGTGTTCCACCCTTCCCCTGCCAGCGTCACCGCCTCCAGCATGCCCGAAGGCTGCTGAGTCAGCAGGGGCTTTGTCCATGTTCATCGGGATGGGATCCCTCCCATGGTCCTGATCTCTTCCTCCTGTGTATGTCCTGAGGCATCACACTCAGCCACAGGGAGGCTTTCCACAGTTCTTACCACGGCGGGTTCATGATCACCCATGCTAGCTTCGTCACCGAAGTCAGCAAGGCTCGCCTGAGCATGGTGAACAGCCGCGGACTCTCCGGGGGCTGAT
>CAZYLT010000032.1:0-13924 GCA_964648855.1 uncultured archaeon
CTTTCAATCCTCACAATATGAGATTAGCTTCTGCAAGAGGGCGGTTTTTTGCTTGTTTTGGCGAAATAAGCACGCATAACAACGCCTTGGCAGACCCCTTGCGGTGATGTCATTTCTGCACCTTCATTTATAAGTATCACCGCAGAGTCAACGGATTAAATTACGTCAACGCTTCAAGCCACTCATGTGCTCTGTCTTCTGGGTATGACCACCGCTGTGCGTGGTCGTCCCAAAGCTCATATGGAAATCCCCATCCGCCATAAATCCGGTTTGATAAGAGTCCCACCTGAGCCTCTGCTGGCAGATCTACAATAGAAGCAGATACCCCGTAGCCGCCTCCTGACGGTAAGCGCAGTACCAGTATCAGTCGTCCATCCAATGTGTAGGATATGATAGCGCGAGGAAACCTCTGTGACCAGCCTGCAATTGCCTCAGCTGTTTCTTGCTCGGAAGTAGTGACCAACACATCTTCGACTAAGCCGATATTATGTACTTCCCATTGGGCCTCTATGAGTCCTTCTTCTCTCAGCTTCTTGACGGATTCTGCCACTCTATGTTGTCCCACTTGGAGTGATTCGCGGATTTTGGTTATTGAGGTGGTTCCTGACCGCACTAGATTCAGCACCTGCATATCAAGGCATTCTAGCCTGATACGAGTCTTGGCAGCCGGTTGTGTGATTTGGGGGAAAACTGAGCCCAATCGATCTCGATGTATTTTTGCTAGTTGAACCTGCAGAAAGCTCCAAGGAATATTCCATCTGCCATCATCAGGAGAATAGTAGTCAAAGGACTTGGTGACTCCCGAAGTGACAATCTCCCACATATGTGACGTTAGGCCCCATTTGTCCATCATAAGGAGTCCATCCTTCATGATTCGAATACTTCTCGGATTACTAGGGACACAGATCGTTGCCATTGCATCCCACGCACCAGATTGCATCTTTCTGAATGAGTAGAGGAAGGGGCAGTTCTGAAGCAAGGAATAGGCATCTTGGAGGGGCTCATTGATTTGTATCAACATAGTGAACATGCGTATTCCAATCTTGGAAAAGGGAATTCTATCGAATTTCCTTAGAACTCCGCTATTCTGTAGTTCAGAAACTTTTCGGGATGTCCATTGTTCTGATATTCCAACGGTTTCTGCTATCTGCTTCATTTTAGCATCTGGCATCCTCATCAGAGCATCAATGATTTTCAGTTCAGTCCGACCTAATGAAACTCTGAACTTGGGAAATCGAAGATGCATAAACGTGAGATAGTCTTCAAACTCTAGTGGGATTTCATATTTCTTCATAACCAAGAATTCTTCAATCAAGTCATTGAATCCTTTTGGCCCCATCAATTCGTACAAGCGAGCATATGTAGTGGAGGGGTTGTGAAAAAGCATAGAGCCAACTTGCGCTCGAGGATACAGTTCTTTCCAGAATGCTTCCCAGGTTTGTCTGCCTTCTTCAGGTAAGTTCTGACGAGCAAACTCCATGGCGAGATCCTCTATGCATTCACCGCATAGGTTAGCATTAGAGAATATTGTCGAAAAACAAGCGAAGGATGTTGCGCCTTGAAGTAGATTGTCATCCTTCAGAGATGTAGGTGAAACGACTAGAGCATCATCTTGAATGACTGCAATAGGCTTACTCTTCCCATCTTTCCGTTCGAGAATACAGTTGGGCTTTGAGCTGGTTTTGACTCCCCATTCTGCCATAATCTGTTTCTCACATGCATCCCATACTTTTAGGACAAGAGAAATCCGATTGTCGCTTTCATGCAAGGCTTCAATCGCCCCATAGCATCATTTTCCGTACTCTCTTTAGCTGAAGTACAGTTTTCCCAAGGTCTGTTATCTCAACTCTCTTCTGTCTGTTGTGTAACTCTCTTGAGATATACCCGGCGCGTTCTAATTCTTTAAGATGTTTTGAAATAGAAGAGGCTCCTAATGAAGTTCGGGTGCCTAGTTTTGTTTGAGAATTCACAGCCCCACCCAAATCAATCAATTCAGCCAAGATATTCTTCTTGGGTTCTGTGAGCATAGAAACTGAGACAGGCTCGACTTGCACAATCTCGCCCATCACATTACCATCCTTCTCGGTCACGAAATAGACTGTTGAATCGGTAAATAGGGCAGCCATCTGTGCAGCTGAGGTCATCACCCGGGTCCCACAGGATATATTGAACTCAATCTCATATTCCGAATGTTCCAACACTATCTCCAAGATGCCATTGAGGATTTTGTGATATCTCCAAGGATCCACACGCTTCGCAATAACAGGGATGCCGCCCCTCTTCATCCTACCCATTATTTCCTCCAGTTCGTCTGAATTCTTTTCGGTGTATACCAGTGCAACCTTGTCCCCACCACATTTCATCAACACATAGTCCACCCTCTCGTTTGCATGCAATCCCAGAGTTGCGATATGGAGCTTCATTCTATGTCGAATATGGGAGAACACGAGGCGCATTAAAAGCTTCGAATTGAATGGAAAGTTTCCATCTAGACTTCAACTTATGTTGCGAGAGGACAATTTCGGCATTCTGTCTTCTCAGTGATTAGTTCCTACTTATTCTCGATCAATATGATCGAGTCAAGTTGGCCCCCTGAGGACCCAGATTGGCCATGGAGTCCGTTCTAGAGAAGCCATGGCTTCAGACATGATGTCTGCAGTATAACTGACGAACACAGCCAATAGCCAATCCAACACTCTACTTGGCTGTGTTCCTTTTTTTGTTAATGACACTCATCCCAGTACGGACAGTCTTCATAGCATTTCTCAGGAAGGCCTGGGTCCCGCGCATCGAATATCAACTTCATAGCCATATCTCTTATCTCCAATAGTTCCTGCCTAAGTGGTTCCTCCAGGTTATGAACATCATAATCGATCGATGGGGGCAATTCCTTCCCAAAATGGCAATACACGATACACCCCACATCTACAGGATATTCATGAATGCTCTCGATTACCATCCCGTAGCCAGTGGTCGCCAACCTATGAAACCGTCTTCTTCTTCCTGTTTTGATATCAAGAACAACGCCCTCTGAACCATATGCATCCGCACTTAGGTATCCGCTTAGTCCTAGATTCCTGCCATCGAGCTTTTGTTCCACAACCACAGGGATTGCAGTACTGACCAATGCGTCCAGCCCGATGTAGGGCTGTGATGAGGAAATCCTATCAATGGACGCAACAATCTGATTCACTTGATAATCCCACAGCCATTCCATATTGGATTTGACCTCCTCATGCCTAAAATGGCCGCCACGGCCATCAACTTCTATTTTTCGCCGATTCCTCAGGATGCTCTTTATCACTGTGTCTCTAATTTGTGTCAAGAAGGTTCCAACTTCACTTCCCGATTTCAGCCCGTTGGAATACATAATCTTCTTGCCATGTTCGAATACTGAGGCCACGACCTTATGATACATGCTGCCTGCTACCATCTTTGCATTGGTTGGGCGTTTTTTCCCCTCAACATGATGCAGGTAGATGTCCCGCATGCTCTGACAATAGCGGCTTGCAATTTCACTTAATGAGAGTGTAAAGTCATACGGGGGGTCGATGGGAGATACTTCCCAAGCCCACCCTCGAAACCGTTCATCAACAACAATTTCTCTTGAGCGTTTCCGATATCTTCGAAGAAGTCTGCGCTTAATCTTCTCAGGCAGCAAATACATCTATATCCCTCACTCCCCTATCTCATCAATTATCCATTATCTATTCCATCGATTTCCACTTTGACCTTGCCTAGCCCTGCGGTCCGATTCTTACCAACGTTGCTCATCTCAGCGAATCTTGCAAGGCATACAGTTAGTGGAATAAAGGGATCATCGGAACCCTCCACTGCATATTTTGCATTTCCAATGAACCCGATGACTGACCTGTTTCTCCCTAAAGAAACCTTTACTGTTCTAATTCTATGGGCGGTGACATACAAGTTCTGCTCAACCCATTGATAGTAGTCACTGATACGATCCACAGCCGTTGTACCCTTGATTGAATTCCAAACTCGCAGGAGTGCAGGAAATATCTTCTCGGGAGATGGAAGAAGGTATGCCTTATCACTCCCAAATTGGGAGAACTGAGTTGGCGTCATGAATTTCACTCCAATCTCAATTCTTCCATTATGGTCTGAAACACCGGTGGTCCAGTCCTCTGCCAATTTGCTGGGATTGTGGTTTGCAAAGTCTATTCGCTTGACTGGAAAATAATGGTGGTGGAGTCTAAGTTTGCTCTTGGGGTTCAGGGCGATACTTCTAACAGCATTCTCAAACCCGTCTGCATTGAATAGATTCACTCCAAAGTCGTAAACCTCTCCCTCCTCAAAGTGTGTACGGAATCGTGAACCAAAGGGTAGTGGTTCCAGAGCGTAGGACCGTATTCGAGGTGAGTCATGAACCTTGCCGCTCAACTCTTCATCGTGCTTCTGGAGCAGGCTGAGGAATGCTGCTCGAAGAGGAACGCCTGAAAACCCGATAGAGCCTGAGAAATTGCTTGCTATATGAAATTTCAATGATATCACAATTTTTCATCCTCCTGTTCTCGAATCCTATGTAGATATGCTGCGACCAGTGCCCAATCGCCCACAACAAGGGCGCCGCTTCCACCACTCAAATACAATCGTGGAATCCTGAAGTCATTTAGTTTATCAGGACGTCGCCATAGGAAGACAATATTTCTATCATGGAGAATCTGGTCAGCAATACCAGCCATTTTCTTATCTGGGAATCTTACCGTTACATGTTTCTGAAGATAGACACCTATGCGGTTCTCATACGGATTACCACGCCTTGCAGAAACACGAGGATAACCGGTTCTCTCGATGTCGTCTAGAACGAAGATTGGCTCATCGTGTGAATGACGGCCCTTGATAGGACTAGGTATTGAATCCCAGTGTTTTTCTGCCTCTTCGATATGACCGGTTAGTCTGAACATCTCTAGTACATCAAGTTCCGTGTATACCGACCCACCTGTATCATTTGATGTGGAGGTGTTGAAACGGGCAAGCACTGAATTCATTGTGCCCCTGAGAAATCCATTTTCTGCCATTGTTTCTACAGTTCGAGAATTCAGTTCGAATTCTATGTCATCCTCCGAGAGAGAGCCAATTATGTTTCTGAGGTTGACATCGCCAGTGCTAGTATTGCAATTTGCATCCACTAATGTTACGAAGAAGTCTGCAGCATCTTTTAGGTCATAATCCTGTGTCCAAGAAAAAGGATCTCTACTAGCAGCAAGTGCCATGGCAAGCAAGAGGGGTCTGACTTCGGGACTGCATAGGAAGTCTGCGTAGGATGGAAGTTCCTTGAATGCGTCTTGAGAATGGAGAATGAAATCGTCGAATGACAAAGTATCGACCGAAGCCATCCGAGTTGCCATAGGTAATGGAACATACATTGTGCACTCACAAGGACCATGTCTGCCGCCCCTTCCAAATCTCTGAAGAAATGAAGCTAAATCGTGTCCCTCCATAACGAGGTATGGTACATCGAAGTCAATACCAACTTCTATCGCGGAGGTCCCAATCAGGATTGCTTTATTCATCTGTTCAATGTCTGGTCTCGCATTTCGTGGGATTAGTCCATGTATTTGATACAATGATTCCTGCTGATTGATGCCCCGCGCCTCTAACTCCTCGGCAACAGCCCTTGCTACTCGGACAGCAAATATCACTGATGAAAAGACGCCCAAGACCTTCACTTTGCATTTCTCATAGGACTCATGGAGGGATTTCTCGAAGTAGTGAAGAATTTGACTGGCTGCGTCCTCAATATCATCATTGCTGGTCATGACCTGACTCTGTGTTTTGAGATGACAGAGAGTTTCATGACGGATTTGACGGTTATTCGGAGAACTGGTAGATATCGAAGGCACGGAGATGACATCAATCTCTGCATAGGTGTTCTCAAGCAACGAAAGGGTTTCACCATGTGTGGCACTTAGGTAGATGAGGTCAACGAGAGGCTGTTTGGGAGTACCTCTTAATTCGTTCAGCATAAAGAATACCCTAGCAAGGGTTGGTCCGGAATACAAATGAAACTCATCAATAACAAGAGTCTGGAATGTACCCAGTTGCTCAGTGATTCTACCATGACGGTGATACTTCCCCACAAACGCGAGATAGATGGTATCCGGATTGGTCAGGAGAATTCTCATTCTGTCCCGTGAATGAGTTAGAATACGGTCTATAACACTCCCCTTCGCAGAATCACCTGCCATTGCCTGAAGGCTTTCTCCGGTCAGATGGATTAGGTCGATGTCAGTATCCCCAGGATAGCTCGTCCAATCGACACCCTTTTCCCCAATGACCAATGGTTTCATTCCTAGTTTTTTCAGCAAATCCTGCATCGCTGAAACTTGATCCTTCACCAAGGTGTTTGTGGGATACACAAAGATGGCAGGAGTTTCATGTCGTATGACACGTGCAAGAGAGGCAAGTGTTTTACCAGACCCTGTAGGTGCATCTAATACAATCACAGAAGACTCAGACTCTATTGTCTGAAGCTGATGCGTGTAGAGCCGATCCAGCTCTCCGAATGGCTCATCTGAATATGAGATGTATGCATCTTTCACCACTACATCAGCATCACTGTTCAACTATCAATTCCCCTCAATTTCTGGAAAGGATGAAGCAAAGCGAGATCTCTCAGGAATTGGGCATACGTGCTTGTATCCGTAATCATCCGTCGCTATGATGTGTTCTCCTTCAAGTTCCGCATTAACAAGGATTGGAGATGGGGGGACTGTCAAGAGACTGCCTTGATGGATATGGGTATTTTCAGGAAGGTCATTCACATTAACTGGACAAGTTGGATGAAACCTTCCGTCGCCAATTTCCCCGTTCATCTCACAGGTTTCCAATCGTACTGATGTGTATTTCTTTCCCAGTCGGATGACAGAGGGAGGTTCATCACCGATTACATAGAAATAGTAACTACATAACGGCGGGTGCTTGTAGTAGTGCCCCTTCTTTGGGACGTTGATGTTGTCTCTTTTCATGACATCCAATAGGGAGGATCCAATGCTATTCCATGTAATCTTGACAAGGCCCTCCTCTCTCCAGTCTTCCAGTTTCCTAGAGCCCACCATCCTCTGCCCGCTCAGCCATGATCCTGCTTTGGTTTCTGCAGTCCGAGCTATGTCATAAGGGAAGTCAGAATTTCGCGCCGCTGGAGTGGCGTAGGTTCGCATAAGCGGCATATCCTCCTCATAATGGGGTTGTGTCCCAGATATAACCCTTCGAACCGGAGAAACGTCGCGATTGATTGCATACATCAGTGCATAGTTATTCAGCAGGTTCGCTGGTTTCGCAGATGCACCATAGTCTTGGCTGGCAAAGAACAGATAGTCATGACTCGTCATAATGACCAAGTAGATATTCGGAAACGAAGCCATGCTAGTATCATGCTCCTATTTCTTCTCAGACGCTGTTTTCACGAATTCATCCACATCTTTCTGCATGTCTTCAACTAATGACTTGTCTAATTTGGTGTCTCGCACTTCTTCAATCAATGCCTTGGTTTCCTCTGGGGAAAACAGGACAAGATTACCGCGCGATGCCGACATGTCTGCATACTTTGATAGAATGTCATGAGTTGCTTCATTAAGATCTTCGCCCCACCTTGATGCAAGCTCCAGACTGTACTCCAGGGATGTGATTATTTCATCATATCCGCCCACTATGCCCAGTATCGAGTTACGAACATCACCCTTAACCCTCGTTTCAGCGCCATAAGCCTTCGAAGCGAGAAGTGTCTTCATGTATACTAAAAGCTCCTTCCACGTTACTGATGTCAAACTGATGACTGAAGGAAAGTTTGCTAATGGAGTCACATTATGAGTAAGGTTCAATGCCTGACCGGTTTTTTGATTCGCCTCATCAATGGCATTGAATGTGATTGTTTCTAGTAGGTCTTCAAACGGTTCAATTGAGAAGGCAGTAGAATACTCCACTCTGTGTTTGATGTTATAGGATGAACCTCCTCCAACTGATACCGCACCAAAGAGCGCACATCTTGGACACTTCATGCACAAGTTATCCTTCAGAGAGCATTCATAGTCCTTAACGGTCCTAAGTAACCGCGAGAACATTCTGTTCTCCACAGCCTTCTGCTTGGAGGCCAAAAATGCAACCTTCACAGTTGGCTTAGCGGATTCGATTGATTCAGGGATAACAACGGTGTTTAATTCCCTGCTCTCCTCCGTTCTGAGCACCGTGTAGTCGTGTGTCTGTCTAACTGCCATCACCTGAACTACGCGTGCATCAAGTAGAGGAGATATCTTATCAACAAGATATTCGTCCAGTTTTGCTAATGATTTCGGTTGTGTCATATCTATTTCTCTCCCTTCTTCTGTTTGTAATCATCCCAAAACTCCTTCACTACCTCCTGTAACTCGGAGGGTGTAGAGAATGGGTCTTCAATATCATCAAAAGATTCGTACTCTGGGGCTTCGATGAGATACTCGTTGATTGAGCCAATCGATGAGTATTTTTCCTGCAACCATTCATGGAATTTCCTCTGTATCCCCTTTCTCTGCCCCACCAGCTTGCCCTTGTATACACCAAAGAAGATCTCGTCGTCCAAATCTTCAACAGTCTTCAACCATTTTGTTGGAGGAAGAAGTGCACGAAGGTCGGCTAATTTGGCAGCAGCTTCATCTAAACGCTCTGCAGCATCTGCCGAAACACCTCTCGGGCTCTGCTGGTTCCTATGAATACTCAGCACGTAGCCCTTCACTGCACCCCAATTTATGTCTCCAGTAGTTGTTATCTTTGTCAAGAACTTGCCTACTGGCCCCATAAGTGCATGCTTGGAATCTGACATCGTCCCTGGGGGATGATATGTTTCCAAATACTTGATGAGAGCTTCAACTGATTCTTCTCGTGTTTGCCTGATTTTTTCAGTATCGGTTTCTTCTTGTTCTCGTTCCATTCGGATTACCAATTTTATCACCTAGATTAATTTTGATTCTGTAGTTGTACCAACAAATGCTGGTAATTGTTCAAGTAACTTGATTAGTTGCGCTTTTTTCCATCTCGGGAGTTGCCCACGATTCTCCATCTCAGCTCGTCGCAGAATGGCGCCACGATTCATCGATGATAAACGCAGCAAACGATCTTTGCCCAGTTTTTCTACAAAACTCATTGACACCAAGGTCAAGGAGGCCATTTTCTGCAACACTGCCTGTATCTGATGAAGTTGTACATCGGATGATATGCCCAGATTAGAGAGAGCAATATCTGCTGTTGCGGTCATGGGTACGCGTACCAACCCACGGGTTGTCAAGTCTGTTAAGGGTTCAAATCCTTCAATGTATATGACTCTAGCAAGAAACAAGTCAGCCATTAGTAATGACAGGAGGTATGTTCGAAGAGCAGTTGTGCTATCAGCCTCATTCTCGTCCCCATAGAGCTTGTTTCTGAAGAAAATGAACATATGACTTGGTGTTAGGTAAGAAGTATATTGCATCTTAGAGGGCGGGCTGTAATTCTGCAAATGTCGAGCATCTATCACGATTGAGCCGCTCAAATGCGCCTTTGCCAGAGACTCGAATGTCTTCTCGTCCGGTTCGTCGCTTACCACTTCATATTTGATTTTGCTTGGATCACTACGTTCCTGCTCAAGATGCTCGCTCAGTTTGTTTACACTAGTGGTAGTAGGCCGCATCATTTTGAACAGCTGTTCGGTGTTATCGATGGATTCCCCTGTAGCTAAGGCGTCATACACACGAGGCATATTCCAGACCTTTCCCGTACTCAGACCCAGTTTCTCAATGCGAGCAAAATCGTCCACCATTCGCGACCAATTTCGAAATACGGCTGGTGATAGTGATAGGTCTGGGAGCAGCACTAAGGTTGCATTTGGAGAAGACTCGAAGAAAAAGGCACGTAGGGTAGCCTCAGTACTACAGACAGTACAGACTTGTGCTTTTCGTCCAGCTCCGATTTTTGTTCCTCCAGGAATGAAATTGGAAAACATCTGCGAGCCATCTCCAAAAAGTGCAGCTGCAGCATCGTCTTCACTGATAGAGCCGCAGAGGCTACAAATTCTCTTTCTCTGGTTTTTTCCTTCGAGGTATCGACTATATGTTTCCTTGGAGATATCTCGCACTTCATCCCCCACCGTAAGGTCGATCGGCGAGTAATGAACGTCGGTTAGAAGAGATTTCTTCGCCGATTCCGTCAGAATTTGCGGCGCGTATTTTTTGTACTTGGATATTACGTCCTTCAAAAGCTGGATGAGGCTCTCCACTAGAAGACTTCGCCTTTCTTTATTCTCATGAAGGCGTTCGCTATCCATTTTCCATAGGCTTGCTATTGTTTCTACTCTATCATCCGCTGATGTAGTATGTGTCACCCCGCTTAGGCTATCGAACGTGAAATCTCCGAGATATTGATTCAGCCATTTGTTTACATCTTCAAGAAATTCCTTCCCGATGTCTGCAGACTCCGCAATCTCTTCATACTGCTTCAGAAAATCAACAGCGAAAACAAGCAGGTTGAAATCAGAGATCATCAAAGCAACAATCTCTTCCGGATTGGATTTTGATTTCTCAACGAATTCATCAAGCGCAGCTTTGAATTTTGCCTTTTTCGACGAGCGTTTCAGATAACTTTTCCCGTAATTCGCAGGTTTGTTCATCGCGGGCATAGAAGAAAGAAAATGGATTAGCTTGGGAATGTCCTTTTCTCGCACTACCTCTACACAGGGCCACTTCGTCTGTGTGAGAGGCCCTAGTACCGCATTTGTCATGCCTACTTGGTAGGCATCCGATTCTTGGAAGCTCTTGAACTGTTCATCAATCAAATCCATCAGTCGCTCTCGTGGGTTGGGGTCCCCCCCCTCCTCCCCAATGAGAATATATGCTACTCCATTTCCAAAATGCAGTAATGGTTCATACCCAATCTCCTTCATCAGCTCGATAAGAGCTTGATTAAGAAAGCTTGAAACCAATCCCCGAATAGATGACAGTTCGTGATACTGGAAGGATATTGATTTCCCAGGTGGAAGGTCTGGGTCCCATGACTTCTTTGCAATGTCGCTTGACGATTTCATACTCGCAATACTATCGCACAATCTGATGACAGGAGATAATTCATCGATAGGACCAACTTGGCGACGACGCCTAGACGCCTCAGCTCTATTCTTTGCGTCGTGCGTGTAGACAACTATGTTCAGTACTCTATCGATCAATTCAGAGAGATTGATATTTTTTCCCTGACCAGCTAGTCTTGCCTCTACTCCTGCTAGAATGTCAAGCAAGTCCTGCCGGCTGTCTGCTGTTCCATCATCATGTGAGAAATCGTCGTTCTCATCTCTCCGCTTATCCATGAAGTTCAAGGCAGCCCGTTGCCACTTATCATGAGCCTTTTGATAGTCATGAAGAAAACCAGCCAAGCTCGCAATATTGCAATCATCTTCATCCAGGTCGAAGACATTTTTCCCTATAATGCGAGCAATTGAAGCTACATTGAGAGAGTGGACTAGCAAACTTTGCTTGCCTCCTTGTCCAAACTTAGCATATTTGTGCTGCCAATCTCGATTCATTGCCTCTTGGAGAAGGGCTTGTTCGAGTTGTTCGGGTTCTATATTAAGGCGGGTCATTGTAATCACTCATTCAAGTGGCAACTTGGTTTCACTGTGTCTAATATCCTTAGCGCGGTATTTAAGGGACAGGGCCAATCCGTAGACATACAACAATTTGCGCTAAGACTGCATTCTAAGCCACATTGTCAAATAAGGGACATCTAATGAGAGTAATGAAATTAAACTAATGTCGGAAAGTAGTTATATTCAAGTACCTCAGAAGTCCCTACAGAAATCTGCAAATCCACACCCTACGCGGCCTTTTGAGCACTCAGGGCGAGGACGAGGAACAGTACCTTGTTGAAAAATCTTCTTGATTTGGTTGATATAGTACATTGTTCTGCGCTTGACGCCCTCTGTAAAACTAACTTGAATCGAAGTCGGTTCAAGCATATAATGAACCACACCACGTCTAACAATAATATCCTCTGTTTCCTCAATCAAAAGAGCAAGTGTGCTAAGCTGATATTTATGATCCATTCGTACTCCACCTCGGTTGCTCTTCATGACCTTGAATTCTACAGGAATCAGCTCCGAGTCAGTGGTTTCAATCAGCATATCGAGGCGTCCGTGGACTCCTAATCGGTTAGATTGAAGTGGAATGTCAAATTCCTTTGTTCTAAAATCAAAGGGTAGGTCCGATTTCATTATGGACTTCCTCCTTTTCTCTAGGTCCGAAAGCAGCTCGTGTGACTTCTTTGCATCTTCCTGCTGCGATCCCATTATGGGCTTCAATCGCACAACCCTTGTGAAATAGGTGACTCTCGGACAAAACACAAATTGTTTGACATCTGTAGGAGTCACTATTCTTTTGCCTGGTTCATTTCGTTCAGAATACCGATACTTGTGTTTCATCGCGTTCCATCTCCTTTTGAGCACCTATCAAAACACGGTTCGAAAAGCAGGAATTGCATAATGGAAAAATTATGACTGAGTCAGTTTCTTCCCCGTCGTTTAGCAGTTTTCTCATGTCTGTATGAAGGGAACGCAAGGCGTATCGAGAGAGAGGTCCCTCGAACGTGCTGTATTGAATCCGTTCTAAACCATAGTCTTTCATTCGACTGCTTATTTTATTTCTGAGAGCGTCGCTTGAGATGTCATAAACGGCAATATAGTGCATGCGTCACCACCTCAATGTGAAAGGCTCATATTTGGTAGATTCTCCACGCAAGAATCGGGAAACAGCCCAAGCCTGTCTGACAATCACGTTCTTAATCTGAATTGACTTCCCTTCATAATTCACTCGCTCTTCCAGTCTACTGATAATGTCTGATGCGAGCATATTGCGGCATTTCTCCGATAACTCATCATCAGAGAGAACATCATCGAAGGCCAATTTGCCTTTTGTCACCATGGCCATAATAGTCCGATCAACCACCTGCTGTCTGAATTCCTCTATCAAGTCAAGAACCATGGAGGGCCGCCCGGGTCTGTCAACATGCAAAAAGCCTGCAAAAGGGTCAAGCCCAGCTTTGCTAACAGCAGTCCAGACTTCAGAATAGAGAATTCCATATCCGTAATTGAGAAGCATGTTAAAGGGGTCGCTTGCCCCACGAGTTTCTCTCCCAAGGAAGTTGAATTCTGGAGGGATAACCAGTGAAGCCCCATTCCAGTATTGTGATGCTGCGCGGCCTTCGATATTCATTAGAGAGTTTCTTTTCTTTGAGGACATATTCCCTCCAATCTCGTTCATTTCCTCAGAGATAACATCGATCTCAGTTACCAAATCAAATAACTTGTCTGAGGTGGCTGGCTGTGTTCTAGTTCGATTCTTTGCCCAAGTATACAATAAGTTTCTCTGGTTTTTTAATTTCCCTTTGATGAATGCAGAAGAAAGATGAGTTGCCGCAGTGGTTTCTGCATTCATGTACTGATTTCGTCGAGTCAGTACTGTTCCATGCCCGCTCGTGGGAGTGAGGAAAGCAAACGGCCTGCCCGATGAATATGTAAAAGCAACCGGGACCCTGTTATCTACTGCAAGATACACGGCTGCAGAACTCAATGATGCTCCAGAGGACGAGATCAGTATTCTCTCAACGTCAGATGCAGGGAATTCTGCAACCTTTTTTCCCTTCTTTTTTACTACGAATCTTTCTCCAGTTTTGCCAAGGAATAGTCCAAAATCCTCTAGGATGATTGTATGCATGCAACTCCCTCCCTTTGGGTGTATTGAAGGACCGTTTGTCCCCTATTGACAATGTTGCGGTGATGTTTATAAATGGAGCTACAGAATTGACATCACCGCAATGAGGTGAGTGCTATCGACGTTATGAAGCGAGATAGCACAAAAAGAAGCAAAAAGGCGCCCTGTCACAGAAGCTAATCCCAAAGAATGGGGATTGAAAG
>CAZYLT010000033.1:0-13125 GCA_964648855.1 uncultured archaeon
TCCACCGACTCAACCACCTGGAGTGTGCTGGGAGGTGATTTATTTTACAGGGCCCTTAGCTCCACATTTAGAGACCTTAAAGAACATAGAAAGGCGGTTCTCGAAGCCATTGATAGGTGTGATATATACCCTAGAGGGATGGAGGCATTTGGGGCGCAACCAAAAACCCCTGTTAAGGCAAGCCTTGAAGAAGTAAGAAAGGCGGATATTTTTGTAGGAATCTATGCTCATAGATATGGCTCTATACCTGAGAGATATGAAAGTTCCTTGATTGAATTAGAACTCAACTGTGCTGAAGAGAACGGAATACCCATTCTAGCGTTCATTGTTGATTCATCACACACTTGGCCTAGCGAACTCAAAGACACTGGAGAAAAGAAGAAGAAACTACAGGAGCTGAAAAAGAGAATCGATGCAAGTTATACGCGAGATAATTTCACAACTCCAGATGACCTTGCCATAAAGGTAATTTCTTCCATTGGAAGGCACCTCAAAGAATTACTTGATAAAACAAGAAAGTCACATCAACCTTCAACTCTCAAGCCAATAGTGGATATATCCAAGGCTTTCAAAAGAAAAGATGACTTATTCCAACCATACATGAATGAGTATTTCCGCCCAGATTTCTTGATGCATTTTCAGAAATCACGTAAAGAGAAGTTTTTTGTTATGAAACGACTACACAAAGAGTTTCTTGATACATTTCAAAAGTCATGTTCGATGGACGTGAAACCCAGCATCGATATCATTCCAGATGATATGTTGCCGTCGGTTTTGGCTCGGTGTATAGGTATTATGGGTACAACGTATGTCCGCGCCACAGACAACATAAAAGACAACGAGATATCTATTACATTTACGCTCAACACAGATTCTCTGAGAAACAGCCGAGAGGAAAACGAATCATTTCTTGCATGGATGGACGAATTTACAGAATATCAGAGGAAGAACTATGATGATGCATTATTAAATTTGCACGAAAAAATGCAAAACATGGAACGAAATGATATATTCGAGAAACTGCGGGCTTTATCTCTTAATCCGATTGAAGGCCTTGCCAGGATAAACAAGCTTCTTGAGCTGAAGATAAAATTTATTGATTTGAGAAAAGATGCGTATCGGGAGTATCCAGCGCTCTGGTGGGCATTCATTTCTAGTATGATGATAGACTCCATTCCGGAAACAAAAGACCCTCCAAGCGACTTTTTGAAATGGGTGATAAGGCAAATGAAGAAACAATCAGAACTAGGAGTCCTGTGAACAGAGGAAGGTGATGCTCAATCTGCGAGAGAGCGGACTTTTTTGGGGGAACATCTCGGAAACGTTGTTTGATGAATTCGGATACACTTGGCCGTACTATGCCATTTCCAAGCGGCACAAGAAATGGAAGAAAGAGGGAGAATAAAGCCCTCTTCACACCTCTTTTTTTATCTCTCAGACTGAATCCGTTCAATCTCCTCAATGATATGCGGAACGACCTTGAACAAGTCGCCAACGATACCGAAGTCTGCTAAGTGAAAGATAGGAGCTTCCGAGTCCGTATTGACAGCCACCACGAGATCACTGGCCGACATGCCCGCCGCATGTTGCGTCGCCCCACTAATCCCCAGCGCGAAATAGAGTTTGGGGCAGATAGTCCTTCCAGACTGACCGACCTGCTGCGTGGGAGGTAGCCACCCGAGGTCCACGATGGGGCGCGACCCGCCGACGGCAGCGTCGAGCAAGTCAGCGAGTTTCCTGGGCAGTTCGAGATTGGCGGGATCTTTGATACCGCGACCGCTGCAGACGACCACGTCGGCCTCTTCAACGGACTTCATGCCCTCGGTGACCTGACTGACTTTCTCGAGGATTTTTGTTCTGACCTGCACGGGGTTGATTTCGATGTCCACCTTCTCAATCTCGCCTTCTCGTGACGTATCGGGCTCCATCGGTTTGAAGACATTGGGACGACCAGTTGCCATCTGAGGTCTCGTATAGGGAGAGAGTATCTCAGCCATGATGTTACCACCAAAGGCGGGACGAGTCTGAACGAGTTGTCGTTCGTCGTCAATGTCCAGCCCTGTGCAGTCTGCAGTGAGGCCAAGACCCATTCGGGCTGCAACCCTGGGGGCGAGGTCTCTTCCGTTGCTGGTTGCTCCGTAGAGTACGATTGCTGGTTTTCTTGGTGCAATCAAGGTGTTCATGGCGATGGTGTATGCATCAGTAGTATAGTCCTTGAAAATCTCATCATCAACCACAATGACCTTGTCAGCACCGTGATGGATGAGTCGCTCGGCGTCTTTCTCAATGTCATGACCGATGATGACAGCCACAACATCTTCTTCCAGCTTATCCGCAAGGGCTCTAGCCTTTCCGAGGAGTTCGGGACCCACACTGCGGATTTTGCCTTCATTGGTTTCAATCCATACCCAGACGTCTTTGAATTCAGCAAGATGTTCCTGGTCGATGATTTTCCGTTCTATCGTGATTGCATCGACAGGACATACCTCTTCACAGGAACCGCAGAGAACACAATTCTCGAGCTTGAACTTGACCTTGTCACCATCTACCTCAATTGCTCCGAAGTTGCATACCTTTGGACACAACATACAGCCGGTGCAGGTATCTCTATCATAATGCAGACTCATCTAGATCGCCCCCTTCTTTGCAAGAAATTCAACAAGTTGTCTCGCTGCTTCCTTCGGATCTTCGGCTTCGATTTTGATGCCGCCTTTCTTCTTCTCGGGCGGGTATACCTTGCGCACTTGTGTTGGTGATCCAGATAGCCCAAGTTCGTCCTCGTCCACATCAAGATCATCAGCACATATCTCCTCGAGGGGTTTCTTCTTCGCCTTCATGATCCCCATGATGTTGGGAAGACGGGGTTCGTTCAGTCCCTTGTCAGCAGTGATGAGCAAGGGCATCTTCGCCCGAACAATTTCATAGCCTTCGTCCGTTCCTCGATGGGCAATGACATGTTTCCCATTTTCATCTATCTCGAGATGTCGGACATAGCAAATCTGGGGGATTCCAAGGAGTTCGGCCATTTCTGGACCCACTTGAGCAGTATCACCATCAATTGCTTGCTTTCCGCAGATTATCAGGTCAAACTCCATCTTCTTGATTTGCTGTGCCAGGGTCAAGGCGGTAGCCCACGTATCAGCCCCTGCAAACTTCATATCAGTCATATGGACAGCTTTGTCGCCGCCCATGGCAAGAGCCTTGTACAGAGCCTCTTTTGCTTGTGGGGGGCCCATTGTAATAATGGTGACCTCACCGCCATGTTCTTCCTTCAGTTTGATGGCTTCTTCTACAGCATATTCATCAAATGGATTCAAAATGCTGGGAACGCCCTCTCGAATCAGTGTGCCAGTTTCCGGGTCAACCTCTACTTCGGCAACCTCCGGAACTTGCTTGACAGGTACTATTATCTTCATCAGCTATACACCGCGTTGTATAATGCTCAATCTATGCTTCGCAGACTAGCACTATTATAAAGAAATTTCCATACGGAAAAGAAAATTGAAAAGTGCAACCTAGCATTGCCTTACGTAATGCTTTTATCTGACCCATTGCGGATACGATATACGTTCCAATTACACCAGTTGAGGTAGTTTAAAAATGGGCAAAGAAAAGATACTTGGTGCACTGATACTTATCTTCGCACTCTTAGTGATGATTTACTATACATGGGGACTGGTCTTGCTTCAGAACCCCTGGTTTGGTCTAGGCATGCAGAATTGGGTCACGGATACATTTGACCCAGGCATTCTTCGCGATATATTCCTGCCAGACCCGATGTTTCTGATTATCCTTCCAGTTTGGTTAGCAGCAGTCTTGATATGCGTAATCGGCATGTGGATAGGTTGGACAATGCTGACAACTCCGGCTCCTGAACCCCTCGAAGACTTCGATTTCGATGAAGAGAGCATCGAAGAAGAAGAAACCGAGGAAGCAGTCGAAGACGTCGACTGAACTGGTGTATAGTAATTTGGATTATTGAGAGGGTCTTCAGACCCTCTCCACACATTCTATTTTATAATAACAAACTGAAATTCTCACACTATCTCTTGCATTCCGGAATTTGCAGGACAAATCTGGTTCCGGAAGAAACCTCGCTAGGCACCGTATCTTCTACCCGCACTGTCCCACCATAACGCTCAATGATTCTCTTGACAAGGGTGAGTCCGATTCCCGACCCAGACCTTCTATCAGGAAGGAGTCTTGCAAAAAGGGTTTCTTTATGGTCATCTGATATTCCGGGGCCATAGTCGGCAACCGAGATTTCAATCATGTCTTGCGAAGGGATTCTACTTCCTGTCACTTCAATTTTGGTTTCGTCTGATTCGTCGAATTTTACAGCATTATGGAACAGATTGTAAAAGACATCTACCAGAAAATCGTCAGCTCTTGCACAACAGTCTTCATCCAAATCGGTCGTTATAGTAACCTCTCTATTCGGAAATGCATTGATGATAGCTTGCCGAGCGCGTTCCACAACGCCAGAAATTTGTGTCTTTGTGAGCTCGAAGGGGGCCACATCCACCGCAGAAAACTTTCGTACATTCGCAATCAGCTCAAGGCTTCTATTCACTTGATCCAATGCAGCCTGCAGCTTATTCTTGAGATGGGGAGGCAGGTCCGGATTTAGCAGTAAGAGCTCGAGGGAGATCATAATTCCTTGATGTACGTTGTTTAGGTCGTGTGCCATCAAGTCATTGAAGAATTCTGCTCGGGCTCTAGCGGCTCTTACTTCTTCTTCAGCCAGTTTCCTTTCAGTTGCATCAGTGATGATGATGTAGTGACTTGCAGATCCATCCTCATTCATCATGATGGTATACCTATTCTTTACGAATGCCCGTTTTCCGTCCTTCTTTTCAATCCAAAACTCTAGCTCCGTCAACTCGGGCTCACAGGTTCTCATTTCATTAAAGGCCCTCTCAAGGCGTTCTTGCTCTGCGGGAATTGCAAGGTCCATAGTAGTCTTGTTCATCAGTTCTTCACGCGGATATCCTAGTATCTCACATGCACGGTCATTTATGAGAACAACACGGTCGTCGCGTCTGATGACCAACCCATCGCGAACAGTCTCAGCAACTAGTTGGAAGTGTTCCTCTGTCGTTCTGAGTTGTTCTTCAGTCTTCTGTCGCTCTAGGACTGTGGCTAGCAAATCTGCGATTGTATCAAAGAGGGTTCTGTCCAAGTCAACAAATTCCCTTTTTTCCTTTGCCGCAATACTGAAGACTCCCAACACGTTTTTAGTCGCGTCGAGGATTGGCCAGATTATCAACGATTTAATTCCCAATTCGTGAATTCGTTTGATCTGAATTTGAGTTTCATCACTGGCCTCAACATCTCCTACAAGAATGGGTCTCTTGGTTTTTGCAGTACGTGCGATAAGCATATCGGAACCCTCTACAGATTCTAAATCGATTTCTTGCTCCACTAGGTCTCTATTGATTCCCTCTAGCGCTATCAGTTGTAACTTGTTTTCCTCTGGCACTAGCAATCTCATGACACCGAGATCAAAATCAAGTGTTTTAATCAGACCTGATAATACACGACTACACAAATCTGCTGCATTTTCAGAGTGGACGGCAGCATCAGCAACCAAACGGTAGGCCTCCCGTTCACGATGTAGCATCATCTTAGCTCGATTTCTTTCAGTTATGTCCAGCATTGCTACATATAGGCGGTCCCATGTGTCCTCATGTCCGGGAGGAATCGTGACATCCAATAGTAGATCCCTAAATTCGCCTGATGCTAGTTGAAATTCCGATTCGCCGCGGAAGTGAGTGGCACCATCAACCAAAGCCAAGAGTTCTTCTTTGAATACATCAATAGCACCCTCTGAGATGATAGAATCAACCCCTTTGACAAGTTCCTGCTGTGACTCTACGCCATGTAGTTCAAGTGTTGCCTCGTTTACATTCAGGAGTTTAACAAGGTGAATACATTTTCTTAACTCGTCGGGATGTTCATCGAAGTGCGTCCTGAAATCAGTTATCCCAGAATCACGGAGCTCATCGAAGTATGCTTTCACTCGGGAGAAATCTTCCTCCCAAAGAGAGATTGGAGAGTCTTCAAACAAGCTTCTGAACCTGCTTTCGCTCTCTCTTAGTAGTTCTTCAGCCCGACGCTGGTCGCTAATGTCACGAACATATTCAATCACTCCTGTAAGCTCATTTGAGCTTTGGTCAAAAAGGGGAAAAGAATGAAGCTCAATCATACCTGTCTTTTCGCCATCAGGTCCTATCCTGGGGACATATTCAGTGGCTGGTACGCCTTGTTCAAGAGAAACCCTAGTAGGACACTCGTCACAAGGGCTATCACTAAGATGATACGCCTCATAACATTTCTTACCCACAAGAGGAGCCGCATGCATATACCATTTCTTCATGGTTTTGTTGACGCGGATGATATTCAGGTCTTTGTCTAGAATGCTGATTCCATCGGTTATGCTAGAGAATACACTTGAGAGTAGTTTTTCACTCTTAGCCAGTGCTTCATTCGCGACTTGTATTTCGCTTATATCCCTTGCAATCCCATAGACTACATTTTCCCCCTGCCATTGCCCCTCAAAGACACGAAGAATGACTGGAATCTGTTTGCCTTCCGCTGTTAAGAGAGAGAGTGTGCATTGGTCTATCTTCTCATCTAAAATGCCACTTACGAGATTTTCAATTTCCTCTTGGTTCTCAAGTGGATGTAGCTGCGCAATATGCATCCCTTTGAGATCTGAGGGCGTATAGCCAATACGTTGCTGAAAGAATTCATTAAATGCCAGAATTTTGCCTTCGTTATCCAAGACAAAGAAAAAGTCTTCTGCCCTATCAAGAATGGATTTGATTGAATTCATGCTCTCTTGAGCACGTTTTTCTGCTTGATGCACTCGTTTTTCAGCTGCTTCAATGGCAGTTTGTTCTGTAAGATCTCGGATGAGGAGTGAAACCATGCTGTCCTCTCCTAGCTTTGTAACATCCGTAGATACTGAAATTTTTCGAACTCTGCCACGAGAATCAACAAACTCGTACTCATCCTCATCATGTGTAGCGTCGCCGTTTAGAAGCATGAAGTATCGCTCAAGAACAGCTGGCGCTGCATTGTGGAGGAGTGACTTGGAAACATCAGTGATTCTCTTGCCTAGCAGTTCTTGTTTCTCAGTTTCAAACAAATCAGCGAGAGCCTGATTGACATATAGAATAGTATTATCTCTCAGCACCAAGATTCCGTTGGTAGATTTGTCCATAAGCAGTTTTATTGAATCAGCATCAAGCCCTGGTATTTCACGCTTGGTATCCTGATTTGTCAATTGCTTCACCTCCGGCTCTCGCTATCAAACGAACCCTCGTAGAGCCTCAACTTCGATGACATCCCTGATGACAATATTGGGATTACAGAACTATATAGGTAATTCGAATATCTAATTTACTCTCATGAATAGAATAGAGTGCCTTGATTATCGCCAGATGTGCTTCTCAAGAACGTTCTATCGCAGTACGAATCAGTTCAACGCCTCTGGCACTTAGCTCCTCTGCACGCTCACGTGTCTTGCTCTCTGCAAAACATCTCCATAGGGGCTCAGTACCTGATGGGCGCATCAGAATCCAACCATCTTCGAACTGGAGTTTCACGCCATCCAGAGTTATTCGAGCCATTCCTTCGGTCATTTCTAGGAGTTCGCCTAGGATAGAATCCTTCTTCTCCTCTGGAACGGGAACTTTTGTTTTTGAACTATGATACGTTGGTAATTCATCCGCTAATTCAGAGAGCGATTTCCCCTCGGTTGCCATGATTTCAATAATCTGTGCCGCTGTCATGGCACCATCTCTTACAGGTTGATGTGGAGGATAGAAGATGCCACCGTTTTCTTCGCCACCCAATTCTGCCCCCAGGTCCTTCAGGCGATGGGACACAATGATACTACCCACTCTTGTCCACTCGATCTGGGCTCCAGCTTCTTTTGCAACGTCCTCAATAAGCCGTCCACTACTCACTGGTGTGACAAGAGTTGCTCCATCATGTTTCGAGAGAACCCTCTTCGCAACAATGGCAAATGACTGGTCACCCCACAGGATTGTACCATCCTCATCAACAAAGGTTGCGCGGTCTGCATCACCATCATGAGCCACACCCAAATTCGCCTTCGTGGCTTTCACGGCATGACTCAAACTCGATAGGTTCTTCGGAATGGGCTCGGGGTCTCTTCCTGGAAAATTGCCATCCAATTGTGAATTCAGTGATACAACGTGACAACCTAGTTCACGCAGAAGTAGAGGTGTCACCAATGATCCCACACTGTTTGCTCCATCAACAATTACCTTGAGATTCGCCTTTTCGATTGCATCTACATTGACATGGGACTTGATGGCATCGACATAGTACCGTATTGCATCGTCTTCTCTCGACACAGATTTAATCTCATTCCACTCAGCAACAGTGAATTCCTCGTTGAAATATGCTGCCTCAATCTCTTCTTCTTTTGCACGAGATATTTCGATACCATCAGCGCCTATCACCTTGATTCCACTGAATTCGGGAGGGTTGTGAGAAGCAGTTACCATGACTCCGCCGTCAACACCAAGTCGAGGAACTGTGAACTGTAATCCAGGTATTGGACCGGGGCCAATGTCAATCACTGAGCATCCTGTAGAGAGCAGACCCGAAATCACGGCGTCTAGAAACATCTCTCCCCCCTCGCGAGCATCTCTTGAAATGGCAATTTTTCCTGGGCCAAGTACTGTCCCGATAGCCTTTGAGAGGCGAAGAACCACATCTACTGTGATTTCTCGGTTTATTCTTCCTCTGACACCGTTGGTTCCGAAGAGGTCACCCATCTGAGTTATCTCCGATTCATGCCAGTAATACACTGGTCTTAAGCATATTGAATTTGCTTGCTCATCTAACCAATGTAGATACATCACGATTTAAGTGGATTTCATTTTCTCATGATGTGACTATCCCATGAAACTCTTTGGACGCAAGAAAGACGACAAATACACCGAGGCAGCCAAGCTCCTTGCTGATGGTGAGGTTGAGAAAGCAGTAGAGATATTGCAAGGAGTTCTAGAAGACAACCCCGACCATGCTAATGCCCATACCTCACTGGGAGTGGCACTTGTCCATCTTCAAGAGAATCCTTCAGCAGACAGTCCGGAGATGCAGGAGGCATTCCAGCATTTTGAACGTGCCTTTGAACTTGAACCTGATGATGCAGTTCCAATCTTCAACAAGGCAGTTGCCCTTAGAGACCTCGGCCTTTTCGAGGAGGCTTTGGCATCCTTTGACAGAGTCCTTGAGGTTGAGGAACGTAATACCCTTGCCGTCCTTCACAAAGCAGAGATAAACTACGAACTTGAGAATTATGAGGAGGCACTGAGGCTGGCAAAACTAGCTCTCGTTCGCGACCCTTCCCTAGAGGAGCAGCTTGTATGGGTGAAAGATGCCATGCGAAGGGGTGGCTTCCTGGATGACGGCGGAAATGTCATAGACAAGCCCAGAGAGGATATTCCAGAAGAATAACTTTAAATTCACATCTTTTCGAGTCCACTCAGTTTAAGACGGACACAACTCATTCCGTCTATCACACTCGGTGATCTCATGTCACAAAAACAAGAACCAATGTACAGAGGAGTCCCACTCTCTGAATTAGTCAAGATGGACATGGACTCCCTCATCGAACTTCTTCCAGCCAGGAGAAGGCGCACTCTCAAGCGAGGCCTCCCTCCACGTCAGAAGAAACTGCTCACCAAACTGAGAAAGGCTCGCAAGGCTCAGCGCAAGGGCGATGACGTTGTCGTTCGTACACAATGCCGTGACATGATCATCCTCCCCGAGATGGTCGACCTCACCATCGCCGTCCATAACGGCAAAGACTTCCATCGCGTCAAAATCATCCCTCAGATGATTGGCCACGTCATTGGAGAGTTCGGAATAACTAATCGCGAGGTTCGCCACGGCGCACCGGGTATAGGAGCAACTAAGAGCTCTGCTTACGTCCCACTGAAGTAGTATAGCCATTTATACATAAAAGGGAGCGTTATCAGCTCTTTTTTCCAATATTTCTTCGGGCGGAGGAAATTTCGGAGCTGGAAATTCGAAGTAAGTCAATCACGTTCCGCCAGTGGACGGTCAATGTTATTCAAGAACTCTTTGATTTTCTCTTTATCCGGCAATTGGTCCTGGTCAAAGATTCTTATCAGACCGCGTAGGTCGCTATAAGAGATGTCAGGGACCACATCAAGAACGCTTCTCCAGAAGTTCTCTTCGTCGACATCGCGTGTTTCAATCTCTATCTTTCTCTTCTGATACTCTTCTTCGCTCAACTCATCACGAATATCATAGAGGTCCCCCAGGTCGTCCATCCGCTTAGCATCAGTCTTCTCCAAATGCTCGTAAATGGGGCCTATCACGAAGTCCTCATCCGCAAGTCGCATCATGCGTGCCTCCTTCGCTTCTGCCTTATCCATCATCTCTTCAAGATGCTGTCTGTATTCATCGGTTTTCTTGTACTCCTCCACTAATCCAATCCACAGCGCGTCCTCCCCATTCCAATCTGAAAAGAACTCCTCGACTACATCATCAATTGTGACCAGTGTGTCTCCCGGGTCCAGCCCCTGTTTTCTCAGGGCCTCTTTGAGCGCATCTTGAGGCATCTCTCCCAGTCGGTCAGGGTCATTCTGGTTTCTCAGAGTGAGTATGGTGGCCTTCTGGACATCATTCAAACTGCGATAGAACGTTTGCTCTTCTGGGGAGAGAAATTTCAGATGCCAGACTGGCTTGCCTAGGGGTAGTTCCAGCTCGATCTCTAATCCCTCTTCTACATAGGCAATGGTCTTGTCAATCCGCCACTGGTCGAGCTGCTCTTGGATGACCGACCTTATTCGTTCTTCATTATCATCTATATCGTTGCTATCTGCCCAGTTCTGGAGATGTTTCTTTACAACAGGAAGGGGGACTCCCTCTGGGCTGTTATCATTCTGTAAGAATCTCAGCAGTTCCTCCGTCAAGTCGTCCACTTCTGACATTACCATCCCTCATCGTAGTGTTCGGTATCCGATAAAAGCCCCTCTCTGATTAGCTTCTTAAGGGGTTCATTGCGCAGAACTTCATAGCCACTGCTTTCAATCCTCACAATATGAGATTAGCTTCTGCAAGCAGAAAAAATGAGACCGCAAAGCCCACACTTCCATGCACTTTCAATCCTCACAATATGACATTAGCTTCTGCAAGGAAAACCTTAGACCTTCTGTATACGCGGACTACCAGTGCCTTTCAATCCTCACAATATGAGATTAGCTTCTGCAAGAAGATCTCTTGCCCACGCAGTAATTATAATATATTTATTCTTTCAATCCTCACAATATGAGATTAGCTTCTGCAAGTTCCATCACCATTCATCCTCCTCTGTGACTGTTCCCTCTTTCAATCCTCACAATATGAGATTAGCTTCTGCAAGTTTGAGGTTCGTGTTGGTGATGGAAATGACGGTTCTCACTTTCAATCCTCACAATATGAGATTAGCTTCTGCAAGATTTTAGTTGTTCGCGCGGAGGAATAACTTGACTCATTATCTTTCAATCCTCACAATATGAGATTAGCTTCTGCAAGTTCAAGGTCTGTGATCTCAAGACTGCACTTGTGGCACCCTTTCAATCCTCACAATATGAGATTAGCTTCTGCAAGGGATATGTGAACGGGGAGAAGGACTTCAGAGTAACATTCTTTCAATCCTCACAATATGAGATTAGCTTCTGCAAGTCCATCACTGGATGGCGTAAATGCCGAGTCAATCGCCTTTCAATCCTCACAATATGAGATTAGCTTCTGCAAGCACTGGAGATTTGAAGCAGGCTCAGGCACAACGGCATACTTTCAATCCTCACAATATGAGATTAGCTTCTGCAAGTAATCGGGTGGGCCCAGCTTTGGACTCAACCCTCAGATCTTTCAATCCTCACAATATGAGATTAGCTTCTGCAAGTGTGTCCGCGCAAGGGCCGTTCGCGTCCGCTTGGCCGAACACTTTCAATCCTCACAATATGAGATTAGCTTCTGCAAGGAGACCAACGGACTAACCGCATTTCCTAACATCTTCCATGACCTTTCAATCCTCACAATATGAGATTAGCTTCTGCAAGGAGTTCACCGCCTACCTACCCGTGCGACAAGAGGTACAGGCTTTCAATCCTCACAATATGAGATTAGCTTCTGCAAGTAGCGATAAGTCGTTTCCGTCACTTGAGATTGAACCCTTTCAATCCTCACAATATGAGATTAGCTTCTGCAAGCCAATGTACCAGCAATATCAGAACACGAAGAAGAACAACTCTTTCAATCCTCACAATATGAGATTAGCTTCTGCAAGCAACACTCAATCGTGTCGAACTCCTGCTTGCCTATGACCACTTTCAATCCTCACAATATGAGATTAGCTTCTGCAAGTTGGACTGCAGGGACAATCGTGTGCGTGTGGCGTGGTACTTTCAATCCTCACAATATGAGATTAGCTTCTGCAAGTACTGCAGCTGGATAGTTCGAAGGCGGTGATGGCAGACTCTTTCAATCCTCACAATATGAGATTAGCTTCTGCAAGTTGGATTCGAGTAAGGCACTCATGGTTGATATCAAGCTCTTTCAATCCTCACAATATGAGATTAGCTTCTGCAAGTTATACGTTGTGAAGGCAGGTGCGAGATAATCACTACTTCTTTCAATCCTCACAATATGAGATTAGCTTCTGCAAGATACCCATGATACTTGGTAGTGGACATGCATGGACACTGCCTTTCAATCCTCACAATATGAGATTAGCTTCTGCAAGTTCATAGCCCATTTCTCTCTTCATTAGACCTTCAATAACTTCTTTCAATCCTCACAATATGAGATTAGCTTCTGCAAGGCGAATGTTGTGGTGTTCAGAGTCGCGCCCCATCTGTCCTCTTTCAATCCTCACAATATGAGATTAGCTTCTGCAAGTTCTTTTCAGCTAGCTTTAAGTACAGATTGAACATATCTTTCAATCCTCACAATATGAGATTAGCTTCTGCAAGGTCTGAATCTATCCACGGCATGATTAAACACATCCTTTCCTTTCAATCCTCACAATATGAGATTAGCTTCTGCAAGAGGGCGGTTTTTTGCTTG
>CAZYLT010000034.1:0-12917 GCA_964648855.1 uncultured archaeon
ACCCTTCTCACGATGTTCTCATGGTGGATTCTAAAGATCGTACGCAAGTGGCTCTCATCTGGCTGTGTAATCGAGCGCCTTTCTGGCGATTCAAATCTCAACTCACTTGGATATACAATCTGCATGTGGTGCCGGCATTTAGAGGGCGGAGAATAGGACGAATGCTTTTACAAGAGGCGGAGAAATGGACAAGAAAAGGAGGGATTGATACAATAACCCTTCACGTCATCGAATGGAATACGGCAGCGCGACACCTATACGAGTCCATGGGATATGAATTGGTCCGCACTCATAATGAGAGCTGTTTCTACGAGAAAAAGATTGTTTAACCATTCTATCACGGTCCGCTGAGTCAATTTCTCTCTACGGTGCCAATTTTATGTCCCCTGAGTATTCCTGTCCACCAAAATGCAATCATACCCAGAATAAATGGGTCATGCGGAAGTTTATAAGTGACCTGAAAGAAAGTGAGAAATACAGAGCGGATAATTAGAGTCGAGTAATTTCTAGAAGCGTACAAATTTGTGCAATTCTTTGGTACTTTTCTTATTGGAAGCTTGTTGTAACTATAAAGTGATACGAATGTCTGAAGAAACTAAAGATTTGGAAATCGCTGAGTTAGAGCCTAGAATGGGCGATATTAATGTCAAGTTCAAGGTCCTTGAAAAGGCCGAACCCAATGAGGTGACGTCACGAAGCGATGGTTCCACGCATCGTGTGTCGGATGCTACCGTTGGAGACACAACGGGTACTGTTGTAATCCCCCTCTGGGACGACACTATCGATCAAATGGAAATTGGAAATACCTACGTTTTGAAAAATGCCCATACTGGACTATTCAGGGGTAATCTTCGTCTGAAGTTCGGACGCGAGAGCGTTCTTGAAGAAGCTGACGAAGCGATTGACGAAGTCAACGAAGAAAATAACATGTCTGAGGTTGACCATGGTCGTCGCAGACGTGACTACGGTGGCGGCAGAGGTCGTAGCTCTGGCGGTCGCAGTTGGTAAGATTCGAAATCAAGCGTAAACTCCGGAGACCAGTCTCCGGGAACTACTATTTTTTTAGATACTGGATGTTGCATCAATTATCTGGAGGACCCTCTTCCAGAACCCTGATGGATTATCGTCATGCATGGCATGTCCCGCCTTAGGTACGTACAGCACTGGCAAACCATTTTGCCTAACCAGTCTTTCCGAAGAGAACATCCCCTTATTCTTCTCCCCAAATATGAAGTATTTTGGTCCTTCAAAGGCATCTTGAAGACGATTGAGAAGATTCCCTTCCTTGGATATCTTTACCAAATCTCTGCTGGATGCCCATACAGTGAAGCTTCCCGCCTTGCCTAATGCTTCTACCCAAGAACGCATCGATGTTTCTTGAGTGGTCCTCAGTACTTTTTCGACCCAAGGTAGAAACTCCTTCTGGTACTCCTCAAATGATTGTTCAGCCACCTTAGATGAGAAGAAGGCATCTCCAGTATCCAAGTTTCCCTCAAGGTAAAGAAGTAGAGTTGGCTCAATCATTGCTGAGCCGGGCTGTTTCAATAGCTCTAATAGTGAGATTGCTATTGGTCCTCCCATCGAATGGGCTATTACCCTTACTCGATTCACTTTCTCCCTCTTGAGAATGCCTTCCAAGTACTTCGCTTGTTTCTCCATTGTGTATGCTTTTTGATTCCGGGGTTTTGACGAGTTTCCATGCCCCATTAGATCCGGTACTATCCACGAGTAGCGGTTCAGTTCAAATCTCGCAAAATGGTCATGGAACCAGTTCTTATTATATCCAAGACCATGAATATATAGGTTTACAGGAGATTGACTTGAGGGTATGTATGAGCAATATTCGAGTTCTCCATACTCTGAATCTATTCGTTTCATTTCCAGCTTCATAAAGGATAAACTCCCTTCAAGTTAATATGGGTGGCAGAATATTGTCATTATTGAACCCTAAAAACTGTCGCGATTGAAAAGGGCAATATCCATCTCTTTAAGGACATATGTGATAAGAATTCTAAGAGTTGATAGATTTGGCACTCACTTCCGATCAAAGAACCCGGTTTTCCCGAATGCTTGCTTTGCCAAACATAGATGAACAGGCCATGCAGTCAATCATCGATACACATGTCACTGTGGTGGGGGCTGGTGGACTAGGTAGTCCTATCCTGCGACTTCTGACTGCTATTGGGTTTGGTACTATCCGAGTGATTGACCATGACATAGTTGACCTCTCAAACCTTCAGCGTCAAACCATATACACTACTGCTGATATCGGAACTCCAAAGGCAGAAACAGCAGTATCCAATCTTGCACCGATGAATCCCGATGTGGTCTTTGAGCCTTATAGTGTAACAATTCGTGAGGATAATGCTCGTGATCTGCTGAGAGGAACAGGTATCATTCTTGATGGGTTGGATTCGATTAGAGCGAGGCGAGCCGTCAACAAAGCTAGTCAAGAGCTACGTATTCCATATGTGTATGCAGGTGCCATTCAGTATTACGCTAATATCTCTACTTTCGTCCCAGGCGAAACCGGGTGCCTGCAATGCCTCTTAGGTGACACCGAAGATTCTCCTGAAATGACCTGTGAGAATGTTGGAGTCACTCCGACGATACTCTCTCTGGCTGCCTCAATCGAGGTTCAAGAGGCAATAATGATATCAACACAGAAGGAGCCCAGTCTTGCTAACCATCTTCTACATATGGATGTCAATCAACTTAGTTTTGACCGATTTGCCATACACAGGAATGAGGACTGTCCCGTCTGTTCGAAGGTCCTCTCAGATGAATCTACTGAGGATGATGATTTTCTGGTGTCCATCTTATGCACTGGAAGTTTCAGTATATCGCCGCCTACTCGGCGCAAGATTGACTTTCATGCAGTAGCAGGGAAATTACCCGCGGACTACAAATCAGTGGTCACTGAGGCATTTCTCAAGGTAATAGAGGATGATGGAATTACAATAACCCTCATGCCCAAGGGGAATGCCGTCGTTGAAGGCGTCACAAACGCAAAAGAGGCGTTACATGAATACAAACAGCTGCTTGATATGTAATGAACAGAAGTCTAGTCACGATCGTGTAGTTTATGCTTAATCCACCTTATAGGAGCTGTAAACAACATTCGTGGGCCAGCGAAACGCATCACTGCCTTGACTCTTTCTCTATAAGCAGGACTGTAACAGTGAGTATCACATCTTCTGCATGTTGGTTTATCGTTGCTGTATCTACAATGATCCAGACGAGAATGTGCATAACGGAGAAGATCTTCACAGTCTTGACAAAGCCCATTGGACTCGTGTTTACAATCACAATAGTAGCGAATCATTATCTCAATGGTTCTTTTTTCTTCAGCAATTCGTCCTTTTTCATCCGTCATATCTCAATCGCTCGTATTTCTTAGTATATCCTTCAATATCAATTCGTAGCTAGCGGCTGTGCTTCTGTGAAGTTAACGCTCAATCAAGCGGCTGTCACATAACCGTGTCTCGCTACCTTTTTTTGTGTATCAGAAAGAGTGATTAGGAGTGTTATGCACTACTGATTCAATTTGGTGAATTCAATGACTGAGATACCTATGGCTGAACCCGGTCCTAGCGGGGAAAAGCCATCCGAACAACCGATGGAGGTCAAGATTGCAGTCGTTCTGCTGTTGGTAAATGCTCTTCTGGGGCTCTTTGCTGGTGCTCTAGGTCTTGCAATCTGGGAAGACGCGACCTCTGCGATTGGTTTTCTCCTAGCAGTTTTTGCTCTCTGGATTGCGAGAGGATTATGGAATATGGAAGAATGGGCTTGGAATTGGGCTGTCATAGTCAATATCGTAGCAATTCCCTTGTACCTACTATCAATCTTCTGGTTAGAGGGGTCTATACTAAGCATCCTGACATTAGTGTACCTGAATATTCCTGCTGTAAAAGAATCAATGGCGTAAAGGTCCATGAGGGGGCAGAGAACCCCTCTCCTTGTTTTTCTCTCAAGTGTCCCTTTTTATGAACAGGAATAAGTCAAATGATTGACTACAGCATCTCAATTTTCCGAAGACTATTTCGAAAGAACCATCACTTATGCATAATATTTAGAAGACAAACATGACTCGATTGAAATTTCTTGGAACTCGTGCGAATACGGATGCTACTAGCCCCTATCATTCAAAACATTCGGGAATTCTTCTTAACGAGAAAATTCTCTTCGATTTGGGGGAAGACGAGTTTCTTCAATATGAACCGGAAGTCATCTTCATAACTCATCTCCATCCTGACCATGCTGTCTTCATTCTCGAAGATATTGAGATAAAGGTACCAGTCTATGCACCTGAAGAGTCTGATGAGATTGAGATCAGGGTCATGCCTGATATTGTCGAACGTGAAACATGTGCGGTATTCTCAATACCGACAATTCATAGCAAATTAGTGAGATCACAAGTATATCTCATAGAAGGCGAACACAGGATTCTTTACACTGGAGATATGGTCTGGATCGAGAAGAAACATCATGATGCTTGTGGAGAACTTGATCTGGTAATCACTGATGGGAGTTTCCTTAGAGAGGGCGGTAGAGTGACGGGGGATAAAGAAGGCAGTATTTGGGGGCACAAAGGCATAAACTATTTCTGACAGATTGAGTGACCTCAACGTGTCTGAAATTTCTGTGTTCCACCCTTCCCCTGCCAGCGTCACCGCCCCCAGCGTACCCGAAGGCCACTGAGTCAGCAGGGGCTTTGTCCATGGTCATCGGGATGGTATCCCTCCCATGGTCCTGGTCTCTTCCTCCTGTGTTGGTGCTGATGCATAACTCTCAGCCACAGCGAGGCTTTCCACAGTTCTTCCCACGGCGGGTTCATGATCACCCTTCCTGGCTCCGTCACCGAAGGCAGCAAGACTCGTCTGAGCATGGTGAACAGCCGCGGACTCTCCGGGAGATGATGTTCTCCTTTCCTTGGAGAGTAAGGACCTCCGTCAAGAAGTCGTGGACTTCCCTCAGGCTTTCGGCAGCGAGCTCCGCGAGATGTTGGTGGCCCACTCACCTAGTCCAGTAGTGAGTCTGACTGGGGCCATTTAAGCTCCCACAGAATTCATGGTGAGCACAGCCAGAGGAAAATCTGACACTTCTATTGGATAATTTAACTAGAAAACGAGGGGGTATTGCATAATTCCTGATTTGGTAGAGTTCTTCAAGCCTTATACAAATCATATTGTCTTTACGCATCTAGGAAAATGGTTTTACGGAAATGCATCGGAATCCAGAAGAAAAGTAAAGTCATTATCAAGACAGGTACACATAGACCTCGCTTATGATGCAATGCTTCTCGATTTGGAATAGATTGGTTAAGAAAATCCATCCAAGAGCACTTTATCACAACAATCAAATCAATTCCCTTGTAACATACTCAAACACACTTGAGGAATGAACGATGACTGAGATTCATTTGTATGGACGACTGAGACAGCTTGTCCCAGATAGCAGAGCAAGTGAAGAAACCGTCTTACATATTGAATTAGAGGGGAAATGCTCCCTTGAGGAGCTGATTACAAAATTGGATCTAAAAGCCAGTGATGTTGGTGATTGTTTCATCAGTGGCATGCTGGCAGAGATGCATGATATGGTGATAGATGCTGACAGAGTCGGTCTTTTCCCATTCAATATGAGACTCATAGACGGTGCACTGCATCTCAAATACCATCCTAATCGCAGATGAGTTTCATGTGTTTACATTAGAACTACTTCTACTTTCATCCATCTCGTGTTTCTTCTTGGGCTTACGTCGTCGCATTATTTTGAAGGGTGTCTGAAACGCCTCACGGAGCCCATCAACGGTTGACAATAGCCTAACATTTTGTCTTGTTTCAGCCAGAATGGCATCAATCACAATCCGGTCTTCAACCTCTCCTGCTTCCTTCACCAAGGCCAGTCTATGAAGCGCTAGAAATCCTAGTGCTACGGATATCAGAAACAGGAAATCCAGTCCCATCAAGTGGTAGGTATGAATGACGGTAGTTCCACCAGGACTCACAAATGAAATTGAAAAGAAAATCTCCTGAAAAGCAAAAAAATCCGCCAGCACCCCTCCAACCAATGGTGCCACAGTACCTGCAACTGCTATGCACGCTCCCCTTGCTGCCAAGTATTCTGGAGCCTGTCTTCTTGGGGCTAGCTTGAGTCCAATATTGCTTGATGCCAGAGTCACTCCTGCTGCTGACAGTCCGGTCAGAAAATGTACAAGAATCATCATTGGGAGGGCAATGAAGTAGGCTTGCGCCAAGGACCCAAATGTCCATAGGAATGTACCCACCATGAATATTGGCACAGTCACCCTCATAACGGACTTGTTGCTGAATCTATCCGAATACTTTCCCCAAAATCCAAAGAAAATAATGCTTACAAGTTGAGTCAAGGCTGACAACATGGCAACAATCGGCATTGGAAAAGCAAATGTATTGATTAGATACACAGGGAAAAACGGGGATACCAGTGCCGTACTGAAACTCCATACCAATGAAAACCAGATTAGATTTCTGAAGTTCGCGTCTTGAAATGGCTCTGAAACTATCTCCGAGAATCTCTTTTTTTCGGGGCGGGTGGCTATTCGCGGCTCGGGTGTTGTTGAAGTGTAGTAGGTTGCCACGAGTCCTGCTAGAAAGGCGAAGACAAATAGAATCGAGTAGCCCATTTCTGGCTGAATCGGAAATTGGTCGGTCCAATAGCCAATGAAAAATCCTCCTAGGATTGACGCTGCTACAGCTACTGCTCCACTTAGCGCCATTCTTCTAGAAAAGAATCTTCCTAACCTATCCTGTGGCACAAGATCCCGAAGCCAAGAATTCCAACCTGGCGAACCTAATGCCGTGAAAAGAGATTGACTTGCGACTGCTATTACGAGCAACCCAATCCCGACAGCTCCAGTTGCAATGAATGGTACTGATGCCATCAGGAGCACACCTACTCTATTTCCCAATTGTGTAAGCAGATTGATTTTTTTCCTGACTCCAATTTTATCCAGAATATAGACTGCAGGTATCTGAAGGAGTTGAGTTATGGCAGGGACGGCAGCAAGAACTCCTATCACAGTATTAGATGCACCTAGAAGCAGAGCAAAGGCCACCAGAAAGACACTCTCAGTTAGAGTAAGACGAACTTGAGCAGCTATCCCCTGTTTCACCATCTGATTCAGAGCCCGTCTTGTTTCTTCCTCCGTAAGAGAGTCTTTCACTTCATATCTCACTTCTATCACATCATCAATCGACCATCTAGCCCGATAACAATCCTAATGAAGATTGGCACAGTTTAACATCTTGGTAACTGAAACTCTCTCGGGCAGTATTGAAAGCAGATGGCTCTAATCACACTCAGAAGAGAAACAGGTACAAAATACCAGCGGCAGTCAGTGGGATGAGGAAATTATCTAACCAGCTGATGCTAATAGCCTCCATCAGCATAACTGTAAGACCAACCACCACAAACACCGGAAGCAATGTGAGAACACTTCTTGAAGAGAATAACTGGAATGAGAAAGCTGTTGCGACTACAGTGAATGAGAATACTGCTATACTCCCCTGCAAAGTTCGCTCATTCCCAATCAATTGATACCGTCGTGTGCCAAATGGACGACCAATTAACTCTCCGGATCCATCTCCCCATGAAACAGCAAGAATGGCGCTAACAAAAACTGCTGGCTCTTCTGGGAATGCAAGAAATACTAGGCCATAGGAAATAATGCCTAAGGTTCCCGCGGCGAAGGTATACCAGTGGTTTCGATTCTCATTATCACGGGATGTCAGTCTTATTAGATTCCTAACTGGCTCTCCAAAAAACAGGCGTCCAAGGAATAACGGAACTAGAAACAATACAACAGCTAACAGCGGGCCTGATAGATTTTCATAGCTCACGAGCGTGATGCCAACGACGGAACTGATAGAAATATGAATCAATTTCCTTGAAATCCAGCTTGCATGCCCTCTCTCATTGATTTCCTTTGCAATTAGCAGGACTGCATATACAATCACAACGGTCATAGCTGCCAACAGTATATCAGGCATTCCGAGCGTGCCTAAGGTAAGATTCACCATGAGTTGAATAACCACACTACACATTTTGGCTTTTTCGCCTTTTCTCGAGTTGAATTTCGGCGACACTCTTCGTTTTGCTAGGTTGCCACTCCATGCCTTAAACCCGTTGCCAGCGTATTGAATCATGTCCTGATGGTGGATAGCAACGTATCAGGTCCTAACAGATATAAGATGCCTTAAATTTCGGAATAATGAACAAAAATGCCTGAATTCGCTAACCCTTTCAGTGTTTTGAAAAACGATAGAAAGATCACCAACTCGGAGCTAGTCCGTGCAATTCGTTTCATGATTGCAGCAGAATATGAAGCAATACAATTGTACATGCAACTAGCTGAATCAACTGATAACGAACTAGCAAAAGAGGTCTTGATCGACATAGCAAATGAGGAGAGAGTCCATGCTGGGGAATTTCTCCGAGTGCTTTATGAGATTGCACCCGACGAGTCTGACTTCTATCAAGAAGGAATGAACGAGGTCGAAGAAGAAATAGCTGAGAAGATGAAGTAGGATTATCAACCATCCTATGGGCTCAATTTGAGCCCTTTCATCATCTTCTGATATGGTACATTCCAAAGCACTGATTAACTATATTTTATTCTACTTAGGTTGGAGGCGAACCTCTGTTGTCGGCTGATAATCACAACAAATCCAAAGAACATGACCAATCATCGCATCACAGGATGATGATGAAACGGTTTCGGAAACGTTTCATAGCGTCTATAATCCTCACTCCACCTGTCGTTCTCTTGTCTCCCTTGGTACAGCAACTACTTGGGTTGGAGTTTCTTGCCTTTCAGGGATTCGAGATTGTTCTGTTTCTCCTCTCAACAGTAGTATTCATCTATGGAGGTCAACCATTCTTTGAGGGGTTCTTTGACGAGGTTCGCGATAGAGAGCTAGGTATGATGACATTAATTGCGGTGGCACTATCAGTGGCTTACCTCTACAGCAGTGCGGTTGTGTTCATTCTTCCTGGCACCCTCTTCTTTTGGGAACTAGTCACCTTAATTGATGTAATGCTGCTTGGGCACTGGATTGAGATGAGATCAATCCTTGGTGCCTCGCAAGCTCTGGAGGAGCTCGTGAAGCTATTACCCTCCACAGCACACATCATCAGAGATGACGGTAATATCGAGGATATTGAGGCGTCAAAGTTGCAGAAGGGCGACAGGGTTCTGATTAAACCCGGCGAGCGCATTCCCTCAGATGGTCAAATCGTTGAGGGGACAAGCAGTATCAACGAAGCCATGATGACGGGAGAATCAAAGCCTGTTGAGAAGACCGTGGGTGATGAGGTAATTGGCGGAACCATTAATGGGTCAGGTAGTCTTGAAGTTGAGATCTCCAAAGTTGGTGATGAAACATATATTGCACAGGTAATCGACATGGTGCGGCAAGCTCAACAGAGCAAGTCCAGAACGCAGGACTTGGCAAATCGTGCTGCCTTTATCCTCACTATCATCGCGCTTAGTGTAGGTAGTGTTACTCTGGGTGGATGGCTCTTAGCAGGTCAGAGTTTGGGATTTGGTATTGAACGTGCTGTTACGGTCATGGTAATCACGTGTCCACATGCACTAGGCCTGGCTGTACCACTTGTTGTTGCTGTATCAACTTCAATCTCAGCAAAGAATGGATTGTTGATAAGAGATAGGGCTGCATTCGAGAGGGCGAGGAATCTGCAAGCAGTTATCTTTGACAAGACTGGAACACTGACCAAAGGTGAATTTACAGTGAGCGAGATTCTTTCTTTTTCATCCCTTGACGAAACTGAGGTCCTTCAGCTTGCTGCATCTATTGAATCACGCTCCGAGCATTCCATTGCACAGGGTATCGTTCGCGGTGCTGAAGAGCAAAATGTCTCACTTTTCGATGTAGATGCTTTTGAGGCTATCCCTGGGAAGGGTGCGAGGGGGATTGTAGAAAATCAGGAGATTGTGGTAGCAAGTCCCAGCTATGTTCGGGAAACAAATGCATTGCCGGAAGACCCACGAATCGATGAAATCTCGAAGAAGGGATTCACGCTTGCCTATGTTGTGAGATCAGAGGAAGTTATCGGTCTTCTAGCACTGGGCGATGTGATTCGGGATGAGTCTCGGGAGGCAATTCAACAGCTCAAGGATATGGGTATACAATGTATGATGCTCACTGGGGATAATGAGAATGTTGCCAGCTGGGTATCAGACGAACTGGGCCTTGATGACTATTTTGCAGAAGTGTTGCCCGATGAAAAGGCAGAGAAAGTGACTGAAGTACAAAATCGTGGTTTGACCGTGGCCATGGTAGGTGACGGCGTGAATGATGCCCCTGCATTAGCTACAGCTGACATTGGAATTGCCATAGGAGCAGGTACAGACGTTGCTGTAGAAACCGCAGACATAGTTTTGGTTAGAAACGATCCGCGTGATGTCGCATCAATTCTAGGATTATCGGATGCCACCTATGATAAGATGGTCCAGAATCTCTTCTGGGCAACAGGTTACAATGCCGTTGCAATTCCATTGGCGGCCGGAGTTTTGTACTCCTATGGGGTGACACTAGACCCCGCGGCTGGAGCGTTGCTCATGTCGCTGAGTACCGTAATAGTTGCTATCAATGCAAAATTCCTCTCTGTTAATCAAAAAGAGAGCACCTAACCTGTGATCAGGTCATGTTGCCTTCTTTCAGGTGTTATTGATTGGAGCTGAGAGCCCTTGCACGGTTCCATTGTACAAAAAAGGCGGAAACTCCTACTAGAATCAGACCAAAATAATCCAATAAGGTAGGCTGTTCCCCTAGAAAGACGATAGACAAGACCACGATTTGCGGAAGCATAGTGCCATTGATGATAGATACATCTATTGCTCGAAGAGTCTGCATTGCTCTATTCCAAATTGTAAATGCCAGAGCAGTATTCACTATACCCAACCATAGTAAGTAGATCATTGATGTGGGGCTAGCTGAGGTAGTGCCTTCAAAAATAATGCCTGCTGCAACAAGAACCAGAGAACCGATTGTGATACTCACTCCCGTCACGACAATAGGTGGCACCATCTTATTGCGGTTTATAGCCCGCCCCATGATGGAAGATGTCGCATTCGCAATCACTCCTATCAGGACCACCGCAAGGCCCACGAGCTGATTAAGTGGCAAGTCAATAGGATGGAAGTAAATCAGTACACCAACGCCTCCAACACAAATCCAAACAATTTGCTTCCCATCTGGTTTTTCTTTCAGCGAGATGGCTCCTAGAACTAGAACAAGAATGGGGGTCAAATTCAGAAGGAGCGAAACTGTAATTGCATTGAGAAGGTCAAGGCCAATAAACTGGGCTCCTTGTGTAATTGCAACAAAGACGAGTCCATAGCCTGTTACTCTCAACCACCACTCCCTTGATTGAAGTTGTAGAGCTCGTCGCAGGTCCCTCTGAGACAATATGATGCTCATCAAGATAATGGCGGCTATCAAGTACCTGAGTCCTGAGAATGTAATTGGCGGCAGCTCTTCCAATCCAAATTTAATGATGACCCAAGACGATGACCAGAGCAGAGTAACAAAGAGGGCCTCTGCCACTGCGACCCGATGCTGCTGAGCATCATCTTCTACACTGATTTGTGGACTATTCTGCGTCATGATTTCTATCTCACAGGTTGTAGCTATACTGATATGCGGTTTAATCCATTGCCGTCCTATGACAGGTGTTTATAATGGTCCTAGAATGCGTTCTTGAAATCAGTGCTGAAAATTACTACTCCTGTGAGCTAACCAGCAAGATTCCTGTCAGAGTGTCAATTATGACGATCCATGGTGACACAGGCTTTGGTGTTCTCGAGTCATTACAGAACAGGGAATCTGACATGGAATCGTATGTTCTCCATTTGAAAGCGAATGATAGCATACGTGAAATTGAAGTGACTTACAGGTCCCCCGAGGCATATTGGACAAGGGTGGTTCACCACCTAGAGGGCCCGTCGATCTATGATACTGTTCTTCACAGCGGTTGCATGTCCCGTCTTCCTATCATAATTCAGAATGGCGTTCAGAAGCACACTGTTCTTGCACCATCTAGAAATAAGGTGAAAGAGATGTTAGGCCTTCTAAAATCAAGGTTCAAAGGTGTTCAACTTATCCGACTTCGAACAACTCCGTATACCAAGTCAGGGGTGACGCTAACAGAAAAGCAAATGGAGGCATTTAGACTTGCATATGAATCAGGCTACTATGCAATTCCTCGGGGAGCGAAAATTACAGAAATGGCGAAAAAACTCGGTATCAGCAGAGTAGCCATGCAAGAACGTCTGAGGCGAGCTGAACGGGAAATCACTAAGGCATACTATATTGATACTCCATAGAAACTACTACGTCATAAATCATCCTACAGTGTTCTCTCAGTTCCCAGACATCTCTCCAGGAGGGCAGTTTTCCATGAATTCAGATTTCAAGATGTCCATTACAATCGCATCCTCATATCTGCCGCCTGAATACATGTATTGTCTAATCTTGCCCATTCGTTTGAATCCGGCTTTTCTGTATGCTCTTTGAGCACGCTTGTTCGACTCCATAGTATACAAATGGATACTATTTAGCCCTAGTTCATGAAATCCTATCCAGAGGGTAGTTTCTGTGGCATCCGTTCCATATCCCTTTCCCTGTTGTGCAGGATCATGTATTGCAATGCCAAACTCCGCATGCGAATTTTCCGGAGAGATTCGTGAGAGTCCCACAGTACCGAGGAATTCTTGAGTTTCTCTATCCTCTATCGCAAGAGTAAGATTGCCGTCCTTCCAAGGGGTTTCTTTTGTGGCTCTTTCAAGCCATTCTCGTTCATGTTCTCTAGATAAACTATTTCTGACAGATTGAGTGACCTCAACGTGTCTGAAA
>CAZYLT010000035.1:0-3527 GCA_964648855.1 uncultured archaeon
CTCGAACTTCATGACCCAAGTTAATCCTAGGTTGACTGTGACTGAGATTGGAGAGCATTGCCTTGCCTAGCTCGCCTCGGCTAACATTTATACCAATTGATTCTTCGAATTCAACTTGCTTGATTCCGATACCAGGGAATCTCATCTCCACAGAGTGGATGGGATAGGCATCTTTGATGTTGTCCAGACCAAATAATGCTACTGTCCTTCCCGGAATGAAGCCGCCACAGGGCTTGTCTATACAGGGGTGCTTTTCCTTGGCATAAAGCTGATACTCCACACCCTCTTTCTCCAGAGTCTTTGCTGCAGACAATCCTGCTGGACCTGCACCTATCACTGCTGTATCAGAATCAACCTTCATCACTCCATGAGGTGTCCGATTTGCACTAAAATACTATTCCTAGTTCACTTTTTGGAGTATGTTTACTGTGCGGATTTGATACACGTTTTATGTGAGTAGTAAACGTTGAAGAAACAACCAGCGTACGAAAGGACCGGCGGCGTTTACTGAAATTCTTTTGACGAGCATGGAACAAACAACGCTCGAAGAACAAAGGGAATGATTCCTCGGTAAACGTTTGCTATTCCCTTGGTCAGCTAGTACACGTTAGATATCTGGAGTAAACACTACATAGAAGAACGGATTATTTTGCGTAATCTTGGCGAAGGATTTGTGTTTCTGTAATATAGATTTGGTAAATAGTATTTTGACCTTTGTAATATGCTCTCATGATTGAAGATGAGTGAAAAGCCTGCTTCTACAGCAGGAACTGGTATTGTATTGAGTATTTTCTATTGAACGGGACAAATCCTCATCCCTAGGCTTTATTGCCCACTGTTAACAATATTATACTACCAGAGATGGGATATGAACATGGCTGAATTGCGTATTATACCTGGCAAACAAATCGATAAAGACTTGATTTTTTATATTAGAGACCAAATGCAAGAAAGATTACCGGACGGTCTCTTCGCCGAAGTTACTGCTTATCCACAACGATTAGATGTCCCAAAAGACGCTTTCGCTCCAGCACGTAATCGATATCGTGCAGAACAAATACTACCTCAACTGGTTTCTGATATGCCAGAACAGGGCAGGGCTATCGGGATCATTGACGAGGACATTCTGACTTCTCGTCAAGACTACGTATTCGGACTGGCAGAAAAGGGACGTAATTCATTGGTTTCTCTGACTAGACTCCGTGAGCAATTCTATGGACGAAAACCCGATAACCAACTCTTCAAGGAGAGAGCACTCAAGGTTTCAATGCATGAATTTGGGCATTCAATGGGTCTAGAAAAATGCGATAACGAATGTATCATGTCTGGTATTTCTACAATTGAGAAAATGGATTCACTTAATGCAAGATTCTGCGGTGAATGCAAGGACAAATTGGTAGAAATCTATCTAAGCCAAATTGGTGAGAGCAGATAATCAAGAGGGTCTGAACCTTGCAGGTCGAGGGCGTTTCAGCAGGTATACTGGTGCAGATTGCATTTTTCATTATTGTAGCAGCCCTACTCCTTGTCATTTGGTTTAAAGGAAACGATACTCCAAACGGATTTGTTGACGGTCTTACGGGAGATCATACTGGAAAAATGAAGACATCCGTCGTATCGAAAAAGACCATGCCTAAAGGCTTCTCGAATACTAATATTTTGGAGAGTATATCTGAATTATATGACTATTTAGAAGAGATACCTTTCTCAGCAGTAGAAGAGTGGAGTGAAAAGATTGCTAAGGAGGAACTTGATAGTACTCTCAACAGGATTCACTCCCTCGCCAAACAGATCCGCGAAACGCCTGGAGACATTGACACGCCTGATGAGCTTGATATAACATTGGACACCGTTAGAGAGAGGTTTCAGCAGGCTCGTAAGGAAATAGAGACAAGAGGCAGTTCAGAGAGTCAATATTATCGATTGGTTGTCAATCTTAATCGAGCGGTTTTAGAAGCTAAGGCAAATGACGCTTCAGATCCAGAACAGATCGAATCTGTTAGGGATGCTCTGCATAAGGTCAAGTCGTTTAAGACCAAACCATACTTCTCCACGCAACTCACGCGGCGAGCAGAGAGAGCTAGGGTAGAAGCACAAGATCTTCTTCCTTCACGTATCTGAGGTTTGCTAGTTCTGCTCTTGCCTGCCTTTGCCTTATAGGACTATGATTCCATGTGCTTTGGTCCTCTGAGATATCGCAAAAAGGCGGGAATATCATCAACTCTCACATGCAGTGCTGGAACGCTATCAATGTATTCCCTATATTCTCCCCCAAATCTATCAACAAGTTCAAGCTCTTCTCTTCGTATGTGCAATCTGATCAAAAAGGATGCAATCATAGATATCGTTATAGAGTAGATACTGAACTGCAATGCGAGTGCCGCAACTGCCAGCAGGATCACAGAGAAATAGGTAGGATGTCTCATCACAGAATAGATCTCATCTTGTTGGATACTTGATTCTTCTGGAAAGTATAGATATGCAACAGCCATGTAATCCACGCCGAAAGTCAGAAGCGCACTTCTTATGGAGAGCATTCCGAGAAGACAGAAGACTCCGCAGATACTGACTCTCAGGATGATATCGACCCAACTTGGGACCGAAACGAGTGAGAGAAGTGATTGAGATAGGAGAATGGCCAGGTCATTCGTTGGTTCTGCAGGTGGAAGCAAGCTTATTGGAGTTGCCGCGTGGAAAATCAATGTTGGAATCAGGAACACCCCCCTTACCCCAGAGGTAATCATTCGCTGGTATGCAAGTGGACCATATTCTTCTTTCATTGCATCTCTCTTTGTCCACATCTCTCCAATCTGGACGTACGCAATAGCAGCAACAAGTATACTACCAAGAATAGGCGTCAGAGGTTCTATTGTTGCCAAGATACCGCCATTTACGAATAGTCTGGGCAGGGTATCGAGAGATAGAATGAAAAAGTAACTTAGAATGAATGTGATCACCCCTTTGAGAGGAACCATTAGAATCTTCTTGCCTGGATAACCCGGCAGTTTCTTGCGTAACTCATCTAGTCCCTTGAGATGCATTTGACCTCACTTAGACGCTCTTGATATACCTTCATTCTAATTAGGATTACTCGAGAATTGTACTCATTCATACATCATCCCCACAATCTACTCTGAATTCTGACCATATTTTTCTAACGAGGAATAGGTTCTGCAACAAAAAACTATGAAAAACACCCGTTATTGATTTATTTTTACCTATATTTATTCACATATTCTATCCCTCAATTCTCATATTACATTTAATATTAGTTATATAAATTAAGCAAATATATTAGTAATGTAAATTGCCGACTATCGAACCATTATGTACCATATTCAGGCATATACTATTAGTGATAGTAAACATAAATATGTATAAAACATATTCGATTTCAGCTCGGTTGCACTATAATCCTCTCGACTTATCAAATATTGGTTTGAATGCATAAACCCCTCCAGCATTCTCATATACTCACTTTGCGTATCATAACCCCTGCCGGATACTTTTTGATCTAAATACCCCGG
>CAZYLT010000035.1:3627-9132 GCA_964648855.1 uncultured archaeon
TGTTGTATTCGCTGTAACCAATATAGAAGATACGCTACAAAGCTGGATATGGAATAAGGGTGCTTCAGCATATTGTTTAGGTGCAGACCAGTGCTCAGGACGAAGGATCCCACTACCTGAAATCGGAATAATCCTCCCTCCATTCAGCTGTATGCATCAAGTATTCATTTTTATAGTATTCTTCGTTATTTCAGGCACATAAGAATCACTGTAATCATCAGAAGTGGTTGCCGTGTAACAGGTTGTAGAGGTGCATCACTGTTGCATGCAATAACACACCTGATTGCCCCCAAGGCTGGTAAAGAATATGGTCAATATCTTCATCATAGACGACGAGGCTATCCTGCACCGTCTATACAAAGACGTATTCGCGATCAAAGGTCATGAGGTAGTTGCAGATGCCTATGATGGAGAAGAAGCTGTAGAGGTCTACCGCAAAATGGATCCCAGGCCAGAGATTTTAATCATGGACCATAGGATGCCGAACAAAGATGGTTTGAAGGCAATGAGTGAGATTCTGCAAATCGACCCGGATGCCAGGATTGTATTCATCAGTGCAGACGCAAATGTGCGTGAAGACGCCATGAAGAATGGAGCAGTAAGTTTTGGATTAAAACCTGTGACCATTAGGCATATGCTCGACCTAGTGGAAAGTGCTGCAGCCGATTAGTGATTTCTTGTTTTTAAGCTTCTAAGAACAAATTTCGTTGGCGTTGCTGATGAAAGTCATAATTGCTGGGGACGTTCCAATGCTTGCTTCTCTTCTGAAGATGGCTATTCAAGACTCTGGTTATGAGGACATTCTTATTGTAGATAGTCAAGAAGAGCTCCTGATGAAATGCTTAGATACAAGACCGCAAGTAATAATCATCGATTTACATATTCCCGACACACATTGTCTTCGTCTTGTGGAACAGATACTGGACCTTGATTCAAAAGCCTCGGTTATTGTTATTGCAGAAGCCGCGAGCAGCTTTGGTGCCAAGGTTCTTTCAGCTGGAGCTCGAGCATATTTGGAGAAGCCGTTCAGCATATTTGAAATTAGAGACACCATAGAGAAGGTGAAACCTGTTCTCTAGATTGTGTAATTGTGTCGAATAATCTGCGGAGAGATGCACTAGAAGCTTTTTGAAACCCTAATCGGGTACAACAGCGAAATACACTTAGATACTTCACCAAAAAATAGCAGTGAGCGAACACCTTGCAGTCTAGTCCTATTATTCCAGAATTTGCCATGTATGAGGAACGACTAGAAGATACTGAGATTGAGGAACTAAAGAAACGCTTCTCACTAGTCACAAGAACTGGCAAGGACCGCTTCATGAATTTTACAGATATCATTACCGAGTATGTTGGAACTGGGGAGTACAAGAATAGAAGCCAGGGATTCCTGACGATGTGCTCAAAGGCTGCCTTTCTTAGAGGTCTCTATGGTTATACCCAGATTATTGCCAAGGAAACTGACTCGGTGATATGCAATGGTTATGCTGCAGCTGCTTATTGCAGACAGAGTTTAGATCCCCGATGGGTTAATAATCTGAAACACTATGTGAATCAAGCTTGGCAATCAAAGGATTACATAGCTTTCGCTGAATTATCAGGGGAACTAGCAAATATTCTCATTGAGCTAGGATACGCGGACTACTCCAAGGAGGCTGCATCAGAGAGCATTGACAAGGTAACGAAAGCCACCTCAAAGAACCAAGATATACGCACTCAGGTTCAAGCTGCCCTGCTTAGAACACGAATCGTAATGGCACAGATTGCTATGCAGGCTGGCGCAAGAGAAGAGGCAATACTGCGACTTGATTCAGCAGAGGACACAGCTCATCTTTTAGACCACCGCCTGTCCCTTACAACAATCAAATATGTTCGCGCTCGCATTCTTGAAGAGTCTCATGAATTTGACCGTGCAATGACCCTCGTTGATGCAGCGCTTTCAGAATATGATCGAATGGGGTATCTTCAGGGTGTTTCAGATGCTAGAAATCTAAAGGGAATCATCTTGCTCCAAAAAGGTCAATTACAGGACGCGCGGGACCAATTTGAGGAGCTCCTTCTCATTCAGCAGCGCCTTAACAACCAGATTGGACTTGCACGAACACTAATCAACGTCGGAGAAATAGACAGAGACTTGGGGCAACTAGAACAGACAGAGATCTATAATCAACGAGCTCTGGAAATAAGCCAAGAAGCAGAATATATGCGTGGGATTGCTGTTTCGAAAATCAATCTGGGCGATGTAGCGGTCCGGTCAGGAAGGCATGAAGAGGCAATACGATTGTATGAAGATGCCTTGGAACTAACCGAAGGGTCCGGCATGAAAGATATTACGAAACTTGTAATCTTCTTGCTTGGTGATGCATATTTCATGAATCAGGAGTATGAGAAAAGCATCAATGAGTATAAGCGCGCACAGGAATTTGCTCAGAATTTCGAATATCCCATAGTTGAGTTTAACGGACTAGTGAGTGAGATTGTTGCCACTTGGGAAAATGGCGAGTCAGGCGATAAGAAAATGCTGCATAGAGTCCAAGATGAACTGGGCCTCAAAGAAAGATGGCTTAAAGCAGGAAATTCAGAACCCATGAGGGATGTTAGAAGAAAAGTTATGCAGGATTCAAATGTAGAAAGCGACCTCTGTATCTTATACGACCGAGAAAAGACATTCGAATGCAGAGCAGATAGGCAGTCTCTTCGCAAAGAATGTAACGGCAACCTCTACTGGATGGCCAGTCTTTGTCCGTATTTCGAAGCATTCCTCGATTCCTTGAAAAAAGCACTATAGAAGATAAGCTACTGTTTAGTCAGCGTTAATCTCTATTTCTTCGTCGTCATCATCTTCATTTAGCTCCAGAATATCTTGGAACAACTTGATTGCCTCTTTGAATGGGCTTTTTGTTTCAGCTTCATCATCTTCTATAGCCGCTTGTGCCTTCACAGGATTGATTAGCGACCTTATTTTTTGACAGACTTCTGAATCCCATTCACAGTCATCCATGAATCGCTCAATATTACGGAGGATTTGTCCTCTCCGCTCTGCCAATTTGATTCGTTCATTATCAACTTCTCTTAGTTTCTCATTTACGCTAGTCAATTGGCTAAGCAGAGCTTGGATTACCCGTATATCTCTTGTTGATGGAGGTAATGATGTTTCTTTTTCTTTGGGAATACTGGTTGGATAGAATCTGACGACAAATGAATTAGGAAGAATGGTTGTTGATAAGCCAAATGCGACATTTAGACGATAGTACGTCCTATCAGGTCCAAGTTGGCTTTCTCCCGGTTCTTTAATCACTATGCCTGCTTCCCTTAAAGATTCTAGATGCTTCGTTATGACTCTTGATCGCATTCCGAGGAGTTTGCTTAGCTCGTATGGATATCGCGGATTTTGAGCAAGAAGTCTTAGAATTCTTCTTCTTGTAATATGACCAAGCGCCTTGAAGACCTTATCCAAATCATCTCGATCAGCTCTACCCATTTTCCAGTCATCTCGTTATTTCTTCTTCATGTCACATATCATTCAGTGTAGATCCCAATTGAAATGTCTAGCATAGGAAACATTCAATGACTCCATTAGTATGACTATTGGCTAAATGGAGGCTATGTTAGTAGATGCCTTAATCCGGCCCTATTTTTCCTCACAACTATGGACCATTAATTACACTAGTACTATGGACTGATTGGTATAAAAGCTTTGAGGGTGGTGCAGTCAGGAACCCATATCATTGTCTTTCTTTTTCTGTGTTAGCGTTTCTGCATCACTGATTTTGTCAAGTCCAAATGTATAGTCTACGGCACGCTTGTTTCTGTATTGGGCGAGAAGAGTATCTCCCTTTTCGTATATCGGTCCTTGACCAGTTATGTACCCTGACTTGACGCCTTCCTTATTGGAGATAACAGGCCTTGAGGCTACCATAAGGAGGTGCCGAAGGAATTCTAGATCTGTTACCTTATTGCCTACCTTCCGCTGGTAGCGCATTTTCTCTTCCTCCCAAGTCAAGACATCATGTTCTGTTAATCCTTTGAAAAGCTTGTTTTTATCGCCCTTTACTGTCATTCTTATCATCTATAGAGGTTACTAAGTTAACCATTCTTAGAACGCTAATAGAACCTAGTAATATACAGAGCACACGATATGAGAATTCCTTTGCAGCATGATATGGGTTCTATGACTCGGTCATTATGCTACTAAGACCGTTAGGAATCTACGTTTATCCTTCAAGAATTGTCAGGATAGATGACACAACCACTCGCTACGAGCGATGCCTGTTTTCTTCCTCTCGTTTTGGCGCCTGGCTATCTTCAGCAGGTCTGAACATTGCTGCCTCTGTTTTCTCTCCTTCGCCCGTTGGAATGGAGGTTTTTAATGAGTGATATAGGGAATTGCCAGTAGACTTTCTGTAAGTCGTGACCGCTTTCCACTCTGCGGACTTCTCTACCATCCCTCCAAGCTTCTTTATTCGAAACATTGCTGCTGCTGCAACGTCAATCAAGATGATATTCATGACAAGCAGAACGAATGACCAGAATCCAATTGTCGTTGCTGTCGATGATCCAGTTACGAGCCCCAAAGTCAACATCAGACCAACATTGACAGCCGGTGGCATAAGTGCAGCTGATATGGCCACTCCTACAAGGGTGGACATATCACCCTTAGTTATTGAAACCGCAACTGCGGCTCCCGAAAATATCGCAACGCCTATGTCAAGTGCGGTAAAGATGTATCCTCTTCGAGTTATTTCAGTGAGGATACCCGCTTCCCAGTTGGCAATGACTACATCAACAAACGGCTGGGGTGCGTAGGGATTAATGAAGGGAATCGGTAGCAAAATCGCTAGAATGGCACCGACACCAAACGAAAGCGCCAGCGCTATCAATTCGTTCCTAGTTCCTTTGATGAACAGCTTCTTGTCTCGAAGGATATAGCCCAGAGCAACTCCCATCATAGGACCCATCATTGGAGATAGCACCATTGATGCGACGATATATGCTACGTTATTTTGAATAAGTCCTCCGCCAGCAACAACGGCTGCAACAACGACTAATGCCATGAAATCGAAACTAAAGGAGGCCTGTTTTGAAACGTTTTCATGGATTCCTTCGACAGCTATAGACGCAGCTCGTTCGATAGAATCAGCCTCCGCTGTTTCCCGGGGTAATGATGCGCTCAAATCAAGGACATCAACATATCCGTATTCAACGCCCACGCCTCTACTCTTGAGACCTTCAATGGTCTTCATGATTTTGCTATCTGAAACCCTAACTTGCAGTACATGAGCGTTATCTGCATTGAATTTCATTATATTCTTGACTTCTAACACGTCATGAAGAAATTCATATACGGACTCGGTTTTGTCGAACGGAATCACTATTTGTACCTGTTTCACTTGTTTGTCGCTCCACAGTTCCGTCATGGGAGTTTTTGCAATGCTATTAAGGGTTTCTTGATAGGGCTGTACTGCTGACTGTATTACAATTTTCTTCCATCTATCTGTTTGTCAG
>CAZYLT010000035.1:9232-11354 GCA_964648855.1 uncultured archaeon
GTCGGTAGCTCAGAAGCAAGTAAGCGGGCTGTTGCAGGAGGAATCAATTGGATCAACGTGGTCATTGGCATTTTCCAAGTAGCATTAGGAATCTGGTTTATCATTACTGCAGTTTTGTGATTTGAACCAAGTCTTTATGACCTATATGATAATATAAGATACCGACATGACGACCATATTGATGTCTGGTTTTGAGCCCTTTGATGACTATTCAGTGAATCCATCTGCTGAGATATCCAAGGCTTTCAAGAGTAAATCAATCCCTGATGCCAAAGTCATCACAACGGTTCTCCCACTGGATTATAATAGCGCTCTGGGAGAGCTCCGCGACCTGATTGATGAACACGAACCTGATTTTATTCTGTGTTTAGGTCAATCAAACAGACCTGCTATAACAATAGAGCGGATTGGAATCAATGTGCTAACTCCTGACCGTGAAGATAATTACGGAAATAAGCCAGAATCTGATATTATCGACGAAAACCTCGCCGCTGCACATTTTTCAAACCTGGATCCACATTCATTGCTTGATGTTTTGCGTGAAAATCAAATCCCTGCTACTGTCAGCTATCATGCAGGAACATATGGATGTAATTGGTTGTTGTTCAGTGTTATGAACTGGATAGTCAAGGGTGAGATAGATGCAAAAGCTACATTCATTCATGTACCGCCCTTGCCAGTACAGGCTATTGAAAAGGACAAGTATTCATTACCAACAATGGTCTTAGAGATGCAAATACGTGCAATGGAACTGGTAGTAGATACATTAGTGCATGGCGATATCTGAATCAGACCAGAGGTCTTGAAAGGCAATAAGCACCAGCGAAGCAACAATTGCACTACCTATAGTCGCTATGGTTCGTTCTATTAGCATTGCTGGAAAAATTATGGTTCCAAACACAATTGCCGGTATGTTGAGAATATAGACCGCGCCCATAGTCATCATTGAAAAATCCGTTATAGTTCCAATAAATGTAAGCGGAATAAGCTGGGCATACTCCACCAGCCCCTGGCTGCTGGGATTGAATCGAATGTCAGTCAATTGGAGGGCTAAAGAAACAACAACTGCAAGAGCGTATGGTAGAATAAACCACCACGCACTCGCGTTGGGAATCAGGTACAGTACAATAATCACGCTGAGGTAGATTGCTGTTAGAAGGGGCCCAGGTAATCTGTAGCTCTTGCGCCTCATGCAGAGTCCTGTCAGAACACCAGATATGGCGGGTCCCAATATCACGGTGGGAACAACTAGGCTAACCCCTGCTACGAATGTAGATATGTATGCTCCTAGAAACCCCGCAATCAGTCCGAACATTCCACCCCTATACGGTCCGAGGAGTATTCCAAAAAGTGGTGCAATCACAATGGCAAGGCTGATTGATGCAACGACACCGGAGGCGCCTATGAAGCCGCTAATGGCTATCAAATTGCCAACTGCATACACCGCGGCCAACATGACCCCAACTACAAGAATTTTCGTGTTGGAATTCGTGGGGAGAAGCGTCATATGTTCTTCTTCGGGTTCAAAGTCAGCTTTATTCAAAGTGCTCACCACTTGCAGAATCGCAAGAGAAATGGCGTTTAATACTGTTGCTATGCAAAGTGGGAAGAATTGGCATCTATGAATTAATTATTGCGCCCTTTATGCCCCTTCATAACCCTAGACCGGGTAGAAATCCCAGAAATGTGTAAAATCCCATCCCTGACCGACGTATTTGTCATCTTTATCAAGGTCAATGAAACCATTCTGTCCAAACGGATAAAATCTCATTTCATTATCATCATCGCAAACCAAAAGCGATGGGGTGAAGGGCTTTTCCCAATGTCCAACAGTATACTTCCAGTCCTCCTTGAAACCTCTTCCAACTCTCTTGTAGGGGGGGTCTGCAAATACATGATGGTCTTTGTCTTTGTCATACATCCCGTATGGGTATAATATCAGTTCATCGTCGTCGTTTCGCACAATGACGTCTGGAGTGCCATTACCTACCCACTTGTCAATCAGGTAGTGGGAAAACTTATCATCGAAGCCCCTTCCTAGTTTCTTTGGTTTGCCTTGGTCTTTGAATGTCTTTCCATCAAATGGATACAGCCACAAATCGCCATTCTCTTCTCTCACAAG
>CAZYLT010000036.1:0-10970 GCA_964648855.1 uncultured archaeon
TGAGTCTGACGGGGGCTATTTAAGCTGCCACAAAACTCGCGGTGAGCACAGCTATGGGAAAATCTGACACTTCTATTGGACAATTTAACTAGAAAACGAGGGGGTAGTGCATCACTCTAGAATGAGGCATAGCCGAATACAGATATCTTCTTGTTTCATATGTGTTCCAATGAGCCATGACTGCGTCCAAATCACTCATCTCAAGTGCTCTGAGACGCACTTTCTTTCCGAGATACATAGCTTACTGCTTAGTCACCCTTCCAGATAAACATGTTCGCAAGTATTGCTTACAGAGATGTATCAGTATGCCAGCCATCCGCCATCAACCGCGAGAGTGTGCCCCGTTATGTAACGAGCATCATCACTTGCAAGAAAGGCCACTGCTCCTCGAATCCACTCGCTTTTTGCAAGCATAGGTAATGCAGTGCGAGGCTCGATAACTTTCTCTCGAAGTTCATCTGATTCTATTGCCTCCTTGGACATATCTGTTGGGAAAAATCCGGGTGCTATTGAATTCACTCTGATATTATGTTTACCGAGTTCCACTGCAAGAGCCTTTGTCAGAGCAATCACCCCGCCCTTGGACGCATAGTACCCCACCTCAGTGAATTCTGTGGCACCAAGTCCAAAAGTTGAACTGATGTTGATTATGCAACCACTCTCCTTGGGTATCATGACCCTTGCCACCTCTCGAGATGCGAGAAACGTGGAAGTCAGATTGACATTCATTACAAGATTCCAATCCTCCAGGGTCTGTTCTACTAGAGGCTTGACAACATACATCCCCGCGTTATTGACCAGAATGTCTACAGTGCCAAACTCATCTACTGTTCTATCTACCATATTTACAATGTCTGTTTCCTTTGTCACATCGGTTTTAATGGGCAGAGATCGAACATCATATTTCTTTGACAGTGCATCTGCAATTTGTTTTAGGTTCTTTTCTCGCCTTGCAGCTAGAACAACGTTTGAGCCGGCCTCAGCTAATGCATGCGCGAATTGCTCACCTAATCCGCCAGAGCCACCGGTGATTATTGCTATCTTTCCGTCCAAATCATATTTAGCCATGTCAGTATTCTCCGTCTACAAAGACTATGAGAAGCAGCGGCAAAGCGGGCAATAAAGCAACCGGATAATCATTTCCTATTACATGAAAGTTAAGAATGCTAAGACCACACTCAGAATAGTGCATCATATGAACGAGTCGGACTGCTCTAGTGGCACTATCCAATTGGCACAAAGTGAAGGCTGGTCCACTCTATCGAATCGCATTAGGGACTCAATTGAACATAACAGCGAAAAGGCAATCGCTGAATCCATAGAAGGGATGCAGGAGCGATTCCCGACTAATTGGGGCCTTTTCCGCAGGGCCCTTTTCCATGCCTCATCTATCCCAGAGTTCATCTACAGCAATGTGGGGGTTGATGATATTCTCACTCATTTGGAAGCACACTCTTCTGCAGACGAGGGCCTGCATATCTATGATGTTGCGTTAGAAGTTATGCGAAAGAAAATCGAAGATGGGAACACCCATTTCATTGAACTAAGCAGACTGAAGAAAACAAGACTTGCTCATCTGATACCATCCATCCTGGAAACGAGGGCATCTGAACTGAAGCAACTTGCAGATGAAACTGCGACCTCTTCAGATTTGATTAAGACATACTATGGATATATTTGTGTCACGTCAGCTATCCGAGGTAAAGGGTTGTTAAGAACGCTTGAATCATTCTTGCAGCAAAATTCCATCCGTCTCCACGATGAATGCTCTCTCATAGAGCCAGATTTTGCACAAGAGGATTTCACATCTCGAAATATGAGCTCGAATGAGGCAACTTTGCTGAAGCTCGGTCTAGATCTTACATCTACTAATTCCAATACTCGAATGATTGCTGCGAGAAAAATGGGGAAAATTGGGGATCCGCGAACAGAACCCTTTCTCAGACGGAGTACTCAGGATGCATACAGCTGGGTACGGAAGGAAAGTGTTCGCGCTCTTGCAAAACTATGCATCCCCGAGAGTGCTGATGTTTTGGATGCATGCTTGGAGGATTTCAACGAAGATATAAGAAATATAGCTATATCAGGACTCATCGAAATAGGCTCGCCAGCAAAACAGCAGCTAATAAATCGAATTAAGGCTGACATGAATTTTGACTACGAGTCTGCTGTTTCCTCTCTAGATGTTGCACATCCCCGCTCTCTAGATAGTTTCATTGCTGCCGTCAAATATCAGAAAGAGAATGCTCTTCTTTCTGCCATTAGGGTTATGGGTCACATTGCTGATTCATCCGACTTAATCCTTCTTGAGAAGCTGTCTAGGAATCAAAATGAGAAAATAAGCAGTGCATCAAAGAATGCCATTAGACTAATCCAAGAGCGGACCAACAATGATAGTCATTCTTCATGATGAGGCGTATTGACCCTATTGTAGAAGATTGCGAGCTCTCAAGACAACATTCTCACTTGTAAAACCAAAGCTCTCAAACAAGTCTTCATAGGGGGCTGAGGCTCCGAATCTTTCGATAGAGATGATGTCTCCTTCATCTCCTACCCATTTCTGCCATCCTTGCGCGACTCCAGCCTCCACAGCAAGTCTGGCCTTCACATTATCGGGTAGAATTGATTCTTTGTATGCAGGGTCTTGCTTCTCAAAGATTTCCCAGCTCGGAAATGAAACTACTCGTACGCTATAGCCTTCATCTGCCAGAGCTTCTGCTGCAGCAGCTATTAACGGTACTTCGGAACCAGATGCCATGAGAATAATATCAGGATTCTCTCCAAAATCCTTCAATATGTATGCTCCCTTTTGTAACCCCTTTGGCGAGTTGTATATGGACCTATCTAGAGTAGGTACATTCTGGCGAGTCAACACAATGGTAGTTGGATCATCCCGTCTCTGAATTGCTACACGCCATGCTTCTGTGACCTCGTTTGCATCACCTGGTCTAATGACTACCATATTCGGCATTGCACGAAGAGAGGCAAGGTGTTCAATGGGTTGATGCGTGGGGCCATCTTCTCCTAGGCCAATGCTGTCATGGGTGAAGACCCAAATGCTGGGGTACCCTGAGAGGGCAGATAATCGAATGGCAGGTCTCATATAATCCAAAAAGACGAAAAACGTCCCACAATAGGGTAACAAACCTCCATGGACCGCCATGCCATTAACGATACCTCCCATGGCATGTTCCCTCACCCCGAAGTAGATATTTCGTTCTGCAGGAGAATCTGCTTGAAAATCCTTACTTCCTTCTATCCATGTCTTATTTGAGCCGGTGAGATCAGCTGACCCACCAATCATCTCTGGAATTCTTGATGTGATTACATCAAGCGTCTTTCCGGAGGCCGCTCGTGTTGCGATTCCCTTCTCATCAGGGTCAAAAACAGGTAGGTCATTATCCCAATCACCAGGCAATCTCCCTTCTAGGCGTCTCCTGAATTCAGCTGCCTTTTCCGGGTGTTCCTTCTCATAGTTTGAAACCAGTAGGTTCCAAGTCGACTGCAGCTCCTCTCCCTGTTCCAGTGCCTCTCTAAAATGTTCTAAGACCTCATCAGGAACATGGAATTTTTCCTGGGGCCAACCAAGATTGTTCTTTGCTCCCTTGAGTTCCTCCTCGCCGGCTGGCTCACCATGGGCCTTGGCGGTGTCTTGCCGGGTAGGCAATCCGTACCCAATATGAGTTCTGCACATGATGAGGGAGGGTTTACTGTTTTCCTTCGCCTCCCGAATTGCAGCATCTATTGCTTCCACATCATTTCCATTGTCAACCTTCTGCACATGCCATCCATATGCCTCGAAACGCTTACCCACATCTTCAGTGAAAGTCAGGTCGGTACTACCGTCGATGCTTATGTCGTTGTCATCATATAGCATTATGAGTTTGCCGAGCTTGAAATGACCCGCAAGGGATGCTGCCTCCGAAGAGATGCCCTCCATTAAGTCACCATCAGTCACTATTGCATACGTATAATGATTGACAACATCATATTCCCCCTCGTTGAATACCGCCGCCAAATGTTTTTCTGCGACCGCCATTCCTACAGCATTGGCAAATCCCTGTCCTAGGGGCCCAGTTGTCACCTCAACTCCGGGTGTACAAAATGACTCAGGATGTCCCGGGGTATTGCTTTGCCATTGTCGAAAATCCTTGATATCATTCAATGAAACGTCATATCCAGTAAGATACAGTAGAGAATAGAGCAGCATTGAACCATGCCCTCCTGACAAGACAAATCGGTCACGATCGGGCCATTCTGGGTCTTTTGGATTGAATCTCAGATGGCGTTTCCATAGTGTATACGACATTGCTGCTGCGCCCATGGGCATTCCTGGATGTCCAGAATTCGCCTTTTGCACAGCATCTGCTGAAAGAAATCGAATCGTGTTAATGGCTTTCTCATGAAGTGGGTCTTTTGAATTCATGAAATATATCTCCGGGGGTAGACCTTTGACTACAGAGTCTTTGGTGTATGTTATTTGCTTGAGGCCTTCTTTATTATGCTTGCTGATTAGGTGACCTGCAACAGTACGGCAGCCAAAAATCCGAGTGAGATATATCGATAATTAATAAAAAAGAATTGAAGCGGAGCAATCCGCTTCACTGTATTCTACTTTCTGAACTTGACAACGAGGGCGATAACTACTACGACAACAATTCCGCCACCAATCAACAACAGCATTGTATTATCAGTGGGGAGGACGCCACCCGACTCAATTCCCAAGGTGGGATCATATTCGAGTGTTTCATTGCCAAAGTATTCGAAAGCCAAGTAGATTGCATTTCCTGCCTGCTGACCTGCAGCCTCACCATAGCTGGCCTTCACTTGAACCGTGTTCTGTGCGGCGAGAGCAGTTTCTGCGTATTCCATGTAGGCTCCATTGAACTGAAACTCGGTACCAGTATGTCCGAAATCACCAGGGTCTCTAGACCCTTGTTCCTCTCCGTGAGCGCTCTCACTAATCGTGAATTGCAAAACGAGGATTGAGTCATCGTATGTCCAGTTCCAACTGTCAATGATCACATCGAACTTCAACTCGTTGGAATTTTGTACATCCATGTGAACCCGTATCTGTACCATTACATCAAAGGATGCCATGTCAGGGATATTGCCTACCTCGCCTCCAGACCTGGGATTATGTTCTGTGGTGCTTGTGAAGTTGAAATGTATCGCCGTAACATTTCCATCTTCAGTTTCAGTTTCGAAACCGCTGAAGTCCCATCCTGTTGAGGGTAACGCAAATGGTGAACCTACAATCTGGTCCTCACTTGCATTGTATATTCCATCAGAATTAGTATCGTTCGCTTCAAATAACTTGACAAAAATCAAGTGAAAGTCGGAATCAGGGCTATCTGGGTCCCACCAATGAAAATGAGGAACCTCTCCCGCGCCTGTCACCTTCATCTCGATCTCATCAGTTGTCAGCCTGACCATTCCGGCTGTCTCTTGATACTGAATGCCATTTCCTTGTGCTGAAACCATTGGCACTGCTATAGCCAGCATGGCTGCGACAAGGGATGCAATCAAAAGTTTTGATTTTTTCATTGTGTAATCACTATACAATGCATATTGGTATCTATATATAGCAACTATTAGAAAAACTGGGGTTTATTAATAAAATATAGCAATGATAAAACTCCAAAATAAAAATAAAATTTTATGAAGGCTTTAAAATATTTTGAAAACCATCTAATAATCGATTTGCCTTAAATCTTAACCCATTATGGTCAAAAGGACTTGTCTAGGAAAATACTCCTTCTGACCATCGCTAGGTATGACCAACTCGATTCTTTCAGTTAGACCGTTTGCATAGATTATTCCTCGGAATAAACTAAACCGTAGTGAGGGTGCCAAAGGCATCTCACAACTCGCTTACTCTTTAAGACAGCTCGTTTTTGAATTTGTAGCAATTCTTTTATGTCACACCCGTGTAGATTTCTTACAATTCGCGTAATATGGAGGATTTGTCAAAATGCAATTAGATTTTATTCCATTCCTAGGAACATTCGGAACAATAGTTTTGTTGATGATTGTAATCTCATTCATCATCACTGCTCTGTTACTCGGAGTGGCCCTAGGTCCAGTGAAGGGACGAAATAGAGATTTCGGATCTACAGTAGTCACTGCGCTACTGATGGCCGTTTCCAACCTAGCCGCATTCGTCCCAGTCATTGGGCCTATACTGGTTTGTATTCTTCAATGGTACTTCATCAAGAGCCGCCATGATGTCGGTTGGGGTGGAGCAATTGTAGCTTGGATTGTTCTTATCATCCTGCAAGCTATCGTTCTCATTCTGATTATACTGCTTCTAGGCGGTGGGCTCGGTCTCTTGTTCAATCTGATACCGATGTCCCCATGAAGACATATCTTGATCATGAACTAAAGAAAATGCAAATCGGTCGGTGAAAAGGATCATATCTGCGACAGATGAGAAATCGTCGTTAGTGCTGAATCGAAGTGAAGTCTTACGGCACCCTCTTCTCTTTCTGAAGTCGGTTGGTTCCTTTCTCACCGCCCACCATCCTTTTTGTTCACCATTCGACTCACACACTATCAATCTGCGTGGACGTCGATGGTGCATCGGATGCACGTTCAATAATATCTCGTTTTTTGCAACTCTTGGGTTGCTGCTAACTCTATGGTTAGTCGGATATACAAGTATCTCAAGATTCTTTTTATTCTATGGGGGACTAGCTGGATCCACAATCTCCATTGTTTCGGGGCAGTTCAAGTTTGGTGACTCCCAGAAAGGTCGTCTAATCAGGAAGCTCATTTTGGGCAGCTCATTCGCCCTGTTTAGCTTCTCAATCTTGATTTTTGGAAACTCGATATTCTACATGTTCAAAGAGAAGTTTCTCTTTTTTGTGCTGATATACTATCCGTTGTTTTCTCTTATGAGTGCTACCAGGCTTTGGGAAGTATCGAAGACGTGTAGTCAGTGCGAGCATTCGACACAGTGGAGCAAATGCCCAGGATTTCATGAGATAGTATCGAAACTAGATCAAAATGGTTTTCTTAAGACTCGCGACAAAAATCTCAGCATTTCATAAGCAAATCAGATAATCAATTACTCTCGTCGATACACTAATCTTTATTCCCTCGGTCATCGAATAATGAGGTGTTGGATTGGTGCCGCCTCAGAAAGAAGTATTCAAAAATCCCGTCGTCAGAATCCCTATCGATAAGATAAGATTCCCTCGTATTTGCCCAATTTGTGGAAAAGAAGCTAATAAGCCAGCTAGAGTAACAGCCCGGCCTGGTATCTATCGATATCTTCGCCCCTCTTGGGATCCTGCATTTTGGCCTCGAGTCAGACGAAGTGCGGGCATAAATCCTCCCGAATCAAAATCACTTATTCTATATGTATGTGAGGACCATTATCGATCAGATGAAGGAGATAGTAATTACAAGACTCTTTGTATAGTCTGTGATGGGCTTATTGCTATGGCTCTTCTATTTGCGCTCTTTGAAATTGGGGGAACTTTCTGGTTGGGGCGGATGCCAACTATATTATCCATAACAATGGTTCCAGTCTTCTTCATTGCCCTAGTCATTACCATTGTGGCATTTAGAGCAGGGCCATTGCGAAATGCAATCAGAATTGTAGGTTTTGATGCTGGCATTCAGAATGTATGGCTTGCATTCAAGCGATCAGACTATCGTGAAGCTTTCATTGAAGCTAACCCCATATATGCAGAAGAGGTTCGTTGGATAAGGCGCGCTTGACACCTAATTCTCCCATGCAGTGTCCTGCTTCGTTCTTGTCCAATACTGAAAGCATTCATGTGTTCTGCTATGTGTATCATGTTCACATATGGACGCAAAATATGCGGAATCTCTTATGGCGAGAGCTGCTTTGCAGTTATTTTGGTTCGTATAAGGAAGGGAGCATGGTTATGAGTAAGCATCCTGAAAAAATTGAGATAACTGGTCTTTTCTCTAAGATTAAGGACGAGTACTGCATCACATCTGATGATGAAGATGTATACGAACTATCTCCGTTCAAGCCGTGGGGTCCAGATTCTCCTCAAGAGATACCTCCTGAATACGAAAAGAATCTTGGAAAGAAACTCACCGCTAAAGGGCTTACTGATGGCAGAGTAATAGGGGGTGCAGAAATCAAAAGTTCAACCGATTAGACAACTGCCAATTGCCATAGATGTCCAGCTTCTAATCTCTATAAATTACCCGCAAACAAAAGTACACTAGAAGAAGCTCTTACACTCGTAAGAGCTCCAACTAGTTTGATGATGCTACTTAACTCCGATTTTCTTCTCATGCTTCCATAAGCCATGAATGTTGCAATACGCTGTTGACATCAGTTTACCCGGTTTGTCCGTCTTGAACGCAAAAACTGCATGGGGCTCACAATACACAGTGCTAGTGTCTGCTCCCTTGACTGAGGCTCCATGTGCGTCAAAGCTCATGTAACCTATCTCGTATGGAAATTTCTCCCCTTCAGGCCAGAAGAACAAGTCCATCCATTTTATGTGATGTGCAGTAGTGTTCGGATGTGAAATCTCTTTCCCTACTTGCACCTTGACATGGAAAACCTCGCCTTTCTTGACTTTATCTGGGGCATCGATTACCGGGACATGTTTTTCATTCTTCCAATCATCTGTTTGTAACCAATTCTTATCTGCCATTATCTCGTACCTCTCTTGACCTTAGAACAGAAGTTACTGTTCAGCTTAGAGGATAGGTATTCGAAGTTAAAATACTTCGCTTATCTCAAAATTAGGCAACAAGAAATCCATGAGCTAGCTAGAAATTTCATCCATGTGGGTTAGTACATCTCTACCCTTTTCTGTTAGAGCATAATAGACTCTAGATGTCTTTCGTATAGTCATTTCCTTTCGCGTCTTTACTATTAGTCCATTGTCTCGAAGCTCATTGAGATGTTGATATACACTCGGAATGCTAATCTCAACATCATACTCTTCGTTCAATGTCTTCCATATACCGTATCCATATGATTCCCCGCTATAGAGAATTTGCATGACGAGGATTTTTGTTTCCCCCAGTTTCATAGTGAATCTCGGGCCCTCGACTCTTCGAATTATATGCTTTAGATCCTCTCTGCTGCTGACAAATGATTTCGCAATATCTGGGTACTTCAATCCCGTACTGGTAATGACGCAAACCACAGTATCCGATGCAGCAATTTCTCCAGACTCCACTAACTGCTTGAGAGCTGCTATTGTAGTTGCTGATGCCGGTTCAGCAAACACGCCCTCTGTCTTTGCAAGTGTTCTAACGGCATTGAGAATCTCTTCATCTGAAACAGCTAGAGCCATCCCCTCTGATTCCCTTAAGGCTTCCAATGCAAGCTCTCCACAGGATGGATTCTTAACTCCGATGTCGATTGCTATGGTGCTTACAGATGGCGCAGGAGAAATGCTAGTGTTCTTTTTGAATGCATCAACTATAGGAGAACACCCCTTAGCCTGCACACCAAGCAATCTGGTATCTGTTGCGCCAATAAGTCCCGCCTGAACCAACTGCCGTAGGCCTCTCTGGGCCATTGATAGATGACCCCCGCTTCCCATAGGTACTACTAACCAGTCAGGCGTACTCCATCTCATCTGTTCAATGATTTCAAATGTGGTTGTTTTGATTCCCTCCAAGAAGTAAGGGTTTGATGACATTATGTTATGTCCGGCACCATGTTCCTTAGTCGCTTGTCTTATTGCCGCTTCATAGTCTGACACCGTTTTCACATCCGCAGCATATGCCAGTATCTGATAGAGCTTTCCTACATCCACATCTCCTCTGCTGGGAATATATACAGAACATCTCATAGATGCTCGGGCTGCATAGGCGACTACCGATGCTGCAAGGTTACCAGTAGACCAGCAATATACCTCACCCACGCCCGCCTGTCTAAGGCCGCTTATCTCAACTGCAGTCCCTCTGTCTAGAAATGAACCTGTTGGGTTGGTTGTTTCATCCTTCAGGTACAGATTATCAAGTCCCAAGGTTGATGCTAGCCTATCAGCTTTATGAAAGGAGGTTCCTCCTTCTCCCAGTGTCACTTTTTCATCAGTGCTTTCCAGAGGTAAGAAGCTGCGATATCTCCACATCCCCAAATCGAATGCATCCTCCATCTCCCCTTGCGCTTTCTCCTTGGTTTCCTCTATATCATAGTAAATGAGAAGCAGTCCCTCGCATCTTGGGCAACTGCCTAACTGTGCACTTATGGAGGTTTCATAGCCACATCTTGTACATATGGCACGAGGGACTGACATTACATATCAAACCTATATATAGGCTCAAGATTATATATAGTTTCAGCTCATTGTGTGAGTGAACCAGTGGGCTACTAGAATGCTCATTGTGGAGACGAACGCACCTTGAAATACCGTAGAAACAGTTTCAATACATCCCTATTTGTAGCCCTAACAGCAGTCATGTCTGGATTAGTGACAGTTTCCACCGCCATAATCGCAATTCCATTTCCAACTAGTACTGGCTATCTGAATTTTGGCGATACACTGGTGATGATTTCAGCCATGCTTCTTGGTCCCCTTGGGGGATTCATTGCAGGCGGTCTGGGGTCTGCTCTCGCTGATGTCTCGTTGGGTTATCTCGCCTTTGCACCTCTTACATTCGTCGTCAAAGGCGCTGAGGGTTTCCTGGTAGGGCTGATTTCCAAAAGAACCAATGAATTCGGAAAACTCGGTGCTCGTGATCTAGCCGGACTCATTATTGGCGGAATTATCATGATGCTAGGGTATTTCATTGGTGAGGTTTTTCTTTTTGGTTATGAAGCAGCCTTAGCCGAACTCCTATTCCTTAACTGGATTCAGGCTGTTTCCGGAATAGTTGTCGCTGCCTTGGTAGGACCTAAAGTTCGGGAATATCTGGTACAATCAACGGGTAACAATGGGTCACTACAAGCTGAAGAAGACGTAGAAGGGTGACGATAGTAGACAGATTTAATACCTTCTGTGGTCAAATAATGTAAT
>CAZYLT010000037.1:0-10877 GCA_964648855.1 uncultured archaeon
AAAAAACCATACTAGTGAAAAAGAGATTCGGAGGTGAAAAGAATTAGCAAAGACCGGATGAGGGCCATTTATGAGCGCATGACAAAGGATCGTGCAGCCCTTGAATTACTGTCAATTGGCATAGTTAGTGGCATTGCCACAGTAGTGCAGCCGCCTTGTGAGGATCCTAGCCCGTTCTAGCGTAGCCTAGACGTGTGTGGGTTCTCAAGTAAAGCTAGCCCTATTGCTATGTGATTCATGTCCGAATCATTGCAGCTAGTATGGGAGCCTAGGTTATCACAATCACGGAAGGAGGAGAAGAACCTTGGAGCCCGACCTTGGAGCACCATCACCTGAACCATTCTAAAAAAACGGAAGGAAACCGAAAAAAAACGAGAGTGACACCCGAATGAAAAAAACGAACAACAAGGAGGATGAAAGAAAATATGGAACCTGATTTAGGAGCCCCGAGCCCCGAGCCATTCTAAAAAATACCTAAGAAATACTTGAACAAAGAGAAAAAGGAGAAAACAAAATGATAGGAAATGCAACAGAAACAGCATTCGCAAATTTGATAGCACCTGAAAGCGGAAGAGCAGTTGACCCCTTTGCTGACCCAGAGGTTGTACGCCTAACGGCAGTCAATCTAGAATTGGCAGTGAAGAATTTGATGACTGCTTCAACTCCACCTGAATGCATAGTCCTCACTGCAGATATCTGCTCACATAGGCTGATTGCGAGACCTACTGCAGATGGCGACGTGAGTGTACTAGTGTTCGACGAATAGCCAGTGTAACGACACTGGAAGAGTCTGTATCCGGGGATCTGTCCCCGGAAACCGGGCTTGAAGGAGGCTATATAGTGAATGCAGAACATATGAATACCAAGCAGATGCTTCAGAGGCATAGGCCATATACACAATGCCGTAAGCCGAGCATGTCGCTTGATGTAAACATATGGAGAAACCAAAATGACGGATATATCCTCAGAAGTCAGTATTCAAAAGGAGGAAAATTTGACTGATTTTGAAGACGATGTGTCAGTAGATGGATATGGTCAAGACGAAAAGGATGAGCTAGATTCGCAGCAATCGGACGGCGGTCTGCTCCATTCATTGAAACTTATTTTATCAGCAAAAAACTATGGCGTGTATTTGATTACCGCATGGATTTTTGGATCTATTGTGTATCTTCAGGCATATCTTAATTTGTATCTGCGTGCTCTAGGATGGGATTTTGTAGTCATGGGAGTAATGATGTCAATACTAGCAGTATTTGCATCGGTAATGAAATTACTCGGAGGATATGTAGGAGATGTCACGAACAGAAAGAATCTCTCGGTTGTCGCGATGTTACCGATATCAGTTTTCTATTTCATCATTGGTGTCTTTGTTGACCCATTAATGATTGTTATCGCATTGATAGTGTATCAGTCTCACGAAATTGCTAGGAGCGGCTCATCAGCATATATTCTGGAGAACACCCCCAAGAAAGACAGTGGTCTGGCAATGTCGTTATTCAATGTGGGGAAGGTCTTTGGCATTGTGACATTGATAATTTTCGGGGCCTCGGTCACTATCTTAGGCTTTACTGAGGCATTCAGATCCATCTTCTTGGTCGCCAGTCTTATGATATTCTCATGTTCGATTGCTAGAGCAAAGTATCTTGAGTATGATGAGCAAGCTTGTAATGATTTACAAGATAAGTGGTCACTGAAACGGTTCTTACTGGAGAATAGGAGGGCAGCAAAACTGCTTGTGGCTTCGGTCCCAGGCCTTCTTACAATCGTGATTATGGATGGCATTAGTGATTCGTTTTTCAGATTTGGTGCTTTGATATATGCCAATGAAGTATTAGCTATTGATATTTCCGGGATTAATATGATACTCCTTGTATACTCCATGCTTTCCGTCCCTCTTCTTCTTAAGATTGGGCGTGTATCAGACAAGAGTGGCACAAGAAGAGCGGCATTGATTGTATATTTGCTAATGCCAGTAAGTGCTGCACTATTGATACTTGCTCCAGTTATTGCATTCTGGGGACCCCAGACGTGGGTACTGACTGCAAACAGCATATATCCGGGACTGGGTGTTATTTTCTCTACTGCATTCATAGCTATAGTAATGAAATACCTTAACGATGCGTTATGGTATATGGTCCTGCTTACACTTATCCAGAAGAGTCTTCCAGAAAAGGATACTGCAAAAATACTGTCGATTTTTTGGTTCACAGTGTATGTCTGTTCCTCCATTGGCCCATTAATTGCAGGAGCCATATTCGAATATCTGAGTCCTGCTTTTCTGTTTGGGATTATGCTTATTCTAAATGTCATAATCTTGGTATCAATAAAGACGGGTCCTTTTGCAAAGAATGACTCACCAGCTGATGGAAATCAAAAACATGTTGTTGAGTAGAATTCAAAAAGCCTACTGATTAGGACAACACGGACGTGATTTGATGGCAGATAGCGAGAAGGCAATGAAGATCCTGGAGATTCTACAGGAAAGACATGAAGATGCCCCACAGACGTATCTCAATTGGGAAAACCCGTATCAACTGCTTATCGTAACAATCCTCTCTGCACATACAACTGATGCAGCGGTCAATTCTGTTTCTGAAGACCTATTCAAAGAATATCCTACTCCAAAAGACTTGGCAAATGCCGATGATGAAAATGTGATTGACATAATAACCAAGGTGGGAACCTATAACAGAAAAACGCGTTATATCAAGGAAACGGCAGAAATGATGGTGGAGGAGTTTGGCGGAGAAGTCCCAAAGAATATGAAAGATCTCGTAGAGTTCACAGGAGTAAGTCGCAAGACCGCTAACGTAGTGCTTCAGACTGCGTTCGATATTAACGAAGGAGTTGTAGTTGACACTCATGTTGGTCGAGTCACTAAGCGGTTGGGCCTAACTAAAGAGAAATCTGCCAAGAAAATTGAACAGGACCTAATGGACTTGCTACCTACGGATGAATGGGATGAGTGGGCACGAATCATGGGAGCTCATGGAAGAGATTTGTGTAGTGCAAGAAATCCTGATTGCCCGAATTGCCCCGTCAATCACTTATGTCCCTCTGCAGAATTAGAGGAGGCAAACGAAAGAACCTAAAACGAATTAGTGCGTTGCGACTGTAGGAATAATCAGGACTTGGCGGGTCGATATGAGAATTGGCATGGTAAGCAAATTTGATGCAGCCGATGGTCTTTGTGTCAGAGCCAATGAGGTCCTAAGAGGGTTGGTGCGCCGAGGACATGAGGTTCACGCATTCACACAGTCACAGGAAGTTGCTGGGATTCCCACAGAAAATATCCACAGATTCCGTGCATTTCAACTCAACCCACATTTCTCGTTAGATTCGTTCAATGCTATAAAAATAATAGCAGAAGGATGCCAGCGTCACGACATTGAAGTGCTCCATGTGCAGATGAATTCTGGTAGTACCGAATTCCTTATTCCATATTTTGATGATGCGCTTCCCCCAAGAGTAGTAACCTTTCATTTAGCATATGCCCGTGGCAGTTCAGCATACACTACACTTTTTGAGATTGCATGGAAAGCATCGATTTTTGCGGCGAGAAAGTATGATCAAATAATTCTGGTTGATCCATCCCAGAAGCCATACTTCACCCGGTTGGGAATATCAGATGAACAATTATCCGTGATTACAAACGGCGTTAATATCAATCTCTTCAAGCCTGGAAAAAGGAGGGAAAACAAGATACTAGAATTTGTGTATGTAGGACGCCTAAGTTACGACAAGGGCGTGCACATTCTCTTAAGAGCATTTCAGAAATATCACCAAGAGAATCCGGATTCTAGGCTCACTCTCATAGGAGAAGGGATGGTAAAGCATCAAATACAGAAGTATAATGAGAACGGTTCCATTCGATGGCTCGGGGTCGTAGACCATCATCAGCTTCCTCGAATCTTGTCTGCGATGGATGTCTTTGTGATTCCGCAGAATATCGGAGGTCTCGGTTTGAGTGTCATGGAGGCAATGAGTTGTGGATTGCCCGTAATTACGACGGCCATAGGGGAAACTGTCAGGCTGTTGGGACCAGAAGAGGGAATCCTAGTTGAACCACATAGTACGCGTGGTGTTCTCGATGCCATGAGGAGAATTGGTGCTGACAATGCCCTGAGGGCGTCTATGGCTGGAAGATGTCGAAGAAAAATAGAACATCTGTATTCATGGAAACACCAGCTTGGGCTTCTTGAGGAAACCTATCGAAAAGTAGTCAAAGGCAAGAGCCAGTAGAATCTCACTGTTCTTGATTGGTACAGGTCAGTGCATATAGTTTATCTTTGACCCTCATTCAGATTATTTGTAAAATAACTAGGTGAACATTGTGCTAGATATCAAGTTCATTCGAGAAAATCCAGATGAGATAAGAAAGAATCTCAAGAAGAGAAGAAACAACGAGAAACTCAAGGAGTTAGACCGGGTCATTGAACTTGATGAGAAGGTAAGGAAATTAAAGTGGGAGAGCCAGAAGCTTCGTACACAGAGGAACAAGCTATCGCGAAAAGTAGGGGAACTAAAGAAAGCAGGAAAAGATGCATCGGAAATTATTGAGAAAGTCAATGGAATAAATGCTGGCATCGAAGAAATCGAGAAGAAACAAGAAATTCTTGAGGAAAATCTCATTCAGATTCAAATGAGAATTCCAAATATGCTACACGAGAGTGTACCGTACGGCAAGGATGAAGAGGATGATGAGGTTGTATCTGAATGGGGAGGAAAACCGGATCCAGGATTTGGTATCAAGAGTCATGTGGATTTGATAGAGACTTTGGACCTGGCGGATATTCCTAGGGCTGCAAAGATAGCAGGGTCGAGGTTCTTCTTTCTCAAGAACGAACTTGTTATGCTAGATATCGCAATGCAGAAGCTAGCATTGGAAATGTTGATTGATAGAGGTTTTAGTCCTATTTATCCACCATTCATGATGAGAAGAACTCCATATGAGGGCGTTACTGATTTGGCAGATTTTGGAGATGTCATGTACAAGATGGAAGAAGAAGACCTCTATCTAATAGCAACATCGGAGCATCCCATTGCAGCAATGTATATGGACGAGATATTCGAACCTACTAACCTCCCGATTAAGTTTGCAGGAATTAGCACCTGTTTTAGGAAAGAAGCCGGAACCCATGGTAAGGACACAAAAGGCATCTTTCGTGTGCATCAATTCAGTAAGGTCGAGCAGTTTGTATTTAGCCACCCTGATGACTCTTGGAAAATACATGAGGAGCTAAGGGAGAATATGGAGGCCTATTTCAGGAAATTGGAAATTCCCTATCGCATTGTTAACGTGTGTACGGGAGATATCGGAATAGTAGCATCCAAAAAGTATGATTTAGAAGCTTGGATGCCTGGGCAGGATAGGTATCGAGAGTTAGGGTCATGCAGCAATTGCACTGCATATCAGGCGACTAGACTGAATATCAAACATAGAATAGAGAAGGGCAGTGTCGAAAAGGATTATCTCCACACACTGAATAGCACAATGGTTGCCAATCCACGAGCCTTTGTCGCGATTTTGGAGAATTTTCAGCAAGAGGGTGGAACAGTGAAGATTCCAAAGGCACTACACAAATATCTTCCTCCAAATATGACAGAAATTAGAGTGGATAAGGACTGGCTTGGTTCTGAAACGTAATCTCTTGAATCCTAGAGCCCAGCCTTCACTGCCAATTGTATGGCGCTATCTATGGATCGTTGTAGGTCAGGTGGTAAGTCAGGCACCTCGAGCTTCACAAATCCATTTACAATGAGTGATGTCGCTTCTTCCTCGTCCAAACCGCGACTCATTAGGTACGTAAGCTGTTCAGCACCAACTTTTCCCACAGTTGCCTCATGGCTCAATTCAGTTCCCTCTGCTCGCGCGTTGAGCATAGGTACAGCTCGAATCGTCCCTTCATCACTAAGAAGAAGCCCATCACATTCTAGTCTAGCTCGAGTCTTTGGAGATAGCCCAATCAAATCGCCGCGAGCCACAATTTCTGCACTATCTGTAGCGATGGATCGAGATATCACTTTCCCATTGGTCTTTTCGGCTTCGAGACTTAGAGAACCACCAATATCATAGTAGGAATCCTTACTTCCATAGACGACCGAGTATAGGTCTGACTTGGCACCAATACCTCGCAACCGAATTTTTGGAAAGGTCTGTATGGATTTCAAGGGGCTTAGCACAGCATAGGTTGAAAGAAATATACCCCCCGCTTCCACGTGGGTGGCTGAACGTGGGCGGACATCAGTCTGCTCACTCCATTTGTGCACCATTGTAAAGGAAAGTTTGGCATTTTCCTGTACATAAAATTCTGAGATTCCTAAGTGCAATGAACGCTCAAGATTGCTAGGAGTAGCACAGCCTGTCATCATATGCAACTCCGACCCCTCTTCGGCAATTATGATATTGTGAACATTCTGAACTGATTGGTTCTTCTTCATAATGAGACAGGTCTGCACGGGCATCTGAATCTTAGCCCCCGCTTTGGCCCGAATGAAATACCCATTGTATGGGTTCAATTCACTGGCAGCCGTATACTTGTCCACATCAACAGGAACTGCATTCCAGAGATAGTCTTGAGTCCAATCATATTTCTCAAGAGCTTTTCTGATTGGAATGACTTCCAATCCCTCCTGTTGCGTCATGACATCAGCCAAGAAGCTCTCATTATCAAATTGGATAAAGGATCCTGATGCCTTCTTTCCCGATACATCAAAACCGACTTCTGAGGCAATAGACTTGTCAGAGGGCTCAAGCTCCTCCAGGCTCTCAATCTCCATCATATCAGAGCCCTGATATGCATAGCTCTCCAGATCAAGGTCCTCCCCAAATGATGCCTCTTTTTTCAGAGCCTTTCTCGCTCGTTCACTCGATTTTTCTGATGTCATATGTTGAGCCTCCTGAACCTTGTCCTAAGCCTTGGCTTGCGCAAGAAATCGATCATAGCCTTTCTCCTGAAGAACAGGAATATCTTCCATACCCCCAGTATATGCCACTCTGCCATCTTGAAGAATGAATATAGTATCAACCTCCAGGAACTCAAGAATGTACCTGTGATGGCTAATCACAACCATAGTGGTGTTTCGTTTATCCCTAATTGCTTTGAGCTCCCGGCCCACTACTTTCAAGGAGTCATAATCGAGACCACTGTCTGGTTCATCCAAGAACATGATGTCTGGTCGGAGTGACAGGACTTGAAATAACTCGCTTCGTTTCATCTCCCCACCAGAAAAATTGTCATTCAGGTCTCTATCTGCAAGGTTAGAGATGCCTAATCTATCAAAATCGTCATAGATCTCCTGTCGACAGATGCAGGTTTCACCCATTAGATGGTCGGATGGTGCCTTGCATTCATAATCAGGGCAAATTCTGCAAATGAAATCTTCCAACTTGACACCTGGAATAGCAGGAGGATGTTGAAACGCGTATGCAATTCCCATCTTTGCCCTCTCGCTAATATCTTTCTTGAGGAGAGATTTGCCCTTAAAGATGATATCCCCGCCAGTAATCTCGTATTGGGGAAGACCCATTACAGCTTTAGCTAAAGTTGATTTTCCAGATGCATTGGGGCCAAGGATGGCATATACTGCACCACCCTCGAAGGACATATCAACTCCACTGAGAATAGGAATACCATCAACTTCTACACGGAGGTCTTGTATCTCCATTAACTTTCTTTCATTCAAATAATGTCACATCTCCCACTTGCAATACAAGGAAACAGATTTGCTCTGTGTAAATGGACAGAATGCTTGCTAGTCTTTCGTATATGTTCCCATCAATTCTCCGACTTCAATCTTGTGTTTCTTACATTTTTCCCGGAAATTGTCCTTAGTAACCCCCTTAAGCTGGGGGACATCAAGGGCATATAGTTCGAAAAAATAGCGATGAGTGCCTGAAGGAGGTGCAGGTCCACCCCATCCAACTTCTCCAAAATCATTCTCCAACTCAACTCCGGGTATAGGATCGCCCGATGCAATTTCAGTCACTTTCGGGTCTATCGAATGAATCATCCAATGTATCCAATCTCCAGTGGGGGCATCTGGGTCATGACACAGGAGAGCCAGACTCTTCGTATTCTCCGGAATTTCATTCCACACAAGATGCGGGTTCTCATTTCCCTTACGATATGCACATCTATCGGGAATGGCTTCCGAGTCATTGAAATCACTGCTTCGAAGTTCCATTACGATTCATCTCAGTTAGCTATGTTGAATCCCTGCCTTGTTAATCTTTGCAAGTGTATGCTATTCTTTTTCATATATGTTGTGTAGACGAGAGGACACTTCATTGGCAACCCAAACTACATACATATCACAACTGAAATCATTTTTTGAATGATTACTACGTTCCTCGCCCGAAGGCAATAATTCTCCTTTATCCATAGCTCGGAGTTCATCACATCTTACAGAGCTCCAAGCATTATAGAAACTATCAAGGTAATCTCTAACTGTGTCTCTCAGGTTCTTGCGTCGGGTCTCAAAGGAGGAAGATGATTCCATACCAGTTGTCCCGTTCACAAGGGCCAGACAAATCACACCACCTGTGACAGCCCCACATAGTTCTCCACGCCCGCACACCCCGCCGCCCAAAGCCGACGCTATTTTCATAATTGGTGTGTCGAATCCAGGTAGTTCTTTTTCGCGGTTCACTTTGAGAAGCACACTTTCTGCGCAGTTCATTTTGAGTCCATTGAGTTCTTCCATCGCCCTTGCCAATCTGGGCGCCATCAAATCGTCCTAAAAATCCTCGGATTGAAAACACCGCAAAAACCCACACAATCATCATGCTTAAAACCAAGGAGGGATGAGGGCAGTCTGGTTATAGAAATGTCAGTGCAGGAGTCATTTGAGAACCTAATCTCGTTGGCAATTGAAAAGGAAGAAGAAGCACATGCCTTCTACACGGAAGCAGCGGAAGAAGCATCTCTAAAATCCTCTGCGAAACTACTAAGAGAGCTTGCCAATCAAGAACTGGGACATAAGGAGAAACTGCAAAAGGCATTTGAGGAGGGTGTCTGTGAGTCTTTCACTTGTTCTACTGTTGAAGAAGTCAAGGATCAAGGACTTGGTGAATACTTGGTTGATATTCCCTTGAGACCATCATCGTCCCCTCAAGATATTCTGGTCGTTGCCATTAAGCGAGAAGAAGCAGCCCACGACTTCTATCAGAGGCTTTCAGAGCTTACTGGAAATCAGCATCATCGATTTGTTTTTGAAACGCTTGCCAAAGAGGAGAAGAAGCACAAAGAGAGATTAGAGCGCATGTATGATGATGCGTTTCAACCATGGAACTAATAGCAGCCTAGCTAGGGGTGTAACTATCGCAAATGAAAAGGCAAGGGCAAGACCTCTCCGTGCCAATTCTATTTCTGATGCAACTTTGGAGCAGCTACGAAGGACAGTTCATTCTTCGTCAATTCGGAAGCGGTTCGATTCAGTGACTCGTGTTTGTCGAGATAGTTTCTCAACATCTTTGGCATATCACCGGCACCCAGTATTTCGGACTTGCTCCTGAAATAGTCAAGAATGTCACTGGGATACTCACGTTTCTCTTCGATTTCGGGGTTGCCACCCTCATGTTTTGCACTAACATTCTTCACATGATCCGCAAGCTCAACGAGTTCATCCGTTCGATCATATGGTTGTCTGACAATGTGTTTGTAGGTCTCAGTGATGTGATGTTCTATTCTAACAACGTCCGTAAACTCGAAAGCCTCACGGACATATGCTGCCAATTCAATGGTTTCGTTGTTTACGCTATTGGATAGGTTGAAGCCGATTAGTGGAGATGTTCCATCATCCCTACTGAATAGATTGGCGGTCAATAATGTCCATAGACATGCATATGGATTGTCATTGCCCATAAAGACGGATATCTTGAATTCCATATCAATCCCCAGCTTATGCATCATATAACCCACTAGCACACTTCCCGGATTGATGTTCAAAACCTGCTTTACCCCATAGGTTGTGTAGTAATGCAAATATTCGTCAGCCCATTTCAAGGGGAAATCATTCGGCATTCCAACTCCACCAAAATAGCCTGTGATTGTTTCGGGCCCGCCAAGGTGTACATTTGTAGGGGCCCCATCAAGACCTGGTAGAGTTCCTTTGGTGTCGAGTGTTTCAACATATGATGCTCCAACAATCTGCATCCCTGCTGCAAAGGCAATAACTTGATTGTCCTCCACCTGTTCTTTCATATTTCTCACACGGATGAATCGCCCAGGCATCAGGTCTTCGCGTTCGATTGCATATTTTGCCTCTTCTATTAGCCAAGGGAAGTATTGGCAGGCACTGATTTCCAGAGTTACAGCATGTTCTTCATCGAAATCAATCGAGTCGGCTTTCTCCCCCATAATCTTCCTTCTATATTCAGGTATGGCGATGAATGCCTCATCATCACGCTTCTCTTGAAGCCAGAGTAAATCTTCAACGTATGGTGAATTCTTCGATTCCAGTTTTTCCATCAGGTTACCAAGCTCACGAGCCTTGCTCGCCCTTCTGTTGATTTCTTTGACGCCTCCATACTTCTCTATGACTTGTATTAGTCTATTCACTAATGGATTATCATTATCCAAGAAGAAATAGTTAATTTCCTCTAAACGCTTCGGGTCTATCTTGAGCCTGTCTTGTTTCACCATGTCGTGCCCATCCAATCCAGCTAATCGTAGGCTTTCTGTTTGTTGTTAAGATTGCATAGCCATTAAAAGTGCTTCCTGATAGTTCATTTCAATTTCAGACCCGGATCGTTCCATGACGCCATTGGATGGGAGGCTCGTCTTCAGAATAGCAAACATCTATCTAATGAGTGGTCAGAACCGTTGTCCGAAACTTACCCATCTAAGACACTTCCTTGATGGTGTTTGGTTCCT
>CAZYLT010000038.1:0-10504 GCA_964648855.1 uncultured archaeon
GCTTGGACGATTAATTGGATATGTGCTCCACCTTCAGCGCCGACTGTGTAAGAGCGAACACCACGATATGCTGCCTCAAGTGGGCATTCCTTGGTGTACCCGAATGCACCGTGCCACGTCTGAACAGTTTCAATCAGGTCGAGAGCGTCATGTGGTGCTCTATACTTGGCTGCTGCCGTCCACTGAGCGATATCTAGCTGTGATACTGCTGGATTCTTCTCCTTGTAGAATTGGTCCATAAGCCAAGCCGCCTTGTAGGCAAGAAGTCTGTCTGCCTCCAGCGCCATCCACCTGTGTACACCTTCGAACTGTATGCCTTCAAAAGCAGCAAGAGGTCTGCCAAACTGCTTTCGTTGCTTCACATAGTCCACGCCAATGTCAAATGCGCCTCTTGCAGCGCCTAGACACGTTGCCGCAATTAAACACCTAGCCATTGAGAAGCCGGACATGGCATAGTAAAATCCACGTCCGCGCTCACCGATGAGGTAGTGCTCTGGAATTTCCACGTTGTCGATTGCGAACCCACCGGTTGAGACTCCCATTCTACCCATGTCTTCAAACAGGGTGGTGGTGATTCCCTCGTGAAGACCGTCGCCCATATTGAGCGGGAGAATGAACGCATCGAAGGCCTTGTGGTCGCCTTTAGGGTCTGACTTGGCAAGGGTCCAGTAGACGCCACCGTATTTCTCGGTTTCTTTGATTCCACTGATGTAGACCTTCTCTCCATCGATAACATAACCACCGTCCTTCTCCTTGATGGTTGTCTTGGTTGAGTTGACAAGGTCTGAACCACCAGTTGGCTCAGTGGTCGCGATTCCAAAGAACAGGTCGCCGCTGGTGACCCGCGGTAGGATCTCTGCCTTTGCCTCTTCAGTTCCGTACATATCGAAAACTGCTGCCCATGATGCCTCTACCAGATACATGACTGGGAGTGCGATTGACAGGTCTGCTCGTGCTAGTTCCTCTGCGGCAATACACGCCATGGTCCAGGATATGTCTGCACCGCCGTATTCCTCAGAGACTGTTGGCGCCCACAACATCTGGTCTGCCATCTTCTTGATCAAGTCGCGAGGAATCTCGTGGTTCTTGTCGTAGTCCTGCCAGGCAGGTGCTACGTACTTCTGGGCAAAGTCACGGACCGCCTCCCGAAACATCTTCTCTTCGTCTGATTCTTCAAAATTCATGATGAACATTCTCCTCATATGAAATGTAATGCTACTGCGAGGGGCAGGGGTGAGTGGGTTGCTTATAGGTACTTCGAATGGTACCCGAAGTTTCATTGAACCATAAATGTACATATTGGTTCAATAAAGTATAATAGGGTACATGCTGCAGCCCCGCCTAGTGAAACTCTCGATGAATCTAGAAGGAATCCTCAGAATATACTTGACAGAGAACATCTGTCAGTATAGTGGTTCCTATAGCTATCGTGCCTAAAACCGAGAGATAAGACAGCACATTATCCTGTTGTCAAACCCATTCTTTCTGGTGATTTCAATGACCCTAACAGACGACTCCATAAAAATCCAAAATTCGAATTTCATCGACATAGTGGCAATGAGGTCAGAGCGTATCCGTGCAAATCCTGTCCAACCACTCTCCTTCCTCAATAATCATGCAGATGCATCTCTGGAGGTTTTCACACATGTCAACTGATGAGACACTTCCCTCCCTGAGAGAAGAGATTGCCAGTACAACGAGAGAAATCTTTCACCTTGTTGGCAAACGCATGTCGCTAGCAAAAGAGATTGCAGAACGAAAGGCCCATCTAGGCACTCCTATTATCAATAGAGAGGTTGAACGTCTGCTTCAGGAACAGGTTGTTGAAACGTGCAAGGAAGTTTCACTCGAATCTGAGTTTGGTTTGAAACTGCTAAACAGCCTGATAACCGAGTCGATCAGGATACAAAATCGTTCACGAATTCTAGATTCCCTGCCAACTGTTACTGAAATATTCTCAAGAGCCAAGAGTCTAGAGAGGTCTGGAAGAGAGGTCTTTCATCTTGAAGTAGGCCAGCCTGACTTTGGCCCTCCAGAGAGGGTTAGGACTATGCTGAATAAAGCGCTATCTGAGGGTCATGCTGGCTATACTGAACCCGTTGGAATTCCTCCTTTGAGAGAGAAGATTGCCCGTATTTTCTCAAAAGAGTACAAACGTCAAATTCTCCCTGATGATGTCATAGTAACGGTGGGAGGAAAACTCGCCATCTACCTTGGAATTTCCTCTGTTGTTGGACCCGGTGATGAAGTAGTCATAATTGAACCATCCTACCCCGCCTACTCTCAGTTCGTCCAAGAGCTCGGTGCAAGGCCAGTATTCCTATCTACCACACTCGACAGCTCGTGGAGTCCCGCGATGAGTGAAGTTGAGGCCGCTATCAATCCTACAACTAAGGTCATCATCATGAATACCCCCTCGAATCCTACTGGGAAGATGTTGGAGGAAAATACGTTCAAAGGCATTACTGAACTTGCCAGTGAGAATGATATTTGCATTATTAGCGATGAAGTATACTCCAAATTCACCCAAACCAATCATTCAAGCATTCTTGAGTTTCCAGAGAGCAATCACATCTGTGTCCAATCCTTCTCCAAATCCCATGGTATGACTGGCTTCAGATTAGGATTTGCAGTTTCCAGCTCTGAAACAATCAAGAAGATGGCCAAACTGCAGAGCCTCTTGCTGACTTGCGCTCCTGAGTTTATCCAGTACGCAGGTATAGCTGCCTTAGATTGCGATGAAGATGTAGAAAAAAACGCCAAAACTATTCAATCTCGCAGACAATTGATGATTAAGCTTCTGGAAGATTTACCCCTTTCCTTCTATCCTCCGGACGGCGGATTCTATGTCTTTCCCAAACTTAATGATGAGAACATGAACGGCAGAGATTTTGCGGAGCGTCTTCTTCAGGAAACGGGCGTATGCGTGGTTCCGGGTGCAATTTACGGTAGGCCCTATGATTCCTTCTTCAGGATAGCGCTTTGTCAGACTGAAGACATTCTAGTTGAGGCAGCTAATAGGATGGGAGACATTCTGAAATGAAAATAGCAGTTCTCGGCGGAGCAGGGCAGATGGGCCAGTGGATGCTGCGGCATCTCGCTGTGCAGAACCACTCGCTCGTGACATCCAATCCTGTACAGCGAACTGATTCAGAAGAAACCTCCCCCCTCGAATACACTGTATCGCCCAACAATGAAACAGCGGTAGGAGATGTAGACGTTGCAATCATTTCTGTACCGATAGAAGAAACTGCGAATGTGGTTAGAGAAATCACCCCTCATATGAGAAGAAATGCTGTTCTATGTGAAATAAGTTCAGTAAAGCTTGGCATTATTGACTCTCTTAGAGAGGCCGCCAGCTGTGGCCTCCAACCCCTGAGTATACATCCTATGTTTGGACCTGGCACCAGATCACTACACAAGAAAATATTGATGGTCCCTGTAATCGACTTGGAAAATGAGTACAATCAGACAAAGCGTATTTTTCCAGAGGCCGAAATTGTATCCGTCGCTGCTGAGCAACACGACCGGGCTATGGCGTTGACTCTGTCCATTCCATATCTCATCAACATGATTATTGGAGCAATGTTTAGTGGGGAGGACATAGAGTTACTGGAAAGGCTGGGTGGAACTACCTTCAGACTGCAAAAGGTACTCACTGGAGCAATTATGGCGCAGCCTGTCGGTTTACATTATTCACTTCATACACAGAACCCTCTTGCCAAGTCTATTCTGTCAACACTTCCCTCAAGAATCAATGATTTGCTAACTCCAATATTAGATTCAAATGCAGAGGAATTTTCGACATCTTACGAACGCATAACATCTCTCATGGAAAACAGCATGGACTTGAACCAAGCATACGAGGATATGTATCAAATTCTAGAATTCTTGGACCAAAGGAATGCGCAGGAGGCAGAAGCTTGATCGAACCCGCTTTCCACGTTCGAACAAACAACCGAACATATCCTGTTCATGTTGGAAGGAATCTCATAGCAGGATTGAATCAAATAATCGAGATTCCAGCTGGAAAGATATTCATCATAACAGATGAGATAGTATCTAAAGCCTATCTAGAGCCAGTCTTGGAGAGTTTCACGGATACCGGGACTGAAATACTGCCAAAGGTACTACCATCAGGCGAGTCAACGAAAACTCTGGAATCAGCCCAGGAGATATACAGATTTCTTGGAGAAAACCTCGCCTCAAAATCCGACACGATCATTGCTCTTGGTGGTGGGGTGATAGGAGACCTATCCGGGTTTATAGCCTCAACCTTCAAACGGGGAATGAACCTTGCTCAGGTTCCTACAACTCTCTTGGCACAGGTCGACTCTGCCCTAGGAGGAAAGACTGGTGTAAACCTAGAGTGGGGCAAGAATCTAGTCGGCACCTTCTATCAACCACATACAATCGTTGCAGATGTATTAACGTTGAGAACATTGACCCAGCGTCAACTGTTGGTGGGACTTGCAGAAGTTATCAAATATGGCGTGATAATGGACTCCAATCTTCTGGAGTTACTCAAGGAGCAGAAGGATGAGATTCTCAATCGGAAACCTGCAGTTCTTGAGAAAATTGTGAAAAGATGTTTGATGCTCAAGGCGCGCGTTGTTGCGGATGACGAGCATGAACAAGGCTACCGCAAAATTCTGAACTTCGGGCATACTGTGGGTCATGCTATCGAAACAGCTTCTGAACTTCGCATCTCACATGGTGAGGCTGTAGCTATTGGAATGGTGGAGGAAGCACGATACGCCCTAAAATTGGGCATGCTGCATGAAAGTTCTCTAGAATCACTCGAGTTACTGCTTTCGGACTATGGATTACCAACGGAAATCCCCTCCTACCTAACAATGGACGAGATTGACAACGTGATGAAGCATGACAAAAAGATTCGGCATGGCAAGCTTACTTTGCCACTGCTTGTGGAACTGGGGAGAGTTCAGATGAAGACCGTGGATGGCATGCCAAACTAACAAAGAAACTGAGGAAAATAGAATTGCTAATCGTGATGTACAAAAACGCAACGGACGAACAGATGAAGAACACCCTTGAACTCATTGAGGAATTGGGATACAAAGGGCACATGAATCCAGGGATAAACCGTACAGTGATCAACGTCACCGGCAACGTCGATATGACAGACGCATCTCGACTGGAAACACTTCCGGGTGTGATGGAGGTCATTCTGGTCACCAAGCCGTATAAACTTGCAGACATCGAGACCAAACCCGAGGGCACAATTGTTGTGGTGGGGGATATCGAGATTGGTGGAAAGCGACCGGTGATTATCGCGGGACCATGTAGTGTGGAAACCAATGAACAAATAATCTCCGCGGCGGAATCTGTCAGAGATAGTGGTGCAGATATACTACGTGGAGGTGCATTCAAACCACGAACCTCTCCATACTCATTCCAAGGATTGGGTATTGAAGGCCTCAGAATGCTTGAGATGGCAAGACACCATACCGGCTTACCCATCATCTCTGAAGCTCTTGATATTGAAACCTTCCCTGCTGTAGAAGCGATTGTGGACATCATTCAAATTGGTGCACGGAACATGCAAAACTACTCCCTTCTCAAGAGAGCTGGGAAATCACGAAAACCAATCCTACTGAAGCGAGGTATGTGGGCCACACTCACTGAGCTCTTGGCAGCGGCTGAATATATCATGTCAGAGGGGAATCAGAATGTCATTCTCTGTGAGCGAGGAATAAGAACACACAGTAATCATACTCGCTTCACGCTTGATCTGAGTAGCATTCCAGTGCTTCGGACAATGACGCATCTTCCTCTCATCGTAGATCCCAGTCATGCTGCAGGAAAAAGAAACCTAGTGATACCTCTTGCCAGGGCTGCTCTTGCTGTTGGAGCAGACGGTATTATGGTGGAAGTTCACCCAGACCCAAATACAGCCCTCGTAGATGGTGCTCAATCCCTTACCCTCGATATGTTTGGCAACTTCATGAACGAAATACTAGGTGATCAACTTCCATGGAAAAGTTTCAGCACCCATCCAATGAAACAAGTTGAACGAGCGTGAATAAAGGGCAATGAATTCAGGGGCTTAAGTCAATGTTGGAAAAGAAGAATGTCACTCTGCGGCTTTGTCTCTCTGTTACTGGAAAGACACCTGAGGCTTGCATAGCGGCATTATCATCTAATGAGGTTGACCTGTTTGAACATCGAATGGATTTCATGACTCGGATAGAACGAATTGATGAAATTTATGGCGCCACATCACGCCCCATCATTGCTACTTGCAGACCAACTCGCTTCGGTGGGCTTTTTGATGGAAATGAGAGAGATAAAATGAGCCATCTCTTGGAGGCGTTATCAGTAGGTGCTCAATATATTGACCTGGATTTGGACACCACAAAACCAGTAATCGACAAACTCAAACAGGCTGTCCGCCGCTCTGGGTCTGCTCTTATACTCTCAAAGCATTATTGGATGAACACACCCTCGAGCACATCGCTGAAAGATACTATCAAAAAGATGCGCAGATTGGAACCAGACATCATCAAGATTGTAACTATGGCGAATGACAGGATTGACTGTCTACGAATACTTCAATTATATGGACGTTCTACTGAATCAGAAATCCCACTTATCGCCTTCGCAATGGGTCATCTAGGCAAGTTCACAAGAGTTTCTTCTCTCTTCTTGGGGGCTCCATTTGGCTATGTTTCGCTCAATTCAGAAGAGAAAGCGGCTCCCGGGCAAATCACTCTATCAAGAATGAAGTCCATCTTGGAGGTGCTTATTTGAAAACCATTGTACTACTAGGAGAGAAAACTGAGCACTCGTTTAGTCCTCTAATTCATAATGCTGCATTCAAGGAATTGGGACTGGAACATGATTACGAATACCGACTGTTGTCGGTTTCCAAGAATGAATTAGCTGAAATAGTACAAGAAATTGCGGACGGGCATCTTGAGGGTGCCAATGTCACCATTCCATACAAGACCCATATCATGAAATATCTGTCGGACTTTGATAGTGAAGCAAAGAAAATTGGTGCAGTTAATACTCTATATCGCCAAGGAAGCCGAGTGGTAGGGTGCAACACTGATATCCAAGGATTCGTAAAAGTCCTTGCAAAAACTGGTATTCAAATTCGTGGCCTCAGAGTGGGAGTGGTAGGTGCTGGGGGGGCTGCAAGAGCTGTCGTTTATGCCCTTGCTAATCAAGAAGTCGAAGAATTATGTCTATTCAATCGAACATTATCAAAGGCCACTCGATTGGTTGACGATATTAGGGAACTTCTTCCCCTGGAACTCACGGTGAGAGGCTATCCTATTAGAGCACCCCTCGATCATTTAGACTTCTTTGTGAATTGCACACCAATTGGAATGCAGGGTCACTCTTTGGGAAAGACTCCTGTCAACAAGGAATTCCTTCACGAGCGACTCACAGTGGTAGATTTGGTCTACAATCCGCTAAAGACGAAATTACTCCAAGATGCTGAGGAGGTTGGCTGTACAACCATCCATGGTGCACATTTGTTGGTCCATCAGGGAGCCATCTCTTTTGAAAAGTGGACTGGAATATCACCGCCAATTGCTGTGATGAATAGAGAATTGCTGCAGGCTTTGAGAGGTGGGTTGCCTTGAATCCGAATAAGAAACAGATTGGAATCTTCGGTTTCATGGGGGCCGGAAAGACCACGGTTGGAGAATCATTGGCGGAAACTCTAAACTGGGAGTTCTTTGACACGGACCAGCTAATTGAGAAACGGGCAGGAATGAAAATCAGCGAAATATTTGCTGACAAAGGTGAAGAAGCTTTTCGAGAGATCGAGCGTAGCGTTGTTGCTGAAGTGTGCAAGCAAGAGACCGCAGTAATCAGCTTTGGAGGTGGAGTGCCACTAGACAGCAGAAGCCGCCGTATCATCAGAAACAATATCACATCAGTACTACTGAGGGCCTCTCCGAAGACCATCGCTGCAAGAACTTCCAATTCCAATAAAAGGCCGCTCTTGAATTCTGAGCGACCAAACCGCCAAGAAATCATTGAACAACTCATGGACCGAAGGGAATCATTCTATGCTGAGATCCAAGACATAGAAATCGTGACTGATGATTTGAGCGTGCAAGATGTAGTAGAGATCATACTTGAGAGGTTGAGTCTTTGAAAGCAATAGTCTATCCTTCAAAAATCAAAGGAACAATATCTGCGCCCCCTTCCAAGAGCTACACACATCGTGCTATAGTATGTGGGCTCCTATCAAATGGAACCAGTACTGTTGAGAATCCTCTCTACTGTGATGACACAAACGCAACAATCAATCTTGCCGAAATGGTGGGGGCAAAAATAAAGCGTGGCAAAAATCTGAGGATAACTCCTCCCTCGATGCTTCTGGCTCCACCAAGTGAGATGAACTGCCATGCATCCGGAACAACGTTGAGGCTGTTTTCTGGCATAGCAGCATTGGTTGATGGAAAGTGTGTTTTAACCGGCGATTCAACCCTACTGAGGAGGCCCATTGGGGGTCTTGTCAACGCACTTCAGCAACTCGGTATTGATGCGAAATGTCTTGGCATACATGGGAAACCCCCAGTAGAGATTTTGGGAAACGGACACATTGACGGAAATGAAGCAATAATTCGGGGAGATATATCATCACAGTATATCACAAGTCTTCTCCTTCCTTGTGCTAGAGCTGAAAATTCAGTAACAATTCGGATTACCAGTGATCTTGAATCACAACCTTATGTTGATATGACCATTCAAGTCATGAATGATTATGGAGTGACTGTCAAACCATCCTCAAATTGGCGAGAGATACACATCGAGGGTAGACAGGAATATCTTCCCATCACATACGAAGTTGAAGGTGACTATTCATCGGCTTCATTCCTACTTGCCGCAGGAGCCATCGCGGGAAGCATTGACGTAACTAATTTGGAAAAAGAAACGCTTCAAGGGGATGCCAAAATTCTACACTATCTAGAGAAAATGGGTATAGAGATCTGCAGTTTTGACGACCATTTCTCTCTCGAATCTAATACTCTGAACGCCCAAACTATCGATGTATCAAACACGCCTGATTTAGTTCCAATCTTAGCCGTTTTGGCTAGCCAAGCAAAGGGGGTTACAAAAATCATCAATGCATCTCGCCTGCGCTTTAAAGAGAGTGACCGTCTAAGAACGACAACTAAGGAACTTGCGAAATTAGGTGCTGATATCCATGAACTTGCTGACGGTATTGAAATTAAAGGCCCTGTATCATTACAGGGAGGGATAGTGAACCCTCACAATGACCATCGAATCGCCATGGCTGGGGCAATAGTCGGACTCATTGCGAAACTCCCTGTTGTTGTAGAGAATATTGAGTGTGTGAATAAAAGTTATCCCAGTTTCATTCAAGACCTTGAGTCGGTTGGAGCTCAAATAGAACTCTTAGAAAATGGACAGGAGGATGATATTAATTGACATATTCATTCGGCAAAATCTTCAGAATTCAGATTTTTGGCGAGAGCCATGGAGAGTGCGTTGGAGTTACGATAGATGGATGTCCCCCTGGTGTAAACATCAGCCGCTCTCAAATTCAATCAGAATTAGAGAAAAGGCGGCCTGGTAGATGCAGATTATCATCGACACGAAAAGAGTCCGATACAGTCCGGATTCATAGTGGTGTCTGGCGTGGAAAAACGACTGGTGCTCCATTGACTATGACAATCCTGAATGAGGATATTGATTCATCTCCATATATTCAAACCAAGGATATCATCAGGCCTGGTCATGCTGATTATACAGCAGCGATAAAATATGCCGCACACAATGATTCTCGGGGCGGCGGGGTCTTTTCTGGAAGAATGACTGCCGCCCTAGTGATGGCTGGAAGTATAGCCAAGAGTATACTTGCATCTTCCCCAATTGAGGCACTGTCTCATGTTGTACAAATTGGCAATGTCAGATTAGAGTCAACACCTTCCAACGACACAATCCGGGAGTTGGTATTTACTAATGATGCAAGATGTGCAGACAATGTGACTGCCTCTCTAATGGCTGATGAAATCACAAGCGCAAGAAATGAAGGGGACTCCATCGGAGGAATTATTGAATGTCGTATAATCGGCGTACCGGTTGGCTTGGGTGAGCCATTCTTTGATTCGATTGAGAGTGTGATAAGCCACGCAATCTTCAGCATTCCAGGAGTAAAAGGAATCGAATTTGGTGCAGGATTTAGTGCTGCCTCAATGCGCGGCTCAGAACACAATGACCCTCCCGTGATCAAGAATGGTGCTATAGGTTGGTCCAAGAACGATGCTGGAGGAGTTCTTGGGGGAATCTCAAATGGTGATTCAATAACCTTCAGAGTAGCTTTCAAACCAACTCCAACCATATCCCTTGCTCAGGAAACTGTGAACATGGACCAGATGAAAGAAACCGTGTTGCGTTCAAGAGGTAGACATGATCCATGTATTGTTCCTCGGGCCACTCCTGTAGTAGCCAGTGTCGCCTCAATTGTTATTGCTGACTTTCTAATGAGAGC
>CAZYLT010000039.1:0-10317 GCA_964648855.1 uncultured archaeon
CCTTCGAGCAAAAAGACCTGGATGGTGAAGATGCATATACTATTAGACTAGCCAAGAACGCAGATCTGGACTGTCTACTCCAGTTGTATCGAGAAACTGCAGCAAAGTTGATGGTTGCAACCCAAAGAAGCAAGGAATTGTGGTCAACTCAAGAAAAGACCAGAATGCATGAATCTGAAAGATTTCACACAAAAATAATTGAAAGGGATGGTGAAATCTGCGGATATTTCCGTGAGATTATCTCTAAGGAACTCAATGAAGCAAATAACAAGAGAACACTCACGGTTTTTGAAACCGCGACCCGTGGTCATGACTGTGCTCTTGCCTTGCTAGAATATCTACGAGAAATCAGTTTGAAAAATGAGGTCCAGGAGATTCATCTTCCGGGAACAACCGCTTTCCATCCGAGCAAATTAGCTCTTTCCCTAGGTGGGATAATGACACGAGGCTGGAAATATCAGATCCGAATACCTGACCCTGGTCGTTTTCTCTGGCGAGTCCGACACGCATTAGAGGAACGGCTTGTAGGAAGCCCGTACCAGTCCCTAAGTTTGGATATTGAGATTAATACATATCTTGAGATTCATAGATTGATATTTGGAGATGGAAAGCTTGTCAAAATCGAAACACATCAAAAACCAGTGATAGGATACAAGGGCGCGCTAAGAACACCACCAAGCAAATTTGCTCGTTTGCTATTAGGGGCCTATGGGCTTCATGAGCTTTGCGAATTTGATGCTGACTTTATCGTTGAAGAAAAACATGAAGACCTGATTCAGACTCTTTTCCCAAAGAGAGAAAGCTATCTTTTTCACTACCTCTGTTGAAATTGCCGTCGGTATACGCGATGTGAGCATCTTACTCACACAAATCGCATATCTCTATCTCTACAGTCAATTCTGACCCACATGGACACTTGGCATTAATTGGAAATGTTTTTGGCGTACCAATTCCAATCTTCACATCCTGTTCAGCCGCTGAGTCAATTAGTTTCTGCATATTTTGTACCTTATAGTCTGCAAATCCCGTGACGAGATTGGGAATGGAGATGTCATTGATCCAGTATACATAGCGATTACACTCTTCACCCGGATAAGAAGACAACAGGACATGCGTTGAGTCTCCGCATGCGCTACACTTCAAATCTGCGTGGTGATAGTCAGGTGCCTCCGGCGCGGGGAGTTCTAAGGAATTCTTTGATTTGCAGAAATAGCAATAGTACGTGAAATTCACCATTACAAATCAAATCCTTTCTTAGCCATGCCTTTCACCTTGTTATGGGTATCCTCCGTTGCCGCAAAAAGATGTTCTGGCGACCCATACGCGAAATTCCAATGAGATAATAAGGTACGCTGACGCACGATATCAATGGACGTTGGCTCAGATTGCAAGTGTCATTAGGCGCATCCAAACTACTTTCCTTACTAGTGGTTTTCTTGACAGAGAATTATGAGCATGAAGTAGGCCCATGTGAATGTTGCGGGTGTTTGCATCCTCAGTTTGGAAAAGTGTTTCAGATAGCCAACGATAAGGTATGTATTGAATGCATCTTGAAACGAATAGAAACTCGCTAGATTCTCCTGATTTTCAAGAACCATCAAAGATATTATCAAGCAACACGCAAAATAATATGCCAGACCAAATTCGAGCATCTGGTTATGGTGTATATCATGAAAAAGAGAGTTCAGCCTCATTTACGAGTTGGAGTGGACGATGTAGAGGAAATTGTTCTCATTGCTGGTAATCCCGATAGAGTTCCAAAAATTGCAGCAAAAATGAAAGACGCTGAAGAAGTCGCCCGTTATCGGGGTTTTGTTACCTATAGGGCTTATACGCCAAAGGGCATACCCCTCAACATCTCAGGCACTGGCATCGGGACGCCCTCTACTCATATTTGCGTGGAAGAATTTGCAAACGTGGGTGCGAAGACATTCATCAGGGTTGGATCTTGTGGGGGAATCAGCCTGGACGTACAAACTGGTGATGTAGTAGTACCTACCGCCTGTGTCCGCGATGAACGTACAAGTCTAAATTATGCTCCCATGGAATATCCAGCAGTTGCCACACCGGAGCTCTATACCGCATTATATGATGAAATCAAGAAGCTCTTGCCACATGATAGGGTTCATTCGGGGATTTGCTGGACTAGCGATGTCTATTACGTTGGTGAGGGCAAAAATCAGTTAGATATTTGGACCAAGGCTAAGGTCAAATGCGTCGAGATGGAGAGCTCAATGCTTTACGTTTTTGCACAGACCAAAGGATTGGAAGCTGCTTCGATTCTTGCCTGCGATGGCAACTTGCATACCGGCCAAAAAGGAGAGCAGGAAGATGAAACGGAAGAAACGGGCGAACAGAACCCCCTCATGATTGAGGCGGTAGAAAAAGAAATAGAGGCCACCATAAGCGCCATTGATAGGCTGTACAGTTGAGTTTCTGAGTTGATAATCGGAGTAGGGACTAATATTGTCATCAGGCAAAGCAGATTCATCTCAGCAAATGGGAACAAAGTCATATCTCGTCATGAAGGCTGATGCAGAAGAGGCTCTAGAATTAGCGGAGGAGTGGTGGGATGAAAAGGAAATTCCGAAGTATGTTCATGTGCGAGGCCTGAAACGAGAAGAAATGAGTGAGTTTGTCGATCTATATAACCGTGCATTTCTTGCCTCTCCAGACCCCTTCTGCCCACTGACTGAAGAAGATGCCAAAAAGATGGAAACTGAGGGTATTTTTGTGGCTGAAATATGGGATTCTCTTGTTGGGTTCATTGCCTGTTTTGTTGAGAAGGAAGAGGATTCAGTTTATGGTGAAATAACTGGTCTTGGGGTGGCACCTAGTCGTAGACGTCGAGGCGTTGCAACGGCTCTGATTCGTAGATCCTCTGAATACTTCATTGATGCTGGGGTTGAACAAGTCTATACCGAGATATATGAAGAGAACACCCCCTCATTGATGTTGGTGCAGGCTTATGGATTCAAAGAGGTGGGTAGAAGGGAAATCCCAACCGAAAACCCTCCTGGGGAACCCGCTCCTGAGCAACCTGGCGGAAAAATCATGCGCCGTTTAGGGCTCATCAACCGCCAAGGTTGTGAAAATTGCAGGGACATATGAGATTCCCCCATTTATTCTTGTCAATATGCTCACTAAGACGGAATTCATTAAACCTAAATACAAATCCTGAATCTGAGAAAACAATGTCCTCAAATCGTGGAGTGGTTGGAACATCTTCCTGAATGTGTGGTGCAAGAATGACAATGAAATACGATGTCATTATTGTTGGTGCGGGGCCAGCAGGGTCAACGGCAGCCTACGAATCTGCTTCCAATGGTCTAGATACACTTCTATTGGAAAAATTCTCTTTGCCTAGAACTAAACCATGTGGCGGAGCTGTTATGCAGCGTGCGCTAAATGTAATTGATAAGAGAATTCCATCAGAAATAATTGAGAGAAAAATATTCGGTTTGAAATTCGTTTTTCCAGACTATGAAGAGGCAGAGTTTGTATCCAAGAAGAAAATTGGTATCACCGTGTTCCGTAGCAGATTTGATGAGTTTTTAGCACGACGGGCAGAATCTGCTGGAGCAACTCTTCTTGAAGAAGCAGAGGTTGTAGATGCTTCTGTTGACGATGAATGCGCCACTGTCAAATTGAGAGATGGTCGAGAGTTTGGAGGTTCTTATCTTATCGGGGCGGATGGAGTAAACTCGATAGTGAGCAGGTCATTGGGCCTTCGCCCAAAGAGGAAGAGCCCCCATAGTGTTGGATTAGGAGTGGAGACTAACGTTCATGTTGGGGAAGAAAGTGTTCTAGAGGCTATGAAGGGGCACCCGGAAGTGTTGCGTATACTTCCAGCCGCGAGTAGAATCAGCTATGGATGGGTATTCGCAAAGAAAGAACATCTGGCAATAGGTGTAGCTGGTGCAAGCGCCCACATGCACCCATTACGACCCATCTTCAATCAATTCCATAAGCGGATGGAGAAGTATCTGGGAATCGAGATTCCCATAGAGAAACGCTATACACACTTCTTGGGCGGAAGAGGTGTGCTTGGACCTAATGTATGCAAACGGGCAGTCTTGGTTGGAGACGCTGCGGGCTTTGTTGACCCTCTAATGGGTGAGGGTATAGCATACGCAATGCGGTCTGCTGTACATGCTGTAAATACTATACAGGAATGCAAAGAAAAGGAAGAAAGCTCTTCTAAGCACCTCATGAAATACCATGACTCTTGTAAGAAAGAATTCGGGGCCAATTTCCAACTAGCCGAGTGGTTCGGATTACGAGGGGCATCATTTGCTGAGTGGCTTCTGAAGAAGGCAGAAGGTCATGAGATTTCTGCCAAAATCTTGGCTGGTCTAGCACGTGGAAACTTTGGCTACGCCCACCTTCCTCTAATCATTTTACGAGAGCTTCCCTCTGAGCTTCCTATGTTAATTGAGAAGATAGTCCGTTCACGCATCAGTTTCCAACAGTGAAAGATTCTTAGGACGCCATGACTCTCAGAACTTGGTCGCAAAAGATGCCCAGAGCCCTCATCCCTATTCTACTACTGGTCATTGTCAATCCTAATCCTGTATTGAAACAAGAATCCTATGAACTGAACTTCGATGGCACCTCTGCATTCGAACATCTTGAAGCCCAATGTGCATTTGGTCCACGTCCTCCGGGATCTGACAATCTCAGTAGGTGCCGGGAATATATCATTGAACAAATAGAGTCATTCGGTTGGGCTGTTGAACTACAGAATTTCACGTATCGTGACACAAAATGCGTGAATATCATTGCAAGAAGCCAGAATCCGAATAAATCTCGATTCATCTTAGGGGCCCATTATGATACTCGCCCACTTGCAGACCAAGATTCCGCAATGGAGAACCGTACTCTGCCTGTCTTGGGTGCTAATGATGGAGCTAGTGGTGCAGCCGTTCTGCTAGAGCTTGCAAATTCACTGCCGCAAGATAGCAGGTCAGTCGTTGAATTCGTCTTTTTTGATGCTGAAGACTCAGGACAGATAGATGGATGGGACTGGATTGTTGGATCGAGAAAATATGTAGAATTACTAAGTGAACAGGACAAAACAGCTATTCGAGGGATGATTTTGGCTGATATGGTGGGCGATGCATCATTGCGGATTCCTCGCGAAAGGGCTTCAACAGATTCGTTGCAGGATGCCATATGGGAAGAAGCTGACAAACTAGGATACAGTGACATATTCTTGGATACAGCTGGCGGTTCTATAATTGATGATCATAGACCATTTATTGATGCTGGAATTCCAGCAGTCGACCTCATTCATTATCCCTTCCCATGGTATTGGCACACGCGAGCAGACACACCAGACAAATGTAGTGGAGAAAGCCTTGAGGCAGTTGGTAGGGTTTTGGAGAGCTTCCTGCACGAGCAACAAGTGGGAACTACTGGGTTTACACCTGATTTTCCCATCCAACTCGAATGGCTGGTTATCATTGCAGTTCCGGTCATCGCCGCTGTAGCCATTACTGTCTACCGACGTAGATGAACCACACAGACTTTTATCGTTTTGATACATTAACTACAGTGAACGCCTCTAAGTGGTGTTCTAACTTGGAGCCTAGTCTTCTGTACAGGGCCTCAGGAAACAATCCTGCTCTGACAGCCCTTGCTATTGACTTCAAGTGTAAGCGACTAGCATGCGGTGTAGCGAATGCAGAAGATATCCTTCCTGATACAAGAAGGGGGGAACCTCAACGCGTTATCAACGGGCATGAGGGGATTATATCTGGCCTTCAATTCATAAGAAGAACGCCTCGCGCCTTATGAGTTCCAGCTGGGATAGAACACTGCGAATATAGGACTCGGCTTCATGCGAACTATGTTCCTCCTGTACATGTAGGAATGGCATATCATTTGATATTTTGCATCCGTCGGGTGGTCACATATGAACAACCGATTTTACGGGTTCTCTAATCTCCTGGATAATTGCTCTCCAGTGAACAGCAATGTCCCTATTTTTCCAAACGGATATCGACATCAAAATATCCCTCTTTGTTCCACTTGAAACGTACCCGCTCAAATTTCTTTTTACCGGTTCGAATTTCTTCTAAAACTTGGGCATTCTTGTTGCGGCTATATTTGTCAAATGGCAACGGAACTTCTTCTTCTGAAGTCTTAATAATAATGGCCTTCTTTCCAACTTCAACTATTGGTGTAGAAAACCTCAACTCACCCTCTTCAAAAGATGGAACCTTGTCCCGTAGGTTTCGAAGATATTTTGCCTGTGCCTTATGTCTTCGAATTTCAAGCCTAGCAGAGGTCAGTACATCTTGGAAGTATTCAGGACGAACATCAAATTTTCCGTAGAATTTGTTTCTCAGCCCCTCCAAGATTTCTTCCTGATTACGTGGAGGCTCTCCGAAGATCGCAACAATAAGGTAATTGGTTGCACCTGCATATTTTTCGAGTTCAGCATCGACAATATCCTGCTTCTGTCGAGTGAGTGGAACAGTAGATAGTTCTACTACTTCAGTTTCTGTGTCAGACATCTGCTTCACACAATAATCAGATGGAACATACCTAATCAATTTAGTTCTTGGAGAAATCTCTACCGAAATCTATTCACAGTCTATTTACAATGAACGTCGCTTCACCGATTGCTCTCTCAATACCCCTAGGCTGCATGTCATAGCCTCCATATTCGGAAATAATCTCATCATAGAACTCCTTTTCGTTCTCTCTGAGGAATTCTAGAAGTGAATCTTCTTGTTCAAAAGATGTGTCAGAAAGCATGAGTAGTGCCATCCCAATCATGGGGATGCATCGTCTGATTTCCAACATTGCTAATTCATTGTCACCATTTATGGTCAGCCCATTTGCACCATAGTAATACCGTTGTGCCTGAGTGAGTAGAGCTATAACTTCTTCTTCTGTTCTATCTTCCCGTTCAAATCTCTCCACGGCCTCGATAAGCCATTTCTTCAAGTCATCAAGAATTGTCATAAGCCGGTTTTCACTGACGCCTTTGAGCTTAAAGGCTCGTAGAAACAGCTGAGATGAAACTGGGTCTAGCATTCTTAGCTCTGAGAAAACCTCTGCGGGTTTGATGATGGAGAAATTGTTGTTCCGCATTAGGACCAGCCTAGCTAGTCTGAGAATACCCAAGCGCATAGCATAGCTAGCGCTAGCCGTGTCCCCCTTTTCTAGGAAAACCTTGGCACAGCCAAATGATTCTAGAATGCTTTCTTTTTCTCTCTCCATCACTTCCTCAGGCCATGTATAGTCCTGCACACGAGTGAGCCAATCGGCCAGTAGTTGGTCAGGGTCATATTCAATCCGTGCACTACGTAGCCTGCTAATCACACCAGCAACTTCGAATGCATCAGTGGCTTCGTGTTGGAGGACAACCTCTATGCCCTCTGGTGTCATGAAGTCCATATCTATGAGCACTCCTTTATGACGCGCGATTAATCTTGCTGGAGCTTCATCCTCATTCCAAATGATAGCAATATCTAGGTCCGAGCTTATTGTTGCTGTCCCGCGAACGTAAGACCCATACACGAAAATCCCCCTGACCTCTTCACGTGACTTCCATTCTTCTACGGTATCTTGTAATGACTGTTCAAATTTACGACGCACATCCATCACGGCTGAAATACACATCCTGGCAAGTTGAGGAATACTCTAGACTACTATATACCTCTTACAATAATATGACTTTGCCCTGTGTATCTACGTCTGAAATCCCTAACGGCATCCGACAGTGATTAATAGGGGAATCTATCTGTGTTTCTTGAGGATGATTGTTTGACTCGCATCGATGGTAGAAATAATGACGAATTGCGCCCAGTTACAATCCAACGTGACTATCTCAAATATCCGGAGGGCTCTGTTCTGATAGCCACTGGAGAAACAAAGGTGATATGCGCCGCAACAGTTGAAGAGAGCGTTCCGAACTGGTTGAATGGACGTGGAGAGGGCTGGGTGACAGCGGAGTACGCAATGCTCCCTCGAGCAACTGACGAACGAACGAACCGATTTCGCCATAGTGGGAGGGCAAGGGAGATACAACGCATGATTGGCAGGTCTCTGCGTGCTGCTGTGGACATGGTCAAATTGGGAGAACACCAGATTCGGATAGACTGTGATGTGATTCAGGCTGACGGTGGTACTCGAACTGCGTCTGTTACGGGGGGTTATGTTGCGCTTGTTGATGCTCTTCGGTACATGGTAGATATGAACATGATTCCAGATATGCCGCTGAATGGCAACCTCGCTGCAATCAGTGTGGGCGTTGTAGATGGAGACCCTCTCTTGGATCTCTGTTATGCTGAGGATTCAGTTGCTGACGTTGACATGAATATTGTCATGCTTGATGACGAGTTTGTTGAATTACAAGGTACTGGCGAAAACTCAACCTTCGACCGAGATGTCCTAGATGACATGCTAGAACTGGCTCAAAGAGGGATTCAAGAGCTCGTAGAAATACAGCTCTCCTCTTGGCAATAGCCCATATGTACGCATTCAACTCTTCATTTCATGCGTCTGCGCAGAATCTCGAAAACAGCTATTCCAGTAGCAATCAATGCTGCGGCAATCGCTAGCTGAAATGATGAAGTGCAAAGATTTTCATCATCGGTTTCAATCCCATGCTAACAGAAATAGTTCGACCTTTTCTTCATGATAATTTTATCATGGTCCTCTATCACGCTCGTGTTGAAAGACCCAGAGATTTCCATTGAAGCTTGGTCGGAATCCCACTCAACCCAATCCCGAGGGCTCATATCCTGAAATACGTGACTCGGAAGAATTGGGATGAAAGCGAAATCAGCCAAGTGGAGGTATGATGTGGTTCTGAATACCACCGCCGGTTTGTTCTTCAAATGCGGCTTGAGCGTAATGTTTATCTTCACATAACTGGACGACAAATATGCTCTCATTGAGTAGAGGCGGTCTTATGCGATGGCTCTCGAAAGGTCATTGTGACACCGTTCTATGAACCTCGATGTATAGCAAGCTTTAAATCGCGAGCGCAATTGGCTCGCGGAGCGCACACAGCTGTGATGCCTCATAGCGTGTGTTTGGTCCGATTCCAGCATATTTTTGCTGGTTGAACGACCATCGGGACCAGACGTAATCATGGAGTCATTTCCGGTGGAGGACCGTCAATACATCCCCTTGGTGCCGTGCACCCCTGTTTATTTGCAGGTAAAAGAGGCGAGATGTGGCGATTGCAGAGGATGAAGGCAGATCATATACACTGTAGTGTATGAAAACTCGATACAAATTCCAAACTAAATTAGATTAGGTTATTACAATCCTTGGCTGTTCAGCGTCAGCTGCGCAACAGGTATTACGTTGCCGGCTGCATGACTAGAACTGCAAATGCTGTACAGCTGCTGGTGGATGACTTGGTTGGTTAACTGATGAAGGGCGCGACAAGCTGCGATATTCTACGGGTAGGCGCATGAAGCCGTTGATCCGTAGGAACCTGAATAGGACTTCCACATGTGGGTTAATACCCTGCATGATTCCAGGGTCAAATCTGGAAGGGGAACGCTCGGAATTGAAGCATCTTAGTACGGGCAGGAACAGAAATCAACTTAGAGATTTCCCGAGTACTGGCGAAAGAAAGGGAAAAAGGCCAAACCGAATCCGAGAGCGAAGAGTTCTCGGAGATGTGGTGTGAGGGCCTGAACATTACATGCCGACGCATCTAAGCCAAAGTCGTCTGGAACGACGCGGCAGAGAGGGTGATACCCCCGTAGGCGTAAACTGCGGGCATGGTTCAGGATCCCGAGTAGCATGGGTTGGACATCTCGTGTGAACGTCCCAGCCGCAATCTGGGAAGCCTAAATATTCAACCAAACCGATAGTAGACTATGTAGCGCGAGCGAAAGTTGAAAAGTGCCGCGGAAGCGGGGTGAAAAGCACCTGAAACCAGTAGTTTAAACAAAGGATGCTGATGAAAAGAGAAGATGCTCTGAGAACGAATCAGGAGGGATCCTGTAGTAGGACCAGAGCGGATCGAATCAGCATCATCCGTCTTGAAACACGGGCCAGGGAGTTCATGTACGTGGCGAGGATAAGGCGTCAAGCCGAAAACGAAGGGAAACCAACAAGTCCGCAGCCTTCGGGCGAGGGACGGGGTGTGAAAAGTGCCCGTAGTCACAGACATGACACGAGAAACCAGTCGATCTAGGCCTGGTCAGGGTGAAGCCGGGCGAAAGCTCGGTGGAGGCCCGAGAGGGTTCTGACGTGCAACTCGCTCCGTTGAACTGGGCCTAGGGGTAAAAGGCTTATCTAGACTGGTGATTGCTCGTTCTCCGCGAAGTTGGTCGTAGC
>CAZYLT010000040.1:0-10171 GCA_964648855.1 uncultured archaeon
GGTAGGCAGTTGGGCTGGGGCGGCACAGGGCTGACAGGAGATCAGCCCTGACCAATGCTGAGCTCAGAGGCGATGGAAACGTCTCGTTGAAATCAAGGGTATAAGCTCGGCTGACGGGTTCCCGAACAGCAACGGAACCCGAGACGAAAGTCTGGCCTAGCGAACTCTTACTAGCCAATTGTGAGCGGTAGGAATGACAAAAAACTTACCCCAGGGGTAATCTTTAGCCGGTCGCTGAAAAGCGAGGACAATAAATGCAAATTTGCCAACAAATGAGTGGAGAAAATGGAACGCTGGAACTTACGAGATGATGAGGACCTCAATGAGGTATCAAGACCTCTTGAAGACCTCAGTCTACGATTCGCCAGCGAAAACGTTGCCTATCTCGCAGGTATATCTGAGGATGCCCACCTCGGTAAAGGTGGAAAGGAAGGATACGTCTTTGATATCGAATCCAAATCAGAACGATGGCTTACTGACATCGTTATGCCTGCGCTCAAACTTGAGTTTCCTAAGGAAAAGAAGGTTACAGTCAAAAAGCGTGGAACCAGACCTGAGTATCGTATTCAGGTGTGGGATAAACATCTCGTTGAGACTCTCCGAGTCATATCTGAGAGACCCGAGATAATACGATTATGGGGTGTCAAAGAACAACGAGCATGGGTGTGCGGTCTTGCTGATGCAGAAGGCTCAGCAACTCGTAACACCGACAACCAACCACAATTCAGTATCTATAATCAAAGCCTGAAGAAACTTAGAATAGCAGGCGAGATCCTTGAAAGAGATGGTATCCACTTTGGCCTCTACCTACCTAAAGGTAGAGACGTGTGGCAGATGTATCTAACAGGACGCGAGAATCTAAAGCGTTTCTTGGATGTGGAAGCTGGGGTGAGACATCCCGAGAAGCGTTCACGCTTACTGCAATACCTCGCTGAGTAACGCCGACTAAGGACCCTAAACAGAGTTGTCGCGGGCAAGAGTTCATATCGACCCCGCGGCTTGCTTCCTCGATGTCGGCTCTTGGTATCCTGGCGTTGCATAAAGCGCCAAGGGTGCGGGTGCTCACCGATTAAAACCGAACGTGAGCTGGGTTTAGACCGTTGCGAGACAGGTTGGTTTCTCTCTATTGGGACTGTCGGATGTCTGTCGCTAAGATGATACCGGTACGAGAGGAACGTATTGTCGCGGCCAATGGTGTACCATTTGTCCGAGAGGGCACTGATGGGTAGCTAAGCCGTAACGGATAACAGCTGAATGCATCTAAGCTGGAAGCCGGAGCATAAACGAGACATCCACTTTACAGACTCCCTTAATTGGGCGACGGGGTCGGCGACGACAACGTTGCGTCTGGAAAACGAGGACTCATCTAGAAGAGATGGTTAATAGGGCAGGGGTGTAAGCTTCGAGGTTCGCCGAGAAGTTCAGCTCACTGCTACTAATGTCCGAGGCTAGCAGATCGAAAGTGCAGCTCGCACGTACCTAGAGTTGCGAGTGCGACAAGGATTGTAGTAAGTGTATATGCTCAGAGAATGCCTTCATCCAATGTAGCTATTTTTAGTTCATTCTAGCATATGACAGCTGGTTTGATATAGCACCTACCATCCCGATGACTTCTTTGCTTCTGATGCTCTCCAAAAGCTATACCATCAAATGTCCGACTGTGAAGTGGAGAGCAGAATAATTGACCTCTTATTGGCTATCATTCCTATCTTCTAAAAAATTAATTTATGATTGAATCTCTAATGGTGAATATTGCCTTAATATCCGAGTTTCATCCATTCTAGTTAATTCTAATCTTATCCTACGCCTATATATGCGTCCTCTATCCATAATAGAACTAGTGTGGGAGAATAATTGAGTATTAGTTTAACGAAATCTAAAAGAGTTCTACTACTAGCTATTTTACCCCTGCTATTTATGGCATTTATAGCACCGATACCGAGCGCCAAGACCAGTGCCCAAACACAGTCTTTCAATACAACACGAAACAAACTACTAAGACCTAGGATAGGTTCTTTTGACGCTACACGTAGCTTCGATTATCAAGAGAATCATGCTAAAATCACAATTTCCGGAAATGTATCGCTAGATAACGACAAGAACATTGCAAATTATAAACAGAAAATAGTTATCCGTGATAGCGCGAGTAATAAAAGTGTGAATGAAGTAAGAGAGGTCAGTAGGTCTATTCCGGTCATATCTATGGATTTTGAGAGCACAACATCATCCAATAGTATGGTGCCAGCGCTTGACGACTATGGGACTTTTGTTTACTTCACATGGCATGGCATAACTCATATGATTCGCACCTATGGAAACAGTCAACAGTGGGTCAAATACGAACATCCTGATAATTACTATACTTATCATCCTCAACAGTGGAATCTCCAATGGGATCAATCTGTTGGAAATGGATACGGGATGATTCACCATTCACAATCAACAGTGTATCAAGCCATCCAAGCTAACAGCATTTGGGTTGTAGCGATGGCAATCGCAGATGCTGCAATTGGTATGTACTTGCTTACCTTGGCAGCTATAACACTTGCAGCATGGATAGTCGCAGGTCTTCTTGCTATCCTCACTGTCTACTTTGTTGCGGTAGGTTGGTGGCTGGAACATGTTCTTAAGGCCGAACAAGATGACGGATGGCCATATACATATTGGAATGGCGTGTTTCTACAGGCATCATATGGTGGCTGGAAGGATCTCTGGATATATTCATGGGGATGAATGATATGGATTCGAAAAGCCTCAAGCTGGATTCAATCGAGGGAAATTATTTGCTCTCTATACGCTTCTTACCATTCACCATTCTGGACATAGCATTAGCTGTGGTTAGCACGCTTGGGATCACATTAGCTTGGATCCAAAGGCCTTCTTCTACCTGGATCTATGAAATCAGTACTATGGACGCCGTCATCCTGTATGTTATCTTGGCATTCCTCGGCTTCTCGGTGGGAGTTTATTTACTGCGTAGATTCGAAAAGAAGTTTATCAAGAAAGAAGCAGTTCGTGTTTCTATTCCCTACATGATACTTGTACTGAGCCCCCCATTCTCTGTGGTATCGGTAGTCTTGGGCTTTGCGGTCAATACTGCTCTTGGCGGATTTGGTGGGCTTGCATGGAGCTATTTGTTCTATGGACCGGGATTAGGACTCTTACTCGCTCGATTTCTTTACTTCATTCATAGGTCACGGCTTTGGACGTTCAGACCCATCCCCAATGAGGAACCGGAAGCTTTTCCGAATGTCAAGCAATACATTGTTTCAAAACGGTAAATTCGTTCGATGTCTAGACAATTCAATATAATGCATATCTAGTTGTTTGGCTACTATAGAGAAGCAGTACAACAGATTGAAAGTGCAGCTCGCACGTACCTAGAGTTGCGGGCGCAGCAAGGATTGTAGAACGTGTATATGGTCAAGAACTGCCTTCATCCGATGCAGCTATTTATTCATACAATATTAGTTCAACCAAGAACTGGGGATTCTCTATTAGATTAGAATGTTTGTACATGAGTGGTTGGTGCGCACATATTACATGAAGCGCTTTACAATTTCTCTTATCTCAGGGTAGGACAAAATGAGCGCTACACTCATCAGGACAAACCCCATTGAGATGACCCTCGGATGTGGTGTCGCTCGGTACACGTTAATATTCACCCAAGATTCTGATGGGCTGATATTCGATTGGGTAACGACGAGGAAGTAGGCTTTGTCGCTAGGTAGATCGATAACGCCTTGGTAGTTGCTTGTGTTCTCTATAGATACAATAGGGGATACATTCTCCATAGAGTATTCTCTGAACAACTTCATTCCGCTTTCATTATCAAACAGGTAGAGAGAGAAAGTACTCTCAGTCAGAGACTGTGCGTTCACAAGGATATCACCGCTGTTCATGACTATCATACCGCTGAACTCACCATCCTTATTTGTGAAGTCGTTCCCTCCTATTCTACTGGGGGCAAATGAAAATAGGAGAAGGAGAACTCCAATGAATAAGAGTGGTTTTGAAAGGCGTTTCCGCATTTTGTTCACACCCCTGTTCGCCGGAATACTGCATAACTGGCCGCCATTAGCAAAACGACGAGGATACATGACATGCCCATAGCCATTATGATATCTATAAGCGTGATATCTATAGAAACGTATACCCATATTGGACCAGTACCAATGTACTTGCCAATCACTCCTGGTAGAAATAGAATCATTTTCATGAGTGGCGGTGCATTAAGCCAAGTGAAAAGAAAGAAAGAGCCAAACATGATAGCAATAGAACCAAATGAGGTCGCCAATGAATTCCTAGTAATACCACCAACCAAGAAAGCAATAGCTGTCGTTAAAGAAATATGCACCCAAAGCGAAACTAAAACAATAACAGCAGATGCTAAACCATAGACGAGAGGGACAAAGAAAAACACACTAGATATACATCCCATAACAGCCGCCATCCCCACCCAGAATACTACATTCATGTACTTCAATAGAAAAAGGTCACCTCTCTTAATCGGAAAAGAGAGCAGCGTCCGAAATAACCCACTATCATATCCCCCTGCAAATGTGAAGCCAACAACAAGTGGAACGATAATCATCAAAGGAAAGATGAAATTTGCCGCTGAAGTCACTAAGACTGAGATACCCATGTCTTTTATGGCATTAGAGATCAACTCTAGTCTACCTATATCTGGACCTGAAATTGTGATGTTTCTGGACGAGTGTGTCAAGGCCGAATACATGCCTGCAACAAGAAATGTTCCTATTATGGCAGCAATTGCCGGAAATGAAAACTTGCTCTCCATCTCAAATTGAATGACACTCTTCTTTTTAGTCATGTTCTGTTTGAGCTCCTATCACCTTTCGATATACTTCTTCAAGACTTCTGCTTGGTTCAATCTTGTATATCTCAATATCTTGTTGGACCGCAATATCTCTAACCAATGATTCGATGTCTCCTTCCAAATCAGAATGCCCTTCTACTACCAAACTGGCAACTCCAAGAACCAGCGTTTCCTCAATGTTTGCATTCTCTTTTAGGTGCTTGGAGAGCTGGTGAGCGTCAGAAGTTATTATTTGATACCGATTTCGAGTGTGCTTTGCTATTAGCTTATCCACTGGTCCATAATCAAAGAGGCGTCCCTTCTTGATGAAGGCTACTGAATGACATGCGCGTTCTAGTTCAGATAAAATATGAGAGGAGATTAAGAAAGAGATATCCTCCTCTTTGTGAAGTTTAACGATAAGACTCACAACTTCATCTCGTCCTCGAACATCGAGATGAGAAGTGGGTTCGTCAAGAAAAATGAGACGAGGATTTCCTACGAGGGTTTGAGCGAATCCGAGCCGCTGATACATTCCAGCAGAAAGATGTCGAATCTGTTTATCGGCTGCATGCAAAATACCCACCCTTGATAGTATTTCATATATGTCGCTATCTGTACCATGGAATCTGTTTGCCGCTTTCAAAAAGGCAGATGGAGTCATAGAGGGCGGAAAATAGGCCTTCTCATGCAAAACTCTTACTCGCCTGCGTACCTCTATGGATTCAGTAACAACATTATGACCCAAGACCCTTGCGATACCTCCATCAGGTCTAAGTAGGCCTAACAATGTTCTGATGAGAGTTGTCTTTCCTGCGCCATTCGGTCCAATCAGACCAGTAACACCCGACTCTATATTCAGTGTCAGTCTATCCAATGCTTGCAAATTACCATATGATTTTCGTAGCTCTCTTATGGATATTACAAACTCTGGTACTGTCATACTCTCATCCACGTATGAATTCGCTTTGACTGGTATTTCTTCTAAGGGGTTGTTTTACCAGATACTACTGACAAGTCTGTTTCACCATTAATAATCAGCTATGACATACGGGGTATCATCAAAGGTCCAGGTATGAACTGTGTTATCGCCATCATCAAGGCAATCAACAAATCGAAGTTCCAGCGTAGAACATGTTGCATCGGTAATTAGCCAGTCCAGGTCACTACTCCAAATATCGAAATACGCGATATCAGTCCACGTAGTTTGTGTACCCCATCGATATTGTGCCAGTAGGCTCTCCGCATTGGGCCAGCCAGGAGAAACCCCTACGAAGTCTATATGAATGTAGTAATCGTCACCATCGGTTCGAATTCCTGAATAATAGAATTTGAACTTACAACGATAATCATCGTCAACATTCTCTTCAGTCGCCTTGTATTGACCTGATTGTTCGGTCCAAGAACCCCATGTTACACTTGGTTCGTCATCGTTATAGGTTGACCTGCCTGCCATAACAGGACCCACAGAACCAAGTATTATCACAGCTGCTACAAAAATGGGCATTATGTTACTCCTCTTACCCAAGTGTAATCCCACCGACTAACAGAAGGGCAATGCCCCTCATTGGTAGGTAAATGGTACACCATTTCCAATAAATGTTTTGTATTTTCAAGTTGACTTCGATTAGACCTATCATTTTTATGGCTTCTTGAAAGTCATCGACAGTCACAAGAGATTTACATGAAACAGATAGGATACTATTTCAGAAACATACTGCAGAAACCCTTGCTTACTAGTATTTAGCCTACGATAGAGTCATCATTATTGAGCTTAAACATTTACTCATAAACTAAAGGCAAAACTGGTGAATTGCATTGCCGTTCTCTAAAGATTTGTACAATTTCTAAGATCAGATAGGTTTCTAACATCCATCGTGCGATCATGGCTCCACTCTATGGAGGAAAATCATAGATGCTATAAGATTCATGCGAAATCGGCGGGGGCATAACCCCTTGTCGCTCTAAGCAATAGACCCCCCATTTGCCTCCCAGACTTGTCATGTTCACAGTGATTGTGGGAAACATATTGAGAGATGGTCACCAACAGAGAGAAAGGATGGAGAGGACTTTTGGTGTGAAGAGTGCGATGAATATTTCCACGCAGGCATCAATGCCGCTCGCAATTCCATTCATGTACAAGATAACCTATCCAGCACCATTCCTGAACGGAGGCCTTGAAATCCAAGGTTGTGCTAATAACAATGAACGGCGTAAGCTTCGAGGTTCGCCGAGAAGTTCAGCTCACTGCTACTAATGTCCGAGGCTAGCAGATCGAAAGTGCAGCTCGCACGTACCTAGAGTTGCGAGTACGCAGCAAGGATTGTAGTAAGTGTATATGGTCGACAGATGCCTTCATCCGGTGCAGCTATTTTTCTTCATTTCAAGATTCTTCAGCGTGCTGTTCAAATTTTATTCTAGAAAAGAAGTATTGATATTGAACATACAACTATACAACAGTGAGAAGGTTTTCTAATACTACAAGTAGCATGCTTTGGGGATCACTGGTGATGAAAAGGGGCTCTGGGTCAATCCTAATGGCATATATCATTGTTCTAAACCTAATTGGTTTCCTATCATTTCCATTATTGGATAGCAAGCAGCATCCTTCATTATTAAGCGACAGCGGAATTGGTGAGTATTCTGTTGCTGATGAGAGTTCGCCTATATCCATCCGCTCAGATTCTGAACTCATGGCCAAGGCTAAAACTGAGAGGTGGCCAGGAACAGGGACCATTGATGCTCCTTACCTTATTGAGAACTTAACAATACGAAGTGATGTAACCTGTATAAGAATTCAACACACATCTCTATATTTCCGGTTGGGCCACAGCCGTCTCCTGTCAAAGAGTGAATCCAATGGAGTTGGTCTGTACTTTCACAATGTGACAAATGCAGTAGTGAAGAATATGACTATTGCAAACAAGAGAATCGGAATGGTGATCCAAAGCTCGAATAATTGTGTCTTCTTGAAAAACAGTGTGAAATCAATCTCTGATGCCGGTATTAAAATTTCAGACTCAAGCTACATGAAAGTTTTACAGAACACAGCAAAACGAGCGTATATTGGCTATGAACTATCTCAGTTGAGATATTCCATTCTCAACAAAAATAATGCCACACTCATTTCTTCAAATGCAATAGATTTCTATGATGGTACTGATTGTGTGCTACACGCTAACACCATCAATGCAGTTCAAGGATCCGGCTTGATAATACGTCAATCGGACAACCTTTCTATCAGCCTTAACACCGCATATCTCTCCGAGCAGGATGGGTTTGTACTCCAAGGCCTCCACTCTTGCTCGTTCACCAATAACACATCAGTGCTGAATGGGGCTAATGGCTTCTTCTTTGATGATTGTGATCGTTGCACAATTTATGGGAACATAGCTGTTCAAAATGTGAGAAATGGCATATCCGCTCCGCGCCTCCAGAATGACTCCATTATTCATAATCTTCTCTGTGCCAACGGTGGTTTTGGTCTGCAATCTGGCTATGCCAGATTCCCCTCGGTGCTATCAGATAACTCGCTGGGATGGAATAGGGGAGGTAATGCTTGGGAAAATGCTGATGAGAATATTTGGCTAGGAAACAAATGGAGCGACTATGACGGCTCGAGAGAATACAGCATTTCTGGCTGGGCAAACGCAAATGATACAAATCCTTCATTGCTAGTAGACACTCTATCTCCTATGATTTATCAGCCAGAAGAACTAGTGGAAGTCAAAGACAACGAAAGCATTGTTATACAATGGCATATCTGGGACTGTCAACCATCGAGGTATGAGATATACCTTAATGGAACTGAAATTGAGGCAGGAGATTGGAATCGTCCGGATATCCATATCTGGCTAGGACCATTTGAAGAAGGCACCTATATCATTATGTTTCAGGTTTTTGACGAGAATGGACACTCGGCAACAAATACAGTGCTTGTCTACGTGTCGGCAAGGTACAACGTTTCGATGAATTCCTTTTTCTTGCGATTAGCAATTGGGTTGGTTCTAATCTCTTCATTTTCAATTGTATACTGTTATTTTCGAAAGAGGGATGTATGATGAAAGCCATCATTCTCCCAATATCCTTCTCCCATGGAGCTGTTTCCTTTTTCGTGCATTCAAGGAGAGAGAAAACAACTAAACCAATCGTGAAGGAATTAAGCTGCAAAACACTAAGCCAATAGTGATATACCTACTTCCGACTTGCTTCTTGTTACTATTTTTCTTCCTGCCATATCAACTACCAATCTATCGTTGGAGATATTACTCTGAACTAGAAGTCACACTCAAAGCTATGGTAGCGAGGCTTATCAAGGCTCGATTATGGATTTGGGAAGACATCGTTTCCTTTGTAGTAGAACCCTATTCTATTGGTCCTACTCATCTCGCCTTTTTTCGATGAATTGAACAATATGTTGAGCTAGAAGATCGATATCTCCGACATTCTCTTGAAGAATCGAATACAAAATCTCGTTGTCGAAATCTCCATAGAGGTGTACGATTCGATTTCTGAACCTTGCCATCTCTTGAAGGCTCTCAGCGAGATTTGTGGGCAGGACTTGATTCTTCTCGAGGATTTCGAACACAGATGCATAATCCTGTGGCCTCTCCCATCCCATAGATCCTATGATGTGATTGCCAATATCGAGACAAATCTGAATCGCTTCCAATAGGTAGTATTTCGCAGCTCCCAATTTGATTCTGTCAGCAAGAAAGGTTTCTTTTTCCTCTTCAGCGATATCTCGAAGCAAGCTCATGGTTGTTGTCAGTCTAGCGAGTTTCGCATCCATGACATTCATATTATTCATAGTTTGCCAGTCTCCAGGATTCTCTGATGCATATTCCGATTATAGTCAGCAATCATTGGCTTGAAATCAAGAAAGTGCATCACTGCTCGGTCCTCGAATTCAAGTCTTCTCCTTTCATCTTTACAGAGGACTACCTTCCCCTCTGATATGACTCGAAATTGTAGCTCAAGAAACGCCTCATTGAGGTTTCTCACATCCACGTCATGCCCAAGCTGTCCAGATAGCTTTTCCGATAGTCGCAGTAATTCCCTCTTCCGTTCCTTGACAGGGGCTTCTTTTGTCCAGAGAATCGCAATATCCAAATCACTGAGAGGGGTTGCTTCTCCTCTCGCATATGATCCGTACAGATAGCATGCTATCACAGAGCTATCTTGAATCATCTCCTCTAGGGCACTAGAAACCTTATCGAGGGATATTTCTTGAACCAAGGTGTTAGGCCTCCATAATCTACGGCTACCAATATTACATCTTCAATTTTGTTCTTTGCGGTCAATAGGACCCTTGTCAAATATCCATTTAGAGCAACACATTGCCATAGTCGT
>CAZYLT010000041.1:0-9746 GCA_964648855.1 uncultured archaeon
GTCCCCTATTTTTCTTATTTTTCAAAAATCTTTCACTTACCATATTGCTTCGAGAGCGATATCTATAAGCTAATTTTCTTCATGGTTAAGAAATGAGTGATTCGCATGACAGTAAGGCGGAGTCAATTAATTCTAAGCATTCTCTCTGGATTGCCGCTTTTGATAGGATCTGTCTTCGCCCTTCTTGTACTCGACTCATCAACAATTGGGAATATCATATCCAGTTCGCAGGGGTACAACCTCGGAGAAATTATTATCCAGTCTATAGTATCTATTGCCTTAGGAATGCTTGTTGTGTTCTCTTTATTCCAGCTAATTCAAAGAAGAGGCCGCAGGGCAAGGAAACTTGTCATTGCTTTTCTTATATCCCCAATTCTTTATTTTGTTTCTGTGTTCATTGGGGAGGCTTTCCTCTTGCTTCTGTTCAAGGGTTCTCGGAATGTCTTTCAGGGATTTATCCTTATACTATCACTTGGCATTTCGATGTTATCATTAGTCATGATTGTCATGGACGCAATCCCCACTCCAGTTAAGAACATCTTCGTGTCGTTCTATGGTAGTATCTTCGGAATATTTCTCGGAATCACAATGGTGACACCAACAATGTTTGTTGTTGTCATATCCTTAATTGTGGAAGACTATTTACTTACTCGTCATTCTCCGGTCGCAGACGATGCAATAATGTCTGGACGCATTGGAGCAGACCCTTTCGACTACACCCGCATTCAATCCGAGTCAGTGTCAATCGGAGTTGGTGACTATATTGCATACGCATTGATTTCAGCGCATGCATTTGTGTTCTTACCGTTCCATGTTTGGGCAATGTCCATGTTACTAGCATCAGCAGGAGTTATTGTTAATGTGTTTGTGTTTGCCGAAGAAGATAGCCTCCTTCCCGCCATACCTCTGCCGGCAACCTTAGCGTTGATCCCTTGGATTGTACATATATTGGTCCTAAGCGCGATTATAGTATAGGGAAGAATTGAAATTTCTGCGCAGAGCGGAAGTAAGATAACACTACATCTATAATCAGAAAAAGAGAGGACTAGTAATGATAGCTGACACCAAACCTCAAAACATCATTGTAATTGCCATGATTATTTTTGGCATTGTTAGCGGTATCGGTATTGCAACCACAGCCAATTATTATGGTGGAAGCTATGTTATCGTGAAATATCTCGATATTGATTTGCAGGAAGTAAGAGTGAGAAATCTCAATCCTGATAATCTCACTGTTAATCCAGCTATACAACTGGACTTCTCCATTGTAGCTCCCGAGGCCAGTGCAGGAGAGGCTTATGTGACTTTTCTCACTGCTAGTGTGTATCTGAACGGCGACAAGTTGTCTTACGCCAGTTTTAGAAGGAGTATCCCTTCTGAGCATAGGACCGTGACTCCCGGTTATGATCAAACCTTCACGATAACAAGTTCAATACGTGAACCAATAGACAAATACACCCTTTACAACGCATCAGCTGACGAAGAGTGGGTTTGGGGCATCACGCTTACAATATTCTATGACGTCTTTGATTCACCAGGTGACCAAGTACGTGTTCTTGCATTTAGCTATGAAGGCTATGAAGAACCCTAGTCATCCGCTATTTTGACATCTTCTTCTTTAGCCTGGATATTATTGGAACCCCCACTGAGTCAACATCATTCAAGAGGGCAAGTTGAAATGACACTTCGTCAAAGAAGTGGGTAAAAGATAGGGCTTCAGCTACCTTGTCATCGAGCTCTATTCTGATTTCAATAACCTCCACCGCTTCCTCCTCATATAGCTCCTTGGTCACGTCGAACCGTTTTGACATGCTTGCGCTCTCAAAAGAACTGCGCATCATAACCGCTGTGATAGCATGCTTTGAATAGGTCGATATTGCTTCCACTTCATTATGATTTGCTTCTGGTATGGAAGCGTGGAAAGCTGCGCTCTTGGCATTCTCATTGATCTGACATTTCGCTCTATAGGACACTGCATCCAGATGATGCGCTCCCATAAAGACCGGGATCTTATTTTGAATCCTCTCAGACAAGCATCTAGGTTTAATAATCTGAGACCCCCATTTCTCTTTCGCAGCCTTGACGGCTCTTCTAGTACGCTCTAGGTTGCACTCTTCTAGGCCCGTCAGAGTCCTAATAAGATGGTATTCTGCAGAAAATATCAGGGGCAAAGCAGCTCTCGGCTGTAGCCCACCAGGAAGTGGAACAGTTCTCTTTTGTTCACCGGTCTGAGTCAGCTTTCCACCTGAACTAATAATGAAATACTCACATCCTCTTTGTTTGGCATCTGCAAAACAGGATAGAGTTTCTTCTGTATTACCTGAGTAGCTAACAGCTATGACTATCCAGCCATCGTCAACATATCTTGGCAAGACATAATCCCTGATTGGAATGAGGGGAACTCGAGATTCTCCAATCAACAATCGACTACAGTACTGTCCCGCGATTGAGCTCCCTCCCATTCCTGCCATGACAACGCCCCGTGGTGAATCTGATGACATCATTCTGGCTTCATTCTGAACAATATCGGGAAAGCCAAATACCCCAATCATCTCTGGGAAAAAATCAATCAAATCTTTCATGCTAGATTTGTTCAAGTCAGTAGGAAGACTCATTCTCTGTCCCTTTGAAGAAAGAGAAGTCATGCACTTATAGATTCATCTCCATTCTGCGAAACAGTCGAAGAATCAAGAACCGTGTCCTATACGCTTTCAGAATTTGAATTGAAAAGCATACTCTTGTGTAATTGGAAACACATGGAAGATGATATTATTGACAAGGATAATGTTATACAAACTAGAGAGGGCAGCATTCACATATGCAAGCGCTCTGGCTTCTTAGAATTGAATCTTGCTTATGAGAAAATGGCCCCTCTTCAACGGGACCTTTCACAAAAAATTCAGCTACGATGCTTGTGCGTTCATATACATAAAAATGCTTTACACTTCTCGTAATCATTTCCTTTCATCCGATTCGACTTGAGGAGATAGAGAAAAGAAATGATGAACACAAAACGTAGGCAAGTTCTTGCAATGTCACTTGCTCTCGCCTTTATGTTTATGGCAATATCTCCGCTTTTTGTAACCGCTCAAGACTTGGGTGGTAACTGGAAAAGCGGTCCATATGTGAACAAAATTGTCTATAATGTAATCGAGGGTGATGACCAGCAGGTTCTTGCACTACAAAATGATGAGATCGACCTCATCGGAGACATGGTCGACCCTCAGTTCCTTGACGCTTTGGTCGAGGCTGAGAATATCGACGTGGCAAACGTATTGAGGAATGGCTACGGGTATATTGTTATCAATAACCGTGATTATCCATTCAATATCACAGCATTCAGGAGAGCTCTTGCGTTTGCTGTGGACAAAGAAGCAATCTCTGCCAACGTCTGGGACGGACTATCGGTACCACAAGATAGCCCCATACCGCAGGTCAACCCCTTCTCAATTGAGGGGCTGCTGCCTTACACCTACTATGAGGCAAATGTTGAACTTGGTAACCAGATGCTTGATGATGCAGGCTTTGCGATAGACACAGACACTGGTTTCAGGACCGCACCAAACGGTGATGCCTTTGATGTGGTTGTGGAGTGTGCACAGTCTTCGCCCATCGCCATTGAAGTTGGTCAAGTGTTTGCTGAGGCATTACAGGATCTGCATATCGACGCAGTCTCAGTACCCACAGACTTCTACGAGTATCTGAACAGGCTCTACTTCCATGGGGACTTCGATATGGTCTTCCTGGGTTCAAGCTTCACCACCTTTGACGTGGACTGGCTTGCGTATGAGTACTGGTCAGAGTATGCTACCGAAGACTACTGGAACTTCCCCATGTTCAAGAACGCATCCTACGATAGTTGGAGAGAACAGCTCCTCACCGCTACCGAATATGAGGACGTCTATGAGGCAGCTATCGAGATGCAAAGAATCTGGGTATACGAATGTCCTAATATCATTGCATACGAAAACACGTTGCTATCAGCATACAGAACTGACAGATTTGAGGGCTTTGTCAACGACGTCAGCGATGGCGTTCCTGGTTATTGGACAAACTACCGAGTCCATCTGAAGGAGGACGTTGGAGATATTTTCGGCGGAACTTTCCGCTGGAGCAATCCACTAGACATTGATTCCTTCAACTTCATGGTCACATCCTCTGCCTATTCTATGAACATCCTGAACATGCTGTACGACAGCCTTATTGTGCAGGATGAGAATGGTGAGGACGTCTTGTGGTTGGCGGAGTCCTATGAGGCTGAAACGAATGACGACAACCCTGCTGTTCCAGAAGGGTACACTCGGTTCACGTTTGATATCATTCAGAACGCTACTTGGACCGATGGAACCCCACTGACGGCTGAGGATGTAGCATTCTCCCTCAACTACTTCCGTGATGCACCCGGCAATCCATATGGAACCGACCTGACCGAGATGACCGCTGCCTATGCTCCAACCACATACAGAGTGGTTGTTGAGTTCCGCACTGAGTCATTCTGGCACCTCCACACTGTTGGATACAAGCCAGTCTTCCCGAAGCACATCTTCGAAGATATCGGACTTGACGGTTGGAACCTCTGGAATCCAATCCCACCTGATGACGAGATGGTGACCTCTGGTCCCTATAACGTATCAGATTATGTGGCCGGAGAGTTTGCAGAACTAACTCGCTACGACAACTTCTTCTACGGATTTGATTACGGAGAAGGCCCCGGCGATGACGGCCCTAGTATTTCACAAGATCTACTGCTTGCGGTTGTAGCTGGTGCGGTAGGTGCAGCAGTAGTCATCCTCGTTGGTGGATACATCCTGATGCGACAGAGATAGAAACAGTTCAAGGGGACACCTGTCCCCTATTTTTCTTTTTTCCATAGATTGAATAATCAAGATGCTTTTGTAGTTAGATTAACACAAGAATATTTCTCATCTGCTTAGTTAATCGCACGGTATGTTCTAAGAAGGCGGGATAGGAATCATTGACATTTGGAAAGCGCACTTGCTTCTATGCAATTCTCGTTTTGATGATGTTTATATCAATCATACCTTCTCCTGTGAGGTCGCAAGGTCTGAATACTCGTGCTGGTACCGGTGCATTCGTGAACAAAATCGTCTACAACGTCATTGAAGGTGAAGACCAGCAAGTGCATGCCTTACAGAACGACGAAATAGATCTAATCGGTGATTTTGTTGACCCTGTCTTTTATGACGCACTCCACGACGCAGAAGCAATCGAACTGGTTCAAACTCCTAGAAACGGCTATGGGTATATCACAATCAACTGTGACAAATACCCTCTCAATCTGACCTCGTTTAGGAGGGCGTTTGCGTATGCACTGGATAAAGAGGCAATCTCTGCCGATGTCTGGGGCGGACTATCAGTGCCACAGGATAGCCCCGTACCGCAGGTCAACCCCTTCTCAATTGAGGGGCTGTTGCCTTACACCTACTATGAGGCAAATGTTGAACTTGGTAACCAGATGCTTGACGATGCAGGCTTTGAAATAGACCCTGAAACCGGATATCGAACTGCTCCAAATGGTACAGCTTTTGATATTGCTTTGGAGATTGTGACATCTTCCAGTGCGGCCTATGAAACATGTCGTGCGGCTTCCAATGCTTTGGACGAGTTGAACATCGAGAACTATGTTGGTTGGTCCTGGGATCCTCTCCATCGACTATATTTCCATGGTGACTCCGATATGATGTTTCTAGGTTCTAGCTTTTCCACCTTTGATGTTGACTGGCTTGCCTACGAGTACTGGTCAGAATACGCTGATGAACCATACTGGAACTTCCCAATGTTCCAGAACTCGACATATGATGGCTGGAGAAATCAGCTTCTTCATGCTACCGAGTATGAGGATGTCTATGAGGCAGCTATCGAGATGCAAAGAATTTTGGTCTACGAGAGTCCTATAATCGTCTGCTATGAGAATACCTTGCTGTCTGCATATAGGGAGGATAAATTCGATAATTTTGTGCACGATGTCAACCATGGAATTGCTTGTTACTGGACCAACTACCGCGCTCATCTGGAGGAGCCTGTCGATGGTTTATTCGGCGGAGCACTCCGCTGGAGCACACCTCTGCCTATTGACTCGTTCAATATTATGGTCACCTCCTCTGCCTATTCTATGGACATTCTCAACATGCTATACGATAGCCTCATTATGCAAGATGAGAGAGGCGAGGACGTGCTCTGGTTGGCCGAGTCCTGTAGAATTGAAACAAATGATGATAATCCATCTGTGATAGAGGGTCATACGCGGATAACTTTCGATTTGGTTCAAAATGCAACTTGGACTGACAGTACTCCTCTAACCGCAGCAGATGTAGCATTCTCCCTCAACTATTTTCGAGAAGCATCGGATAATCCGCTGGGGAGAGACCTGGCCCAGGTAGATGCAATCTATGCTCTAACCGAATATACAGTTGCAATCGAATTTCAAACAGAATCATATTGGCACCTCCACTCTGTTGGATACAAGCCAATCATCCCGAAACACATCTTTGAGGAGATTGGTCTCGAGAACTGGAACCTCTGGAATCCAGTGCCTCCGGAAGATGAGATGGTCACGTCAGGTCCCTATAATGTTTCAAACTATGTGCCGTGGGATCACATCGAGTTGACGTATAACCCATATTTCTTCTACAGCTCTCGTTCCGACCCCACGACATCTCCTACCCTACCTGTAAGCAACTTGGAATTATTCATTGCAGCAAGTGCAACTGCGGCAGGGATTATGTTACTTCTAGCTGTATACAAACTAGAAAAGGATGATTGATGATACAAGCACATCTTCCAATTCTAAAGACTTTGCCTGCTAATCGTTGCATTCGAGCAATTTCTGCAATGAGAAGGTAACACTAATACGATACGTTAAATGTGCTGAATTGGCTGAATACAGCAACGGAGCGATTGACGAATGGGAATAATGCGAACCGCAGCAGTAAAAGGTTTGATTCCTCCAGGGAACAAAATAAGCGAACTGAGAGATAATTTGACTAGACTGATGACTACAATGGCATCTGTCCTAGAATCTCGTTTTGGGCCAGAAGGATTAGATGCAGTTTCAGAGATATTTAGGAAACTTGGTGAAGAGGACGCAGAAGCTATGAAAGAACGCCTATCTCTTGGGTCGAGCCTTAAAGATGCAATCGATGGATGGATTGTAGTTGGGAACGTCATGGGTGCAAAGATGGAGGCGAAGTGGAATGATGAAAACCGTGCAGAAACCCATCATCCGTATTGCCCTCAATATGAATCATTCAAGGAAGGAGGAACTCTCTACTGTGAATCTATATGTCTGCCGTATGTAGAGGCTGTAGCAAAAGGCATTGCACCTGAAGTAGACATGGAGGTTGTACGACCTGCTACTGATGATTCGACGTGTGTCAAGGCTCTCGTCATTCATGATCCATGATGTGTGTGAACTGAGTGACTGAGAGAGATATCGAATTCAATTCGAATAATCATAAACTAGTTGGTAGACTAAACAAGCCATCCGGTTTTGTGTCCCATGGTTCACTGCTATTACATCCCCATCCAAGATTTGGCGGATCAATGGAGAATCTGGTAGTTCGAGAATTAGAGCAGATTGCTTTAGATTCTGGTATGGCAGCATTACGTTTCAATTTCCGAGGTGCCCCTAGTAACCCCTTCACTTTCAATGGCGCCTTGGGAGCCGTTGAGGATGCGCTTGCTGCAAGGAATCACATGAAGAAAGAACTCGGTATTGAAAATCAGGGGGTTCTAGGCTACTCATTTGGAGCATCCATCGGGCTGAATGTTGCAGCTCAAGAAAGTCTTAGTTTCTTAGTTTGCCTTAGTGCCTCCTATGAAATCTTCCTGTCAACTGGTTTGAAACTGGAAGCATTGTCATCAATAGATTGTCCAGTTCTTCTTTTCCATGGAGTAGATGACACCGTAATATCCCCACAGGATGCTGACCGATTTTCATATGCAATTGGAAGCAACTCGGAAGTCGTTCAAATTGCAGATGAAGGACATTTCTATCAAAACTCCATGAATCTTGTACGGATTAGAATCAAAGACTTTCTCTGCGAGACTATATGAGGCGGAACAGTTCCTGAACAGAATAACAAACCAACAAATGATTAGGCTTAAGTGGCTTATTCCTTTGCCGAAATCCGGGATAACGAGTATGTTGAAGGCTATCATCTTTGATCTTGATGGTACAATAACTAAATTGGAGCTGCCACTTGAGGATATGCGCAGAGATACGAAGAATTACTACATCAGACAGGGGTTTCCTCCGGAATTGCTTGATGCCGCAGATGGAATATCGAGTTCTACCGAGAAAGCGAAAATCTACTTCGAAAAGAATGGAATCTCAGTCGAAGAGTGGGGCAGAATGGAGAAAGAAATTGATGAAATCCTGTCTACTCATGAAGGCGGTTCAGCACAAGAAGTGACCGTAATGAAGGATACTCTTGAAACTGTAGAAAAAATAAAGGCGATGGGTTTCAAGACTGCGATCTTGACAAATAATGGGAGAACTGCCGTTGATATTATCAAAAACCAGGTTCCTTTGGATAGGTATTTCGATTTGATCCAGACTCGTCATGAATCCCCCAATCCCAAACCCTTTCCAGACGGACTGAACAAAATAGTCCGCGATCTCTCCCTAGAGCCAGATGAGGCGGTTTACGTGGGAGATGCTCTAATAGATGCGGTTGCTGCAACTAGAGCGGGAGTTGAATTTTGGGGTGTTACCACTGGCGAAACAGCTAAAGAATCTCTAAGAGAGGCGGGTGCCAGTGAAGTTTTTGACAGGCTGTCCGGAATCATTGATTTGGCCAGCAAGCGAATTCGGGAAAGAGGCTGAATACCAAACAAGAGTCTGTCCATTTGTTAAGACAATGTCTATCTTTTTTGCCGTTTTGTGTTCTGTATATTGAATTGAAAGAGCCAGATATTATCGATAGGTTTCCGTTTTCTGAGTTGCGTTCTAGGCTCGTCTGGCCAATAAATCTGGGCTTATAGAACACCTCTCTCCAATCGGGTTATTCGATTCTATTATATACTATTCGAAGCACTGTGGTGATAGATACATTCCCTCGTCAGTAAAACACAGGAGCGTTCGGAGAATAAATACCATGATGATAGATGAGGGTCTCTTATCCATTCTGAGGAGTGCAAATGGTGCCTATTCCTGCAAGAGACCGCCTATACCTAAGAATTGGAATTCTATTGACCGTCCGTATGTCGCTCTTCTGCTTCCCGGCGCAAATAAAAAAGAGGTCTTTAGATTTGTTCTTTCTCAACCTTCCAATCATTTGAGTGACCTGTCTGGCGAGCTAGAAACTGCCGATCTAGATTCTCTACCCGCCCTTTCTATTATTGAGGTAAAGCATAACGGGCACGAGTACTCATATTACAGGCTAGACCCGGATGGTTGGAAAAAAGTTGCAGAATCAAAGAGCCCGTTCATGGTAGAAGTATTCTCTCATGGTACTCAGCCAATCATTATGGACGTGGGAAACTAAATTCGATTTTCACTTGGGATTATGGATGTGATTTTGTCCGTTAGATGCTTAACTGTCGGAAAAATATGGTTCATTTAAGCTATTCTGTTGAAAGGTATTATTACGCCCCTAATTTCTCTAGTAAATTCATTCTCAAACGAGATTATATTATATATGGATTTGAATATAACATGAAATAAGAAGCTCGGGGGCCATCCTCTCAAAGAGTGTCATTCTCTCTCCTCCTTCCAACGTTCT
>CAZYLT010000042.1:0-9206 GCA_964648855.1 uncultured archaeon
GAAGGAGGAGGACTTACACCGCATTCTGAACACTAGAAACCGTGACTATTTGCAACAACCAAACGCATCTACGATTTCCTGAGTGTGAGTGGTGTCCAGCAATATTCTGCATCATTCTTTCGGAATCTTCGGCGAGTTGAACAAGGAACCTGAGGTATATTGAGCGCACAGAGATTCAATATCCATAACACCACCATAGGAGGAAGTTGGTTTACATGCGCCTCTGTGATCCAATTCAGAATCCCCGGATGTTGAAACGGGATTTCCTTAAATGGCAAATCTGAGAGATGCAATCGGGGTGGCATATTGGGCACACTAAGAACAATTGGATGGATATTTTTCTTAGTTAGTGGAACTGCTTTATCTGCGTTGCCCTTGATTCTGCTTATACTGCTTATTCAGTGCAGCTGGACATCTTTAAGCGACATGGTCTACTTTGAATATCTTCTTTATGCCTTTAGCATCATCATACTGCAATTTGCGGTCTCGACAGCCTTTCTGGGAACAGATTATGACCAACAAAAAGACACTAGAACTGCTATCAAGATATTCTGTCTGCTGCCGTTCTTTCTCCAAGTATTCATATTATTAAGTGGGCTTTATTTCGGCCTGGATTCAGATTATGCCTTTATAGTAATCCTGAGCATCATTGTCTTTCATGCAATGCGACGCGCGCCTTCATTCCTAATACCCGTCATCCCAAGAAACCCATCAAGCTTCAGAGACCCAGGCAATCAAATCAACAGGTCATGGCTCGGGAAAGCTCAGAAAGCACTGAATAAGAAAAATCTACACGGGTTCTACATGAACCTCGGAAAGAGCATGGAGCAGGCTCTGAAGCATATAGAGGGTAGCAGGAGTAAGTTCTCACTGTGGACGCGAATATCTATGTGGAGAACGCACTTTGGAGGAGGTTTGTTGAGTGATCTCAAAGCTGCAGAGAGATTCTTTCATGCGAAAAGGCTGAAGCTCACAAAATGGAGATTGAAGAGTCTGTGGGATAGCGCACACCGGGCTCGCAAGGAACGCAATACGGCGAGTCACTCCAAGGTCAAACCTTTACAGAAGAATGGAACTGGTAATCTCCTCAACGATGTTAGACAACTGGTCTTGGCATTAGAGAATTGGAGAGTTGACCAATATAGCAATCAATAGGGCATATTATGTCCGGGACAGTCAATCTGTTTTGAGTATGATACGCTTATCTTCAACAATAGCCATAACCCTTCCCAGTCGACTCTCTTCAGGACCCATTGCTTCCCAAGCACTAGCAAGGTATGCGTCAACATCACCTGATGATATCTTTATGCACGGTGAGTAGACAAGAAGTTCTTCAATCAGCCGACCTATATTGGATATCTTAAATCGAGATTTTTCAATTTTCTTCAGATTGCCACCATATGTGGGCTGTTGGACATAGAGAGTTTCCATGCCTTCATTCTGTGCGGACTGACGTTGGTGCTTGTCAGCGGTAAGAAAGATTATTCTCGTGTTAGTATTCTTCTGAAGAAAGCTCACTTCATACCGAATCAGGCTGTCAAAAACCGCATCGACGAACTTGGTTTCAGTCTGAATGCGTTCTGAATAATACAAATGTGCGGGCATACTAATGATGACGCGATGCTTCTCCTGTAGCCGCCTCATCTCCCGCAGCCCCTTGATTCCAATTCGTCCCTGGTGTGATGCAACTCGATAGATTGGATCTTGCGAGTCGAAGGTTGGTTCTTTGTAACTGCCAGTCATTAGCCGATAGTAGTTTTGGTCACGGTTGTGAATACCTTCTAGTCGGTCAACAAAGGCGGATTTACGAAAAGTGTTGCTCAGCTTGTAATGGAGCTCATGGTCCACTCCTGATGGTACTACAAGGAAGTGAGGTAGTCGCTTATACGGTTCTGGATGATGGAGATTCATGTAATTGGGATAGAAGTGACTTATCACGAGATTGGTGTCTAGTGCCAATGCAACTGTTCGATTGCCCGGATTCTCCAAGGCGTCGTCAATAACCTTCGAAAGCTCTTCATCGTTCTTCGAAGGAATCATGCCGGCACGCCAGACCATCTGCACGAGTTCTCTGGTTTCTAATTTGCGTTCGATTTCCAGAAGGCATTTACCAAAATCTATAGACAACCTAATGACATGTCCATTGTACTCGTTCCATCCTCTTACCTCCAGAATCTTGCTCTCAGAGTATAAACCATTGAGCAAGTCTGTCAATGTTTCAGGCTGCGGGCTCGATCTTTTTGACTTCGGCATCCAAATCATCCACACTGATTAGTATCGTTTCAGCATCATCCAACCCCAGTTCATAGGCCTTCTTTGCCAGCTTCTCTCTTGAGAAGTCATGAAGGAGATAATACGAGATGAAGACCTCACGACCGTATTTTTGATGCACAAGAAGCGAGGCAACCAAGGCACTGCCCGTCATCATCTTCCGTCCGGCCGTCGTGTCTACAACCACTTGGCATCCCTCGGGGCATCGCTCCAACAATGCCTTTGCTATGATTTTTGTGGCTACTGGAAGGTCTGCCTCAGGAATCCAGATGATATCGTCTGTCCTGAATTCAATCTTCTCAAATGCTTTCGGAGCCATTCGCGATGATATTTGTTTGCTCAGGTCACATACTTGCTGGATGATGTTCTCTCCCTTTGCGGATGGCTCTCCGTCATCCCAGGAGGTTATGAAGTACACCTCATCGATTTCAGGATCATTTTCTGACCTGAGATACCAAGATAACGAGTTTGCACACGCCTGTGGCGTCACACCAACCGTCATGAAATATTTCGACATCCAGTTACCTCCTAAACCTACCTCCCTTGGTGTGAATGATTGTATTAAAGCATTCGGGAATTGCACCTTTGTGACCAATTCTCAAAACATTGCAAAACAAGATATAACTAGAGGAGAATGAAATAATTGTAAATATGAGTGTCTTGCAGAACCAAAATATCATAGATAGAGCAAGAACCGTATCTTTCATGCGTGCTAACACCTGTCTTGAAGCATAAATAGAATCTGATGACCTCTCCCAAATGCAATCTCGTGTCCTTGGGTGACCTGAGTCTTCGGGCACAAAACACATTAGACCTCTCACAGGATAGTAACCCTAGATGGAAATGAGCACAAGAAATCAATTTATTTTGCATAACTCAAGAATTCGATTTTATTCCTATTTTTCTAGTATAATTTCACGAGTTGCGATGCCCTTTATAAGCGACAGCAAGTTTGAGGGGGCATCGCATGGCATGCCTGGAAGCGGAGTTATGCGGGCTCGTATGGGCAAAATTGATATGTTTGACGGGCTATTGCAGAAGTGAATCCCGAAGAAAGGGAATTAGACACTAAAGGTAGCCTTCTGTTCCTCTTAATATACGAAGATGAAAGACCGGTCTTAGGTAGTCGATATGCCCCATTATTTCTGACGTTGCGAACCAGATCCTCTTCTCTATCTGATTTTCTCTAAATGACCAAGAAATCAAAGAATCTGCTTTGATTTCAGATTGACAGCAAAGTTATCGCATTCGTTTTCCTCTTGGAACTGGAAGTTGAATGATGTAGATGGAAAGTTTCAGGGTACTCTCTTAATAGTTCAATATTCCATATTATTTACAATGGTAGGATGACCAAAATGGGCGATGAAGACATAATCTATATCGATGAAGAAGGTAACATTATTGAATCGAACGTTGTGGAGTCCTCAACGGACGAGGAAAAGGGACCTACGACTGCCATAAGGGACAACTTGGGGGAGTTCGCGTTATAATCTTGATTGCATGAATTCAACGTCTGCAGTCCAAAGTGGAGCGTAATTCTAGCGCAACATTCGTGCTGTAGAAATATTGGCGACCAATGCGATAGCTCCGGTCATCATTGGTTGCATTTGCTTCAAGGAAGCAGCTGTTGAGGGAAAACAAGTGCTCGACTATGGAACAACATACACGAATCACGCGAAGATTTCGGGATTTCTATTTTCATTTCTTGTAAGCTATGTTTTGAGGTCATCACCTCTCATATTATCACATCTATTCAATGAGTCAACACTTATGCTCTATTTATTCCCGTTCTGGATCGGCATCGAACTATTCCTCATCTCTGTTTTTGCTGTCTATGGATGGACAGGAGTTGTCCTATCAATACTGATAGACGCAAATCTAAGGCCAACTCTGCAAATTGACCCTATTGTCTTTTTAGTGTCAGAAGCGATCACGGTGACGATTATAGCAATTAGCCATGCAAATAGATGGTACAAGGGAATAACCCCTAGATGGAAATCCATGCTAGTGGCGGCAATAGCACCGTTCCCAGGAGTACCAGTAGTAAGCCTAATCTTTCTCAAGCTGTTGGAGGTTCAAGTCACTACAACTGAAATCTTCCATCTTGCCTTAATGTGGATTGATTCTCTAGTTTTCATATGCATAACTGCACCAATATCTCTTCACATCTTCCTGAAGCGGGGTGGCAGTAGAAGAAATTGGGCACCGATATGGCTCATTCATTTTATTGAGGGCCCAATCCGGCCCAGCAGAGGGGTAGCCAATCCTGTTGAACAGGCATACTCGTCTCGCGTCGAGAGAAACTCGGCTCAGAAATATCGTATTTGGTGGGATTTTGAAAATGTATCCATGCCACCGAATGAAATACGTGATTTCATAAATAAGATACAGGGAGAAATGATTCCGGGGATGGTTTTTGCTGATTGGAATCGCTTCTCCGACGGAATGTTGAAGGCGCTGTATCGGGCCATGGTGACTCCAGTTCATGTGCCGGATGACAGAGAAGATGCTGCTGACAAAGTAATGAAATCGAAGATGGCACAGGTGAGGCATGAAGGAAATATTACCGAAGTAGTTGTGACAGGTGATCAAGGATTCTATGGGATTGTTCGCGATTGGGTTGAGGCTGGAGTGAGGGTATGGATTGTGACTCAAAACCAATGCTACAGCAGAAGCTTGGCACAAGTTGCTACTCTCCATTCAGAGATCTCAACATTTCCCAGATGTTCTTCAATTGGAGAAGCGGGTTATCAGTCTTCGATTGAAGATAATGTACGAATAATCTGTGACGCGTGCAATCATGATAATAACATTGGGAATCAAGTTTGTGAACGATGTAATACCAGGTTCTAGAATTATCGTGGTGTATGGGATTGTTCCAAGATAGTATCAATTTATGCAGATTGGATGGAAAGTTTCAGGGTGCTCTCTTATTTGTAAAGGGGTATACTGAGTATTGTAGGAACATGGAGGAGAAGAGCATGACAAAGGTGAAACACTTTGACTAAATCAGATTATCACCTGGCTGTGAATAAAGGGCTACTAATTACTGGTCGGGATCTCAATAGGACTCGATGGCGAGTGGAGTCAGAACGGCTCAGGCTATACTGTCCCGGCTGGAAACTGGAATTAAGAAGACAGAATGGCGAAAAGACCATGACAAAAACGATGGGCTCGGTGAAGTGTGGTAGGAAGGCGTTCGACTTGATTATTAAGATTCCAAACCACTATCCATACAAGATTCCCACAGTATTTACTCACAGATGGAGCACAGGAGACTCGCCTCATGTATACAACAATGGAGCACTCTGTGTTATGAAATCAGACCAGTGGAGGTCTATCTACTCACTTGCTTTAGTTGTCAAGAAGGCGACTGTCTGGATCCATAAATACCTCTCTTGGAAGAAGAAGAGTAGATGGCCAGGCAGGGCACAGGACTAGGGGGAACCACGATGGATTACAAGAGAATAGAATACATTCTTACGCCGGAGGAATTGGAATCAAAGGAAGTTCTCGTTGTCGGTCTTGGCAGCGGAGGAGCACCAGTTGTACAACATATGGGAATGAATGGTGTTCGGAATTGGCTGCTGTACGACCCAGATCGACTCGATGTGGTCAATCTTGTGAAGCACCCAGCCATGAGAAGTGAATTGGGCGAACTAAAAGTCAATATCATGGAGAAGTGGTTGCTAGATAGAAATCCCGAATCCAGAGTAAAGAGTTGTCCTGAGGATGTAATGCAGTCACCTGCTTTTGAGGAGGATGTAAAGGCTGCAGACATAGTAATATCAGCCTCCGATAGCATGCAAGTTCGGCAATATGTGAATCGGATTTGTGTTGATAACTCGACCATGTGTGTCACTGCAAACGTTTTCAGAACCGGGTTTGGTGGGGAGGTATTTAGCTACATTCCAGGTAAGACTGGCTGTTTTCAGTGTCTTCTCTTTATTAGCCAGAAGCAGGGATGGCATGCATTAGATTCATCAATAGACCTGTTGCCTGAAGAAGAAGAACATATTTACGGACTTGATGAACGGGAATTCAAAGCGTCAGGTTTATCGATGGACATCGCGATTATATCATCCATTGCAGCAAAAAGGGCCCTTCGTCTGATTCTGCGGAACCCCAACCCAAAGTTCTATCCCGAAGACCGTTCGAATTATATCATATTCTACATGAGAAGCATCTCTGGGTATCAAGCATTCTCAAGCGATAGATACTTCATTTCTCCACAGGCTCAATGCTTTTGCGCCCACCTAGAAGAAGGTGAGCCAGATTGATTCGAAAGCGTAATTTCCGGTTCACGGAAGGATTGGAGGACGGGGGTGTATAAGCTGCAGCACAAATCACCATTCATGACCTTAAACAGAAGACAAATGAGGATTGTAGTGGGGCTAGACCAAGTCAAAGTTAGCGACCGAATCCTGAGAAAGGCAATCGAACGAGCCCGATACAACAGAACAGTCGAAGTAGGTGGAATATTAATCGGCTTTATCGATGAAAGATCTTCTAGATTCGATTCCTATGGAACACTCCGAGTCATAAACGAGATTCCCAGTGGCCCGAGAGCAGAACGAACTGCCACAAGTCTACATGGGGATTTAGAGTATCAAGAAAAGCAATTCGAGCGAGTTTTTCAGAGAGATAGAAGGGTGCACCATTTAGGAAGCTGGCACAGTCACGTAGCTAACGGAATGCAACATCTGAGCAATGGAGATTTGCAATCCTATCAGAATATGGTCTGCTCTGAAAGGCATAGACATTCTTACTACTTTGCTTTGTTGCTTCTGCGGCTCCCAGTCTTCGGCATTTGTGACCATTCGGTTTTCAATTATTTCCGGTTTTATCTAATCCATCGTGACTTTCATACAATATGCTTTGAATTGGGCAGGGACTGCATTACCATAGAAGAACAACCAGAAGATTACTCGAATCTGATTCAGGATTATGAAGTATTTCAGCAACAAAGAATCACAGTCTTGAACAAGGAGCCAGCAGGCTGGGTTAATTCTAGCACTGGAAGGAAGTTTCTGAAAAACGATTCAAAGATTATGGATTCGTTGACAGAAACTATACCAATCCTTGAACAGGGCCCAATTCTTCTGAGAAGGGGAAGCACCTCCGGCCGTATAGTCAGGACATTCTTTCTAGGAAGCCACAGGATTGAATATCAATATCCCGAAGAAACGCTAAATGGACGCATAACGATTGAAGTATTCATGAGTGGGGATAGAACCGACTATGAGCGAGTTCTTAGAGTAAAGCTGAGTCCTGTTCCCTTACGATTTAAGATCTTTAGGATCATAATTCAGACCCTATCAGAAATGAACGAGTAAAGAAGGTAATAATCGAGAACCAATTATCAGTGAGTTGAGTGAAGAAGGTTTATCGGATGTTGAGAAGGGGGCTTAGCTTTCCTGATAGCCATCAAGTTAGGACAATACATACAGACCCAAGACTACTGGAGAAAGAAGTGAATGAGTTCAACGAAGAGTACAATTATCCTTACAGAGTTTGGCTCTTCCCTAAGAAAGCAGGGAAAAAGGTTTGTGATTAGCGGAGAGGATGGAGAGAAGAAAAAGATTGCCACCTGCAAGGTAGACAAGATAATGTTGCCTTTGCGAGGCTCAAGTGTATCAACCGATGCCCTTCTTCTTGCAATGACCGACTCTATTCCAGTATTATTGATACAAAGAAACGGAGCGCCAGTTGGATTTTTGAACAACCTTCTGAAGAAGGGAAATGTTGACCTACGAAGAAAACAGTATAATTTAAGTAAAAAGGACCGAGCAGTTGTGTTGGCCAAGTCATTCGTGCTGGGAAAGGTACAGAATCAAATAGGGCTGCTAAAGCGAAAGGCTGCCAATAGAAAGAAATCCAAACCAGCCCTCACGAAAGAGCTTTTGCAAAACACAGAAAAAATGCAATCCATACTGGATGGATTAAGTGAACATGCAAGTCATGGAACTGAAGTGATGGATCGACTGTTTGGGATCGAAGGCAGCATTGCGGCACGATATTGGCAGTCCATCCGGAGAATACTGCCCGATTATCTTTTATTCAAAGGACGCACAGGTCGCGATGCAAATGACCTAGTTAATTGCATGCTGAATTATGGCTATGCCATTTTGCAGAGTGAAATATTGATAGGTATCCTGGCAACCGGACTTGACCCATCTGTTGGAATCCTTCATTCTGACAAAAAGGGTAGAAATTCTTGCGTTCTTGATTTGATGGAGGAGTTTAGACCTATTGTTGATAGTGCGATACTGAAAATTATTGTAACGAGTAATGAAAATCTCAGTCAACATATCGATGGTGGGCGGTTGAGTAGAGAAATGAGAAGGATGATTGCAGGTGCCATTACAAACAGGCTCTCTACTGAGACTCGATATGGGACAAACTCAAGGAAAATCAAGGCTATCATATCAAAACAGGCACAGAAGCTTGCGGAATGCATTGGGCATGAAGAGAAAGAATACTCACCTTTCGTGGTTAGGTGGTGAACCAGATCCACCACATTGCCATCTATGACATCTCGAAGGATTCTCTCAGGAATCGAGTCGCAAACAAGCTGCTTGACTATGGCATGCAGAGAATACAGTTTAGTGCATTCATGGGTATTTTGTCATTATCCCAGAGGGAGCAGCTTACAAGAGAATTGAAGGAGATTTGCAACAACGCAAATGATAACGATTCGGTTTTTATTGTGCCCATCTGTGAGGTTTGCCTTGGCAAGTCTACCATCTTGGGATCTATTGACTTACAAAGCCTTGAACTCCCTCCTGTGATCATGGTATGACATATCCGTCATGGATTTCTTGGTCATGCATCAATCTCAAGCAATCCCCCATCAAAGATCCAAATCTCAAGTTAGAAAGTTGATAGACAATTGTTCATTGGGCATGGATATTCCCTTTCTTCGGGATTCACTT
>CAZYLT010000043.1:0-8674 GCA_964648855.1 uncultured archaeon
ATGGGAACAATTGCAGCTAGGAAGGCACAGGAAATCTTGGAGAATGTTCGCAATGTGATTTCTATAGAGTATCTTTGTGCAGCAGAGGGTATTGATTTACTTGCTCCTCTAAAGGCTGCAACCCCACTTGTTCGTGCTAAAGATGTCATAAGAAGGGAAGTTCCAAAAATGGAAGATGACCGCGCCTTGTCAAGTGATATCAAGAAGATCTACCATCTTCAGCTATCTGGCAAAATAATACACGAAGTAGAGAGAGAAGCTGGCTCCATCATTCCTGAATAGCCACATTCCTGTCTACTCGTGAACCTTTATCTGATTCTGCGGCTCCATATTATTGTTAGATTCATCTAACAAATATAGATAATCTGTGGCGGTAATCAAGATGCCTGAACTCTCAAAATCCATGGAGCAATATCTCGAAACCATTTACGACCTTCAGAGAGAATATGGGGCAGCAAGTGTGACCGATATTGCTAGTGACCGTGAAGTCAAGTCCCCAAGCGTAACCTATGTACTTCGGAAGCTTAAGTCCCTTGGACTTGTTAACTACAAACGGTATCGAAGTGTTACCCTCACTGAACAAGGAAAAGAAATAGCAGAGAAGCTAGAACGCACCCACAAAACCCTCCGGTGGTTCCTTGAGATGATTGGAGTTAGTCCTGAAATTGCTGATGAAGATGCGTGTGAAATTGAACATCTTGTGCATCGGGAAACAGTCGAGAAGCTGGCTCAGTTTGTAGATTGGATGAAGAACACGAAAAAAGGGGCTCAGTGCCTACAAGCATTTCATTCTTCTGAGGCATAATATTCCAAGGAATATCCAGTTTTGCTGAGGATTTGGTAGCCGTTTTCTGTTGCTTACGGACCCAATTTTGTGTATATCAATTCGCCACCAGCGATGACCGTATGCACCAAACTCACTCCAAATCTGTATGCGAGGTATTCAGGATTTGGCGCCTCCAAAATTACAATATCCGCCCTTTTTCCTACCTCTATGCTTCCAATTTTATCAGCTCTATCCAGTGCATGAGCCGCATTAATCGTAGAGGCAGTTAGAGCCTCTCTTGGATGCATCTTCATTTTGTAACAAGCAAGTGCAATTGTGAAAAACATCGATTCGTTAGCACAATTGGGATTGAAGTCCGTCGCTAATGCAACAGGTAGTCCCATCTCGATCATATCTCGTGCACGCGCATAGTCCGTATTCAGACTGAATGCAGTAGCAGGCAACAGCGTTGCAATCGCTCCTGCCTTTCTCATGTCCTCCAATCCCTCATCCGATGACATGAGTAAGTGATCTGCAGACACTGCATTGAGTTCGGCTGCGAGTTCGGCCCCGCCCAATTGGACAATCTCATCAGCATGTAGCTTGAGCTTCATTCCCGCTGCCCTTGCTGCTTCCAGTATTCTCCTCGACTGCTCTATATTGAAGACTCCCTTTTCACAGAAGACATCACAAAATTCTGCCAATCCGTTCTTGCTGACCGCAGGAATCATTTCCTCAATTACGAGCTCGACGTAGTCATCAGTTCTTCCTTTGTACTCGGGAGGGATTGCATGTGCGCCTAGGAATGTTGATACCACTTCAGCTGGTAACTTGTTGTTGGTTTCTTTTGCCGCCTTTAGCAGCTTCAGTTCGGTGTCCGTTTCCAAACCATAGCCACTTTTTGCTTCGATAGTTGTAGTTCCTCTCTCTAGCATCCTAATTCCAAACGAAAATGCGTTGGTGTATAATTCGTCAGGGGTTCCCTTTCTAGTGGCTCTAAGTGTGTTCAGAATGCCTCCACCCGCCTGAAGAATCTCCATGTAGGATTTTCCCTGCAGTTTCATCGCAAAGTCATTCTCTCGAGACCCAGCAAAGACCAAGTGTGTGTGGCTGTCTATGAAACCAGGTATTGCCAACATATTCTGGAATTCCATCTTTGGAAACTCTGGTTCAGCTGTAATTTGAGACTGGACATCTTCTGTCTCTCCTACTGCTGCTATTTTACCATCAGCAATTGCAATAGCTCCATTCTCCAAGATGGACACCTCCATCATTTCTTCACCTACTTTTGGACTCTTACTACTGTCTTTCAGCGTTGCAATTTGACCAATATTTGTCAACAGAATGTCAGGTTTCATAGACACATCAGCTGTCTGTTTAGGCTCCTACTGCCAAAAGTAGGTTTTGTTCATGGGCAGTAGTTGAATTAATTAGGGATAACTATTGGTCGAAGGGCAAGAAGAATGGTAGTTGTTGTTCATGGAATACCTAATCCTCGGTTGGAAAGAAGTCTACAACCTTACACTACAACTTTCTGAGCGGATATCGGAGAGTGGATTCACCCCTGATTTGATTGTTGGTATCGCTAGAGGGGGATGGATTCCCGCAAGAATTCTCTCTGATGTTCTGTATGCCAGTGCGATGTTCAATGTTCGAATTGAATACTACAGTGATGTGGGAATTCGAGGAAAGGAGCCAACTGTTACTCAACCATTATCAATTCCCATAGAAGAAAAGAAGATTCTTCTTGTTGACGAGGTTTCTGATACAGGTGAATCCCTACAGCATGCTGTGGAATACCTAAAGGGTCTTGGCGCGAAGGAGATAAAGACCGCTGTACTTCATCTTAAACCCAACTCGTGCGTCACACCTGATTTCTATATGCAGATGGTGGATGCATGGACCGTCTACCCATGGGAATTGCGGGAGTCAATTATTGCACTGGTGAAGAAATTCAAGGAAGAAGAGCCTGAGAGCGACATGAAGAGAATTCGTGACAAACTGGTCTTTGAAGTTGGATTCGAGCCAACTGTGACCGACTACTTCATCAAACGCCTCTGATGGGGTGTGCTGATATGTTAATCGAGTGCCTAAAATCGAAGACCGATAGCGTATGGATTGGAATAGAGCATATTGTAAACACATCGGAACTGGGGCGTACGAAACTTTTAGGTCTCTTGAAGCAACAACCACAGATAATGGCGTCTCAGTTTATGAATTACCAGTTTATCGCGGGTTCCCACCATCTGGTATCAGCAGCGCAAAATGCTCTTAATGCATGGGAAGGTGGCTATGCCATATCCCGTTCATTAAGCGTTGAAATCATTCTATTCGCATCAGGACAACGACAAATATCGAAGGCGCTTGATAAACTGGGAATAGAGAATATGCCGCAGAAACTGCTCATCGTAGTACTGGGACTAGAGAGCTCTGAAGTTGAACAATATATTGAAGGTTTCGTGAAATCAATTGGGGAAGCTCAAGAACCCATGTTCCCAATTAGTGATCAACGAATTCAGCAGATATCAGAATATTTTGAAATTGGAAACGAAGAAATTCTCGCCATTTCTGAAACGGAATCAACTGAGGATAGATGGAATGCACTATCAAAATGTGTAGTTAGCCGGGTTTCAATGGTGGCGTTTGATCTATAACCTCCATACTAATACATCTCATCACGCATAGTCATGATAGAAAGAATATCTTCCTCTTCAACTAAAACTGATACACCAGTGACATCTCCAATCACTTCGATCCATAGGTGCTTGTCCGGTTCCTCCAGATCGACTTCTCTAGAGATTACATCTGCAGTGGCACCCACAATTTCCATATGATTCAAATCAGTATGACGCCTCCTCACTGTAACCCTAAATGTCTCCTCCTCTCCTATTTTAGAGCGAAGCTCCTGAGCTGCCTCAACTATGTTTTCAATCTCTGACTTCACACACATCTCTATTGGTGTGAATTTTATTGCAAATCTGAATTGATGAGGGTTTTCTTCCGCAAACTCAGTTAACTGATGTATGGTTTCAAATGGGTCCAAGGCGGTCGTACAAGTCAATAATCCGGACACATTGGTAAATGAAATGGACAGGTCATCGTCACCAATAAGATCACCAATGAAGTATCGTACCTCTGACATTGCAGCCTGTTCACGTTCTCGAGGGGTACTGACCAGGATGTTAAATTCTCTCAGAGAAGGCAGCCTCACATGTTTGCATATACGATTCTATTCGTCCAGAACCGAAGTGCCTCAGTATCGCCTCTTAAGACATCGTCGAGCTGGGCCACAGACAGTTCTCCTTCTCGATAGATTTTGATTATAGATGAATCGTCCTCTTCTTGAACTCCTATGATTGTAGAATCTTTCTCACTTGACGATGGTCCCGCGTCAATATAGAGGTCTACTTCATCACCTAGTTGTTCTTGTGATTCAGATACACTATACGGACTCGGTCCGCCCGATTTATTTGCACTTGTTCCGACGATGGGTGCATCTATCTTTCTGGCAATCTCGCGGGGTATCGGATGTCCAGGCACTCTAATGAGAATACTTTCTCTCCCCCCAGAGATTAGGGTAGAAACATCTTGATTTGGAGAAACTACTAGTGTGAGCGGGCCTGGCCAAAAGAGCCTTGTTAGTACTCTCTCTAGGTCAACAAACTCGTGATACAGTTCACATTGCTTCGTATCTGCGAATAGGAGTGGCACTCCTAAATCACGTCTTCTCTCCTTGGTTTCAATGAGTTTCTCAATGGCCTTCTCTTGTCTTGGATCACATGCAAGACCATAGCTTGTATCTGTGGGATAGACCACCAGTCCTCCTGCCAGTAATATCTTTGCAGCTTCGTCAACTACTTCGCTCATGTTTTTCTCATTAATCGTAAGTGTTCGTACATTCAAGGGACTTTTCACTACCATCTGGGTTTAAAGCAAATGCTACCTATGCTGTAAGCTTGCAAACATACATATGAAGGTTACAACTTAGGCTTGGTGAAGAATATACTCTAGGAGGAGTTGCCATCCAAGCATTACTACTGGCTGCTGGTAGAGGCTCTCGTCTGTCCCCTCTATCAAATAGCATTCCCAAGCCGCTTATTCACTGTGCGGGACGCCCAATCATTCATCATCTATTATCTGCACTAATCAAATCGAAAATAGAAAAGTTGATTGTAGGTCTCGGTTGGAAGGCACATTCCCTACAGCAATTCCTCTCATCAGAAATGTTCTCCTTAGAAATACAGAACGTGATAGTTCCAGATTATGAAAGTGGTCCATTGAAAACATTTGTCACTGCCGGTTCGAAATTAGGAGATGAACCCTTCGTTGTGTGTCCGGCTGATTTGGTATCTGTCAGTAGCAATATTGAGAATATCGTCCGCTCTCATTTACATGATGAAGCACTCCTTTCCCTAGCAGTAGACCCCACACTCGAAATTGGAACCAAAGTGTATGGAGATGAGAATGGGTTGATCACTGGAGTGGGCGAAGGTTCAGAAGGAAAGTTCCTCGGAAGCTCAGCACAAATCATTATGGCGGACAATCAGTTTGTAGAATTTTGCTCAGACCTAGAAGCAAGAGGCTTGAATACTATATCAGAGATTATCAACGAACTGGTTGCCAGGGATAGAAAAATGAGAGCAATCCCCGTTAGTGGCTATTGGAAGGATATCGATACATTTCAGGCACTTCTCGAAGCCAACAGACAACTTTTATGCTCCGAATTTGACTTGCCTTCAAGTTGTGTCTATGTTCCAGCCGGGGATTCTATGGAATTTGGAGAAGACATTTCATTAGGCTCGGGAGTCATGATTCACGCTGGCACCAAGATTCTTGGTCCAAGTTTAGTAATGCCCATGTCCACGATTTCAGCAAACAGTGTTATAGGACCAAATGTTAGTCTATCTGAAGGCACAAAAATAGGGATGTCATCTTCAATAGAAAACGCAATAGTATTTGGTCCTGGAACCACTGGGAAAGGAACATCTCTCTCTAATGTAATCATTTTCAAGAACAAAGTTATCGAAGGTGATAAGATAGAATGAGTCCGAGTAAGTATAGACTTCGTAGAGTCTTTGGTGGTGCCGTTAAAGCATTAGCAAAACCATTCATCAAATTCAATATTCATCCAACAGTAGTAACCTACATCTCGCTTTTCTTCGCCTTTCTTTCAGCATTGACCCTTGTATTAACACAGAATCCACAGATCTATGCTTTGCTTGTTTTTCTAACGGGATTGTTCGATGGCGTTGACGGTGCAGTGGCACGAGCAACTGGTAAGTCTTCGGACTTGGGTGCATTCTCCGATTCGGTTGTGGACAAAGTAGCTGAATTCTTGATTCTACTACCACTTGCCATTATTTTTCCAAACAGTATTTTCTTGGGCGTTTCTGTACCAGTTTGGGTACTCGTCTGTATTAGCTCGTGGCTTCTTACTAGCTACACTCGGTCGAGAGCGGCTTCATTGGGAATTAAAGACTTGGATGTTGGACTGGGTGCTAGGTCAGAACGTCTTTTCATATTGGTGATTTTTGCTTCCTTTGACTTGCTACAAGTCGGCTTAGTTATTGTGACCTTGGTGGGTGCAGTGACGGCTGTCTTTAGATATCTCCACTATTCAGAAGCTCTCCAAAAACGCGATTTAACTGAGAGATAAATGAGCATAAATGAAATCGCAGTACCATTATACTTAAGTGCTTGACCAAACTGGGCGCAATCACTTATTGAATGGAGTGACTATCAATGGCCATTTTCAGGGCGGACCACTATCTTATAGCCGAATTCGAAGAGGTATCTGATATCAGAAAGACCGGTCAGGATGTTCTTGAAGCACTAAAAAAGGTCTCTGAATTGAAGGACCTAGCTATGGTCTTCAAGCGAATGGAAGGAAAACAGTGGACTGAAATTGTTGGAAGAATTGACATTCCCGAGGGTTCCAAGGCGTTTTGGGCGATGGTAAAGAAGGAAGTCACTGACCGTGAACCCTACAATCTATTCATCCGACTTGACCGAAATGCTGAGGGTGAAACTATAGAAGACGCTCGAGCTGAGGTAAAGAACTGGGCAGAAAGCGAAATCATACCAAAGATCGAGTCAAAAACAAATCCCAAAATGATAAAGGCTATAGAACCCCAAGAAATATTCATGCCAAAGCTTGACTAAATCCCTTAAGGTTCAAGAGCTAACAGGTAAATAGAATTCCCTACAGATTGCACAATATCAATTTGGCCATTTCCATCCGTATCACCGTAAGCAATGTGGCTCTCAACAGCCTTTTTCGCTGTCTGTACTGTAAAATCTTCGTAGATTTGGACTCCCTCATAAGAGAGGATAGAAATCTTAGAATTCGCCTGACTCACCAGCATCTGTCCTGCTGATTTGCCATCATCATAGAATGACCCCACTCGCAATGACGTGATTTTCCCGGGTGCGTGAATTCTAGCTAATACACTGAGTGGTTTGGTGGCGGCCGATATCAATGAGATATCCCGCTCATCACTTATCCCCATAATCTCGTCAACTCTTCCCCCAGTTATGTTTCCAGTAGATACAAGAGTTACTTCGCCCTTGATTTGTATCTTTGAAACCTCATGAAGTCGGTCGTCTTGATACTTGTAGATATACACATGCCCTGTGTCATCACCAAAAGCAAAGCGTGAATATGACATTCCCTTGCTATTGAGCGCTTCCATGGAGAAAATTGGTCGTTCCACAACTTTGTGTGCTAGTTTGTCTAGGCAGCCTCCAAACCAACCATAACACCGGAGTGCCTTGTCGTTTGTACTGACGATTACTTCTTTCTTATCATCAGCCATAACATTAGTGACAATCAATGCCGTAGGAAGACTACCTAAGGGCGTACAATCTTCGACTATTAGTGAATCATCATCAAACCGTAGTACTCTGAGCTTGTTATCAAGGCATCCAACGACAATGTTTGGGGCTCCATCACCATCTATATCTCCTATGTCAAAAGCAGCAACAGGATTAAGCTCATCCGATCTGGCAATTTCCTCAAGCTCGATTTTCTCGCCCTTGATAAAGTTGTGTACTCTAAGATTGCCCTCGACGGTACAGACAATTAGATTGTCTTTGCCGTCACCTGTAAGGTCATGAAGCTCAATTCCTGTGATTGGCTCCTTAAATGAGAAGTCTGATTTTATGGAGAGTTCTGGCATCAAATGGCGACCTCACAGCAAAATACTATGGTCAGAATTGGAGTGACCGAACCTCCAATTTAAGATTTGTCTGCTTTAGTTGAAATGGGGCTCTACGATGCAAACTGCTTCTACTTGGCATTTCCGATGGTGTTTAACGATCGGTGAAAACAATACTAGAGTGATAAGCGATGTGCTTCAATGAGTTCTATCCATTTTTGAACGATGATCTATGGAATTGTAGTTTTCACGAATTATGTCGTGAGTTACAATCGTTCATTGATGAATTTGACGCTTTCACGCCAGAGCTATTCGCTCAGCTTCGGTTCGATCTATTTCGAAAGGCTTTGACAACGAGGTCCCGAATGGGGCTTTGTAGAGTTGCCGCCCATGCGGGTTACTGTTCCTTCTGTTCCGCTCTCTACAAAACAAAATACTGTCTGCTATGGTTTAAATTATTCAATCATATTCCAAGAAGAAGCATTCAGCGTTCTCCTCCTTGTATTCGAAAGGCCTACAGGAATGGAAGCATCAAAACAGTTGCCAACTTCCTCGATAGGATAAGTGTGCTGGATGCTCCCTTTTATGAATCTAAATAAACTATTTCTGACAAGTTGAGTGACCTCAACGTGTCCGAAACTTCTGTGTTCCGCCCTTCCCCTGCCACCGTCACCGCCCCCAGCATACCCGAAGGTCGCTGAGTCAGCAGGGGCTTTGTCCGTGCTCATCGGGATGGTATCCCTCCCACGGT
>CAZYLT010000044.1:0-8137 GCA_964648855.1 uncultured archaeon
CCCATGCCGCCTTTGCCCTTGAAGAAGATGCGGTCAACAACAACTGCAGATGCTACTGCATGAAGCCAATCCATGTAATCTCCAACCCGCACAACGAATTGGTCTCTCACAGATATGATTTTCTTATTGAGTTGAAACGCAAATCTGCCTGCACCATCATACGCGTCAAAACCCCATGCCATGAATCCACCCTGGGCCTTGATCACGTCGTCACGGTAGTGAATTTTGAAGTTCTTTCGGAATGCAATCCATGGTCTAGTAAGCTTCGCGACCTTCTCGCCATCAGGATCCTTAAGCCAGAAACTCTTGTCAAAAAATCCTCCTTTGGCTGTCAGCAGCGGGTTTCCATTCAAATCTTCAAAATTAATAGTTGAACGAAGAATGCTAAGCCAAGTCTGTCTTCCGACTGCTAGTTTTTCGTCCGTTCGCTCATCATAAATCTCGTATACGGGTCTCAAAGATACAATCTTTTGTTTGACCCTAAAATCTCTTGTTTCTTTTTCTTCTCCGGTGTCCATCTCCACGTGAATACCACCTGTCTAGAAAATGACACCCCACAATTTAAGGATGTATTGGACATACTCGGAGGAGATGATGGCATTTCCACCCTTAATATCATCCTTGATACTATGGTTTCTCAGCTATATTAGCGATTAGTTTTCCACCATATTACCAGTTTGGGATTTTTGATGTAGTTCCTTGGTTGTAGAAATAGATGTCATCCTCCCCGACTTGGAATCCTACACCACCAAGATATGGTTCCCTATCTTCTTTGCGTAATGGTCGACCAAGGATTGACCTCTTGGCACTCATTAGACACAGGTCGTGTGTTATGTGAATGTGAAAAACGCCTCTGGGGTCATCTTTTATTCTTCGGAGGGTGTCCTCCCCCAGTCTTTGAACGTACTCGTCAAAAGGTTCCATATCATCGCCAAATTCTCTATTCGCCCACCAATTCACAAATTCGGTCACGTTATTGCCGTCGGGCTCCAAGTTTTTCCATACAACATCTTTGGCATTCTGGGGGCCCACTATTGTTGCAAGTGGCTCGAATTCATCTATAGTAGCACCCCTCTCGATTAGGGCTTTACGAATCTCCTCAGCTGTTTCATAGCATCTCGATACAAAACTAAAGAAAATCCTCGTTGATCTATGACTTGGGATATGCTGTCCGAACTGGAATGACAGCTTCTTGCCTAGTTCAGTGAGTCCTGCATTTACCATCTCATCATATGTATTCAGTGTCACTCGATGAGAGTGCCTAAGCAGAAGGAGGATAGAATTGTCTGGGGGCACTGAGTCGGCCCAAGACACCAAATCTCTTGCATTTTCCAGCCAGTCGGCTGTATTCCACTTGTCCATGATGTCCACATTACTTCCTCCTATAACGGGATTCCGACAATGTCTTGCCCTGCTATTCTAGAGGCCCAACCATCATCCAAATCGACCAGAATGATTAGACAAGTCGGGCTGAGATTGAACCTGATTTAAACCCGTCGTAAGCGCCCAAGCAATAATTCATGAAGCGCATCCCTCAAATAACAACTTGGAAAATGCCAGCAAAATTTTATTGTCATAAAGGATAAAGTATGTGCAAGTGAAGAATATTGAACGAGGGCGAGGACCAAGGGCCTGCAGATGAAGAAATACCAATCTGGAAACGAATCGGGAAAATACTATTCGTTGTTGGATTCATCTTGATAGTTTCAAACGGAATATTGGCTATTCTTGCCGGTTTTGCCGAAGCATATTCAGGGTCGAAGATTTTGGTTTCGCTATACAACCAATACGCATATCCAACTACGATTATTGGCGGGTTTCTGCTCATTTTGGGCATTCTTACCTATCTTTGGGCAGAAGGCTTGCACCATGAGTTTGTGTGGGCACTCAAAACAGGTCCCTACTACAAATAGCACCTGTGCTAACTCTGCAATTCTTGAATCGGAACGATACTAGTAACAGTAGCAATCATCCGACACTGAGGGCGAAACAATTGACTCAGAGAGATCCTAAGCTGATTGCCCTGCTATTTAATGAACGGATTAATAATCTCGCTCTAGAGGGACTGGTTAATCTGATGACAGATGACCACACCTTCATTGACTCTACTCGAGAGGCCCATGTAGGAAAAAAGGAGATGGAAAAGATATGGGCCGAATTCTTCTCAAAATACCCAGACTACAGGAAAATCTTCAGAAAAGTAGAGAACAGAGGGGACCTTGTTATCATGATTGGGCATTCTGAATGTTCTGTGGACATTCTAGATAGCCCTGCAAACTGGACTGCAGTGATTAGAGGCGACAAAGTTGCTGAGTGACGGGTCTATGATGATACTGAAGAAAACCGTAGAGAGCTCCAAATTCTATAGGCGGACGACAAAGGATCACTTGATTCTCTCTCCAAGCCTGAAGTAATGCTGAGAAATCAACAAATTCTAGGACAACATAACCTACAGCTCAATGATTGGCGGTTTATTACTTATTGATAAAATTAATAAGATAGGGGAGTTAACTATAGCGTATAGGGTGGCAGAATTGGCACTAGTCATGATGTATAGGACCGAAATCAAGCGGGATAAACTAGAAGAGATGGATAAACTCCGGGGCGCGTTCATGGATATATATGATAAGCATGGTGTGGACGTAATCGGTCACTGGAGGGAGAGCAAAGCCCCTCATGTCAGTTACTACATGGCGCGATATCCGGATGAAGATGATTACACTAAGACTGTATTGAAACTCCACGAGGAGCAGGGGTATCGCGAGTTGACTGCTAGATTGAATGAAATTCGGACTGATTTTGAAGCTACGCGTCTTACCCCTCTCTAGGTCTTCCCATTATTGAAAGCTGATTTTGTCAAAGACATGAAATCGGAAGGAAGGTATTATCCTAAGATAATCTATACTGGATAAGAGGAAATTCTATCCTGTCCGAAAGCATCATTTTGGAACCGCAAAGAGAGTCCAGTTGATGAACCGCGAAAAAGAGAAAACTATCTAAAGACATGCCGCATTACATTTTTTTGGGGAGGATCTATGCAATCAGAAAGATCTGAACATGAATCACAGAAGGAGAAAAGAAATCGTTACATGGTTCTTCTCACAGCATTGATTGTAGCCTTGTTCTCTCCTGCAATTGTCATCTTGTACAATAGCCCGTACTATAGTTATGTGCAGATACTGGCGATGACCTGGGTATGGTATGGTTCTGCATTTGGACCGCCAATGCCCATCCCATTAATGTTCATTCTTATCAGTAGCCTGCCCTTTACGTTCATGAGACTGGTCTTTGTTTACATGGTTAACAGGCACTATTTGGGAAAGACCACTCGACAAAAAACTCTGATTGCAGGAATCATCGCGGAGGCTCAAGCTCCAATAATCTATAGTCTTCCATATATTATCATGCTTATTTTGTCTCCCGGAAGTACTTATTTCCCGATGTATGCGATTCCTGTCCCCATATTGATTATAGTCGCTTTTCTTCTAATGAGATTTCGTCCTCCACCTGAACGGAAATCTTGGGTGGATAACGGCGAAAAGGGCAATTGGTGGAGTGACGAAGAACCGCAACCTTCTCCGGGAAAGGCGCCACAACAGACTGCCGTAGATACTAATCGGGTCGAGGAATCAGAGAAGGAGGAAATGCCAGAGAAAGATACCGAAGAAGAACAATCACCTGACGAATGGCTAGAAGAGAGTTGGTAGGAGTACTGGATAGCATTATTTGAGATGCTCTTGTCGAATACACAGGGGCGCAAACACAATGTGCGAACTCATGGCACTGTCCTTTTCGAATCCGGTACGAGCTAGCATCTCCTTGAATGTTTTTCAAGAGAACGGCATAGAGAATCCTGATGGGTGGGGCGTAGCCTATTACCACGAAGATGCATTGCAGTTAATCAAAGAACCCTCGCCCGCCTCGGACAGTATACTCTATGACTTCGTAGAACGGAGCGCTTTTTCGAAGATTTACCTCTCTCATTTGAGACGGTCAACTGAAGGAATTCGAAGCTATTTCAATACTCATCCTTTCTATAGAGTAGTGAATACGAGGAGCAGACGCTTCGAATACTGTTTCGCCCATAATGGCACAGTAATTGATTACCCCAAGTTATCACTGGGCAACTACATCCCTCTTGGCGAAACTGACTCCGAACATGTTTTTTGTCACTTGCTTGATATCCTTTCGAACACGTCTAACCCATCTTGGAAAAAAACAGAGTATCAAGAACTTGAGCGGCTCTTGCAGAGCATTAACTCACCCGAGAACACACTAAACTGTATATTATCGGATGGAACGAATCTATTCTGCTATTCTGACAGATATGATCACAATAGTGGTCTTCGATATTCAGAGTATGACACTGCAATCAAGCTAGAAGATGAGAAAAAGGACTTTGGAGAAATAAGAGTTCAAACAACCTACACTTCTAAGGAAACGGTTGACATCAAAGGGGTTCTTGTTACTACGCGAGCTATGAGAAAAGGTAACTGGTTCGAGTTCGAACCCGGTGAGCTTGTCGTATTCAGGGATGGAGAGATTGTTTATGCCTCCACTCGGACATCCAATCGAGAAAGCACTTAATCAAGCACTCTTCATTAGCAGAGCTATTGACATCTGTGCAGAAATATCTCCTTGAAGCGTAGGTGGATCTTACTACTGGGTAACAATCTTGGTTTCTTTAAGACTTGGAATACTCCACTCTTCGAGTGCCATCTGAGACTCAGTATCAATAATATCGCTATTCCTGTAAAGAGCTCGCAAGAATCTGTTGTAATCTTCAATATCCATGGTACGGACAGTTGCAAACAAACTATAGTCTCCACCAACCCTGTGCAAGTCCCACACCTCCTCGAAGAGACTCACGTATTCTGCAGTCTTTGCTATCCTACCTGGTTTTGGTTTTATCTTAAGAAAGAACTTGATGGGCAAATCCACATACTTGAAATCAATATCTATCGAGTGCCCCAAAATGACATTTTTCATGGCAAGACGACTCATTGCCTTTGAAACCGCCGGTTGACTGATCTCCTTTTCCATTTCTTCTCCAATTCTCCGCTGAGATGGGCTCATGGGTTCTTCAGCTGTTGCCGCCCAGCGCCTGATAGTACTCAAAAGTGACCAGTCTATGTCTGAGAGCATGTACTCAGGCTGGACGTCACTTTTCACAAGGAACCCGTGAGTCTTATACGTCGCGAGAACCTGAACTAAGTCATATTTCTGTGCCTCTGTGGCGGCTACTACTTCGTCGATCTTATCGAGAAACTCATTGAAGGATTGTGATTTGCGGAAACGAAACAGCGCAAGAAGTGAGAATTCTCCTGATATACCATCAAGTGACTCAAGTTCCTCCATGTTTAGTAATGCACGGCTAAGCGAAACCTCTCTTGGATTGCTCTTGATGAGTAGAATGCTATTCCTCTCTGCATAGACGTTAGAGGGATTGAAAATGGTCAGATAAGCCCGTATGATTCCTCGTTTCACAAGTTTTCTGATGGTGCGAGCAATCCAGTTTCTCCCCTTTTCCAGAGTTTCTGCGAGTGAGAGCAAACTGGCTCTTGAATCCTTCACTAACTGTCTGAGGAGTTCTTTCTCACTATCCGTAATGAAATGCACTCCTTGTTTCATCACTCGTGCCTTCTATTCCAATTTCATATGGAGGATTTTAATATGTTGTTCTGTGTTCCCTGCGTATGTGATTATAATGACCGACTACAAGGTAAAAGACATCGGTCTTGCGGAAGAAGGACGCAAGCTGATTGACTATGCTGAACAGCATATGCCAGTTCTCATGCACTTGAGGGAAAAATATGCAGATAAGAAACCCTTGAAGGGTATGAGAATCTCTGGATGCTTACATGTGACCAAGGAAACTGCTGTCTTGGTTGAAACTCTTCGGGCAGTTGGAGCTCAAGTTGCTTGGTCTGGATGCAACCCCCTTTCCACCAACGATAAAGTTGCAGCTGCTCTGGCAGCAAATGATGTACCTATATTTGCCTGGCATGGACTTGATACTGATGATTACTATTGGTGTATTGAGCAGGCACTAAGCGTTGAACCCACCCTGACATTGGACGACGGAGCGGATCTGATTTTTACCATCCATAATAAGCGCAAAGAACTCATTGACGGCCTGTACGGTGGCTCAGAGGAAACTACAACTGGAGTTATCCGAATCAGGGCTATGGCTGCAGATGGTGCTTTGAGATACCCAATAATGGCTGTAAATGACGCCGATACCAAACATATGTTCGACAACGTATACGGTACGGGTCAGAGTTCCTTTGACGGAGTACTTCGAGCATCGGCCATTCTTATTGCTGGAAAGACCGTAGTCATTGGTGGATACGGCTACTGCGGTCGTGGTTTGGCCATGAGAGCAAAGGGCTTAGGGGCAGATGTGATTGTAACAGAGGTGGACCCTGTTCGTGCTTTGCAAGCTCGAATGGATGGATATCGTGTGATGCCAATGAATAAGGCTGCGGAAGAGGGTGACCTATTCATCACCGCTACTGGCATGAAGGATGTGATCACGGGAGAACACATGAAGGTCATGAAAGATGGAGCTATCATTGGTAACGCCGGGCATTATGATGTAGAGATCAATAAACCTGACCTTGAGAAACTCAGTACTAGCAAGGATAGAGTTCGCCAAGCATTAGATGAGTTCAAACTGAAAGATGGTCGGAGCATCTTCCTCCTAGGTGAAGGCCGCTTGGTCAATCTTGTTGCCGCTGAGGGACATCCTAGTGAGAAGTTGGCACTCGTTGCCGCTTCCTAGAAAGGTCATGGACCTGTCCTTCGCCGGCCAACTGAATGCAATGATGTGGATGAAAGAACATGGTCAGGACTTGGAGCCTGATGTGTACGAATTCCCAGAAGAGCTGGATAGAAAGACCGCCTTGATGAAGCTAGAAACTATGGGGATCTCCATCGATAAGTGGACAGAGGAACAAGAGCGGTACGCCCGCGCATATGCGGAAGGCACTTGATTAAGTAAGAGTGGAAGCTAGAGGTCCTCGTCATTAAGCAATTCGTCGAGGAACTCTTTCCTCTTTTTTTGCACGTCTCTGCAAATATAGGGATGAATCGCTCACTATTGGCGACTTCATATCTGTCCTTGCCGACAAGAAATCATGACCTCTTGCTAAGCGATTTTGTGAAGCATGCAAGTCGCAAGGATTCGAATTACTATACACCCTTATCCACGTTCCTCTTGGACATAAGGAGATTCGAAAGGCTGCACCAGGTCTGTACCGTTCGGATCATGCACCTTTCCGGCAAAATGGGATTCCTAGTTTGTTGATATCTGACACAGCAAATTTCAGATAAATGTACTATCACACTGAAGCTGATACAATTGACAAAACCGACTTTGAGTTCCTCGAGATGACCTGCAAGGCTACTGTGTTGACTGCACTTTCAACGCATTAATGGATGTCAAATTATCCGATTGGATAACTGCCGAACGATTTATTACATAACCATTTTTACTATTGTTATCTCGATGAGGTATGCAGGACACGATTTTTGCTATCCTGATGCGATTTTGAGTCCTATCTAGTGGTGATTGAATTGGCAAAGTTTCGATGTACCGTGTGTAATTGGGTTTATGATGAAGACCATGAAGGAAAGCTATTTGCAGATCTCGCTGCATCCTACACATGTCCAGTTTGTGGTTCTCCGAAGTCTGCTTTTGTGCCAAAAGGTATACATAAGGGAAACGAGGAAATCGAAACCACTGTCGCGGAAAAGATTGTTGAACAACTTGCAGCACTTGGTGTTGAGCATGTATTTGGGATTCCTGGAGACAGCAACCTCCCCCTTGTAGACGCGATTCGTGAGAATTCAAAGATTCGATTTGTTCTGACACGTCATGAAGAAACGGCTGCGTTTATGGCTGCTGCGCAGGGAAAAGTAGCAGACCGTCTGGGTGTATGTTTGTCCATCGCTGGCCCTGGATCTACCAATCTAATCACTGGGTTAATGGATTCAGCAACTGATAGAAGTCCGGTCATCGCACTTTTAGGGCAGGTCCCAGAAATATATCTGGGCAGTGAAGCGTTTCAAGAAATCAATCAAATCGAACTTTTCCAGCCCTTTGCAGAGTATGCTGAAACTGTTGCAAGGTCCA
>CAZYLT010000045.1:0-7865 GCA_964648855.1 uncultured archaeon
CCACCGACTCAACCACCTGGAGTGTGCTGGGAGGTGATTTATTTTACAGGGCCCAATTAGGACTTGTCGCTACGCAACCAATCTAGGGAAGTATTCATGTTTGAATACCAAGTGACTTATAAATCTGGAGAGGTTATTAACTATAGTGATTATTCATGCGCGCCTTCATAAGCAAAATAGTAACTACTTGGATCGTTATAGCGCTCGTTACTCCATTTGTTTTCTTGCCGTCAATTTCAGCCTACCAGCCGGGTGACGAAGAGGAGATTTTCGGACATTCATTTGAGGAGGAATATTGGACAAATGATACGATATCTGTGGAGACCAGCGGCGGAAATGCTAGTTTCACTACATCTTATGTGAATCAGGAGAATTTCTCAGCATTTCTCATTGCATTCAATCGAATTGTGACAAATGATAGCACAGAGATAATCCTACCGTATCAGTTATTCGGAATGAACTACCTGACGCCCGAGGGCAAAGAAGTGTTTATCGGGTCAATCTTCGCATTCCTGCTTGTCCACAATGAAACTTATGGCGATAACAACTTGCCAGACGTCGGAAATGAGAATGCATGGTATGTTGTCCCTATGTCAACTGGCAACCCATGGGATGACGTTTCTCCAGCTGTTGAATCAATACCTGTAGAAAAGATGGAAGAGGGACACTACCGGTTTGGCATGAGATACATAAACATGACCGCTAGGGTAGTATCAACTGGTGGAGAGTTCCTTCTAAGTCTACTATTCCCATTCATGACGGTTCTGTTCAGCGAAATCGTAGTAGAATACGACATTCAGATTGACCAGACGACGGGTGAGGTCCACGCTGAAACCATCTACACCATTGGTCAGGTGAAGCGAGCTCGAATTGGATTTCAGGACAAAGACCCCTCTGAAGTTATCAATGAGAATATGGAAATAAGTGCAGTGCATTATCTATCGACATTTGAGAGCAATTACAATGTAACGCATTCCTCCAGTGGAAATAGTATAGGACCTCCAACAAGCACCGACCTCTTGGATGATAATCTGACTATCACAATTGGTGATGACCAGGAGCGAGCCTTCGACATTGGATTGGGGAGGACCTACGACCTCATCAATGAAACTACGGATGAAACAATACTAGAGAACCAGGATGCTCTTAACGCATTACTAGCCACCCAGCCTGGCGACTTCCTCCTAATAGCATGGCAAGCCCCGCTTTCTGCATTTCTCTTTGCACATATGGCCTACGGGCTTTCAGCTACAGTTCGGAACAGATATGATAATGCAGGAAAACTCGCGGCTAACGCCACGAATGCGTTTCATAGCAGTCATTGGTGGTATTCAGTGACGTTCCCCGAGTGGAATGGATTGAGAGTTCAACAAGATCCCGTCTATACCGCATACACGGATCTAGCAGAAGAAATTCTCCCAGGACCTTCAGATGCAAACAATTTCCTCCTATTCATAGGAATTGGTCTTGTTGCAGTAATCGCTATCGTCTGGGTCCTAAGAAGAAGATAGTCGCAACAGAGCACTTCGAATCCCGTTCCTAGGATTCGGAGTCAGAATTCCTTTTTTATTAACTCTGAACATATCAGGCATTAGAGTACTACTCATCAATCATGGTGCCTGGAGGATATTCCGTCATGAACTCATCTCGGAGGATATCCATATACAGCAGTCCTTTGTAATCGCCATCCACAAACTCAGTTTCTCGAAAAACTCCAACCTTCTCGAATCCCGCTTTCTCTGCGACATGTATTGCTCGCGGATTGTCTTCCATAATGTCTAGGTATATGCTATGGAGCCCTAGTATGTGAAATCCAAACCAGAGCATAAGCCGTGTGGCATCCGTTCCATATCCCTTTAGTCGCTGGTCTGGGTCATAGATTGATACCCCGATAGACGCACGCATATGGGGGACTTTGATGTCATAGAAACGGGCTATGCCCAATAAGCTGCGGCTCTCTTTCTCGCATATTGCAAAATACACTCTTCCGTCCTGCCATGGGTCCAGTCGCACACTCTTGTCGAGCCATTCGCTCATGGCGTCGCGAGACTTCGGAATAGGAACACCCATCCATCTTCTCAAGTCCCACTGATTGTACGATTCTGTAATTGAGTCTAAATCAGACATCTCCAATGCGCGGAGATAGACAAGCCTTCCATTGTACATAGGCTGATGAAGGTGTATATGTTGATAAATCTCGTCAAATATAGACATGAAAGAGTCATCTGTTAAGGGTCAAGCTCTGGGGTATCCAATTTTTCTGAGTTTAGCTTTTAGGCAAATTATCAAACCAAAATTTGTCTTGATAGTAACTCATGCCTGAGTGCGTGATATCCATCCAATGCATCACAGCCGTCCTTTATCAAATTGAGCTGGAGCATATTTACCTCTGGCGTATAACCTGATATGGATCATATTACTGCCAATGAGTGCAACGAGCATCAGAGCTGTAATCAGTGAAACGATGGTGAGACGCATCATAGGAAATGGAATACTATAGAACCAATCCCATCTTTCTTGCTTCTATTCTCGACCATGTCACTGAGCATGAACAATCATATGAATTTGGCTGGAGATATGATGTCGCCGAATCTTTCCCTTGCCTCCTCAAGCCGTTGCTGCTGCTCATCCAATAGCCGATAGAATATGTCAGGCACATGTTTTACACTGTCTTCGTATGTATTCCGAATACGAGCTGTTTTCGCAACCAATTGTGGAATTCTTACTGAAAACTGCGTTTCATAATCTTCTTCCGAAAACTCTTTGCCCAAGTGTGTGTCAAACAGTCTCCTGAGGTCGGAATAGAGAGGAATGTAGCCTGTGGGAGTTCTTATGGCGTCTGCTTCCTTATGAATTCTCAAATCCATCCAATGTAACCAGACAAGTTTGTCTCGTATCGCATTCAGATAATTTCCAGCCTCGTCCTTTAGAAAATAATTCACTGAAAATATCTTAGGAGCTTTTGGTACGAATTCACCAAAGTCCAGATGATTCTGAATATATTCACCCAATGGAATCGATACAAAATCCATATTTGAAAATGGTTGGAATTTTCTTATGCCACTCTTACCTAGAGTGGCAGCTGTTGTCTCTGACTCTAAGCTGGCACCCATGGTGATGACGCCATGGTCCCAACTGAATGACTGTTGAACAGGCACCCAAGTGTCAGGATCTCGGCCTCCATAAATAATCCCACCTATCGGTACACCTTCGGCTTTATTCAGGCCATCATCTAGATTTGGTAGACCCTGAAGCTCGATTGTGTAGCGGGCATTCTTATGAGCTGGCAAAATCTCCTCACCATTAGCATCGACCTTACCCTCATACCAGATTCCAGAGTGGTTTACTCCTCGTTTCGGGGTTTCTCTACCATCACCAAGCCAATATGGCACCCCATTGTGAACAAGCACGTTAGAGAATATGACAGGTTGGTCTGAGTGCAAGACATCCCAGATAACCGGGTCATTTTCCTTGGAAACCGACCGTATGATGCCAAATATGCCACTTTCGACGTTTACTCCCCTAACCTCGTCATCTATGGTCTTCAGATAAGCAATATCGTCGCCTACTATTGTTGCACCTTGAATCATGGATGTGCTCGTCTTTCCACAGCCACTCGGGAAGGCTCCGGTGAGGTATGTCTTCCTTTCATCTGGCCCATGAACCGCCATCAAGAACATGTGTTCTGCGAGCCAATCCTCTCTGTCCGCCTTTCGGATCGCAAGTCGCAGTGCCAGTTTCTTCAGGCCGATGGTGTTACCAGCATATTGAGTATTTACGCTATAGACTGTATTCTCCTTGTAATCAATAGCAACTCCCCGCTTATCCCAGTCAACACTTGTTCCATGAACCAATTTTCCCGAAGAGTGGAGCATCCAGAAAATCTCAGCGTCATTTGGCAGTTTCTTGAAATATTCGTAGCCCTGGCGATAGAGAAGATCCTCACTATGTGCAACATAGAACGAATCCGTGATCTGAATACAGGGAACTGAAAATGGTGAGTCCACCGGACCCAAACAAAAGAAACGAGCTACGAGTTTCTTGTTATGCATACTCCCCTTTAGGCGTCTCTTAACCATCTCCAAGCCTTCTTGGCGGTCCATTTGGGATAGCTGATCTCCCAGGCTTTCACCTTCCGGGACAAGATAGACGGTCCGTTCTTTGTCTCGTGCCTGGTCATAGAAACCGTCAAAGTGAACAGTATGATTAGGATTGGCAAGCTGAGTTTCTTCTCCGCGAGCTATGGCGGTCTTGCGAATATAACCGACATCTTCTTCTGCGTCATTACAGACGAATACCTTCATCGGCTCACAGAGGTTGATAGCATTAGCAATAAAATCGTGAACTCGAGGATTTCGAATCTTCATTAACTTTCTAAAATTGGCGTCATTGAGAGACTGGTCCAGAATCTCCATGGTATCGAGCAGTTTGCACACCTCAACAGAACGTAGTAGCCCTGTCACATTTTGCTTAGGCCGTGTGTTTATAATTTCACCGTCAGTTGCAAAAGTTTCACGATGATTCTTACTATCTCTTGAGCAAGAAGTTCTCCCATCTCCCAATATGTCCAATCATGCAGGTCGGTAAAAGCAAGACTGATTAAGCACATTGTTTGAGTCGTGTTGTGGGGCATCATCTCGTTGATGCCTAGTTGCACTCAAGCCAACTGGTGACAAATATTGACTATAAAGGAATTCAAGTATGAAATCCCCAAACTTGAGCACGGTTACAACAACCAAACGCTCTACATCAACCTGTCTGACAATTCAATTCAAATCAAACCGGTTGATGAAAAGATGAAAGAGGCATTTACTGGAGGCAAGGGTTTTGACCTCTGGTTAATGTGGAATAGCTTACCCAACGACAAGATTGTGAAGTGGGATGACAAAGAAAATGTGCTCTGCATTGCTTGCGGACCTCTTGGTGGCGTGACGATGTATCCAGGAGCAGGCAAATCTATCGTGACAACAATCTCACCTGCAACTGGTATTCCAATTGACAGCAATGTTGGAGGCTATTTTGGACCTAATCTGAAATTCGCAGGATTCGATGCCATGGAGATCCAAGGCAAGGCAAAAGACGACGTCTACATTTTCATCGATGGTGATAGGGGCAAAATCGAAATCCACGATGCGAGTGACCTTCCAGATACTGCTTACGAGATTACACGAGTCCTGAGTGAACGACATACCGAGAAAGAAGGAAAAGATATGTCTGTTGTCGCTGCTGGACCCGCTGCAGAACATGCCTGGATGGGCTGTCTGAATTTCAGCTGGTGGGACATGAGGCGTGATATCCCACGTTACAAGCAAGCTGGAAGGGGAGGAACTGGCACAGTGTTCCGCAATAAGAAGGTCAAAGCACTTGCTGCAAAACTAGACAAGATCACTCTTGATATGAATAACCCAGCTGACCCGGATGAGCTGAAAGACGTTGGTAGAAGCCACTCCCGAGAAATCCTGCAGCTTGATGAGAAGCAGAACCGCATGAGAGAGATTGGAACCGCTCACCTGCCGTCTATCATGGATGAATTCGATCTGCTCCCGACTAGAAATTTCAGAGCTGGTAGCGACCCCGAAGCCAAGTATCTGTATGGCGATGTCTGGAAAAAATGCTATACCAATGAAGGAAAGGGATGGGACGGCTGTTGGAGACCCTGCGCCATCAATTGTTCTCATTGTATAGAGGACTTTGAGATTCGTACTGGAGACTTCGCTGGTCAGGAAGTTGTTGTCGACGGTCCAGAATACGAAACAATAGCGGGCTGTGGTTCCAACACTGGCATCTTCGACCCAAAATGGGTTGCGGAGATAAACTTCTATTGTGATGCATATGGCATCGACACCATCAGTTTTGGAACGACCATGGCCTTTGTCATGGAGCTGTTCGAAGGAGGACATATCGATAAAAAAGCAACAGGTGGCCATATCCTCAATTGGGGTGCTGCAGAACAGGCGCTCGCTGTATTGCATGAGATGGCATCCGGCGAAGGCTTTGGCGGTAATCACTTCGGAAAGGGTATTCGATATCTCAAGAAATATTTCGGAACTGAATTTGGCGTAGACCAAGATTTGATGCACGACATAGGAATGGAACACAAAGGGCTCGAGTACAGCGAGTACGTGACCAAAGAGAGCTTGGCTCAGCAGGGAGGTTATGGGCTTACTTTAAAGGGGCCTCAGCATGACGAAGCTTGGTTGATTTTCCTCGATATGGTCCATAACTACATGCCAACCTTTGAAGATAAGGCAGAGGCGCTCTACTGGTTCCCCATGTGGCGGACGTGGTTCGGCCTTAACGGGCTCTGCAAGCTGCCTTGGAACGACGTCGTTCCCGCGGACAATGCAGACACCGATGAACCATCCAAAGTTCCCAAACACTTGCAGTACTATGCCCGATTCTTCCAGTCTATGACAGGCAGGGAAACAAAGCCCAATGATCTTATCATACAGTCTGAAAGGGTCTACAATTTCCAGCGCTTATTCAACATCCGACAGGGTAAGGGTCTAAGGCTCCATGACTCGTATATTCCGTATCGAAGCATGGGCCCGGTGACTGATTGGGAATATGAGAGCCGTCAGGACCGCTATGATGAACAGCTGAAGGAGCTGGGTGTTGACATCGAAGGCATGTCAATCACTGAGAGAAAAGACAGGCTCCGTGAGCATCGAGAAGAGATGTACGGACAGTTGACCGATGCAGCTTACAAGCGAAGAGGCTGGACACGTAACGGTGTACCAACCATGAAGAAGGTCAAGGAGCTCGGTATTGACTTTTCATCTGTTATCGAATGGGTAAAGAAATTTGAAGATTCTGAACCGCCCGAGGACACGCTACCCAAGAGTGACGATGCGTGGAAATAATTTGTAACTAGCATGGAAGGTTGACCAAACAACCTTCTTGGTAACATTTCTTTCCTAGACGCCAGCAAATACATAGCAATAGGATGTGGTGTAGGCGTCCTAGACGACTTCTTCCATTGCTCGTCGAGCTGAATTTTCCATGGCTTCTACTCTTCTCAGATGCCAGCCCTCAAGCCCGGACTTGAGCACGTCAATATTGTTCAGAATCTCAACTGAGGGGCGGGCTCTAATATGTCGCAATACTCTATACCGACTATAATGCGTACTGCTTGCACATATTTCCACAAGACGGGTTGTCACATTCTCACCAGCCAACTTGCTGATAGCCCTCAGAGCACTTGCACCCCAGTTTCTACCTTTGTTTACAAATGGCAGAAGGCTATCGAGAGACTCCGCCAATCCAATCTCACCAAGCACTCTGAATATCTTAACTGCAGTATAGTAGTACTTGGTCTGCGATAAGAATTCGTGTAGATGTGGTGCTACAACCGAATAGGCATGTTCCTCTAGATAAACTATTTCTGACAGATTGAGTGACCTCAACGTGTCTGAAACTTCTGTGTTCCACCCGTCCCCTGCCAGCGTCACCGCCCCCAGCGTACCCGAAGGCCACTGAGTCAGCAGGGGCTTTGTCTGTGGTCATCGGGATGGGATCCCTCCCACAGTCCTGGCTTCCTCCTCCTGTGCATGTCCTGAGGCATCACTCTCAGCCACAGGGAGGCTTTCCACAGTCTTTACCACGGCGGGTTCATGATCACCCTTCCTGGCTCCGTCACCGAAGGCAGCAAGACTCGTCTGAGCATGGTGAACAGCCGCGGACTCTCCGGGAGCTGATGGACTTCCTTGTGTGGAGAGTAAGGACCTCCGTCGAGAAGAAGACTTCTTCCCTCGGGCTTTCGGCGGCGAGCTCCGCGCGACGTTGCTGGCCCACTCACCTAGTCCAGTATTGAGTCTGACGGGGGCTATTTAAGCTGCCACAAAACTCGCGGTGAGCACAGCTAG
>CAZYLT010000046.1:0-7818 GCA_964648855.1 uncultured archaeon
TCGTGTCACTTATATTGGCACTCTGTGTCACTAAATCAGTATAAGAGTGAGTGATAATCATGAAAAGATTTGGAGTTTCCATTCCAGAAGACTTGTTACAGAGATTCGATGAGCTTGTTACGAAAAGGAACTATTCTGGGCGATCAGAGGCGATCCGGGATGCTATTAGGTTGCTTTTGACGCAGGCTAGCTGGCAGGAAAACCAAGAGGGAAATTACGCAGCCCTCAATATCGTGTATCAGCATACACCCAAACTGATGGAGAAGCTGATAAAGAAACAACATAATGCAAAGGCGCATGTTCTGTCGACTGTTCATGTCCACCTAACGCACTCCCATTGTTTTGAACTTCTTACCATTGAGGGCTCAAATGAAGATATCACCAAACTGGCAGATGAGGTTGCAGGTATTCCGGGAATAGAGTATTCTCAGCTATTCACATTTGCATTACAACAAGCTGATACAAATCATTCTCATTAGATACTAAGGATAAGATTCGATTTCTTACCCCTGTGGCGCTTCCACAACCTCAATATCCTGAGGTCCTATTGCGCCGAAGCCAAGTTTGGCTGCATGTGACAGCTGGGGTAGCTCCCAAGTCGGGCGGTCCAATTTGTTGTCTTCATTGTAGGTCTTCAATATGTCCACACCCACGGCATCGATGGCCACTGAATCAGTTCCAGCAAGTATCACATTTGGATTTTCGATTTTGCCTTTGACAGGTCCACCTGTAACGAAGGCCTTCCTTCCGTCCATCAGAATGAGGCGTGGTTTGAAGTAAGATGCCAGATCTGCAATCTTCTCCTCAAGGTGTCTTAGATGCATCCGAAGCCGGTCTCTGCCGCGCACATATCCCATATACAGCTTCATTGCTCCCGTGAATCTCGCAAATTCATGTGTCTTTAAACATGGAACAGTAATCAGCGGATCAGAAGTTAGGACAGCTTGTCCGAGTTGTGCATTTCTCAAATATCTCCCCTGAGGAATTTCGGTATTAATCCACCTGCCACCATCCAGAAACTCGATCTTCGCATCAATATCATCGATGACTTTCAACAGTCCGTTCTTTTCAGCTTCTTTAGTTGTATCACGCATGAACATAGATGATTCTACTATTCGAATTTCATCCACGCCATAATCAAGCAGCAGTTTACCTAGTGCCCGGATAAAGAGCGGATCACTAGAGGCTGGAAGAGGGTCACCAGAGTTGAGATTCGGCTTGATAACCACCTTCGAGTTCTTTCCCAGCAACCGTTCAAAGCCGCCCAAAATATCAACTGCAGTTCTGATATCATTCTCCAAAGAATGCGTGGATTTTACTTTCGCAACTACTTGGCTCATGGTGATACAACCTCAAATAGAGTGAGGTGTCAGATAAGCATTTGATTCTGGCAATTAACCTTTTTCTCCTTCAGAACGTTCGTTTCTAAACAGAAAGAAGCCAAATGGGAGGGCAATAATCGACGCCAGTACAACGACGATTACTGGAGTGTAGTCAACACAGGACTGACATGGAATATCCAATGATTCAACTCTCAGAAGAGAACCCTCCGTCCCGAGATACAAGGACCATCTTTCACTCTCTGCCACAAGATAGAAACTAACCTTCCAAACCACTTCCACCTCAAGTTCTGCGGTACTGCCGGGTATGAGTACTATCTTTTCACAAAGCCCCCAATATCTGCTGCTGTTGATGAAGAACTCAGTCGCCTCCAATATCGCTATTGAGAAATTCGCCTGCAACTCTAGGGGTACATATTCAATCCATAGAAGCGAGCCATTGTCTGGCGATAGGGCAACAATTTGTTGATTGAAACCAGAAGTATTCACTTGAGAAATTGCATAGCTTCTCACAGACTGGTTCTCACTGAGGTCATATCCAGTCTGGCCTAGAGATGTCCAAAACATCGTGGAGTTGGAGTCTAGTATTCGCTTTAATTCGGGGTTAGTAGAGAATATGGGCTCAAGCGACTGAAGTCTGTCAAAATCATCGGGCACAAGCTGAACCTCTCTATACTCGATAGTGATAGAGGACTTTTCTTGGGCTGCAACATAGAAGGGAAAGACTAGGAGAATCAATGAAGCAAAGAAAGCCGTTTTTCTACGAGTCGCCTTCAAGTACGCTCACACAGCATCTAAAATATCCAGGGCGTATAAAGGATACTCTAGTAGCAGATTCAGGGTTCAACAGCAATTTCGAATGTCACTGTGCCTCCAGGTGTAAGCGGCGGGCCTGGATCAAGACATTGAACGTAGTACGGCTCATCCTCGTGAGACAATCCCACGTCACTTCCAGAGATACCCGTTTTTGCTGCAATCAGGTAAGGCGTAAATGACATTGCGGCCCATACGCAATAGGCATCCGACTCTTCCTTTACCAGTGAAGCACCATCAATTACAATCTTATCGCCTTTTTCGAAAACAGGGCAGGTCCCTTTGATATTGCGCACTCGAATCACTATCTGTGTCATAGTAATGCAATGAATCGTTTTCGGGAACGGAGTAATAACATCATCGCCTATGCGGAATCGAAAAGAATAGGAACCGTCATACAGCACAGAAAGTTAGAAGGGTGTAAGTTGCCAAAAACCAAGGAGATTCTACTGGTCGGTTTTGGTGATTTGGATCAAGAAGTACTATATCAGTTATCTCAGGATATTAGACAGAATCTTCCTTTTGAAACAGGAAAAATAGGTGTTCAACAGGACAATCTTGAGATTTCAAGTTCTGCTTTTGATCCATCAAGACAGCAGTATAACGCGAATGCCCTACTAAGCATACTCCATAGTCAATCATTCAAGAAGAAACATGCCCTTGGGATTGCAGCCAAAGACCTCTTCGTGCCAAGGCTAAATTTCGTCTTTGGAGTCGCTCAGAGAGGAGGAAATGCCGTAGTGAGCACTGTTCGGTTAAAGCCCGAGTTTTACGGAAAATCACCTGATGGAGAGTTGTTTCACGAACGATTGTTGAAGGAGGCAATCCATGAGTTGGGACATATTTTTGGGCTTAGCCATTGCGACGATTTCTGCGTAATGAGGTTCTCAAATAGCTTGCCAGAGACTGATACGAAGCCCTCAACATTCTGTCAAAACTGTCGGTCAAAGCTTCCCTGACTGATGTGTTGTGGATTCTCAAAATCAATTCTTGGATGACAGTCACCCTTATGGTTCATCTGCAGAAAAAATCTTATTCTTCCAATCCAGAGCAGTCTCTAGGATTTCTTGGATGAATTCGGCCTTTGCCTCGGTGTACGCCGGTCGATTATTACCATATTTGGCTGCAAGCTGGACCTTCAGTTCTTCGTATTCCTCGGCACTTCCCGGATGAGCGATAAGATAGTCCCTGAAATCAATATACTTCCGTACTGAGTTGTTGGTCACATCATAGAAGTGGAGATGAAATCCCACTGGATGGGTGTGTTTTCGAAAGAATCTTCGACCTTTGATGCCAGCTTCTCCCCTAGGCGTATATCCCATAGCTTCAAGTTCATCATTGAATTTCTCTATTCTTTCAATGTCCCTAACTAGGGCCAAAATGTCCACAATTGGCTTTGCTTTGATACCCGGTATTGATGTGCTCCCAACATGATAGGGGGCTATCAAGAGTGGGCCCAAAAGCTCTCTGACCTTTGACTTCTCCCGCTGATATTCTTGCGCCCAAGCCGGATTATGACGAACTAGAACTACAGGTTCCATTGCCTGATACACCGATACATCAGCAAACACATGTTGCCTTTTGAATTTCGTGAGCTGAGCAATAAACTCTACATCAACGCGCTTCCCCACAACATCATCTATCTAGGGGCTTCGTCTAATCCTCGGTTTTCTCCCTATTTTTATAGATTCGATTGTAAACAACTCCAATTAGCAAAAGAAAAACGAGTCCAAATGAGAAATACAGAAGTACCCATTTGACAGAGGTGAAAAAGCTAGCCACTGAGATAATGCTAGCAGAGAGATTTGGATACGCAAATGCCTGTTGTGCGATGAGGATGTTTTCGAAATAATCGAATACACCGGCAAAAACAGGCATGATACCCATTGATTTCGCTGATTGTTCCTCTATGTTAGATGCATTTACCTCCAGTATGATGCCAAAGGTTAGAGCCAACGAATACGCAGCTGGAAAGATGTAGTCAAGAAGATGAACTGTCAACCAGACTTCTAGACCCTCTGAACCAAGTATCCCAAATACCTCTGAAACAATATCGATATCATAGTTGAACATCAAGTCAGGCATGTCTGCCTCACCATAGATACTGTAGACCAATGACTGCGTTCCGATGCTCATGATTGAGATGACGATGATGCTAACAGTTATGGCGATTACAAGATTTCGAGCTGTTGACAGTTTGTCAAGTCGGTTTATCAGCCAGTTCATCGCTTTCACTTCTTTGTCTGAGCATGTCATCATATAAGATGTTTATCGATTCTATCAATACCAATTCTCTAAGGTTCAATGGAGAAACTATTATGCAGAATATTCCATTCTTTAACAGATAGCAAAGTGATATAATCTGCCATATGGTGGGAAAACAATGATCAAAGGAATCGATGTTGTATTTTTCTATTCTAGAAATTTGGAAGAGCTGATAAGATGGTATCAGGAAATGTTCGGTGTCAGCTTCAAAACGGATTCGGTTGATTCGGACTGGGCAGAATTCGCACTTCCAGAGAATCCTCCATCTACAAAACTAGCCATTCATGCTTGGCATAAGGGGGTTGACCAGAAGTTTATGATTTCGTTCCAAGTGGATGACATTCATAGTACGGTGGAGAATCTCGAACAGAAAGGGGCAGAAATAGTGGGAAGTCCAGTCATCACCGAGATTGAAGATTCATTCTTTGCAACCATCAGAGACCCTGAAGGAAATCTGATTCAAATCTCGGAGAGGAAATAATCTTTGCATGTTAGGTCTATTTCTAGTTCAATTTCAGATTCTCAATCATTTCATCAATGAGAGATAATCCTCTGGTGAGCTCCTCCTCACTGTGTCCGAAGCCAATACGTAGGTGCTTCTCCATGCCGAAATGCTCACCTGGCGCGATTAAAACGCTTTTCTCTCTTCTGAGACGCTCAACAAACTCAAGTGAGCTCAGCGGGAGATTATGTTTTGGAAAACAAATGCTTGCCGCCATGGGAGCAACATATTCGAAAATCTCATCATGAGTATCCAACCAATTCTGCATGGTAGCCCAGTTCTGCCTGACAATCTTTGTTGCCCTATTGATGAGTTCGGATCTCTTTCCCGGCTGCAGGGCTATTGTTGCCAGCTTATCGCTGATTATAGATGGGCAAATAGTTGTGTAGTCCGAATAGGTCCACAGGGATTCAATATGTTCCTCGTCATGTGCAACTATCCATCCAAGCCTTAAACCAGGCAGTCCGTAAGCTTTCGAGAGACTGTTCGTCACAATCACTTTTTTGTATTGTTTGAACATCGATGGAGTTTCAACGCCATTCAGCTCAGTCCCTTGATATACTTCATCTGATAGTATCCAAGTATCACAATCCGCAGCTATCTCAGTTATTGCTTTGAGATGTATGGGCTTGATAACTGCCCCAGTTGGATTGTTTGGGTTGCAGACGGTTATGACTAGTGTTTCTTTGGACACCTGCTCCTTCAGAGATTCTACATCAGGAACCCACTCACCATGGCGCATCTCTAGATAGTACGGAGTGACAATTCCACCCAAAGCGGGTGACATTCCGCTAATCTGGTTATAATTTGGCTGCATCATGACCACCTGCCTTCGGTTATCAGATTCATACAAGAGGTTCCAAATCGTCAAGAAGTTGGCTTCAGCTCCCCCATTTGTCACTAGGACATTATCAGCTGATGCGCCAGCGTACATACCCGCAATGGCTTCCCGAAGAGGAATCGTGCCATTTGTCTGAGAGTAACCTATTGGAGTGTTTAGTATTCTATTTCGTTCAGTCTCATCAGGTACTAGCTCCTTGACTGACAGAGGTAGGACTCCACTCTCTGTGAGGTTGATATCAACAATGTGTTCCCACTTGGACTGAATTCTTTCTAAGAAGAAAGGCTTCAACTTCATTCTGCTCGCCATTACCATCCTCTGAGAAACATTTCGGGCTTAAGAATCAAACCTAATTTGGAATTCGCCTTACCAGCCTGAAACTGCAGACAAGGTCGGTCATGTAATAGATTAAATATAGTTAATGTATACCATAATTCATAGTTTTCAGATAGTATACATTGATACTGTCGACCGGACACAGGAGGAAGAGGAAATTCCAGACTTTTTCAAAGTAGTGGAAAAGAGCTATGATAAGATGGGAGAAACCTATCACAACTTCAGAGATAATGATAAATTCATCCAACAGCTGGAGCGATTCTCGGCACTACTCCCGCGTTCAGGGAAGGTATTGGACGCAGGTAGTGGTGTCGGAAGACCTACATCAGAATTTCTAGCAAAGAAAGGATTCGATGTAATAGGGGTTGACATTTCCAACAAGATGGTGCAGCTAGCAACAGCTAACGTTCCCGAAGCTAGATTCTATCAGAGAAACATTCTCACTCTGGAGTTCCCAGATGATTCGTTTGATGGCATTATCTGTGTCTACACTCTGTGGCATATTCCACGATCCGACCACGCGGCCATCATCCAGAACTTTCATCGCATGCTGAAAGAAGACGGCATACTGGTACTCAATACAGGCACCTATGAGTCTGAAGGCATGAGCGACTTTTTTGGACAGCCGATGTTGTGGAGTACTAATAATCCGAAGAAGACATTAGGAGCGGTGAAAGATTTAGGATTTGAGATAGTATTTGAGGGAAGATTGAAATTAGGCGGAGAGAGGCAATACTGGATATTTGCCAGAAAACGCGCTTAGTGTCAAGAGGTGCTATCTTTTCAGAGGGATGAAAACAGACCTACGAGTTGGACCTAGCTACGAGGATTTGCTGAATTGGTTCATCTGACTCTCTCTTTACATGTCGCCTGATGATTTCTGCTGTGGGCAATAAGCAACCAATGGTTATGGCTGCAGCCCAGATTCTTGCTTGCCAGATGCTGAGGCCTCCAGACTCCTGCCTTAGAGTGATATCTAATGCTAGGCTGCAGAGGAAATTCGTCAAGTTCCCCTCGCAAACTGTAAGATTGTACTGCCAAAGGAGTTCCACTCTCTGTCGCTGGTCAATTGGTGAGACATAGGTGATATTGAAATCATCAGTAAGAATAGGAGCAGGTCCAGGCTGACCAGAAACAAATTCGGTATGCCAGGATTTCGAGTAGTTTGCGGGGGAGAGGACAATAGATAAGTTCTCCTGCCATGCATATTCGCCATTATTTAGTGTGAATGAAGAATCCCATGAGAATGAAAGACTATTGTAGTAATGGGTGGAATTCAGGGGAAAACGGAGAGCCCAATTTGCAACTACTGACTCATTATCTCCGAGAGCATGTGCAAAATATCCTCCCCCTTGTGGCAAATCACTGGGACAGTCAAATCCCTCCTCAGAATGTAGTAGCTGGATATTCATGGTTTGTGTCGATGTCTTCTTCAGCGAGAGTGAGATGAGGAAGAAGGAAGTAGCTAGCACCGCACCGATGATCACTAATGCAATGAATTCCTCTCTTTGGAGCTGCATCCATCAGACCCTCCATAAAGATACCTATACTGAAATACAGCGAAACGGAGTTCTCCGCTCTCACGTAATGGAAACATGGATAAGCTAATAAGTTCAATCCATAGACCGAGTAAACGCTACACGCTTTTACCCATGGCCTAGCTGGTGTAACGGTAGCATAGGGGATTGTGGACGTCACTTTCTGCGGCAAAACTCCCCTGA
>CAZYLT010000047.1:0-6871 GCA_964648855.1 uncultured archaeon
TAGCATCTGCAGTTGTTGTTGACCGCATCTTCTTCAAGGGCAAAGGCGGCATGGGTCGATGCATCATATGTCTTGTGCTGTTAGCTATATTATTTGCCGCAACAATCGGCGTTACGCTTTTGGGGCCATAGTGGATTAGAGTGTTGTCAACCTGTAAAAGGAAAGTATTCTTCTGGTTTGGCAGCGCTCCGCTCTCTCTTTTTTAGAAAGATCAACCTGACTCTATGTAAGTAGTCATTTCTTTGACAATCTCAATCATGACTTCTAACAGTGTTTGAGGTCCACTCGGCACTTCCATCCCGTGATTGCCATCTTTGATAACCTTGCCCACACCATCAGTTGTCTGTAGCAAATCCTCCAGAACAGATGCATCGTAATGTGGATCACGAGTGCCTATGACCAGAAGCGGTCGAGAGCTATGGGTTCGTATCGCATCTTGTACGTCTTCTGACAAAATCAAAGGCGTGTGCCATATGGTCTTCATCTGGCGAGTTTCAGGGTAGTTATTCAAAAGGTGAGATAAGGCAATAGTACCCAGAAACTTGCCAACGAGAATTTCTACATCAGCATCAATTTTCTTTCTCGCAGACTCATATGCGGCTGAAGTGTCAGTAATAATCCATTTCATCTGTTCTGGTTTGCTGGAGTTATTGAAATCACTGGTATCCCCGTAATTGTAGTTGATGTTCAATACGTTATATCCCATATTGAGCAATGTTCTAGCGGTATAATACAGAAGAGGAGCCTGGGTTGTGTAACCTCTCCCAGGGAAAATAAGAGCTAATTTGTTGGACTCCCTCTTCAGATGTAGATATTCATTTGGAACGTTCCGTCCCCCGTATCCAAAGATGGCAATCTCATCAAATGAGTACATGCTCCTAGATAGACACATCATAGCATATCATATTGTTCATTCTCAGGGAAAAAGTGTGTGGCGGTTGGTAATGATGTTCCCTTCATAGTCAGAAAAGGCTAATACCGTTCGACTTGTATAAGATATCGAGGGGAACAATGCTGGCTGAAGATGTTAAGGGAGGTAAGTCGGTCCCAGAACGAGGTGACACTAGATGCAAAGTCTGTGGCACTTCAAAGACTGAAAGATGGATCAAGTACGGTGATGCAACGTACTGCTCCCTAGATTGTCTTCGTGCAGATTATACTGCCCAAGACATGGTATTGGGTTTCTTTGTGCTGGCTTTTGGTATAGCCGTGTATCTTGTGTTCCCGCTTACGGGATTTATTCTTGTTTTATTTGGCCTGGTCTTCCTTCATGCATGCTGGATGGGCATAAGAGCACGACATAGAGAAGGCATGCCTTTTGTCTCGCAAGACAGTAAAAAGTATGTTGAGAGGATGAAAAGACAAAGTCCGGATTTCTTGCCTGTCTGCCACTATTGTAATCACATCAATGAATCAGAATCAATAACGTGTCAGAATTGTGGAGCATCCTTGCTCAAAGCTGGGCTGCGACCTCCGTCCGCAAAGAACACAAAACCGGTCCAGTGTCCTATGTGTTCTGCTGTCTATTCGTATAAACAGGTTGAGGGCAAAGATCCTGTCCGAGTGGTTTGTCAAAACTGCAATATGCCCTTTATCATAGAGTGGGGTGGTCTTGCTGTGGAACTCTGAAAAGAAACATGTTTTGTTAGATTAGGTCAATTTTCAACATTTCTGAATCCTAGACTGAAAGAGGGATAAGCGAAACTTTTTACCTCTGACATCATATGTAGTTAACAATAGAAAATTTATCCTGTTGATTGAACCATGCCAAATGGAGATTCTGTCATTCGATCTATTCGGTTTTACGATGGAGATGTAGAGACTTGATGCGTGTATTGGAACTAGATGGGACAATAAACAAAGACCTAGAGCCTGATATTCCAGATGATGAATTGAAAAGATGGTATAGAACCATGGTGGCTCTTCGCACCTTAGATGAGAAGGGGATGAAGTTACAGCGGCAGGGACGGATTGGATTTCATATTCCTACAACCGGACAAGAAGCGCATGTGGCCGCGGTGGCAGCTCTGGAAAAGAGAGATTGGATATTCCCAGCCTATAGAGAGCATGGGGCTGCAATGTATAGGGGGACACAATTGGAGAACATTGTTAATCAGTTCTTTGCCAACACAGAAGATCTTCAAAAAGGACGAAGACTTCCTGGTCTTTTCGGGGACCCTGATGTCAGGTTCGTAAATCCATCCGCCCCAATAGGAACTCAGATCATCCATGCTGTGGGCGCAGCTTATGCCGCACGATATCGGGGAGATGATGTCATAACGCTGGTTTTCTTTGGCGAGGGTGCAACAAGTAGTAATGACTTCCATTCAGGGATGACCTTTGCAGGCGTGTTTCAAACGCCATCGGTGTTGATTTGTCAAAACAATCAGTATGCTATCTCACTCCCTGTGGAAAAACAGACTGGTGCAGAGGAGATAGTGCACAAGGCCAAGGGATATGGTATTCGAGGAGTGCAAGTTGATGGCAATGACGTTCTTGCTATATATAATGCAGCCAAAGAGGCTGTTGAACGAGCTAGATCAGGAGAGGGACCCACATTCATAGAGAGTGTTACCTATCGGAGAGGCCCACATACCTCATCAGACGATCCAAGCAGATACAGATCGGAAGAAGAGGTCCAGAGATGGGCCGAGAGAGACCCCATAGAACGCCTAGGCAAATACCTTCGTGAAAGGAATATCTTCACAGAGGAAGAGCTAAAAGAAATACACGAAGAATTTGATGAAAAACTCAAGAAGTTAATTAAGAGGGCGGCAGAGAAAGATAAGGTAGGAATAGAGACCATATTCAGCGATGTCTACGCACAGATGCCTTGGCATCTCCAAGAACAGCTGAGAAGTCTGAGAGAACTCAAGAAGAGGAGGGGATAGTCTTACCAGAACGGACTATGGTTGAGAGCATACGATTGGCTGTTGATGAAGAAATGGAGAGGGATGATAGAGTTATCTTGTTGGGAGAAGATATCGGGGTCAACGGTGGAGTCTTTCGAGCCACAGAGGGGCTTCTAGATAAGTACGGTAAAGAACGAGTCATAGATACACCCCTAAGTGAAAGTGGAGTGATAGGTTTCGCTACGGGAATGGCGCTCTACGGACTAAGACCAGTAGCTGAGATTCAGTTTATTGACTTCATTTGGCCCGGCTTTGATCAGATAATGTCTGAGGTGACGAAGTACAGGTATCGAAGCGGTGGAGCATATCACGTGCCCTTAGTTTTGCGAGCCCCGTATGGTGGAGGAGTAGGTGGTGCACTCTACCACAGTCAGAGTCCAGAAACATATTTCACTCATACCCCAGGAATCAAAGTTGTCATTCCCAGCAACCCATATGATAGCAAAGGTCTCCTCATTTCTGCCATAAGAGACCCCGATCCGGTATTATTCATGGAGCCAAAACGTATCTACAGGGCATTTCGCCAAGAAGTGCCTAATGGCGAATACCAGGTACCTCTTGCAGAAGCAAGCATAGCGCGGGAAGGATCAGATGTGACTCTGCTCTCATATGGTTCTATGTTACATGTGGCATTAGACGCTGCAGAAGAGGCAATAGATAAGAACGAAATAGACTGCGAGGTCATTGATTTAAGGACGCTAATGCCTCTGGATATCGAAACATTAGAGAAATCGGTGACCAAGACAGGACGTGTTGTCAGTGTCACGGAAGCCCCTAAAACATCTGGTTTCGGAGGAGAACTCTCAGCTCTTGTGGCGGAGAGATGGATTGAATACCTGGAGGGGCCCATTCTCAGAGTTGCAGGCTTTGATACTCCCTTTCCATTCATTCAGGAACATGATTACCTACCGACCACAAATCGCGTTATAAGAGCAGTAGAAGAAGTGTATGATTTCTAAGGAGTGATGGCTATAATGATATTTGAACTAAAGTTTGCAGATATTGGCGAAGGAGTACAAGAAGGGGAAGTAATGGAGTGGCACGTAAGTGAGGGGGACAAGGTTGAGGAAGAGCAAACTGTTGTTGAGGTTCATACAGAGAAGGTGAATGTGGAGATCACAACACCCGTAAATGGAACAGTTGTATCTCTGGAAAAAGAAGAGGGCGATATTGTTCAAGTCAATGAAATTCTAATGAAAATTGAAACTGAGGAGGCTCCAGAAGAGGAAGAAGAGCCTACAAAAGAGGAAGAAGATGATTCCCTCTTCAAGCCATCTGCCCCCTTCAAGATGAGAGATGACAGAAACAAGTCCAAGAAGGTACTAGCGGCTCCAGCAGTGCGGCGAAGAGCTCGAGAGGCGGGTATCGATCTTCAGCTGGTAGAGGGCACAGGACCAGCAGGCAGGGTAAAACAAGAAGACCTCGAGCGCTACAAGAAACAGAAAAGGCGCCCACGGCAAGAGGTTGAGAAACGAGAGGAAGTCATCTCTTTGCGGGGAACTCGGCGTTCAATCGCAAAATCGCTAAGGAAGTCAAAGGACAGAGCGGCTCACTTTACATACTTTGATGAGGTAGACATGTCGGCAATGGATGAGCTGAGGAAAGCAGCCAAGTCGATGGCTGAGGAGAAGGGAGTAAGTCTGACCTATCTCCCGTTGATTATCAAATGTCTCATTCCTACGCTCAAAGAATTCCCGATGTTGAATGCATCATTAGATGATGAGGAAGAGCAGATTATTATCAAGCACTATTACAACATTGGTATTGCTGTGGACACTGAAGAGGGACTTATGGTACCTGTCATAAAGAATGCTGATACCAAGACCGTGTGGGATCTTGCGGAGGAGGTTGAAGATTTGGCTACGCGAGCACGTTTGGGGAAGCTGACTCTTGAGGATGTACAAGGTGGCACCTTTACGATAACGTCAGTTGGGAATATTGGCGGAGCGATGGCGACCCCCATCATAAACTGGCCTGAAGTCGCCATTCTCGGCGTTATGCGCAAGAAACTTCGGCCCGTTGTAGTAAAAGAAAACGAGAAACCGGAGATTGCTATACGCCCGACAATGTTTCTATCGATATCGATTGATCATAGAGTGGTAGATGGTGCGAAAGTGGCAAGGTTCACTAACCTACTGATGAAGTATATGGAGAATCCCGGACTTGTCTTATTGGAGGAATAGAATCTGACAAAAGAGGTTGATGTACTCGTTATTGGAGGCGGTCCAGGAGGTTATCCCGCTGCAATTCGTTCTGCGCAACTGGGAAAGAAAGTACTCCTTGTTGAGCAAGAATCCATTGGAGGGGAGTGCCTGAATTGGGGCTGCATCCCCTCAAAGGCACTGATTGAGGCAGCTAACAAGTTTCATGAGATCTCCCATGACGTACCTGATTTTGGCATAGAAGTAGAGGGGGTACACATAGATGCCAAAAAGCTTCAGGAGTGGAAGCAGAGTGTGACTGAACGACTAGTAAAGGGAGTAGAAATGCTGTTGAAGAACAACGGTGTTGAAGTGTTGAAGGGCAAAGCTCGATTCGCTAAGGTTCGAGAAGTTGAAGTTTCACTTGACTCTGGAGAAAAAGAGGTGATACAAGCCGACGATGTGATCATCGGAATAGGGACCGATTTCCGCATGATTCCAACGGCCGAAATAGACGAGCAGAAGATTCTCACTGTAAGAGGACTCTTGAATCTTAACGAGATACCAGATACTCTCGTCTTTGTTGGAGGGGGATTAGTGGCCATGGAGCTCGGAACAGCCTTCTCTAAACTGGGTTCTAAAGTTCATATCGTTGAAATTAAATCGGAAGTACTTCCGGACGTCGAATCCTCATTGGTCAGAGTTGTGAAGAGAAACATGAAGAAACTTGATGTTGATTTTCATGTTGATTCTAGACTGGAATCCGCGAAAGAAAACGAGGGCGGTACTCTCGAAATCAAGATATCTCGCAAAGATGAAGAACCTCTCGAAATCGTCACGGATAAGTTGGTTGTTTCTGTGGGCAAGAAAGCTAAAGAAGATGAGTTGGGATTACAGAAGATAAGCATTGAAACTGATGAACATGGCTTTATCAAAGTAGATGACAAAATGAGAACAAATGTGGAGCATCATTATGCAATCGGTGACTGTATAGGAGCTCCTTTTCTAGCTCACAAGGCTACAAAGAATGGAATCATTGCTGCAGAAGTGATTGCAGGGAAGCATTCCACCGCGGACTTTAGAGCTATGCCAGGTGTGATCTTCACGGATCCAGAGATTGCCTATGCGGGCATGACGGAGGACGAGGCAGAGTCAGCAGGATACGAAGTTATCACAGCAAGAGCGCCGTTTTTAGCCTCTGGAAGAGCATTGACCACCGGCGATACAAACGGGTTCGTTAAAGCGGTGGTTGAAACAGGGACAGGTGTAATTCTTGGGGTTCAGATCGTAGGACCCCACGCCTCCGATTTGATTAGCGAGGCCTCCTTGGCCTTAGAGATGGGAGCTGTTGCTGAGGATGTGGCATTCGCGGTTCATCCTCATCCGACATTGCCAGAGATGATTATGGAAGCCATGGAGGCAACTCAGGGTAAGGCAATTAATATAATCAATCCTAAGAAATCCAAGAGATAGATGTCTTTGATAGAGTCGCCTTTGTATTGAGCTAATTTGAATTACAAAAATCCCAGTGCTTGATGCATACGAACTGACCTTGTTGTTGGGTTAGGTGATGAAAAGAAAACAGCTACATTGGATGAAGGCATTCTTTGACCATATACACGTTCTACAATCCTTGCTGCGCCCGCAACTCTAGGTACGTGCGAGCTGCACTTTCGACCTGCTAGCCTCGGACATTAGTAGCGGTGAGTATCCCTTTTCAGGAAATTTCGAATCCTATTTTGCCCCCTATTAAATATTTCATCACGACTATGGCAATGTGTTGCTCTAAATGGATATTTGACAAGGGTCCTATTGACC
>CAZYLT010000048.1:0-6283 GCA_964648855.1 uncultured archaeon
TAAGGGTCAGACCGTAGCTATGATACCAAGGAAGTGCTCCAACGAATACCTCCTCGCCATAGATAATCTTCTTAGGTGCGTCAATGTCTTCAGGTGACAGATTCACCCACTCGTTGATTTGAAGCACATTTGCTATGAGATTCCTGTGCCGAAGTGCAGCTCCTTTAGGTGTTCCAGTAGTGCCTCCCGTATAGAGAATTAGTGCTAAAGCATCGGAATCGACTTCAACATCCGGTGCCTCTGCTTCATACTCATCCATGATATCATCATAGAAGTAGGTGATATCCTCTTTGTAGTACGGGCTCTTTGGAATCTTTCCTATTAGCCCGCCAATGATTGCCTTAATCTTTGGTAGAAATCTCCTTACACCACATACTATTACAGTATCTACATCTGTACCTTCAATAGCCTCGTAACAAGTGGGAGTGAACTTAGGATGGTCCATTACAAATACTACAGTTGCTCCTGTGTCATTCAGTTGGTAGTTCAGTTCACGTGACTTATACATGGGATTACAGGTGACCACAGTTGCTCCGCTCTTTAGTGAGCCAAAAAATACGGGAGGAAAATGAGGAAGATTGGGTAGAAATAATGCTACCTTATCATCTGGTCCTATCCCTTTACTAGCCAAGAAATTCGCAATTTTGTCAGCACTTGCTTTCACTTCCGAAAATGTATGAGAGATTCCTTCCCACACTGTATACGGTTTATTTCCACTTTCTTTCGCTGCTCTATCAAGCATCGCAAATAATGGCTCATCTGGATACTCCAACTCTTTTCGGGCATCCTCTGGCCATCGATGTTTATGCCATAGATATTCTTTCATGTTCTATCCACACCTTATCTCCTTCTTATCTCGATTCTTGCGTCGAGATATCATTGCTGCATATATGCGGCATAGCAAATATGTCCTTCTACTAGCTGTGAGTTGCCTGTTATTGGCACTATGACTGCATATTCTATCCTACGCAAGAAATAAGACGGGAAAAACCCTGTGGATTTTGATGTCCAAATATTGTTAACAGACTAGGAGATTGTTCTTGTTGAGCCATGGTGAGGTAATAGAGTACTCTGCACAATTAGTGCGTTCGCAAAAAAGCTCTGAAGAAGATATTATGGGATATATCTACCCGCACTGTCCTGTAGAGATTCTTACTGCGCACGGACTTACCCCTTCTCTTCTCAAGGCTGACCCGGAAATAAAGGGGGGCTTTGAGTCCAGCCTCCAGACCTTTGCTTGTTCATTGACGAGGAACATCTTCTCACAACGTCTGAATGACACACTTCCTCCTCTGGCTGGTATCCTTTTTCCTGGAAATACATGTGACACACTTCAGAATGTCGCTGATGTATGGCGAAAGCGGTTTCCCGAAGACAAGGTGTTTCGGCTCACTTATCCAGCTATCGTTGAAAACAAAGCAGCAAATGAGTTTCTTAGCAACGAAATCAGGCTGCTAAGTGGTTTGTTGGAGGTGCGATATGGAAGAGAAATGTCGAACACAAAACTGTCAGATGCCATCTCTCTGTGGAATGAATTCAGAGACATGACACAATTTGCTTATGCGGCAAGGGTTTTGAACCCAGCCGTTGTGTCTTACAGATCTCTCTCAAAAAGAGCACGAAATTTCTTAAGTCATCCATCACTTCGCAATTTGAACCCCCTGCAAACACTAGTCATGAACATCGAAGGCGAGATGGATATGGAGTCTGTGAAGCGCCTTCAGAGGGGACTACTGAAAGAGAACCTATCAGGACTAGACCTCAAATTTGAAGGGTCTGGAACTAGACTACTAGTTGCAGGTGGGATGGCGGAACCCTCTGCAATATCCGAGCTTTTCAATCCTCCCCAGAAGTTCCAAGACACCGACATTGTGCTAGATATGCTGAGTTATGGATTCAAGACCATCTTCACTCCTCACGTCCACAAGAAAGATGTATTTGGTTCAACAGCAAAATCAATACTTCATTCGCCTTTGGAACCCACACAAGAAGGGCTAACTCGAAGAATGAACATACTGAAAGAATATCTTTTGAAACTAGGAATTGATGGCTTTGTGGTCTGCGAACAATCATTTTGTGATCCCGATCAATTTGAAGCACCATCAATGATTCGGGTTGCCAAGGAACTAAGTATTCCTGTGACGAGATTGCCTCTCGATCCCGAGTTATCGGACATATCTCGTATTGAAGGACGACTACAAACATTTGTTGAGAGTATCCAAGGAGAGATGTGACGCAAATGGCCGATAATAAAGATAAGAACAAGGCATACCGTCGTCTTGAAACTAGCCATCTGCTGCAACAGGTCATGTTTAGATATGTGTTAGAAGGGCATGCAGCCAGTGAAGAGGGAACCCTTGCATATGTCACTTCTGGCTTTCCTGTGGAGATTCCTGTGGCAATGGGTATAACCCCCACCTATCCAGAACAATATGGTGCTGTTGTGGGGTCTCAAAAGGTAGGTCCCCGGGTTTGTGGATTTGCAGAGGAGATGGGGTACTCACCGGAATTGTGCTCTTATGCACGCTCAGGAATTGGCTCCGTCAAAAGGCCGGAAGAAAGCCCCATGGAGGGTCTTCCGCAACCTCAGGCTCTTCTTTCGTGTAATAATATCTGTGGAACTGTCTTGAGATGGTATGACGCAGTTTCCGAGATTACAGGTGCACCCGTGTTCCTACTAGACACCCCTCCCTTGGAGGGAGACCAACTCCCTCACCATCGAGAATATGTCAAGAAAGGCCTTGATGAACTAGTTGCCTTTCTCTCAGAAACCTACAAGACAAATCTTGAAGAAGTGAAGCTTCGAGAAGTAGCAGCTCTCTCTTCAAAGGCAATCGCTCTTTGGACACAAAGCCTTGAGGCATGCAAGGCCACTCCTAGTCCTCTAAATTGTGCCGATAGATTTCTAACAATGGCACCGGTTGTGTCTATGCGTGGTACAGAACATATTATTGCATTCTATGAGAAACTACTGGAAGAAGTAAAGACGAGAGTATCCAATAAGATTGGAGCTATCCGTGATGAGAAAATCCGCCTTCTCTGGGATAATATCCCACCTTGGTTCCAAATATTCAAATTCTTCAATGGACTCGCAAAGAGAGGAGTCGTTTTTCCAGCTGATACCTACACTCACGCTTGGTCGGGCTCTATCGGGGGCGTAGACTTGTTTGATAGCATCGTAGATATCTATAGCAATGTATACCTCAACAAGGGACTGGACGCAAAGGTCGAGAAAATGTGTGAATTGATAGACGATTATGACCTTGATGGATTCATCATGTTTTCAGTTAGATCCTGTAAGAGATATTCTATTGGTCAGCTTGTTTCAAAGGAAATAGTCACTGAACGAACTGGAGTACCTGGAGTTGTTATTGAGGGTGATATGGTTGATAGTAGACTATTCAATGACGCTCAAATACAGACTCGCGTTGATGCACTACTTGAAATGTTCATATGAGTGGATGGAATGGTTGAAGATCAAGACGTCGCCATAGGAATCGATGTGGGTTCAACCACAACCAAGGGGGTCATGTTAAATGGAAAATCTACTATCATTGCCTCCCATCTTCTTCCAACTGGTGCCTCTGCATTGTCATCTGCTCTAAAATGCTTATCCGAATTGTCTTCAGAATCCGGTCTTTCCACGAATGATTCCACAATTGTCAGTACAGGTTATGGACGGTCACTTGTTGACTTTGCTGGCAGACAAATCACCGAGATAACATGTCATAGCGTAGGCGTGCATCACCTCAATCCGGAGATTCGTCTATTGATTGATGTTGGAGGACAGGACTCTAAGGTGATTCGCATTGGCACGGATGGTAAACCCACAGACTTCGAACTAAATGACAAATGCAGTGCCGGAACTGGTCGTTTCCTAGAAGTCATGGCAAGAGTTCTAGAGGTATCGATTGATGAGCTGGGGCCTCTGGCATTGAAATCAGACTCCCCCTCCAGAATAAGTAGCACATGTACCGTATTTGCAGAGAGCGAAGTAATAGGTCACATTGGCGATGGAGCCACTCCAGAGGATATAGCCGCTGGGGTACATCAATCAATGGCATCCAAAATTAGTACCTTATCACGACGTGTGGGTATCGCTCCACCAATTGGCTTGACTGGCGGTGTGGCTCTAAATCCAGCATTTCGACATTATTTGGGCAAACATATAGACGCTGACTTATGGTGCCCTGAGAATCCACAATACACTGGAGCTATAGGTGCAGCACTTCTGGCAAGTAGAAGTCTGTCATGAAACCTGCCAGTTAGGTCATTGTTTCCGGTTTTGCCCTTTTGCCTGCTTCAATGCCCAGTTCCAAGGCTTTCAGATTAGTTTTGACAAATCTCGGCCAGCGTTCCTCTATTTGTTGTCTAAGACCATCTTCTGTCACAAGCCCAGTGATGGACGCCAGCGCTCCCAGCATTACGACATTGGTAGACAATTTGCTGCCCACTTCTTCATCTGCAATTCTTGTGGCTGGGATTCTGAAGACTTTAATTCCCTTGGGAAGATCTCCTTCTATATCTACCAAGTCTTGGTCAATAATGAGTGTACCATCTTCCTTCAGCCCATCGATATATTCTAAGTAGGCGGCCCGGCTCATTGCAATGAAAACATCGGGTTCCTGCACTTTTGGATAGTCTACCTCTTCATCATCAATGACTATCTCGCTCTTACTTGCTCCCCCTCTTGCCTCTGGACCATAACTCTGCGTCTGTACGCATTCCTTTTTCTCGACCAAGGAAAGAGTTTCTCCAAGGACGACCGCCATTGTGACGATTCCTTGCCCTCCAAAACCCCCAATTCTAATCTCGTACCTTGCCATGCGCGTTCACTCCTGGGCTTTCTTGTGAGCTTCTCTCAAGACCTCTGTGTACTCGGGTTTTTCGACATTTACAAACTCGCCACAGATGATTTTGCTATCATAATGTAGTTCTGCCTCGTGTGGTGGAAGCCCGTTTTGAATCTCGGCAACTTCTAGTAGATGCTGATGCATTTGTACACCTGCTCCAAGCCGATTCATTCTTCCATAAGCGGTTGGACAAGCTCCTACAATTTCAATGAAAGAGAAGCCTTCTTTGGCAATTCCCTTCTCAATCGATTTGGTGGCTCTTCTTGCCTGCACCGCAGTCCAGCGAGATACATACGTCGCTCCAGATGATGCTGCTAGTTTCACTAGGTTGAATGGATGCTCGATGTTTCCAATCGGTCGTGGAGAGGTCTGTGAATATCGTTCGTGCTCAGTTGTAGGACCAAACTGACCGCCGGTCATGCCATAATTGAAGTTGTTTACACACACTACTGTCATGTCGATATTGCGTCTGCAGGCGTGGATGAGGTGGTTTCCTCCGATAGCGGCGATATCTCCATCACCTGAAACGACAATCACTTCAAGTTCGGGGTTGGCAATCTTGACACCTTCTGCAAAAGCAATGCCTCTTCCATGAGTGGTATGAAAGGTACCAGTTTTGAAGTACCCAGAAGTCCGTCCTGTACATCCAATTCCTGAAACAATAACGACCTTATTCCAGTCAAGTCCAAGACTATCAACAGCACGGGCAATCATCTGAGTAACAATGCCTATTGAACAACCGGGACAGTAAATCCAAGGTTGACGGTCCTCCCTGATGTACTTGGCCATGGGATGCTGCAGGGTGCTTTGTGTTGTAGTTGCCAGTGGTACCACCGATTGGAGAAAAGGCAGTTATGATAAAAGAGTTGTTGTAAGCGACATGGACACAATCCATCTTGACAGGTGAAAATCGTCGATTCTCTATTATTCATTTGCAGGGTTCAGCTTTCTCCTCTCTAACACTATTGCCAGCACTCCTCCAGCTACTAATATTAAGAATGTAAATATGCCTACTGCTACTGTAGAACCTGTTGTCCACCACGGATAGTCAGCCGCAACCTGCTCCTGAACAATCCAATAAGAGATGATTAATGGAAGGATCGACGATATCATGACCAAGATTCCTATCAGAGTCTGTCTTGTGATTTTCATGGAGAAATCCGCCTACCATCAACTATGTCATACCTATTGATTAGGGCATTGGATAAGAAAAAAAGAAGGAAGGGGGTAAATCCTTCCTTCCCTGATTCTACTATTGCCGCATGAGAATATATTCGCCAATTAGAATGACCATGGACAAAGCCCCTGCTAACTCAGTGGCCCTTGGGTACACTGAGGGCGGTGACGCTGGCAGGGGACGGGTGGAACACAGAAGTTTCAGACACGTTGAGGTCACTCAATCCGTCAGAAATAGTTTATCTAGACAACTG
>CAZYLT010000049.1:0-5654 GCA_964648855.1 uncultured archaeon
ACATCCCATCGAATGCATGGATACCGGTCAACAACTTGAAAGGACTTGAGCAGGCAGAGGATGCCATAAGAAGACTCGAGTAAGGGAATTCTTTCGTGTAGATTTCCTTTCAACGAATGTTTTGAATGTGACATTAGAAGAGACAATGCTTGTAGAAAGAATTGTTTCATCCGCCATATTCTTATCTGATGCATGAAGAACGCAGATAGGATACCTATGGTGTGTTCTGGAGTATCACAATGAAAACAGTCATCATCCCTACACTGAATGAAGAGGAGAATATCTCTAAGTTGATATCTTCTATTTATCACCACCTTGATGTAGGGGATACTACTGTCATAGTTGTTGATGATGACAGCTTGGACCGAACACAAGAAATCATTGAGGCGAAATCGGAAGAATTCCGCACACTCAAGCTGATTGTACGCAAGAACGAAAAAGGCCTCAGCACTGCAGTTAGACGTGGTGCCACAGAAGCGCCCTCAGGACCCGTTGTCACTATGGATGCAGACTTTTCTCACCATCCTCGATTTCTACCAGCAATGTTTTCCAAGTTGGAAGAGGGGTATGATATTGTCGTGGGGTCAAGATATGTCCAAGGCGGACAAATAGAGGGCTGGCCAGGGAGTAGGATTGCGGTGAGCAAAATCGCCACAATGCTTGCCAGAGTGTTCTTGCGCGTCCCTGTCAAAGACCCAATGAGTGGATTTGTTGGCGTAAGAGCGCCACATATGCTGATAGATAATATAGAATATGCCGATTACAAATTCCTAATCGAGTTATTGGCAAAGAATCGGCTCGCGAAAGTGACAGAAGTTCCAATTACGTTCAGGGACAGAATGTATGGAGAGAGCAAATTGGGCTCCACGACAATACTGCGATACTTGTTTCTGGTCATTCGCCTACTGTTTGAGGAAATCGTGACTTCAGGGGATTAGCTGATGGTGGACATGGTGGAATCGGATGAGAATACCGGCATTCTATATCGCCTTTCCAAGAAACGCCTCCATGTTTCAATTCTGTGTGTATTAGTTCTCAATATCGTTTTCCCAATATTACTACGAATAACTGCTGGAGTCATGTATTCGTTCTTCATAACCGTCTATGTATGGATTGCCGCCTACGCTCTGCTGCTGTTTTTGTTACTGAAATGGGAACGCTCAGTAAGAAAGCCACTGATTCAAGGACCCCTGTATTTCGCAGCGGTCTTCGTAGCGATGCTGATTTTTCGTTCAGCTTTCCTTGGCTTGGATACGTATATTTCACTAGATCCCCTGTGGTATTTGGACTATGGCAAATTCATGCAAATGGGAAGAGTGCCCTTCTCTGAGTTCTATTTTCCCTACCCTCCTTTCTTCGCCTATGTGATCTATACGGTAATGCTGATTGCACCTGCAGTGGATAGTTTCAGAATATTTGCAATGGTGATGGACGGAGCAGTTGCATTCCTCATTTGGAAATTGGCTTCGAACCACATGAATGAAACCAAGGCATCAACAGCTCTTTTGGCGTATGCCTTTCTTCCCATTTCAATAATAGAGTCAGGATGGAATGGACATTTTGAGCCACTGGCGTCTGCCTTCATGTTGATTGGATTATGGTTCATGCTGCATCGAAGACAGAAACTAAGTGCTGTCTTTCTGGCTCTAGGTGCGGTAACCAAGATCTATCCAATAGTTCTCTTACCATTTGCGCTCTTCTACATTAAGGGCCTCAGAGAGCGGTTTGAATTCTTCTTTACCGCAACAGCAACGGCGGCTCTTTCATATTTACCATTCGCATTGCATGGCCTGCTCAATTCTGGAATTTCTGGGAGCGGTAGTACCAACCCGTCAAATTTCCTATTATCTCAGTTTGAGTTCATTCTTGATTGGAGCTTTCCCAACATCCTAGTTTCTATTCTTGCCTATGTAGGGGTTCTCATTGGTGTGCTCTTGATTGTGAAAGAGTTGGCTTTGGGCTCCGCCAGAACCTCAAGATCCAGCTATTTTTGGGCATCAGTCTTTGTAGGCATTATTCTCATAATCATGGGATTCACTGCTGTATACTATCCATTCTCCACCTTCTCAAAAGGTGTCTATTGGAGATACCCAGTTGATATTGGCATTGTCCGAGGTGTATCATCAGCTGCAATTGGAATGGTCATACTCTTCAGGAGCTACCGCAGTTGGCAGTCCGGAACTCGTCAAATACACTCAACAGAATCAACTCTATTTCTCTATTCCGGGGCAATTTTGTTGCTCCTATCGTTATCGAGGGATGTTTTCTATGGGTGGTATTTACTCTGGTCTGTACCATTTTTCCTTCTATTGAAGAATCGGCGGTTGGGCTTGACTATTGTTCTTGCACTCCTGCTTGTTTACCCAAGCTATACTCATGATAACTTCTCATCCGTAGGGTATGCAGAGGCCCGCCTATGGGATGGACGGTTTCAATCATCGATGCAATGGAGCGTTTTCGTTAATACTTCTGGAGTTATTGATGATGATTTGATTCATGCTTCATTTGCAGCAAAGGAGGATAAAGGGTATTTCAGATTCAATACTACCGCAGTTACAAACAGGACATTGCTCTCTAATGTAAGCATTGTCTACACGCGCTACGTTTCCTTCCATTTCAATGATACCGTCGATTTCGCTGCACGTATCTACTCAAAATGGAACCCGACGTTCGGTGCGTATGCGTTTCTTTCAATGAAGTATGAAGCCAGGAATGAAACTGGAGATCAGATAGAAGGCACAATAATCCCAGCTTCATCTCAGTTCACAAACCTGACAACTATTCTCTGGAGATACAGCTTCTCATCAGAATACCCATCTGCCAATGCGACAGTATACAAACTCCAAGTCGTAATTCATCCAAGAGTAACTGTTGCCTCAGAGTATGTGTTTGAAGAGATGTACACAACCTACATCGGACTATTGAACCCCGTCTATTTCCTCATTATTCCCTCACTTATTGCACTATCCCTGGTTGGCTTTGCCCTAGTACAGGAGGAATTAAGGAGTTCATCTGACGACGAAGTAATGTATACAAAAGATAAAAAACCTACCTCGTCGCGGTAATGCTCGTACAATCACGAAGAGGGAATGTCACTCTTGAACCGGAAAGATTCGCTAAATAGGTTGGCTGTTTTTGTTGAGCACTTTCCACCCTTTCTAGGTTCTGACAGGACAATGTTTGAGTTGGCAAAGAGGGTCGCAGAGAAGGGAACTAAAGTTCATTTTATTGTGACACAGCCTCTTCGATACTTAGTTGGTCACAGGCCCGAGGATTGGAAGTATAAAGAGAATTGGAAAAACTCCCCGCCTGATGTGCATGAGAATATCACAGCACGTTATCTTCTCGTTCACAGGTCTATAGTGGGACTATGGAGAAAATTTCCGCCATTGGCATACATCATCACATTGTTCAGTTTCATCTTCCAGTCAATTCGTGAGGTTGGTCAGTTCAGGCCCCAGGTTATCACTGCGGCTCATGCATCCCCGATTCTGGGTGTAGTTGCAGTCTTAACTGCGAAGCTGAATCTTCGGCCCATTGTCATGGGGTGCCCCGACTGGATGTCAGCATATGCCGCAGAACTTGTGCAGGAAAGTATCACTAGTCTTGGTCCTGTACTTCTTCAGATTGCTGAACTCCTGCTATACAAGGTTTCGGACAAGATTGTTGTCGTCACAGAATTCCTGAAGTCACTAATGACATCTCTAGGAATCCAATCAGCAAAACTTGTCGTCATTCCTAATGGCATAGACCCAACGCAATTTAGGCCTGATATTGATGTATCATCGATAAAGACAAAGTACCGGCTAGAAGACAGCATTGTGATTCTCTTCAGTGGGCATTTGGAAGAGTGGGCTGGATTGAGTCTACTGTATAACTTGGCTGCTCGCCTAGAACAATCTGATGAGAGAGCTGTAATTCTAATTGTAGGTGCGGGGGATGCAATGACCGAGCTGTTTGACAAGCTTGCAAGTAACAATCTCGGTCATATGATCGTGTATGCGGGGCTCCACCCATTTGAAGACATGCCTGCATTTACTGCAGCCAGCGACATTGCATTGTGTATTTTTCCCGACAGCAAGGTGTCTCATGCTGCGTCACCTTTGAAGCTCTTTGAGTATATGGCCGCAGGGAAGGCAATAGTGGCCACCAAAGTAGCAGGAACAGCGGAGGTGTTATCGGACGAAACTGGAATTCTTGTCCCACCTGGTCGAATTGACCTCTTTTCTGAGGCGGTTGTAGATTTGTGCAAGGACAAAGAGTTACGAAAGAAACTGGGACAGGGAGCAAGAAATCTCGCTGTGAGCAGATACTCATGGAGAAACTTGTCCGATGAGTTTCTGAAGGTCTGTGAACATGCGTACGCAAAGGCTCTTCTGACCTGAGCTATCCCCTATTTTTCCAATGTCTTCTTGTAGTATTTCATAGTACGCCGTGCAGCACGATCCCACGTTTCGCGCTCAGCATATCGTTTATGCTGCCTGGAAAGATTCTCGGCAACGGTTTTATCCCCAAGAACGTGATTCAACTTATTGGCTAGATCCTTTGCATCGCCCTTCTCGAAAAGAACTACGCTTCCATCGAGTGCATCTCTCATATGTAGTCCAACATCAGATACTATCATGGGCACGCCATACCCAGCGAAATTATGCATCGGCCCACTGGCTCCCACTGATTCAGTGTAAGGTATCACCACTGCAGATGCGGCGTGGAAGAGCATAGGCACCCTCTCCTCTGGGATATACTCATCAAGAAAAACCACCTTCTTTGCGACACCAATCTTATCAACATAGTCTTTCAGCTCGCGAAGATATTGTTCTCCATCTCTATCTTGTGGAGATCCCGCAATGACAAGAACAGTCCTCTCACCCTGTGAACCCAGTTCTCTCATCGCACCAATCGCTGTTTCAATGCCCTTTCCCCTTCTAATGAAGCCGAAGAGCAGTATGATATCTTTATCAGCAAATCCTAGCTCATCAAGTGCCGCGTCCTTGCCAATTTTCCTGTCTAGGGTCTTACATGGGTGTGGAATCTCTAGTACCTTGTCAGGTTCCATGTCATAGGCTGCGAGAAAGGCTTTCCTTAGTCTGGAGTTGATGCCAGAGGTGGAGAGTTGAATAGTATCTGTTCCCCAGTCCAATAGCTTGTTGTAGAGCCTGAACATAGGTGGGGCTATATCAGAGAGTGGTCGCAGAGAATCATACGTTTCTATTCTTTCCTTGACTTGGTGAGGCATCCATGTGCTATGGAGCGTTATCGTTGTCTTTATTCCAATTTGCTTGGCGAGAAGTAGCAAGAGAAGCATATACTCCCCAAACATTCCTCCATAGACCTCCCCATGTGGCCCAAACTGGACATGCAAAATATGAGGTCTGGTCTTCCTGAGAAATCTGAGGATTTTCACAATATAACTTAGTTTGCTTCCTTCCCAGATAGAGTAAGTTCTGACTCTTGGATTTTCAGGCATGATTGGCTTCGAAGTAGGCCCTCCAATTGCGGTAATCTTGATTCTAAATTGAGATACCAGACTCTCAATCAAACTTGCTGTATACGGTGCTTCACCTGCTTTTTCTGGCGGAAGCGGCGAGATTAAAGCTACCTTTAGCATCGAACTCACAGACTCTCTTAGGATACATATTCAAAAGGCTTTCTTG
>CAZYLT010000050.1:0-5253 GCA_964648855.1 uncultured archaeon
TATACTGGAAACCATTAGTAGGTGAATTCGACCTCGCTTGGTTCAGTTGTCAGAGTGTACCATTTCATGTCACCCCATGTAAAGGAAACTCTCGCGTAGAAATAGGTGCCCTCTTCAATATCGGGGGAAAAAATCTCGTCATTTCTATCTGAGTAGTGCAAAATAACACTCTCGCCAGGCTCAAGGCTACAGGGTAACTCTTGCATGGGCGATAAGAAAAGCGAGTGTGTCACTAGCACCTCGGACGTGTCATTGTAGTAGACCGTCGTTCGGATTGCGCTAAAATTATGGAAGTCAAGCATACTCGGTCCTGTGTTTGTGACATTGATTCTGATCCATGCAAGAAAGGGTGGGCCTTCTTCGGGAATAATGGGCATGTGGTTTTGACTAAATGATGCCTCTGCACGGATCAGAAAGTCACCCCATTCCATTTGGTCGGCCCTTTCAGTGAGTGGTGATGAGGACAAGTCACTCAGCAAAAGCGCAGTCGCACCAATTCCAACAGCCACTAGCAAGATGATTCCCGCAGCAATTATGTTCCTTTGATTCATTTACTTCCGCCTTAATGTAAGGAACGAAAGAATATGATTTTGATGGTCAGAGTGTATCACGCACTGCTGTGAGGAATAATGGAGGGACTACGAAGCCATTTAATCGACCATCAGGGCAATGATTCGGACCCTTCTACAGTAATCAATCGTCTATAGTCATGTTGAATTCCTCAGGGATGACAAAGATTCCTCCCGAGTACTCAACCGTACTGACTTTCACATTGTACACAGACTCAATTGCCTCTGGAGTTAGAACCTCTAACCCACCCTGTACAAAGATTTCTCCGTCATTCAGCATGACAATCCGGTCACAATATTTCAGAGCAAGATTGAGATTGTGGAGAGCCATCACTGCAGAGAGACCATCTCGGGTCTGGTGTCTTATCAACTTCAGCACCTCCAGCTGGTGTTTCAGGTCCAGATTGGAGGTTGGCTCGTCCAAAAGGAGTATGGATGGCCGTTGAGCAAGTGCTCGACCTATTACAACCTTTTGTCTTTCGCCTCCGCTCAATTCAGTGATATTTCGTAATGCAAATTGCTCTAGCTTCAACATTTCCAATAATTGAGAAACAATCTGTAAATCCTTGGTTGCTGGCGCCCACTGAATATGTGGCTTTCGACCCAGTAGCAGAGTGTCGAATACCGTGTTTGGGAAAATGCGTCCGTTGTGTTGGGGAACATAGCCCATGATTCTTGCGATACCGTTGCGTCCGTATTCTTCCATAGCCTTTCCGTCTAGCAGTATGCTACCGCTTTGGGGCTGGAGGATGCCATTAATACACTTCAACAGCGTTGTTTTTCCAGAACCATTGGGCCCGAGAATTGCAAGGAATTCTCCGGCCTTGAGCTCGAAAGTGATGCCATCTAGTATCGTTTTCTTATTGTAGGAGAATGATATGTCATGCACTTCGAGTTTCACCAGTATCTCCTCCCTATGATTACAAGATACAGAAACAATGGTGCACCCAGAAATGACGTCAGGATGCCAACGGGCAAAATAACAGGAGAGAGAATAGTTCTAGCTACGCTGTCAGACACCAACAATAAGATGGACCCCACAATACAGGATGCTGGAATCAAGAATCTGTTATCGCCCCCGATTGTCTTTCGTATGATATGAGGCACTACCAGTCCGATGAAGCCAATTATGCCTGTGAACGAAACGATTAATGCAGTCACTAAGGAAGCAACAAACAAGCTCGTGATTCTGACTCTTTCTACATCTACGCCTAGGCTCTTCGCGGTGGCATCTCCGTTGACTAGTGCCTTGTAATTCCAAATGTTGTAAAGAAAGAAAATTGCGGACGGGAACACAACTATCGACATGATTGACAGTTCATTCCATGAAACTCTACTCAGATCACCGAACATCCAAAAGACAATTGCGGAGAGTTGCAGATCTTCAGCGAAATATTTCAAGGCTGCAAGCCCTGCGGTGAATAAGGAGCCAAGAGCAACACCGGATAGAATCATGGTCTCTGGGGATGCCCCTCGATATTTTGCAAGCAGAATGATTATTGCCACTGCAGTTAATGAAAATCCGAACGCACAGATAGACACAAGGTACGGGATGCTCTGTAAAGCGGGGTTTGTCCCCACACCTAGTACCACGAATGCGAATGCTGCCCCAAAGCCTGCAGAATGAGAGATTCCAAGTGTATAGGGAGACCCTAGCGGATTCATTAGTATGCTTTGCATGACTGCACCAGCCACTGCGAGACCCATTCCTGCAAGAATGGCAGCAATCACCCGAGGAAGACGAATTTGCCAGATTATGATGGAAGTAGGTCCACTCTCCTCTCCCAATAATATCAGCAAAATCTCGTAAGGATCGATTTGGACTGTTCCTATGCAGACAGATGCAATGGCAACTATTGTGAGAATAATGAGACAGGCGAATATGAAGAAACTCTTCTTTCGTATCTGCCCTTTGTAGGCATCTATGGTCTTACTGCTGTGCCCCAGAGAAGTTCACCTACTGTGTCCAATTGAATCCGTGTGAATCCACCCATCGCGTTCTCCATCTGGTCATATACGGGCTCGCCAACTAAAAACGAAAAAATCTCATCAGCTTTGGCCTCAGGATTTATGTCGCTGAATTGATCCGGATAAAGTGTCTTTCCCACGTAATAGGCATCTGCAAACACCACGCCATGGTTGAGTCCATATCGTGGATAGGGGAATAGCCCATAGATTTCGTCAGAGGCGACAGCACTCAAGTTGTTAAATTTGATGTCTGTGAGGTCTTCAAGGACCAAAGGCAGGTTTACTTCGTCAACAAATATTACGTCAGGATCCCAAGCAATCAGCTGCTCTGCATCTATTTCCACAGTATTTGACGGTGCATCAATGTCGCCAGCCACATTCTTCGAGTGCGTAAGAACAAAGGGTGGATACGCCCTCTGTGTCATGGTCAAGCCAAATGACCCCTTTCTTGAAAGCCCCCCCACGTAGACCGTTGGCTTACTGTTTTCTTGAATGGCGATTGTCCTCTGTTTAATATCATCAGCAAGGGCCTTCACGTAGGATATCACGTTTTCAGCCCTGTCTTCCTTATCCAAGACAGCTCCGACAATCCGTAATGATTCATAGAAATCGTTTTCATCATCACTGTAATTGAGAGGCTCTGACTCTCCCTCACCGGGTCGGACAACCACCACTGGAATAAGGCTATTCTCTTGAATCCTTTGAGCATCTTCAATGGTATAATAGGATGCTACTATCACATCAGGAGCCAGACTGATAATAGCCTCCATGTTCACGGTTTCACTGGATTCTATCTCGGTAAGATTCGTCAATTCAGGATGTGCAAGCAGATATGGGAGAACATCCCTCAATTTCTGATCATTCGCACCTCGCCCCACAATCATTTCCGAAGATTCAAGATATACCAGAGTCCGGAGAGCACCAATACCAATCCCAGCAACCCGCTCGACTGTCTGAGGAACCTCTACGCTTCGTCCTAGCATATCCGTTATCTGGAATGACTCTCCCGTCGGATTTCCAATCTGAAGGAGAGAGTTTACATTGAGAAGTGCAACTATCACTACGGACATAATCACTGCTGTGGCAATCCACTTTTTCCTGGTCATCATGAGTACACCTTTTTTCCACGCAACCTAATGACTGTGTAGCAACTTTTCGAAATTCGTGTTACGTACCGGACGATGGCAGTATATATGCCTTTTCAAGCATGCGCCTTCATGGATGGAAGTCTGTTTCATGAGTTGGGTAAAACTTGGCCATACCTCATCATGGCAGGATGACATAAGAAGTGGCAAAAAAAGGGAGCGTAGGAGACCCACTTGTCAGACCTCTATCTCTAGGACTCAATTCATTGAGTGCCCTCAGGGACTCGAGGGAGCGCATCTGACATATCACCAACTGTACCAAGACTCGCCACCTCGCATACTGGGGGGCTCCTGACTATTGTTGAGGCGGACACTATTGGGAATAGATGACTTTCCTTTGCTAGGCCACCCTCTCAGATAGTTATCGGATGCTATTCGAGAAATCTGCGCCGCAAATATAATATATCGGAAGGCTTTGCTGAGAGCATTGTGCTCTGGCCCAGAGACCGTGCGTCTATTATATTCGATACAATCCAGTGTTGCTTCGTCGTGAATCACGCTGGGCGCTTGTATATTCAAGCGCATGACTGAGAGGTGATGAGAATAATCGATATCATCGAGAAAGTACTTCCGTACATTAGCGGATTGTGGACCCTACCGTGGATAGTGGTCGGTTTCTTGATAACTATCGCTCTCTCCAAGGCACTCGGAGAGGACCGGGTCACTACGGGAATGAAGAAAATTGGGCTGATATTGCTGTTTGTGTTCATTCCGCTGCTGCTATTCAGGATATTCCTCAACATAGGCTTCGGGAGTGAGGAGCTTCAGTTCTCCTTCATAACGTTCATTGTGCTGACCTTCATGTATCTCATTTCCTATCTCTTAGGTCATCTGGAGGCAAGACAGATGGGCCTTACTGGGTTCAAGCGCCGGAGCTTCATAAAGACTGTTCTCGCCAATCAAGGCCGAAGCGCTGCCTTCGTTGGTGGCATGATGCTAGCTATCGAGGAATGGAGGGTACCAGCAGCCATATACATTAGCCTAGTAGGGATCGGGCTGTTCGCCGTAATACCATACATCCTCTCGCGGATGCATGCGCAGGAAAACCGAATCAAGGAAAAGGTCACCACATTGCCCTGGTTTCTCAGGCTATACCCATGGTATCTGCTAGCTTTCGTCCTGGCAGCTGTGGTCATCCATAGGAGTACTGGTGTGACTATTGCCGACCTTGGAGATTTTGGAACAGTGCTGCATTTTGTGACTGCTTTGACCATACCAGCTGGCCTCTACTATGTCGGAGCTGGGATACATCCGAGAGACCTAAGAGTGAGCGAGTTGAAGAAATTGTTCTCTCTTGGCCGCGAATCGTCAGCTGAAGGGGAGATCCACTGGGTTGCGGCAAGAAACGCCATCTTCACCACCCTTATTGTGACTCCCATCGCCATTGTCATTGTGTTCGGGTCCCTGATGTACGCGGGACTCATACCCAAAGAATGGTTCGCGGTAATAGCATTGAACTGCATAATGCCTATCACCAGCACCAACATGTTCCTGATACCCTACGGAATAGACCGCAAGAGCACTGCCCTAGCCATAACTTGGACCACCATCATAGCCGTTCCTGCACTCAT
>CAZYLT010000051.1:0-5188 GCA_964648855.1 uncultured archaeon
AGGAATACCGGTCCCGCATCGTGAGAGATTTTCTCAGAGGCCTCGACCATTATGCCAGAGCCCCCTGTGCCTGCTTAGCATGTTCATTCAGTTGTTCTTCTTCTGCCAGGGTGTCACTGACTGCATCTTTATGGTCTAGAATGAGATCAGTCGCATCCACCTTATCCAGATTCTTTCCCAGTTTCTTAGCGAGTAAATCCATGAACTCTTCGAGCTCATTTACTCGTGCCCGTCTTACTGACCAGTTGTAGTATTTGTTAGCCATTTTCAAGCCTCGCGAATCTCGTAATTCATAATACATGATTTATTTGCCCAGTCATATTTAAGCCTATCGCGAATCTCGTAATGCGTAATCGATGTGGGAAATGTCTTAATTGTGAGGGGATGGAAAATAAAATATGTCGAGCGATGATTCAATACTCGAATTTCTTGAACAAACATCAGCTCTTAGACTGCTCCATAGAATTGGAGATAGGGACAGGTATGTCACAGAACTCATTAGAAGTACCAATAATCCAAGCGGAATTGGGAGTGAAGGGGCAATAAGGAAGTCCAGGGAGAATCTTATAGCAATAGGGTTAATGGTCGAAGAAGTCGAGAAAGACCCACCATATAGAACTATGCTCAAAGCAACAGAGAAGGGAAAGAAAGCAGCTGAGATAGTTGGTAAATTGTTGGCCCTAGTTGACTCTAGCCAGTGAGTATCTTCGCAGTTCCATCCCCGCATCTCTCTGCAGGTCGTCACCGAGTACTTTTTTCAGGTCCTGCACGAACTGGGTGATATCGTGCCCACGCTCCTGGTGCCGTGTCGCCAGCTCCAGGATCATGTTTGCGGTCCGTATCCGGATGAGCCGAGCGTAGTGTCTTAGGTCTTGGTGGTTCATTCTGTCCTACCGACATTGTGTTGGAGGCCGTCCCTCTTAAGGTCACCATGAAATTTACCAATGCTAGAGATAGGCAGTATTGGTAAATCCCACTATGCAAAAGTTGGCGCGCGCCAACTTTGAATATGCCTCACCTCTAATAAAATTGTGTTTATTTACACATCATGGTGTAAATAACTACTTTGTGTCGTTTCGGAATCGCCAGGACAGAATTCCATCAACGAACGGAGACCCAAACCGTTCCATCTCCGAATCGAAGAAGGTGACAAATCGGTTCTTCTCAGAATCGTACCCGCCCTTCATCGTGGCATAGTCATCGTAGACAGAGTGATAGGGAATCTCGTTCGAAACTATGTATGCCCAGCAGTCGCCAGCCGTCCAGTCACGAAGAGGATATAGCAGTGGCAGCTTGGTCGCTGAGTCGCGTTCTTCGTAGTTCTTACTTCGGATTGCACGCCCCTTCGATTCACTTGCCCGCATGCCAGTCAGCCCACAGTCCCGTTCTAGGTCCTGGCTCATCTTTCTCAGGGTCGCGAAGAAGGCCCTATATCCTAGCGAGCAGTCGTCTCTTGCATCCTTGCCACCTGGACGATGATATACATGTAATTCTGCTTTTGAGCCGCTTATTATATCCTCAGCGTTGTGAATGATCTCTCGGGCATAGGGTCTGGGAACCAGCCATGGCCCATAGTCCCAATGCCATACAACAAGTCCCACGTCCCAGAATTGAAGCGCAAGGTCTAACAGAACGGTAGAGTCCTTTCCCCCAGAGAATGCGACGTATGGAGCATCAAACCTATTTGACCAATGTGATAGGCGCGTACGGCTCTCAGACACTAATTCTTTGAATCGTGGACTCTTCGCCCATAGCAGAAATTTTTGACGGTCTAGTGTATTCATCAGCCAATTTCACCATCCCAAACCCCATGCTGTTCTTCTGTCCAAGTCCTGCCTGCAGGAGGAAGTCAGATATCGCATCATCACTCTCAACAGTGACAGTATAGTCATAGCTTATGAACCATCCTCCCTTTACGTGGATGCGTTTCCGTCTCACCTGCTCGAATCCCAATACTTCAAACTTTGCCCTGGAGCCGGTGATATCTCGATAGCGCTTCATGGTGAAATGAATTAACAGGTCCGCGTAGTCATCATCTTCCGGCCCGATATGCCACTGTTTGTCTAAGTCCACCCGATATTTCCGGATTAATACAGGAGACATGGTCTGAAGTCGATACTCGCCACTCATCTTCAAGCTGGGAACCGTCTGAACGTCTTTCACCCTGAAGTCCAGGGAATGAATTCTGATTATATTGGAATCCTTGAATCCAACATAGATTGCATTTGAAATCTCCTCAATCGGACTCGAAATATGTAATTGGACCGTATCCGGAACCATCAAGCAGCCCCTCTGAGGAATAAGACCCATGAGGCGAGAGAACACGAAGTGATGATACCCTGAGCGCTCATAGATGTGTCCAAGGCCCTCAGCCCGGAGGAGCGCATGAATCAATGAGGACACGGAGTGATTGTACTCATATCCAATCATTGGTCGAGGGATTCGTTCATGAGGACTCAGCCAGACAATAATCCTCATAGTTCGACATTCGCCCCTGGAGGAGCACATAATGCTACGTTTTTCTTATCCCAGAATGGAGGGCGCCATGCTAATCGGACCTGGTCGTCATACTTCTTCAGTAACCGCACAGGAATGGGACGCATAGCAACCCCATCATCATCAACCACAGATAGATCTACATCGTGCTCTTGCACGTCTATTGATTTCACTGCACCAAACCCATATGCTGCCTTCTTTCCTAGATATTGCACATGTGATAGTAATTCCTGTACTCTTTCGATATCGCCACATGCAAAGAATCTAACTCGTTTCACCGGGAGATATGGCAGAGTCATCATGTACATCTTATATCGCCCCCGATTTATCTGTACATACCGTTTTCGCCCCCGATTTATCATTTCAGAATGTCTTGAGTCAAAGCGCTTGTAGACGGTGGTATTGGTCCATTCGGATTCGTTAGCATCAAAAATGCTCACGCTGGCATGCCACATCTCGCCAGTCGACTTGAGCGGCAGAGGGATTTTCACCGGAACGGGGAGCTTCCCAGGAAGGAGCCAGTAGTCCGCTCCGAGGAGATTGCGAAACACAAAATGAGCTATGAGCCCATCAAGATGCAGCCAGGGATGTCCCATGGCCATGGGTGCTGCCATCTCAAATGAGATCTTCATCGGAATGAGCTCATCTGGCTTCTGAGCTCGTGCGAGTTTGTCCTGTACGCGAGCTATGAGGTCACGTTCATCCGAGAGCTGTTTCGAGGCTCTTGATTGTCTTGAGGATCTCATTGTCATTTTCCTCCACAAATGATAGATACTCGTCGCTCTTCGGAAATCCCTTCGGCCAGTCGTACTCGATCTTAACCTGTCCGAACCCAGTAGCACTTCTACCACCGATATGGGGGTCTTGCATCCACAGGTCCACCATGTGTCTCAGGCAACTTGCCTCAAGTTCATCATGATCCAGCAAGGTAAAAGAATGCTCGAATTTTGTTCCAGGGGCAAGCGTCTCGAATGTGATCATCATCTGCACGGCCTGTTCATCAGCCTCCCTCTGTTTCAAATCATCCTTTCGGGTCTGAAATGAGTCGTCTAGTAACTCATAGAATGACCGGTCACTCTGCAGATGCTCTGGATGGTAGGGATTCAGTTCACTACATACCGGAGTAGCAATCCCCACCTGCATCTTTCCCGATATCACTTGATTCAGAATGGATGCTCCTAGTAAGGATAATGGTGGAATCATCGTTCGGATCGATTCTCTCATCTCCAAGTCGATCCGTCCGGAGCCAGTTCCCACCTCCTCAAGGATTCCTCCAGCGAACAGCATATGATACATCTTGATGGTTGGTTCGTAGTCGATACGCCGACTCAGGTCTGAAAATGCCCGTCGTCTCAATGGCCCACGTATGGCATTTCCGCTCACTACAGGTACCTGCATGATCTCATCATCCACGAGATACTTCATCCTGCGGATCATGACCTCGCTTCCTGTCTTCTCGTCTCCTCCGTGATGAATTGGACTCATCGCGGTGAGCACACCGTTAATCTTTGTTGTCTTCATTTTTTCATTCCTCCAGGGTGTCTATAGCTGACGGCCCTTGCTGGGCTAATAGCGTCAGCACCACGCTTTGTGTTCGTAGAACATCCATGACATGTTTCTCCTCTTGCTTGAGCCGGTTTACTAGCCCCACAGGGAGATTGAGGGATTGTAGGGAAAGCCCTTTGCAGAGCCTCTCTATTGCCTCAGCTATACCACCTTGATATCCCGCCTTCTTGAGCCGGTGTTGGAATATGTCCGTGGCTCGTCGTGTCTTGGAGGTCCCCATTCTCTTCCAGTCTACTCGTTTCCATGCCTCGTGCAAGACTACCGCCAGGTCACGGTAGACAGGATCATCTTTGAGACTCATTTCTTTTTCATCTCCGTCTTTGTTGGAATCATCACACTCACTACAGCCTTGGTCAGGCCATCGAAGCGATGTGTCTTGAACCATTCGTAGAGGCGAGGACGCTCCAAAGCCATTTGCCCTTCTTGTTTCAATACCGCCTCGTCCTTTAGCCACAACCATCTCCCCTTCCACATCTTCTCTTTGCTCCCACCAATAAAGACCGCTGCATCCCTGGTGAGTTCAATAGTTTCATCAATAAGCTCCTTGGTGACCGGATATTCCTCATCGTCCACGGTCAGCACAAACCGATTTCTGGAGGTATTGACATGTGTCTGGATCCATCCATGCTTACGATAGCTAAGTGAGATATAGAGAGCCCATGGTGGGTCAGGAACTTGTGTCAAATATGGTCGGACTTCAGCTCGTGATAAAAATGTGAAATCTTTCTCTGTCACCAGCCAAGATTTTCTTCGATAGTTTGCTGTCTTCAACATGTGCCAACAAGGAGGGCATATGTTCGCCCCCTCTTGGAAGTGTTCCCATGCAGTGAATGTCTTCGGCAGCTTGATTCGATGACCATTTTCGGTATAGATTCCACAGATGGAACAATCTCCGGGAATCTCATCCGTCGGTAGGTCAATAGAGCGCTGTCTGCAAACAAAGTGAGATACTGAATGTAGCAATCGCTGATCAGATTTCAACATGATATGATATTGAGTGTAGTAGTCGCTAATAAGTGATTCGATTTCAAATAAAAAGAGAAATACTGAGGACTGCGGCTAGTCCTCTACGAAACTGATGTGTAGAGAGTCGAACTCGGTGTCGTTAAAGTCCCCGACCACAACG
>CAZYLT010000052.1:0-4712 GCA_964648855.1 uncultured archaeon
ATAGTCGGGAATGTCTGAAACCGCTTTTTCTTCAACAGTGCGGTAATCTGCAAGAGCTTTGCCTTTCTTATGTGCTTGACTTCTGGAAACTCCTAAGAGCTCTTCAAAATCACCCTTTATCATCAGAGATTTGTTTGTACTGTCTACATGCGATTCGATTGTCATATTGTAGCTGAAGATATGCTTTGCTGTAAAGAGTTTATCTCCAGCTAATTTGGAGTCGACTGGATCTTCATCATATAGCACAAGATAGGGGATTCCATATGCATTCATGAGTTTCTGGAAGAATGGTAGCAGAGTTTTTCCCCCAGCTTCAATGACTGTAATACCCCTTAAGGGTAGGCTCACGTCAATTTTCTCTGCGATTAGAGGAAGACATAATCTCTCTGAGTCGCCCTCCACGAGAATAACCTTGTTCGAAAAGAAGAGCTCGCCCCTTGTTGGATCAACCTTGGAAACCAGCTTGAATTCATCCCTCTCATCGCCAGAAAAGATTTCCCCTCTTTCTTGAAATACAGTGGTTGGTTGAGTCCTGCCACTCCTACTAATTAAAGCTATGTCTTTGTACTCGGAAATGTCAAAGAAATTGGGGGAGTGAGTGGAGTGAAGTACTTGCCATCTATTTGAGATTTTTCGGAGGATTTCGAATAGCCTTCGCTGTGCTGGCGGATGCTGGTAAATTTCGGGCTCTTCTATGGCGAGTATAACATCTCGCTTCCCTTCATCGGTTGTGCTTTCGATTCTTCTTGCAAAAGCTCTGAGTAACATGAATATGAACAGTCTCTGCATTCCATGTCCTTTGTGTTCCAACCCCTGCGCAACCCCATCATCTACCTTGACCGATGACAACTTTGTCATGATATCTTCTAGTGTTGGCACATCAAATGAAAGCTGAATCAGGGTTTCAGGTACATGTTCGCCAAGTAAACTCTCTAATTCTTTTTCCAGATTTCTGATGGGATCTTCAGCGGAGGCAGGCCTGTTATTAAGATCTTGAGCTATCTCATTCAGTTTATTCTGCACCCTATTAGCAAAATCAGCAGATACCGCCTCGGTCAAAACCTCCGAGAAAATCTGGCCGAATAGGCTTTTCTGAGTTGTTCGTACCTCATCTTCAGCCTCTTGAACAGCAGGAAGCCATAGGAATTTAGGCAAGTTTCCCTGAGCGACGGCAGTATAACCCAGAATTGTTGATTCTTGGAACTCGGGTCGATATCCTTTGACACCTGCCAAATCTTCAACAAGCCTATACCAATTTTGCTTGACGTTGGTTACGGTCGGACCTCTCGTGCCAAAGGTATAGTCAGGGAGTGTGTATTCTTTCTGGAGTTCCTCAAGAACCTCACTATCGATATCGGACTTGTTTTTCTGTAGCAGAGGATCCATGGGCTTCCTCGTTACTGCGAGGAACTTCTCCAAGTCGCCACCTTCTTCCAATGATTCTCGATATGCCCTCCTTCGCACTTGCAATGTATCATCTTCTAGGTGGTCACTAAACTTTCTCTTTTCCTCATCTGATAAATCTGTAAAAGTCACTGTGATTTCTATTTCTTGGCAGTCCCCTCCAAATGCACAAAAGTGATCTCTCGATAAAGATACTTTCCCAGCATGAAAGAAATAATTTAGTGCTTCAAGAATATTTGATTTGCCGGAGTTATTCTCCCCAATCAAAACCATCATTCTATTCATATGGAATGTTATATCCTTGAGTGATTTGTAACCCTTAATCTTGATCTTTTCAATCCTCAAACTCAAGCCCCCTTATGATGCAAAGAAATGCGGCCTCGTTTAAAAACATATGGCAGGAGGTTTTCTTGATGTTCGGAAGAGTTCTCGTTCTTCCTACCTTTGGCGTTGGAGCTTTTTCAAAAGTCACCCACTGCTTTACATTCAGTGAATACGACTGGAATATTGATAGAGGAGTTGATGAAACCAGAACCCACGGAATCATCTCCGGGGCGACCATTTTCTTAGCATTTTTCTGATGATCTGATGCCCTCTATTATCCTCTTTCGCATTGTTTGCCACAGTCTATATACCGTTGTTCATCCCCATGGCGGCAAAGGAATAACATAGAAGCTCACCTGCGATTCTCGCCGTGTTCAAGAATGTGCCGTCGTCTATTGCAGTTTGCATTCTGCTACCATGAGTAGAGTCATTTCTAATTTTCTTTGCACTACGGATGAAACTCTCATTTTGTTGTAATTGCTCCGCGGAGTCTGATACCAGCATGCTTATGCTTCGATCCAGCTCTCTTCCCCCGTCCCTGAAGAGGGTTTCAAACACTACAAACATATCTCGAGTGATATCGTCCTTCCTTGTGGAGCATAGAGCGGTTTTATAAGTTTCCAGGGCACGGATGGTCCTACTATACCTTTCTGGATTATCTTCTGATCTCTTCAACCGATTCCAGAGTCTGTTAATGAGAGGCACATAACGCTCTTCAATTCTGCAAATCACCTCACCCATCGGAGAATGAGTTGGTGTGAGAAAATCTGCACTTGGATGTTGATTTAGCTCTGTCATCCCATATATCCTATATAACACTGGGTTTATTCCCAGTCCACTTGGACATATCATCCTGAAAATGCTAGCCGCATCTTTGAAATGCTCTCTAAAGCCCATATCGACAGTGCTTTCAATGCGTCTTAGCTTCTGATTCTTCTTCATATCTGAAAGAAACCAGGGGTGTGTTGTTTCGAGTAGATGAGTTGCGCTGGTTCTTCAATGCTCCGAATACTTTTCTCTGAAAATCCCTTTTTCTAACGGGTCAGCCGTTCGTACTCTGAACATCTCACCTATCTCAAACGAGGATAGAGATGTTTCGAATTGATACAAATACGCCCAAGTGATATTTGGAGGAGTCTGTTTCGGAATTGACATTTCTAGTTACAAGTAGACCTACTGTAGATGGCGATTTGGGATAGAATTTTCTGAGCTTCTAAAATTGGCGGTCCATAAGAGATTGAATACCATATGGATTTGATTCTCATAGGAGAGATTCCCAAACTCTAATTTCCCATGCGTTTTCATGAGGTAAGACAAATCCCTAAGAAAAAGATCCATCTGCTTTGATTGCCTTAACGAGTTTTGGGCTCTATAGTAAGGTTTGGTGGAAGTTCCGTTTGTCACAATTGCTTCCTTTGTTAATATCAACAGATGTGAGAAGGAGTCATACAAATAATGAAACTGAATTCTATATTCTCTTGAGAATCAATATACCTCCGGATGATTTGTATGCGGTTTTGGAGACTCTGCTGATTAAGTTTTATTCTTTATTGGATAGAAAGATTGGTTTGTCCTCTAGAGATGAATTTCATATATCTTAGAACGGTCTAAATCATAATCAAAGGGATTTATTGAGGACCCTGCACCAGGAATCGCATAATGATGCAAATAGAAGATCAATGAAGCAGGGTTTTCAGTTCTAGTTGACCAATCGAGGAATATGCCGCTGCTTGGCTTCTCGGAAACCGACCGTACCACCATCAAGGGAAGAAGAATCTGATGTAGACTGAAGTCAGCATATCTCTCATTTGACTTGCTCTGTTTGACTTCAAGCACCACAATCCGCTCATCTGACTCGAAATAGCCATCCACCTCTACCAGTGCATCAACCTCATGTCCTTCTCCAAGGATTCTGAACTCACCTTTCGCAGTAGTCTTCATCCTGCCCATATAGGAGAACTCCTCATGTGAAGAGAAGCAGTCCATGAGGAACGACTGCAAGACACCCAGCCCCCAGCCAAGATGGATCCCGGTCTCCTCATTCACCATGGATGATTTCGGCTGTTGGAGAACCGTTAGGCGTGGGATTGGTCGGAATGGAGGTCCCCCATATTGGTCTTCAGGTATCTCAAGTTTGGGGTAGAGTGTGGGCAGACCTGTGTCCTTGACCTTGACCAACAAACATCCGCCTCTTGCATTTCGCAGGGTTTCAATGCCCCGCTCTCTAAGGACTTGAGGAATCTCTGAGGATTTGTAGGTGGGAATCATCCTTACTGGTGGTTGTCCAACTGAACGAAAATCCTTACTCTGGAGTTGCAGTGTCTTCCTCTTAGCGTCGTTGAGCCAACGCTGTACCTTCTCGGTTTCAACAAGCTTCTTCCAAGCCCTCTCTCGTGCATTCATGATTTTCAACTGATTCATTGTTCTCCTCTATTGCTGTAAAGATTAACGGCTATCGAGTCATAACAAGGCCCGACCTTTCTAAAAGGTGAGGATTCACTCATCCTGTACGTGCTGTTTTGAACTCGTACCGAATGAAGTTTGGTTGACACCGACTCACAAGGTCCGAGCAATATCAGCAGAAATGAGGATATGACAACCGGTTTCTCATTGTGGATAGATGCTATCATGTCTAGGTATCTACTGCCTACCCAAACCAACCTGTTTCATGTACAGGGGGTTGCATAGCTTCTGAGCAACGCTACTGCGACCCCAAAACAACCTACTTCTTGATGCAAATCCACTACGGCATTCTACTGCGAGCTCAAACCAACCTAGTTCTCGCACTCCTGCAACATGGGCATACAGAGCAAGATGTCCCTGAGGGAAATCCCTACTTCTCAGCAAGAAGCAGGGACGCCCGACCCAGTGTTCAGCATGAGGAGTGAATCTCCACTGCAAGAAACTTCTGTGTTCCACCCTTTTCCTGCTGTATTTCATAACCATGCTATGGTTCTAGAAAGTCCTTCAAAGCATTCAAGAAA
>CAZYLT010000053.1:0-4408 GCA_964648855.1 uncultured archaeon
GGTTTGTCTTCAGTGGCTGAATGAGAAGCCAGTATGGGTCTACAACTAATATGCAGGAATAAATGAAAAGCTTGGAGACACACGTCTTGGTGTTTCAGTACAAGATGATGTCCCCTGCGTGATGGTACTTGAAGAGCGATTCGTCGAAGAATTTCTAGATTATAAGCGGCTAGTTGGTGAACAGGTACCTAAACCAAGAACCGATTCATAGTCTATACTTTTGAAAACGAAAACGGCGTGAACTATTACAGGCGTAACATCAAATCAATCATCATGTGGGTGCATCCCTATTAGTGATTATCTCACTATTGTGCACCCGTTGCAATGATTTTCAGCGGAAAATGGGCCTGGTGTGTCCCTGCCGAGTCTCCCAGTTTATTCACTAGGGCTGAATTATTGATTTCTGGTTGGTCACAAACACATCACTGGCTACATGGAAGATGAACCCAATGTTTTCCGGTACCCACATGTCCTCCCGCGCGTCATAGACAGCATCAGCAGCTTGAGCAGCTAAGACTTCCCCAACAAAAGGAGTGAAGCCACCCATCTGAATCTCATCTTTGACTCTACACTCAAATGTCGCCGCTGCCTCTTCTATAGAAATTGCATGCCTATCTGATGAGTCCTCCACCGCAGTCAGGCCGACCTTTGAGAGCTTGTCCTCTTGTCGTTTTGCGGTGCGTGTTCCTAATCCCCAAATCTCCTTCAACCTCTCCACTGGTAGAATGTTTATAGCAAAAAAGCCGGTTTCCCTAATCACGCCACATGAAGTATTGTCCTGACGGCTTGGTCGACATATCTTGAAAAGAATCAAACCAATACTTAGGCGGTTTGTCGCGAGAAGTCAATTTCCTTTTTAGTAAGGGTTTCTTTCAATGTAATAGAGATGTCGGATATGGCAGTTCGTGATGAGATAGTAAACCTGCTTCAAGAACTCGTGCGGAATAAATGCGTCACTCCTCCCGGAAATGAGATGAGGTCGATCAAGACAATCAAGCGATATCTTGAGGGTTATGATATTGAGCCTGAAGTCTTTGAATCTGCACCAGAACGAGGAAATCTCTATGCGGAACTCAATGGTGCTGATGGACCGACTCTCATGTTGGGTCCAGCTCATGTTGATGTTGTTCCTGTAGAAGACGAGGATGAATGGGAGGTGCCCCCCTTCTCTGGTGAGATACATGATGGTTTCATTTGGGGACGTGGAACATTCGATATGCTGTTTATCGTTGCTTGCCAGGTTGTGACCTTTGCCCACTTGTATCGAGATGGATTTGAACCAAATGGCACATTAAAACTTCTGATTGTATCCGATGAGGAAACCCATGGGAGATTCGGGGCTCAATGGATGATTCAGAATCATCGCGAGAAGGTCAAGACAGACTATCTGGTTACAGAGATTGGAGGTCTTCCTGTCGCACAGCATCGATATGCCTTCCAGTATGGCGAGAAAGGTGACTGCTGGTTGAGAATTACAACAAAGGGAAAAGAGCAGCATGGTTCCATGCCCTTTGCCAGCGATAACGCAGTAGTGAAATTATCCAAAGTGATTCAGAGATTAGCTAGCTTACCACAAGAATTGCGGTCCGACTATATCGAAGTGCTGATTGATAAGATGCCAATGTCGGGACTCACCAAGTGGTTGCTAGGCAAGACACTCTTCTTACCCTACGCTCTGCGGTACTTGGAACGAAAGAATCCCGCCCAAGCGAAGCTGCTGCATGCCATTAGTCAGATGACGGTTTCTCCCAATGTGATTCAGGGTGGTTCGAAGACAAATGTAGTCCCAAGCAGAGCATATGTTGATTTGGATATTCGAACATTGCCTGGACAGACTGAGGAGCATGTCATAGAACGGATCCACCAACACCTGAAACCTCTCTCCTATGACATTGACATTGAGCTCATTCCTATTCCCCACTACAGGCCTATTCAAGGGAATGAGAGTTCTCTGAGTTCTCCGATGATATCCGCCCTGGATTCCGTATTGAAAGAGGCTCATGGCGAAGAAGCAGAACTAGTGCCTCTCTTTTCACCAGGCCAGACGGACTCTCGATTCTTCAGAAAGGAATTCGGTACGGATGCCTATGGGTTCAGTGTCTTCGACAACCGCTTATCAGGAGAAGAATTGATTGCAATGCCGCATGCCGGTAACGAGCGAGTGTCCCTCGGCACACTAGAGCTCACATACAGGGCGTACAAGAGCTTGGTAACGCATCTACTCGGATGAAGGCTTCAGGAGCAGGGTGATTGTGTCTATTCCTCTGAATAGCTCTTGAAGAATCTGGTTATTGTTTGAGGGTACATAAGGGCAATCTCAATGAATTTGTGTCCAATTTTGTATGCCAGCGATTCGTTCTGTGGCAAAATCCGGTTGAATAGGCGACCGCCTTTGAAGAAATACTGCTGACCAGGAACTAATCTCCCTTCTATTATTGGTGCAGCGAAAATCTCAGTCAAGCGTAAAATGAACGTTCGAACCAATTTGCTACGAAGACGCCTCGAGAGCCTTCTTGCTCTAAGTAAGAATGACATAATTCGTTTTGCCCGGTATGATAGATACCCAGCCTCGATGACACGATTTAGAAATCCCTTGTCATCTGGCTGTAAATCGATGCCTAACATCTCCATTTCTTCTCGTGAGATATTGATGTAGTTCGACTCATAATCGAAAGCGATGTCTAAGATATCATCTAGAATTCCCAGTCCCATTCCCAATACATAGGACAAATCATCCAATTGCTCTCCCAAATCAAAATCAGCCAGGATGAAATACAGTTTGAAAAAGCTTCGAGCTTTCTTATACAGCAACTGATCCATCTCTTCTTGGGAGAGGATTTTTCCTCGGCGGTCAACATCTTCCCATGCACTCTCATATAGGTCCTGAACTACCTCTAATGCCCTACCCGAATAGTGCTTCCGTTCATTATCAAAAAACTGAGCTAACCAACGATGGCGAATAGGTGCATCATCAGATACTCTAAGGGTGCCCTCCATGCCGGGTCTTACAATTATTTCTTCTTTCTTGAGCAAATTTTGGGCTCTTTTCTTATCAAGCTGTGAAGAATCAAGCATATCATCAAATCGCCGGATATATCCCCACGCAAGAGACCAAGTCTCCGATCCCATCGGTTCAGGAACAAGCTGTGATGCATAGGTTAGGAAGTCCCGTTGCCGTAAATATGCCCGCGCAGAATCTACAGTTGCAATATACTTCATGCTCCCTTTGGTGGATGGGGTTGTTGTTGACATATCTTATGGACATCCGAAAATGATAGGGACTCATGCCCCTTTTGGCTCTTTCCTCGGTTCTCTTATCAATGAAGTACCAGTAGGTGCCTAGAAGACGCTATTCTCCCCACTCAAGCGATGGCTGAGCTACCTCAATTTTTCGCTAATCCTGAGTTTTATAAAGCGAGGTTGGTTTCTTAAATGTACAGAGCAAAGGATTAGTGAAGTTGAATTTTGAAGTGTTGCGTAATAGTGCTCTTCGTTGATACGTTTCTTCTTTGATGCCTGTTAACAAAAGTTGAGTGATACTTATGACAACTGAAAATCGTGAAGTCGACATCGCAGAACTGGAACCTGGAATGGGTGACATCAACGTCACCTTCAAGGTAGTCGAGAAAGGTGAAACTAATGAAGTAACCTCTCGTAGAGACGACTCTACCCATTATGTTTCTGACACTGTTGTCGGAGACAGTACCGGTACTGTAGTAATACCCGTCTGGGATGATACTATTGACAAACTCGAAACTGGGACAACATATGAGCTGAAAAATGCCCATACTGGGTTGTTCCAAGGTAACCTCCGATTGAAGTTCAATCAGGAGAGCGAGCTTGTCGATATCGATGAGGAAATCGAAGATGTGAACCTCGACAATAATGTGTCAGAAACTGTTCACAATCGTCAACGCGAAACCCGTTGGTAATAGAATATTTCGTCTAACCCCGAATAATACATTTGATTGGTAGACTCTGTCTGCCAAATGCATGTACCGGACTATCACCATGTTGATGCATGGTTCTACCTTTAATCTCAGCATGCACTTGTGTCCGGTCCATCCGTTACTTTTTGTTTTCGCAGTTTCTGCCGATTCAGTTTATTGAATGTATGGCACTATATTATCTCTATACAGATTCCCACTGATTCCTACGAGATGAATGTATCACCTCATTTCAGAGTGCCATAGGGCAGTTAGCCACCACACAAACCGGTTGCTAAGTAGAGTACAATAGATTCTGCTTGCTTGACTGTATTTTCTTGGAAGGAGATATGATGAATTGAAGACGACACTTCGAAGCTGGAATAGAAGAAAGGATTTACTCTTCTTCAAGACTGCTGAGCTAGAGGCATTCAAAGAAACATTAGCACCCTCTGAGGATTTGACCGATGAGCAAGTCTTGG
>CAZYLT010000054.1:0-4396 GCA_964648855.1 uncultured archaeon
CCTACTGGCACCTACCCCGAGGCGGGATTCGGTCACCTGATGGGCGGCTATGAGGCTGGTTATTATAGCTACATGTGGTCAAAGGTCCTATCCGAGGACTTGTTCACCAAGTTTGAAGAGAACGGATTCATGGATGAGGTAACAGGCCTTGAATACCGCGAGAAGATTATGGCTCCGGGTGGTAGTAGAGACCCCAATATAATGGTTCGAGAATTCTTGGGTAGAGAACCAAACAACAAGGCGTTTCTACGATCTATTGGCATCGGAAAGGAATAGTTGCTGCAGGCAGCTTGTATGTTCTTCTTTCGCTGGAAGATGATTTGTCTATTAATACCCGGGCAAACTGACGACCCATGCCAATCTTTGACGTCAAAGTATGGAAAGGCGTTTCTGAAGATGCCATAGAAAAAATCATCTCTGGAAAACCCAAGGTTCTTACCAGCTTGTAGGTTCCGGAACGCTCCTGCAATTGATACTGCAGCGAAACTTATCAGCCTCATACCCAGCTCGCTTTTTCTAATCCTCGTGAAGACGATATGCGCTCCTCGATTATGGTTGTTTCTTCGAAGGGACAGGCTCTGGTTTGCCGAAGTTCAAAATCCTGCTCTAGTCACCTGAAAGACGCGTCGGAAATGTAAGAATGTTTTTTAGATTTCGCGGGAATAAAGCTACGGGAGTCCCAAAAATGCAAGCAGAAGCAGTACCATTTTTCATTAGCATGGCCTTGGTGTTTATTGGATTTATCGTCATCGTCTTGATTGCCGCCTCAGTACGGATAATCAAAGAGTACGAACGAGCAGTGATATTCCGGTGGGGCAGATTCTTGGGAATAAAAGGTCCGGGGTTGTTCTGGATCATTCCAGGTCTCGACAAAACACAGGTAGTAGATCTTCGAACCGTCACGTACGATGCACGTACCATTAAGGTGATCACGAAAGACAACATCCGATGTGATGTGGACTCGTTCGTTTTCTATCGAGTGGTTGACCCCAAACTTGCAGTTCTGGAGATTGAGAACTACATCTGGGCAATCCGGAATTTGGCAAAGACTGTTCTGAGAGATGTCTTGGGAACAGTGGACTTGGATGATCTTTTGGCCCGCACACAGGACTTGACATTAAGAATCCAACGGGAGATCGACGAAAAGACCGATACTTGGGGGATCAAAGTGAGTGATGTGGCCATCAGTGATGTCATCCTACCTCAAGAGATGCAACGTGCCATAGCAAAGCAGGCTGAGGCAGAACGAGAACGCCGTTCGCGAATCATAGTGGCCGAGGGAGAGTTCATGGCAGCCGAGAAGATGGTGAAGGCTGCAGAGAGGTATGCTGAAAGCCCTATCGCGCTGAAGATTCGTGAGTTGCAGACGCTGCAAGAGATTGCGCGTGAGAAGAACTTGGTGGTGGTCACGACAACAGTCGACGCCGAGAGTATGGGGAAGATGTTTTCTGTTGCAGAAGCAGCAAAGAGGCGGAATAGGCGCTAAAAGGGAGGAAGATATAGATGCAAGCACTCGGGATAGGATGGGTCTTCATGGCAATCACACTCATAGCTCTGGGTCTGGCGTTGGTAGTTGCGGAACTTATATCGGAAGAGGCTGAGTGTTTCGGACCTGGTGCTGTATTTTTTCTCATAACCGGAACCGCTCTCTGGTTTATAGTCAGTCCTCTAGTCTGGCCCACACCTCCCATATGGCTGCCAGGGCTATCCCTAGTGCTTGTCGCAGTGACTGCAATCTTCTCTTTCGTTTCTCTGGTTTTGTTGTACAAAATTGTACAGCTCAAGGAACAACCACCCATGAACCTCGACTTCATCGGTGGTGTCGGTCGTGCGGTGGACACCCTCGAGCCAGGACAGGAAGGGTATGTACATTACCGTGGAGAGTACTGGCGAGCAAAGACCACTGGGATGATAATCGAGTCAGGCCAACGTGTGAGAATTCGTGGAAAGAGTGGGCTGATTCTACTAGTCGAACCTGAAGTTTCGCTTGAGAACGAATAATCCACTCGAAGAGGGAATAGATTGCATTCATCGCGTCTTCTCTTGGAATAGTTTCTTCATACTCCATGTTCAAAACCATTCGACAATACGTGAAGTGAGTGAAAAGCAATACGGTTCACAGTTATTGCCACCAGTTAATTAAAATGTGAGTGTGTCAAAAGAAATAAGCTGTGGGAAAGATGAATTGGGAGTATCCAGCTGCTAGAGCTGAGGATGTTGTTGATGAAATACATGGCGTGAAGGTTCCAGACCCATATCGATGGTTGGAAGACACAAAAAGCGATGAAGTGCAGAATTGGATTGAAGCTCAGAACAAGCTCGCAGATGATGTTCTCGGAGAGTATGAAGGCAAGCAAGTGCTTGAGAATAGACTCAGGGAGCTATTTGATTATGATTTAATCATACCGGGTTCGCTGAGGATTAGGAAAACTGCCTCGGGATTCAGGTTCTTCTATTTACTCAGAAAATCTGGGCGTCAACAACCGTCGTTGTTCTACCAAGACGACCATGATGGCGACCGAATAGAATTGGTGAACCCGTTAGATTTGTCCTCTGAGGGACTTGTGGCATTAGACTGGTTCCACCCGTCACGAGATGGTAGTATTGTGGCATATGGTCTGTCCGAGAAGGGCACAGAGTGGAGTGTCCTTCACATCATTCGCACGGAAACTAGAGAAATATTGCCCGAGAGAATTCCGCGAACCCGAAACTGTTCTCTTGTCTGGTTGTCAGATAATTCTGGTTTCTACTACACAAGATATCCCCTCCCCGGTTCTGTGCCTCCTGATGAAGAGAACTACAATCGGCATGTCTTTTTCCACGAAATCGGTGAGAACTACGAGCAGGACGTGAAAGTCTTTGGTGATGAGATTGATAGAAGGGACTACCCTGTGCTTTCCAGTGATGAGAAATGTACATTCATGGCCGTTGATTGCTTCCGGTTTACTAGCGATGATATCTACATCACAGTAGTGGATACAGACAATCCAACCAAGCTACAATTTCATAAAATCATTGCCAGTCAGGGTGCTCTGAGCCAAGTTTATCTAACGGGCAAAACTGCGTTTCTACTGACTCAGCTTGATGCTCCAAATGCCCGTGTTTTATCCTATGATCTCAGCAAGCTGGCAGCCGGAGAACCAGTTGGAGAGCCGAAAGTCATTATCAGAGAGAGCGATGCGATTATCAGTCCTGTTCCGTATTTCAGCAAATTCTGCGTCTATGGGGACAAATTAGCTGTGGTGAAAGAACAGAACGCCTCGACCAGGTTAGAGATTTTCAATCTGGAAACAGGAGAAATTTATGAAACCGTAGATTTTGACCAACCTGTTACCGTAGACAACATTTACTCCCATATCGATAGCGACCGCCTTTACTTTGATATTCAATCATTTCTCCTTCCTCCATCAATTCACTACTATGTATCCGAAGAGGAACGCGGCATCTTCTTTTCTCCAGAGAAGAGATTCGACCCAATGGCTTTTGACGCACGTCAAGTTTGGTACGAGTCTAAAGATGGAACAAGAGTATCAATGTTCCTAGTTCATAGAAGGGGATTAGATATCGACTCGAACACACCTGTTTGCTTAACGGGATATGGGGGCTTTGGGATTTCATTAACTCCAAGATATGGGATATCGTTTATGCCCTGGATTGAGAGTGATGGTGTCTTTGCAATCTCAAACCTACGTGGTGGCATGGAGTTTGGGCGGCAATGGCATCGTGGTGGGAATCGAGAGAACAAGCAGAATGTCTTTGACGACTTCATTTCTGCTGCGGAATGGCTCATTAGTAATCACATTGGATCGAGAGATACGCTTGCAATCAGGGGAGCAAGCAATGGGGGCTTGCTAGTAGGCGCCGCATTGACTCAGCGACCCGATCTATTCAAGGCTGTTTCATGTGCAGTGCCCCTTCTAGATATGGTTCGATATACGCAGTTTGATTATGCACAAATGTGGTCTCCCGAATATGGGGACCCAGCGGTTGAAGAAGAGTTCCGATGGCTATTTGACTATAGTCCATATCATCATGTTTCTTCGAATGAGATATATCCTGCAACATTCCTTATGACTGCCCTGGGCGACAGTAGGGTTGACCCCATGCATGCATTGAAGATGACCGCTCTGCTGCAACAAGATACTAACAGCAATGTGAATGAGAACCCTGTCATCCTGCGGGTTTTAAGCGAAACGGGTCATGGAGTTGGCGCACCAGTCGAGAAGATAATCGAAACAGCGCGCGACTACCTGCTATTTTTTGCTTATCACACGGGGCTTGACCTAACACAGTTGGAATATAAGAAAGAGTGAGGGAGCCAGGCGCTCCCCAAACGACAATCTGCTCACATCTGTTTGTCTTGCCTATATGGCAGGTACTCGGGACCAAAAATTTC
>CAZYLT010000055.1:0-4158 GCA_964648855.1 uncultured archaeon
CCTCATAGCCGCCCATCAGGTGACCGAATCCCGCCTCGGGGTAGGTGCCAGTAGGCACTTCGAAGCCCGTGATCTCTTTGTAGAGCCTGCGGAACTCCGCAGTGGTGTCTTCTACCTTTTGAGTATGATAGAGCATGTCTATCAGCGCGTAGAAGACTTGCCTAGTCTGAAAGATACCCGCATTGAGCAGTTTGGCATCGATCATCCTCTTCAGCAAATCAGCTGGCAGTTTCTTGTCCGGGTCCTCATAATGACCCGACAGATGTGTAAGGGTCTCTTCCTTCCAAGCCCAGTTCTCTAACATCTGTGAAGGCACTTCGATGAAATCGAGCAAGACACCATCCAGTCCAAAGCGAGCGTACTTGGTCTTATTTGAAACCACATGCATGAGATGTCCGAACTCATGGAAGAAAGTCTCGACCTCGTCATGCGTTATGAGGGCTGGTTTGTCCTTGGTGGGCTTGGCGAAGTTTCCAAGCATGGCTGCAATAGGCAATAAGGTCTTTCCACCCTTCTCTCTCCGCTCAAGTATGGGAAAAACAGCGAAATGCTTGTATTTACCCTCTCTCGGAAAGAGGTCGAGATAGAATTTCCCCATCAAATCGCCCGATACTTTGTCGTACACCTTATACTCGGACACATCATCATGCCAGACGTCAGGATTCATTGTCTTCTTGAAATCCATGTTTAGAACCGTCTGATAGACCTCGAGCACGCCTTTAATGACGGTTTCAACGGGGAAGTACTGTTTGACTTCATTCTGATCAATAGAGTATTTCTCTCTAAGCAGATAATGATGATAGTAGGTGTAATCCCAATTTTCCAGTGTTGTTTCCTCTATAGGGATACCAAGCTCTTCCGACTTCAGTTTCCTCATTCGCTCCTTTTCCTCATCGCGAAGTGGAGCGAGCTTATCCCTAAGATCATTCATAAATTCAAAGACCCGCTGAGGAGTCTTCGCCATCTTGGGAGAAATTTCATAGTCGGCAAACGTAGAGTGTCCCAGAAGCTTGGCCTGTCGGTCACGGAGGGCGAGCGTGTCAAGTAGTAAATTGGCATTTTCTGCTCCGCCCCTCTTCATGAACGCGGTATTCATTCTTTTGCGCGTTTCAGGATTCTTTGCATATCGCATGACCGGCAGATACACGGGATAGTCTAGTGTTAGCAGATACTTGTCCTCATCCTTTTCGAGTTCCTCATATACCTCGGGAGGAACACCTTCCAGTTCATCCACGGTACATGGTACGGTATCGGTGACCTCATTCAGAGTCTTCCTGAACTCTGACGCTCGTACAGAGATATTGTTTGCAATCTCCAAGAATTCATAACGTGAATCTTTCTCCAATGCGGCGCCTCTATGCCTGAACTCCTGCAGAGTCTTTTTGAGAAGCATCTTCGCTTCTTCGCCGTATGAGTCTTTCTCAGATCCGAGTTGGGCGATTATTGCGTAGATATCACTGCGGCTCCAGACCATATTCTCGAATTTCTCCGTTTCCTGCTCTGCCTGATGTCCAGCATCACGTTGCTCCTTATTGGTTGATATGTATTTCAGGAAGACCAATGGATTCAGTTTCTCACCCGCCTCAGCTAGAATCTCCTCCAGCTCAAGAAGAGTCTCTATGCGCGCCTCATCTTTAGAGGTCTGAGCAATTTCATCGAGGCCTTTCTTGGCATCATTCAATGCATTCTCAGTTTGTTCGATAATAGCCTCTGGCTTTGTTCCCCATTCAATCTCACGAATTACATGCTCGGAAGTCATACCGCAATCACCGCATAAATACTATAAAAGCCAAACCATCTGACGCCACCCACGCGCCCCATTCCTTTTTCGCCCATCCGCCACAGATGACCACTGCCCGCAAATGATGCATGACGAGTTGCTTTCTCCGCTTTCCCTCTCTCCAACGACGATATGGTTGGAACCGTACCCTCATCGGTTGCGGGGTTCCCACAGACCGGACATATCTGGTGAAGCTTGATGCTGCCATCTGTCACTTGAATGACGTAATTGCCATTGCTCATGGAACAATCCCTACAAGCTTCTTCTTCTATCAGACTATTCTCGGCCACACCACGATATAATACGTTCTTTCTACATGAGGTTCTCAGTCTATGAAGCAGTGTTTTATTCTTTCTTCTTTCATCTAGAGAGAAAATCGCCAATATTGACCCGAACACCAACTAGCAGATATCTTGGCAACTCAATAGATTGATTAGATGTTCTGCAAATAACCTTCAAGAGAAAGTCAATCGTAACGGAGTAGAATGCCAATGCTTGAGCAGCCGCCAAATGATACACTAAGGGTTATTGACAAGAGAAGCTCTCTCCGAGGCTATGATTCTCGACCCCTGACCAAGAAACACAGAGATTGGATTATCCATAGTGCAATTCGTGCTCCAACAGCAGGTAATATGATGCACTACTCTATTATTGAGGTGACGGATCAAAAGAAGAAAGATAGACTGGTGAAAACGTGTGACAACCAGCCATTCATCGCAAAAGCACCACTTGTCCTGCTTTTTCTAGCCGACATGCAGAGATGGTACGACTACTTCGAGTATGCAGGTGTGCCCGAGTTCTGTGAGTCCAAAGGAATCGAATATGTGACTCCTCAAGAGTCAGACCTTCTGCTTGCCTGCTGTGATGCACTTGTGGCAGCCCAGAACGCAGTCATAGCAGCAGAGTCTCTTGGTATCGGGTCGTGTTATATCGGAGATATCATGGAGAACATTGAAACCCACAGAGAGATGTTCAACTTACCAAAGTGGGCATTCCCCATTGCTCTCGTCTGTTTTGGATACAGACAACGAGAGGAACAGAACGACAGAAGGACATCTCGGTTCCCACATCGCTTTGTTTTCTTTGAAAATGAGTATCAGCATGTTGAGGGAGGAGAATTTGATGAGATGCTCAGTGAACACTTCGGTGAGAGAAATAGTTACCCAGGAAACGCTCACAACATTGGACAGGCAATCTATTGGAGAAAGACAGGTTCGGACTTCGCTGCAGAGATGCGTCGGTCCGTCAAGGTAGCATTAAGAGATTGGGTTTCAAAATAGGGGTATTTTCATATTCTATTCAGTCTGTGATTCCGTGTCTGTGGGTTCTTCCTCCCACCACTTCGTAGGCTCATCTTCTCCAAACGGAGTTCTAGTTTCCCAATTTTCTGAGTATCTCATAAGAATATAACCAATGACAAACTGTAGAGGGATAGGGCCCGAATAGGCTATGACATCTGCTTGTATGATAGCGACATAGCCCATCAAACCAAGTACAGTAGGTGGGACGAGAGAAAGGATACCTAGAGCCAATGTGGACTTTTTGCCGGCATCACCCGATCGAAATCGGATAACCTGAAATCCGAATAGGAGGGAGAGAATCCAAAGGGTAAATGTACGGTATAGAACCATTGGATTCAATAAGTGAAGACCGTATCCTCGGATACCCAGATACATGGGACTCGAATTTCCGGACTCTGGTAGATACATCCAGGTAATGGCGATAATTACCAGATCGATCCAATAGCCTTCGGGAGACCCACCCCAACCATAAGAGGCAGAAACAATTGGAGCAAAGAGTGTAGTAACACCCATGATAATTGAGCTTTGCACCGTCGATAAGTCACTGATTCCTTTCCTGATGCCCACCTAATTCGACTCCGAGATATGCTACACTATAGCCAAGTAAAATTTTGTGGTAGATTTTCATCAATCATGGCTCTAACCCTACCTTATGGATTAATGCGATGGCGCCATCGTTTCAAGGTTTGCTTTCATAGGATGCGCTGAGTATATAGTTCGCTAGAACCAGCCGTAAGGTAATCTAGGGCAAGCACACACATTTCGTAGCGTGTGACTATAACTAAAACAGAGTGCTGAAATAGGTTCGATATGACCACAGGTCTATCCCCTCATTGGAAACCCGATTGCGTAAAGTCCGTCGGATAGGTGAACAGCATTCAATCTAGTATCAGGTGTTATTCGGGTATCCATCAGTCCATTCATTAATCTCTCTGAGTAAGCAAGCAGTTCTGTGTTTGGGTTTTTTATATTAATAGGCTTGGAGAGGTGGTTTGACTTGGTCACTCGGAACTTTTAATTCACATGACAGGGAAAGATAGTCGATTGAAATGGTCTTCACAAGGGAGCTCACTGAGG
>CAZYLT010000056.1:0-2637 GCA_964648855.1 uncultured archaeon
TCCTATAGTCATAAGAAGCCCTAAGACAAAGGAATTGGAAACCCTAAGGGCCTTCCTTCAAATCTAGCCTGTGGCTAATTACTGCCTCTTTCTTTGATGAGTGGAACCTGCCACTACCGCCGCGTGAAATGGCAAAACTATCAGAATTACCACAAGTGGCTAACCCGGCAAAAATACTTTTATGATTATTCCATTAAAATAATCATGAGTTGATTCAAGTAGTCAAAAGATGGATATTTCATTAGATTCGATTCGGGCCGAGTCATCTTTCCTGATACATGTCCAGTCTGCAGTACTCCGGCCGATGCATATGGGTCGGTCTATTTATACGAGTACAATTCTGATGCTCTTATTCCAACAATGAGAGCTTTGAACCCGGATAGACTGCGGATTCCCACATGTGAGGAACACGCCTATATAGAGCACGAGATTGCGAACAGCAAGAGCCTTCGTGCAGCGCTACTCGGTACTGCTATTGTTATCTTCCTATACGTGACTCTACAAAAACTGTTTCTGACAGATTGAGTGACCTCAACGTGTCTGAAACTTCTATGTTCCACCCGTTCCCTGCCAGCGTCACCGCCCCCAGCATACCCGAGGGTTGCTGAGTCAGCAGGGGCTTTGTCCGTGTTCAGCAGGATGATTTCCCTCTCCCAGTCCTGGCTTCTTTCTCCTGTGCATGTCCTGAGGCATCACTCTCAGTCACAGCGAGGTTTTCCACAGTTCTTACCACGGTGGGTTCATGATCACCCACTCCAACCTCGTCGCCAAAGTCGGACTGGCTCGTCTGAGCATGGTGAACAGCCGCGGACTCTCCGGGAGTTGATGGACTCCCTTGTGTAGAGTACGGACCTCCGTCGAGAACTCGTGGACTTCCCTCGGGCTTTTGGTCGCGCACTTCAGGCTGCAGACACAGCCCTAGTCCACTTACCTAGTCCAGAATTGAGTCTGGCTATGGGTATTTATTCTCCTATAGGATGTGGACTGTGAATGAATAGGGGGGAATCTGACAGAAATAGGACACTGTTGTTGGACCTTTTAACTAGAAAACGAGGGGGATTACTTCTTTCTACAATCAGTCCTTTTTTTGGTTCAGCAAATCGCGGTTCCTATTTGGCTCTACTTCGCTCCAGTGCCAGTTGCAGTTCTATTGATCGCTTATCACCAGTTGTTTCTAGTCCTTGAGCTTGAAGAGATGATGCTGATTGTGGACTCGGGCAAGGGTGGAACTGTTACTGTGCGGATGAAGAGCGAGAACTGTGTTGAGGAGTTTCTGCGTCTTAATCCTCATGCACAGAGAGTGTCTGAGGAGATGGTGGGCACGCAGCATTTCGGTTGATTCAACAAGTGCCAAACTATTCCAAGTGACAGTAGAAATAAGTGCAGAGTTTGGGCGATTTGTGGTTTCCGATGGGTATTCATACAGTGCTTTGATACTTCTAGGGTATGGCTCAGTACCTCTGCGTCTGGGACAAAGAACCTCAGATTATGACTGAATAGTTTTTAACCTAAAAATGCGATATTCAGTCAGTTATCGCCGGAAGATGTACCATGGGGGTACCTAATTGAGTGAATCAATAGAAGAAGACAAAGTCGTTGCCAATTGCATATTCTGTGGAAAGTCTCTGAAGCGAGACGAGATAGTTCGGTATCACGGAGCCATTTCCTGCCAAGAATGCGCAGAAAAAGCCAGGATACAACAGGAACGATTTACCAGTCCTTTATTCTTCATTATCGGGGGAATAGGTGCATTGGTAGCTGCAGTGGGAAGCATCGGATACATTTTGGCCAATCTTTTCAGCTTTGTTCCGCCAGCTCCATATCCTTGGGTTGTGAGTGGGTACTCTCTCGTATCGGTGGGTCTAGCTCTGCTCTCAATTGGGTACATCGGACTGTATTTCAACTGGGACAGAAAATGGGGGTTTGTCTTGGCAGTATGCTCATTAATAGGATGTGTGGGTGGACTGATTTATCTGAACACCTACATCACTCTTGGTCCTCCCGGCTACTTTGAGGAGGTGCCCTCAATCTTCATCACCTCCCAATATGTATACGAGGGGGGATTGTTTATCTCGCTGGCACTGAACGGTGCATTGATAATCCTGACGCGGGATGATCACGGAAATGAGCTGCTTACATTGGCAACTGCGGGTGTCCTGCTCTTGGGGTCCGCAATCATCTACTTTCTCCCTCCCGCACTTACGCTTCTCTCAATCTATTTCCTCACAGCACGAACAGTGTGGACTAGCCGACCGCCTGTGCGCCCCGAGGTGAAGAGGAAGGAAGCCTACGCATATCCGGACACTTGAGATGTGCCCTCTTGAGCGAAATGAAACTGAACATCAAGTTGCCCGAAGATGAGCTCCGCTTGGCTTTGGAGCACATGGAACGGGAATTTAGTCCAGGCCTGCATAAGACATGGTCCTGTGGAGATAGGACTGTTGGTTTTTTCTTTCGATTCTAGCCTTAGGGTCAGCAGTCGATTATAGCGGTTTCGGAGGCTCAGAGCTCGCTGCTTTTGGAATCACATTTGAATACGCGGCAGGCCAGTTGGAGTTGAAGTACGTAACCACTTTTGTCAGTACGGGTGTGTTCCTGAAAGGATTAGAAAACACCCTTCTCGATGCATCTATTGGA
>CAZYLT010000056.1:2737-4100 GCA_964648855.1 uncultured archaeon
AGTCTGAAATCTTCCCCCACTATCTTCTGCAGATTCTTGGTGAATCTATAATAATGCAAATCTACGGCATCCGCTGGTCGTTCAGCCTTCAGACGTTCCACAATGACGTCGTAATTCTTCTTACTTATCTCAATCCCGATACTTGCTCGATTCAACTGATTGCAAGCAACTAATGTCGTACCTGAACCAGCAAACGGGTCCAGGACAACATCATCCGGTCGGGTTGAAGATAGAATTATCCGTTGAAGTAATGCAACGGGGGATTGCTGCTTATGAACGCGTTCTCCATTTTCCTCGCGTAGCGCCTCATCCCCTGCAAAATAACCCGAAGTCATCTCTCTGACATCATCCCAGACATCAGTCACATACACACCATCCTTACGGGGGATTCTTTGATTTGGGGCTAGGGGATAGTCGATTCGTAGCCGATTGAAAACTCTGGGTTTCTTACCCTTGGTTGCAAAGGCGATAACCTGGTAGTGCTTGCCATACCTGTACCTCTGAGGAACAGCTGATGTCGTCTTCTTCCATATTATCAGATTCTGCAAAGTCCATCCCGTTTTTTCTATGGTTCTAAGAACTTCTTTGGCCCGTTTTTCGCGTTGCATGAAATAGATTGACCCGCCATCTACGGTGATGTCATATACAGATGCACAAACTTGCTCCAACCACTCCCAGTATTTGTCCTCATCCATTGAATCATCGAAACCCTCGTATTCTTTATCTTGATTGAAGGGCGGATCCAGAAATGTGAGAGCTACATCCTTATTTCTTAGCGCCTCAATTGCAGGTTTGTCAAATATTTCAGCATTGTCACCATAGAGTACTGTGGCAATCCGATATGTAAACTGGTTCTTAGCACTCATGGTCAAGGGAGTTTTCTTTTGGGTCGTTAAAAGCTTGTTTACACTCTTCTAAGATGCTCATATAAAATTGAATCTCCGACACTGTCTGGATGATTCTTCCTGAGATTGCTGGGCGTTGGGCAATTGGTCTGCTATACTTTCAACTGATCTTCCTATTCCCTACACTGAAAGTACTTTAACAAGATAGCATCTCGCTGTATCATCAAAAGGGACTGCTGTTAATCTTGCCCGCGGAGCACATACACCCTCGTCAAGAGGATGCACCATGTTTGTATGAAGAAGGAAGTGTATTCAATGTGCTCAATCTTTCCCTCGTTACGTTCTTGGTGCTCCTAGGATTGAGTATGGTCGCTCCTATTCTCCCCACATATGCAGAGAGCTTTCAGGTATCTTATACACTAGTGGGCTTGGTGGTTTCCTCTTTTGCAGTCACACGCATGGCTCTAGAGTGATGCAATACCCCCTCGTTTTCTAGTTAAATTGTCCAATAGAAGTGT
>CAZYLT010000057.1:0-3816 GCA_964648855.1 uncultured archaeon
TTGTGCCTTATCTGGTCTGTTTTGACAACATCTCTGAATGTTGCTGTGCTTCTTCCTATTTTGATTGGGCTCGTGTCCTTCTATTCCTAAACGGATTATACTTAAATTCAGAACAGACCAAATCATTGGTGGACTCAGGATGTGTGGGGCTGCAAATGACAAAACTAACCTTCTTTGGCGGGGTCAATGAAATTGGCGGAAATAAAATTCTATTAGAAGATGATAAGACCAGGGTATTCTTGGACTTTGGTAAGAGTTTTGCTATTCAGAATAAATTTTTCGACGAATATCTCAGACCGCGTAAACTCAATATGATTGATGAGCTGGTAAGCTTCGGACAGATTCCCAGATTAGCTGGAATTTATCGTGAAGACTACCTTAGGCATGTTGACGAAAATCATCCATTATTGAGCTCGGATGGAGCGCGGGCAGCAGATGCGGTTCTGATTACACACGCGCATATAGATCACATTGGCATGATTCCATATCTACGTCCTGATATCGAACTATTTGGGTCGGAAACATCTAGAGCCATCCTCCGATATTGGCAGGATGTGTCATCAGGTGACGAGAGTGAGTTTCTGGATTGGTGGCCTTCCTTCCAAATCCTGAAAAAGGAAAGAAAACCCAGAAAAGGAAGGTCTCCATTCAAACGGGTTCGGAAAAAACAGAAGGATTTGAAGCATAGAAAGGAAACGCGTGATTTCACTGTAGTAGATGCAGGTGCGCCTGAGCACTTTGGTGATGTCGAGATTCATTCCTTTCCAGTTGACCACAGTTTGCCTGGGGCAACTGCCTACGTTATCAAGACCAGTGTCGGACACATAGCGTACACTGGTGACCTCCGTCTTCATGGGTATGTTCCTGAGATTACTGAGCGCTTCATAAATAGATTAGAGGACATGGACATCAAAGCTCTATTGTGTGAGGGGACAAGGGTCGATGAAGATAAGGGTGTAAACGAATCAGCTCTTGAGAAAAACCTGAGTAATGAATTTGATAAAACAAAGGGCCTGATATTGGCAAATTACTCCCTTCGTGACACAAGCCGTATCTCTACAATAGCCAAAGCCGCTGCAAACTCAGACAGAACATTACTCCTACACCCAAAACAAGCCTATTACCTCAATCTGGTTTCAACTGAGAAATACATGCCTATTCCAAACGAGGATGATTATGAGGTCCTCTTGCCCAGAAAGAGCTGGGGTATTTGGAGTGATTCTAGCATTGATGAGCAATTACGGCGACAGGACTATAGCTATACCGCGAAGCCAGTGAAAGAGTACATGTTTGGGAACCTAGACCTATTGACCCCCGAAGAGGTCGCAACCAATCCGGATGAATATGTTGTCACATGCAGTTTCTATGATTTTGGTCTTCTGCATGATCTACAACCACTAGAAGGCTCTTCATATATTTGGTCGCGTTCAGAACCATTTGATGAAGAAGGTGAGATAGAGTATGAACGTGTGCAAAATTGGCTGTCGCATTTTGGAATTGATGAACCTATTAGCATCCATTGTTCTGGTCACATATCTGGTCCCGAGATACGAGAACTCATAGAACGGGCACAACCCGAGATGGTTATACCCATTCATACTGAACATCCTGAGATGTTTAAAGACTGGCATGATGATGTCAGGATTTTACAGAAGAATGAATCAATCGAATTATAGGCGCAGGTGGGCCTATTGGAAGGTAACATAGCAGTAGTATGGATCAAACCCGGTAGAAACCTCTGTATTAATTGGGGGCTGGAAAACTGACTGTGAATTCAACGTACTTAACTCTGATGGGGCGAAGCGGGTGGGCAGTCATCAACTCATACTATGCAACTGTTTTGGAAACGGAACACGAGCCAGATAGAGTCATTCTGTTCTATGAATCTCAGTATGCTGATACCATAGAGAAAGTAAAGCGGGGTATAGAAATAATCCAGGGAAGCTACTGCACTCCCAATATCGCTGGGATTGAGGTTCCTACCTCTGATATTGATACCATAGCCCAAGCAGTAAGAGATTCAGTCACTGAGGAAAAGGCGAGAAATGCTGAGATCATCCTTGATATCACTGGTGGCAGGAAAGCTCTTGTTGTAGGTAGCCTTCTTGCAATGAAGCATCAAGGACCTGACCATGTGTACTACTTGGACATTGAAACCACTCAAGGAGTAGCCAAGCCGTATTTAATGATTCCATTGAAAATTCAAAAGCTGCTTGATTTGTATGCGAATGAGGTTAAGACCGAATCAATCGAATTTGGTCCAGAAAGCAGTCCTAGAGAGTTATACCTACATCGAAATGAAATCCAGCTTGTTCTGAATCAATCCTATAGGCGGTCTGAAGACATCATATTGAGCGCTCCACTAATCGATATGGACCTCTTCAGGTTGGATGTTGATAAGAATGAAATTACCAATCTGATTGATTTCAATGAATACAAGTCTAACATCGAAAAATATGGTCAAGATGGATTTGAACATCCAGATTATTTTGATTTATGTAGAAGCCTTTGCTACTGTGGGATTTTGGATTATGAAAACGCAGAAGAAATCTCCGAGCTACTGGTAGATGACATTGCAAAGACACATACCTACGTGGTTGGCATTCGGAAGGCTGTTCTTGCCTTAGACTCCAATATGTTCTATAATGGATTCCCGTCCTATTTGGAATCCCTCGAACAAGAACATGATATCAGGCCCAAAGAGATTCTATGTGTCACACCATATCCTGTTATTCAAGAAATCCAGAATAGAATTGCTGCGAAGTATAGACAGGGGCACATCAAAGAGGCAAAGGACAAATATGAATCTCCCCGAGTAAAGGAGCTTTTAGATCAGTTTGTCAACCAAAACACACTCCAGACTCGAATTGCAAAAATGGCGAGGTCAGAATTGAGCAAATTCATGGATCGACCAGCGCATCAAAAGACCTCCATTGTGACTGTCCCGAATGATAAGGAGAGAGTTGACACACTTATAGTTGAGGAGTTAGAAAAGTTTGCCAGAAGCAGGGAAGTACGAGTGACATTACTCAGCGCTGATAAAAACATGCTAGACCATTGTAAAACCGCTACTGATGTTGGTGGACTTGTACCAAGATTGACCTCAAGAATTCCTTATAGAATAGAGGTTTCAGAAACGAATATGATTGATTTGATGGTTACTCTTTCTTTGTTGTATGGCGTCATAGAAATCAGCCCAATAGGTTATCAGTTTGGCGAGTATGGTGGCAAGCAAGCAGAGGTCTATTCCGAAGAAGTCAAACTTCTCATTCAAAACAAAGACCGTGCAAAAATCCTTGAGAATCGCTTGGATACCTGCAGACGACTTGATAGACTAAAGATTGCAAAATAGAGAACTAAGACCCAACTGCAATCTCTTAGTTGTTAAATAGTGTCAAACCCGCCGAAGGTCTGCTCCAAATCCGGGATATTCAAGCTGGGTGTCTAGATTAACAAAATCGACTACTGCATTAAGACTGCCTATGATTCTGTCTATGATTTTCTTCATGTCCTGAATTTCTTGCTGTAGTGTGGATATCTGCTGCTCAAGTGCTTGCAGTCTACCCTCCAGTCCTAGGTATTCATCTCGTGTAATCTGATTCATTTTCTCACCTCGGGGAACTCCAACTCAAGTTTGAGGAATAGATTCCTGTTATTGGACATATTTGGCTCATGTCCAGTCATCCCCTCAGGAATTTTCTCTTATCATTCATTCCTCTAAACGCCTTGCAACCGCCCGGTCATCTACAATGACAAGATTCTGATTTTCAGCCAGTTCAAATAACTCCATGAACTCGATGCAACGTAGGTTGCTCC
>CAZYLT010000058.1:0-3719 GCA_964648855.1 uncultured archaeon
TTGGCTAGTCTAATAGTATATGCATCTTCACCATCCAGGTCTTTTTGCTCGAAGGATAGTTGATCTGGTCTGATACTCACATGACGGTTAAGTGGGAGCATGAAATCGTATCCATATTTTCTGTAGAAGAAAGGAATACCCTGTATTGATGATATATCGTACTCGCCTGCATGAAGTTCGATATCAAATAATTTGTAGAGTGCGTCAAAGAGCCCCCGTCTTCTGTAGTCTTCCCGAGTCCCTACAAAACCCAATTCCAAATTCCGGATTTCTATTCCTTCATAACTCCAAGTATTGGGAATTGCATTCAGGCATGCCACCATATCTCCTGAGTCGAGGTCGCGCAAGTAGAAGTTGTTTTCAAGCCCAAATCCTGGATGATGCTCGATTAGCCGCTTCAACATGAAGGCATCATTATCATTATGAATGCTCTTATTGAGTTCGAGAAGCTCCCGACGTTCTTCAGGAGTTTCTATATATCCGTATGCAAATCCTTGGGGGGGTTGGGGCCAATCGTTTCTAATAGACATCAACAATCACGTATCTTCAATTTGTTCTGCAAGATGGGGGGTATAGAACTGATGAAAGATGTACTTTTCCTCTTTTTATCTGATTCCTCTTTCTGAGAAAAATGAACATTTATCCTGCAAAGGACACTGTCTGCAGCGGGGTTGCTGGTGAAGGCAAATTTCAGATACAAAATCTATGACGCCCCAATAGAAACGTGAGTCATGATTTGGACCAGCCACATCCTCGACAAATTGCCAAGCCGCCTCATCTTCAGCAGCCTCAAAATTTGTGCCAAAGACTCGATTCAAAAAGAGTACAATATTCCCATCAACCATTGGTTCAGGAATCGAGAATGCGAAGTTTCGTACGGCGCAGGCAATATATCTTCCCACTCCAGGGAGATCCTCCAAATTAGTTGAAGCTGACTTAACACTACCATCATGCTCTTCAACAAGGATAGCCGCGGTTTTCTGTAGATGTTTGGCACGAACGGATTGGAGGCCAAGAGGGGTAATAAGAGATTCAACTTCACTCCTATTCAGTTTTATGAGGGCTTCAGGGGTTCCCGCAATCCTGACAAGCGAGGGATACACTCGCATTACAGCCACTGCAGTGGTTCTTCTAAGCAACATCTCAGCCAAAAGAACATGAAATGGGTCGTCATCGTGTCTCCAAGGAAAATCACGGCCATGGTTTTCGAACCATTTGATGATGGTTTCTTTCACCCTCTTGTAAAGACTATATCTCTGGTTCAAGAGCCGCTCAATCTCCTATAATAGCTGAATTAATTTCTTTGCTTTCTGAAGAATTTCCTTGGGACCATTGATTATGTGTAGATTTTCAACATTCCGAAGAATATCGACATTATCAACATCGACTCTACGTGGATTAATTCTTACAACTCCGCCATCGGGAGTTATAGTATCTATGCCATCTAGGACTTGGTCCACTGGAAATAGGATGACAGGAGTGTAGCCACCCTTCAAAGCTTGAGCTACTGCGTTTGTGACGAGTGTGTCCGCAATTCCATGTGCTATTTTTGCCGCAGAGTTTGCAGTGAGGGGAGCTACAATGAATAGTTCATAATGACCAACCTGAAGGGGGCCCGCAACGAAAGGATTGTTTGAGGTTTTCTCGATTTTGATGTCACTAAAGACCTCATGTATGCGTTCATCAAGATTATACCACTGAAGAACCTCAACTCCAGCTTTGGATACTATACAGGAAACATCTACGGATTCGATTCCATTTATGACTGCTGCTACTTCTAGGATTTCTTCCATCTTATCTCCCGAGCCAGTGATTGCCCATAGAACCCGTTTCATCTCACTCACAAGGTACGAAGAATTACCACAAATATGTAACTAAACCTATGCAAGCCTTCATTTGGAAGCAATGGGAGTTCAGTCCGAGGGAAGAAGTTGTACAAACTCAGCATTGGGATGACCACCAATATGAAGACATCAGCCACGCAATGGCTGGCAACGAATGCCGATAAAATGGGAGCGCATCGCATCTGGGTTGGAGAGGACATCGGACTAGGACAAGACATCTTTGTACTGACAACGGCCACATTGCTAGAGTCAGAGAACGTCCAGGTAGGAACTGGCATCACTCCAATCAGCGTTCACAATCTTACGACTCTCGCAAGAGCAGGCATGACTTTGCAGCAGATTTCGAATAACAGATTCATATTTGGCACTGGGATTGGAGGGCTTCAGGACCTCGAAAACCGCGGAATAAAAATCGAGAAACCCGTGACTGTGTTGCGCGAGGCCATAGAAGCACTGAGGAAACTATGGGATGGTGAAAAAGTGACGGCTACAAATGAGCTGTTCGATCTTCAAGGCTATTCGTTGAGGTCGTCGAGTGACAGCAATATTCCCATCTTTCTCGGAGTCAGGGGGCCTCAGATGCTCACAATGGCAGGGAAGATTGCAGATGGAGTTATTCTATCAGGCCCAGTGGATTATCTTCAATATGCAATAAAGAGGGTGAATGACGCTGCCAATGATAATGGAAGAAAGCCTGATGACATAGAGAAGTTGGTTTGGCTTCCCACAATCCCCACATTCAAAGGGGGGAATGAAAAGCTGGCTAGGAGAGTTGTAGCAGTGGTGGCGGCGGATATGCCCGAAAAGGTTCTCGACATGCTTACTATCGAGAGAGAAAAATTAGACTCATTGATCAACGCAGTCGCCTCATCAGGTTCCAAAGATGCGATTGAGTATGTTGATGATGAGATTATGAACACGTTTGCAATCACTGGAACAAAGGAGCACATGATCGAGATGTTTTCCTCTATTGCAAAACTTGGAGCGGACGAGATTCTGGTGGGACCTCCATTCTCAGGAGACTGGAGAGGTGCGATTGAAGAGATATTCGCGGAAGTCAACTGAGGGATGATCTTCAATGAAATGGGGTCTTGCTGTTGGTGTGGGACAAAATCTGGATGAGGTTTTGAAGGTCAGTGAGATAGCTTATCGGGGTGGCATAGACCAAATATGGGTCGTAGATTTTCCTGCGCCGCAGCTAGCTTCAGTTGCTGCAACAATGCTTGCCAAATACGTTCCTATGAAGCTAGGTTTGGGATTGCTTTCTCCCCTGCTTTACTCACCCCAGCAGATAATAAGGATGATTCAGTCTTTAAGAGATAATTATGATATTGAGCCCGATATAATGGTCGGGAGTGGAGATCCACTGTGGCTTTCACGTGCAGGGCTTGAATATTCTCCTAGGCTTGCAGCAGTTAGCAGAGTCAGGGAGCAAGTCATAGAATTAACGGAACTGCTGGAGAAATCTGAGCTCTCATCTAAGCTGTTAGTAGGAGCACAAGGACCGAGGATGATTATGACCGCACGTCTTAGTGATGGGGTCTTACTCAATTACTCCGACCCTGATATGATTGAGTGGGCAGTGAAATTACTGCAGAAAGAGCCGGAGAGCCATATAAGAGGGGTTTTTCCACCAACAGTACTATCTAGAAAGATAGGTAAATTGCCACACTACGCAAAGAATGCAGCAGCATTAGTGGCTTTGGGAACTAGTTCAAAGGTGCTTAAGAGATTCGGCATCCTTGCTGAATTGAGAGGGGCGAAAAAAGGGTTGGATGAAAAGGGGAAATTAACAACTGAAATTGTTGATTCAATTCCAGAAGAGATATTGAATCGGTTCGTCCTCTACTGCACCCCCTCTGGACTGAATGAATA
>CAZYLT010000059.1:0-3020 GCA_964648855.1 uncultured archaeon
GGTTTGTCTTCAGTGGCTGAATGAGAAGCCAGTATGGGTCTACAACTAATATGCATGATTATATGAAAAGCTTGGTGTTTCAGTACATGACGATGCCGCCTGCATGGGGCGCACAAGAAGAAACTTGTGTAGCTTACGAACTAAAGGAGGAGGGATTTGCACTGGACTGCTATTATGCTAACGAGGAACCGTGGCTGCTCTATGAGACCGTCAGGGCCTATCGAACCTCTCTTCCTACCAAGGTCTTCCACCTCGATATTTTGGGAACTATCTGGGATTTCGTCAATGAGGCGGGTGACGGCCTCTATTACAGAGAGGGATCCTATGAGCAGATGCGTCGTGAAATCTGGATTTCCTACCTTTCTGGTGTGGATGCTCTAGGATATTTTGATTGGGCCCCGGAAAACAAGGACAGTTTCAACTAGAAATGGGGTCATGAGCGAACTGACATCATGGGTAGACGGAACTGGAGGTATATTGATAATCTGGCGAGCCAACTCATCCTCATTCCTGCCTTCAATCCTGAACCTGAAGTTCTCCTGATTGGCTTAGGATATCAGATGGGCAAGGCCAGTCTGACCTTGGCTGCCCTCAAACTTTTCACAGATTACGACCGTGTAAATCAGCGTTGCTTTGCCACCAACCATATAGACCTCACAAACTACTCTCTTGTGATGTTGACCGACGTATGGTACTACAATTCGACAGTTACGAAGATCAATCAATATGTGGCAAATGGCGGAAATCTGCTGTTGCTTGGTGGTATACGGTCCAGTGATGAGCCCCTTGACGAATCAAAGAAATTTCAGATTGAACACGGTGTCAATGCGACTGAATTTGGCGGGCATGGCTGCTTCAACACATCAGATTCATACTTACTTGGTCTAAATCTCACCTTTACACGACCCTACTACTGGTCATATGCCCTGAGGAATGACAGTCTAACAAGTGACTATACTCCCATCGGTAACTTCTACCTGGTGGATGACGACTCCTCTTACACGAAGATGGAAGACTATCCCCTTCTACTCTTTCATGATACATCGGCCCCCTCATTGATATCATTGTTATTACCATCATCACCGTCATTCTTGCTAAGACTGTTGAGATTGCTCATAGTGTATCACTAGGAAGGCGCTTGTGAAACAGTCTTTCTAAGTTGGATGTGAATTGTTGAGGTGTCACTTCTCCTATAGGTATTCAAGGTTCATACCTTTAGATTCAATGAGGATGGTAAACCCATAAATTCAAATATAGAACTATTCCGATAATTCGATAAACGGGATGGATTGCGCCGCTGAATGAGAAAAAAGAGAAACCAACCAATGAATCAGTAATCTATACTTGCAATGGCGCATTCTCTAATACAGGAGTCCTTGCAGGTATGGCGGCACATGAGGCAGTGAAGAAGGTTGGCATCGGGAAGGCTGCAGTCGGTTGTCTTGCAGGGCTTGCTCTCGAGTTGCCAAGTGTAAAAAAAAGACCAAGGCGGCGCAACGTATCGTGACGGTAGATGGTTGTTCAATGGAGTGTGCAAGAAAGACAGTGGAGAAGTCTGGATACGAGGTTTCAACTGCTACAAGCCTAGTCCGTGATTTCAGTATCAAGAAGGTGAGTCTTGACAAGGACTTGGCAGGGATTCCTGAACCTGTGCTAGAACACATATCACAGGATGACTTGGATAGAGCTACAATGGCCATTGTAAGCGCAGTAGTGAGAAAGGGATGAACATATTGTTTCCGAATCTATATGATTACTGTTTTAGACCAAATAGGACGGACTGACTCGTGTCGAAGATTCAACTGAATAATGAAAGATGTACATCATGTGGCCGCTGTGTCGAGATTTGCCCAGCGAATGTCTTTAAGATTCATGATGATTTCCCCTTGGTTATAGACGAAGATCTGTGCACACTCTGTGGTGTTTGTGCAGATCAATGTCCAGTAAATGCCATCGTGGTTCAAGATCACTCTGACATTTCTGATTTTCTGACAACAATAGAAGGTAGGAAAGAATATTATGAATGGGCAAGAACCCTCAAGGACACCCTCGGGTTGAGAAAAGATCCTGTAGCTGTCCGACTCGTCAGAAATAGCGAACAAGCTCCGACAAATATAACGACCATGAAAACACCACTGCGGCACTGTGTTTCTATAAACATGGCTTCTCAAGGTGCTATCCTTCATCTACCCGCAGAAGGTCATGCTTGTAGCGCCGCTAAGGCTGCCCTTGGGATAGCAAAACTGCCTGAGAAGGTCCAAAACGGTACAGTCCCATACATGCATGGTCTTGCTAGTAGCCAAGAAGCCGCATCGAGAATCATGGAGGAAATTCCAAGATTGCAATTAGGAACTATCAAGGGCACTCTTGTATCTCCCCTTGAAAACACCCAATTTGAACCAGATGTAATTATTCTGATTTTAACCCCCAGACAAGCGATGTGGGTTGCCAATGCCCTTCTCTTTAACAGAGGAGGTCCAAGAATCACAGCAAACTTCGCAGGCATGCAAGCATCATGTGGTGATGTTACAGCTCTCCCTAAACTAAGCAACACAGTCAATTTCAGTCTTGGATGTTATGGTTGCCGCTCAGCAGGAAAACTTGCTGACGATGAAATGTATGTTGGTATTCCTCTCTCACGAATGGTAGAAGTAGTTTCAGGAATAAGAGGCTTACAAAAGGCAATGCGGTCACTTGATCATAGCCAGTCTGGCTGAATGGATTATTAGAGGAAAATCTTGAACCGCTCATTTGGGGTTAACAACTCAGAATGTCTGCTTGCTGAATTCGTGGCATGACATAATCCTTACGGAATCTAACCCTGCTTCTTCCAACAATGATGCAAACACCATTAGTTGATTGCGTGTGTTACACGAAGTGTAATTCCCACTGTTTCCGGCCACAATCTATGTCCGGCGGTCTTGGCTTCTTGAGGCCCTTTGACCGTGGATGTTTGTGGTCTAACATTTTATTTTCCCAGCTCCTTCAATTAGTTAGACCGCCATCAATTTAGATTATTA
>CAZYLT010000060.1:0-2145 GCA_964648855.1 uncultured archaeon
CTATGTCGCTAGAATCATTTGTGTAGAATCCACTCCAGCCCCACTCGGGAGTTGTGGTGTTGGGCTCATCGTACACTGCTACTCGGATGTTGCGCGGCATAATCTCAGCCGGTGTTAGCTGCTCTACCGAGCTACTTCCCAGAGTCGGATCAATGGAAGAGAAGTTTGTCGGTGGAAGCAGACTCAGGCTCATCAGCATGATGAGCGACAAGTAAATTGCGTGCTTTTTGTGTAGCATATCTCCTGCCTCCTCTTTTCGATGCGATTTCTCTTAAAAAGCTCATTGGTTATATTGTCTAGCCACCATAGATGCGATTACAGATGGTTTCACTTCTCATTTGAGGTCATTCACCTGAGAAACTGCAGCTAAGGCATATTGCCGAATACTGTGGCTTCAAGCTCTTCGGGTCCGCTGTTTGATTTTCCCGTCACAATCAAGGACACCATCGAAACAGCAGGCTTGATAACAACAGGTGGTATCAAGGATAAAGAAGGATACATCCCATCATGCGAAGCACCTGTTGTACCCCGTATCGTGCCCTCGCACAAAAATACAGGCCTACAACGAATGCCGTCAAGAATCATATTGACAACACGATTGAAACTGGTACCATTTTGAGTTACAATCCAGGGCCCCTTTCTGCCATTAGAGGAGTATATGCCTTCTAGGGAGAGATATCTGGCGATTTCCTACACATGAGCGAATTTAATAGCCTTGTCTTGCTATCAATGGGTTTGAGGGTTAACCATGACCACGACCCTGAAGGCCTCTACAAAGATAGTGGAACTAACTGATGAATTTCCGTTTTTATTCGATACTCTGATAGAGATTTCTCCCAAACTCAAGAGATTGAAGAATCCAATATTACGGAAGACAATAGGGAGAAACGCCACATTGACTGATGTTTCTGACATGGCGAATATGTCCTTGAATCGTCTATTCGTTCTCCTGTCAGAATCAATCTCAAAGAATACCGATGAAGAAGTGATTGTTGACAAAGAAGACCAGGCAAAGGGCGAATGGAAAGCAGAACTAGAAAAGAGACAGAGGAATCTGAAGGACCTTATACTGGAGTTACATGAGGGTGAAGACCTAGAGAAACTAAAGAAAGAGTTCAAAGAAATACTGGTTGATGTTAGCCCGACAGAGATTTCGGACATGGAACAGTCTCTCATCTCCTCTGGCGAGCTTACAGCCCAGCAGGTCACTGCTCTATGTGATGTACATGTTGAAGTTTTCAAGGAATCTCTCGATGTTCAAGAAGCGCCAGAAGCGACTCCCGGCCATCCGGTTCACACGTATATGCGGGAGAATAAAGAGGCTCAGAGAGTGGTCAATATCCTGAAGGAGGATCCGGGAAATGAAACGGCTTTTGAAAATCTGAAGGAACTGGTCACTCATTACCAACGCCTGCAGAATCAGCTCTTTCCGATTCTGGAAGAGGCGGGGGTCACGGGGCCATCCACTGTCATGTGGACAAAGCAGGACGAGATTCGTGACATGATGAAGGATGTGGATGAATCGAACATGGATGAGCTTCTTACGGCCATTGAGGATATGATCTACAAGGAGGAGAATATCCTCTATCCCATGGCTCTAGAGACCCTGTCAGAGTTTGATTGGGCACGAGTACGAACTGGTGAGGAGGAGATCGGATATGCCTGGGTCACTCCAGGAGATGAGTGGGAGCCCATCATGCCAACGGATATCCATCAAGTTGGTCAAAAAACCGAGTCGCCCAAGCTGCAACTGAATACGGGCAGTCTCTCGCTGAGGGAAGTTGACCTCATTCTCAGGCATCTACCTGTTGACCTGTCATTTGTGGGCAAGGATGAAACCGTTGCATACTATTCTGCAACTGATGAGCGTATCTTCCCGAGAAGTCCTGGGGTCATTGGAAGAAATGTATACAATTGTCACCCCCACAAGAGCTATGATAAGGTCAAGGCAATCATGGATGCGTTCAAAGAAGGTAGGAAGGACAAGGCCATGTTCTGGATCGAGCTCGGTGGGAAGTTCATAATAATCGCTTATTATGCCGTACGGGACGAGAATGGCGAATTTCTGGGCACTCTGGAAGTTTCTCAAGATGCAACAGAAATCAGAAGTCTTGAAGGAGAACAGCGGCTACTGGACTGGGATGC
>CAZYLT010000061.1:0-1980 GCA_964648855.1 uncultured archaeon
CATGACAGGGAAAGATAGTCGATTGAAATGGTCTTCACAAGGGAGCTCACTGAGGAAGAAAAGAAGATGCTCAAACGACTTGAGAAGTTCGTTAGGACTGCTCATGCTGAGAGTGACACCCATGACTATGCACATGTTCTAATGGTCACGAAATACTCCATTCAGATTGCTCGTAATATATCTGCATCTGTCGACCCATTCATATGTATAGCAGGAGCCCTCTTACACGATATTGGAAAGACCACATCTACCTTTGCTCACATCCACGGTCTCCTTGGGGGAGCTCTGGCAGAAGAGTTCTTAGATGGCTTGAAACTTGACAGAAATCTTACTGCCGACATAACCCGGGTTGTTATTCGACACACTCCGACATCCATGATTCCACCTCAGACTCCCGAAGAGAAGGTGGTATTTGACGCGGATGCTTTGGACAGGCTAGGCTTGATGGGGCTTCTTAGAGGATTCATGGGAAAGTCTGGAGAGAGCATGGACGAGATAATGAGCAGGTATATGGAGAAAAGGAAACACGATTTTAACAAGCTCCATTATGAGTACAGCAAAGAACTGGGAGATGATCTTCAGAATGAACTCATGGATTTCATCTTCAGGGTGGAGGATCGTCTGAAATATAGAATGGCATCTGTTGAAGATTTATTTGAAAATGAGGGGTTACTATAGGCTTTCAATGGTTGAGAAAGAAGTTAAATGAACATCCCACAATATGCTCATGGATAGGATTATGAAAGCCAGGTTCGATGATTTATCCCGAGAGGAAATATTGACTCGGGCAAGCGACCATATTTTCTCAACAGGTCTGGATGATTCAGCACATAGACTATGCTGTGAAAACATGAAGTATGGTCTCGCCAAGATACATTCGGTCCAGAATCAATCTGGAATGGAGCCCAACGCGGTCTTTGTCGGAGCTCCCGATGCAACTGTGACCCGCAATGCCCATCGATGGAATAATGGCTTTGGTTATGGGGGCAAACTCTCCTGGGAAAGGGGATCTGAGGCGCTCATAATTCTCGATACCCTGCCCAACGCGTGTGGTATGTTAGTGGGAGGCTTACATGAGCTTCCAGATGTGCAGGAGCTGCTCATGAGAATTGACGAAATTACATCAAGCACTGAGTACCTCGATGATATTGAACTGACTTGGGATTTTGCTGTAAGCAACCACTTCATTGATTTTTATGAGCTGAAACCCTCGACAGGACACACGGATCTCTCCTTCGAATATGCATTCATTATTCATGGTTCCGTACCGGAGCTAAAGGGGGACAATAACTCAGGCTTTGGATTTGGTATGTATCACCATAAGAGCGAAACACTGAGAAACATGACTGAAACAGTCACGACTCCTTTTGGTGATGTGCGAATCTTGGTGGATAATGCTGCCCGAGAATACTTCAGCTTCTTCGAATATGCGATATCACTCAGCAGACGAAAGAAACGGCTTGCAGCTGAATTGCTCTTCGACGATTTTCATGAGATTTGCAATCCAATGCATCAAGGGCTACTCAACTTCAACGAAATCGCCTTAGGATGCCACTACCTTCAAAACAAACCGCAAGAAGATTTCTTCCCATTAGCTTTGCGCGCAGACCTTCCAGCATATCTGCTTGAGGGAAAGCCGAATTTGAGTGATGACGTAATTGAGTACCTGGGCTTTCATAAGAGAGCGGAAAGGCATGGTGTTATTGATAACCTAAGAAACGCAGATATTCTTCCACACGGAGGAGGCTATGATTTCCCGCATTTATTGAGAGTAAAACAGGTTCTAGAGAAGAAGAATGGGAAACGGTATTTCGTGACAGACATGGGTACGGGACATGAGTCAGAAATGGTTTTTGCGGGTCCAAGAGAGCTGCAGTTCCGCTACCGTGGAAGACAAGTCTTGGCACGGACACTTGAGCTAGACATGGGATCAGTTGCCGCAAATATGATGCCCCGAATCGTGTTGAAAGTCTAGAGTGG
>CAZYLT010000062.1:0-1626 GCA_964648855.1 uncultured archaeon
AAGAGATATTGAATCGGTTCGTCCTCTACTGCACCCCCTCTGGACTGAATGAATATGTCGTATCTCTGGCATCTTTGGGGATTGACCTGATAGTTTTTGGCCCCCCATTGTCCAGTTTCGATTTGGGTGTAGAGATGCTGATTGGTGCAAAGCAGAAATATGATGATTGCCAATGACCTTGCATCTAAATTCTGTCAGCAACGTGCGCAGCCAAATCAAACTTCAAAGGGTCACCACTCCAACCTCTGCGTCCATATGTCAAGTTTTTGACAAGATCTAGTACTGTCCTAGACCCGACTTGCTTGATTGTCATGATAGGTTGAACTGATTTGACTCCCGGTTCCTCTTCAAGGCTTCGTAGTATCTTGTAGTAATCCACTTGATGATAACTTGGAACCTGAATCCAAACTATGATGCCTCGTGAGGAGAGATAGTAAATGGAAGTGGGAATCTTTCCGATGGCTGCAACCAATTGAGTTTTCCATTCGTCATCGCATACAATCTCAAAACAGAAATTTGCGGATAAACCAGTACCAGCAAAGTTGACATACGGAAGAAGAAGATCTTGGTTCTGCAACTTCTTCATGGATTGAGCAACTCTTCTGGGGTCCACCTCGGCCCCCCTATAACGTAAGCTTTCAGAAATTTTGCTGGGAGATGCACGCACATCCAGCTTCATCTCTGCACCAATATAAAAGTCCGTCTTGGTCAAGTTATGCTTGTATTCGGTGGACCATAAAATAGGCAGACTATCCGGATTCTTGACTTCATCTTCATGAATAAGACTCGCAAATTCCTCAGGAAATGCCCACTTACCCCCGCGGTAAAGAGAGATATTCGAGTCAGCACCTGTACCTGTTTGAGGATGAATACTCACATAATCAAAGACTGTTGTTGAGAGAGCCTTGATACTCTCATAGAATATGCGCAGACACTCATTCGTATTTGGCAACACTATTGAAATATAGCCCAAATCAGTCATAGAAGTCTTCAGAAGCGTTTTTGTGAATGGAAAAGAGTACAAGGCCCTCTCTATGAGTTGCCATTCTGAATCATCCCTAGGGATGAAGAATATCATGATAGTCTGAAGATTAAATGCTGCTTGATTGAGGAAACAGTGAAATCGTAATCCATTTCGGTCTCCTAGTCTATCTAGCGATCTTGAAACCGTTTTAGGGGCGACATTCAGCTTTTCTGCGGCTTTGACTAACGTGGTAAATGGGTGATCTGCGAAATAAGAGAGCACTTTCAAGTCGGAAGATTGTATTGGAGTTTCCTGTACCATGAACGCAAAGCTGTAAGCAGAACGTAGCGAGTCCGTGGTGAGTAAGTTGAACTTCTTCAGGGTCGTGAGGTTATCAAGAAGCTTGGTTCTATACGTTTCGCCTATTGGTAATAGTGTAGGATTAGTAGGAGATCTAGAGAATTCGGGATTTTCTTTTAGCTCTTCAACTGCTTGTTTCGCATCTTCCATTGACAAGGTACCCGAGCTTAGAGCTAAGTAAATGCGCATTGCATCCAGATAAAACTTGGCAGATGGTTCGTCTACTGTTGGGATGATAGCATCGAAGGGGGTGTGGATTTGCTCCAAATATCTTGATGACTCCAATTCAGGGACTTCCTACT